>CAJYRQ010000078.1 GCA_913777465.1 uncultured Chryseobacterium sp.
ATTTAATAGAATAAAGCAAGACTTTTTTAAAACAAATCTATTTGAAAATTTAGAAAGTGATATAAAAAACAATTAAATACTAGTATTTTTTACTTAAGAAATGAAAAACCAATTTTAGGATTCTTTTCTTCAATTGATAATTTTTGGATTCTTACAGATCTCAGATTAATTAACAATTCTACAAAAGTTTTACTTGATGATATTAAAAAAATCGAAGTTCCTGAAATTTTTAAGGAAGGAAAAAGTAATTATGAGTGTAATAGTATACAAATAATAAAAAAGGATAATACAAATTTTAGATTGGATCTTGAAAAGTCAACTTGGTATGCTGTCTTGAACATTTTACAATTTGCTATTAGAAATTAGATATAAGAGTAGTTTAGGCTACTCTTTTTTATAAATCTAAGGTAAAAGACGACTATAATTATTATATTTCTGAAGAGGGGAATTTTAGTGCATAATAACTGCGATATAATATGGAAAGGATTTTTAAAAGGAAAACTTGTTCCACATTTCTTAAAACAGGGGGCTAAATTTGGTGAATTTCACAAATTCAATATTTAAAATTTGCAAAATCATTTGCTTGAGAATCTGATGCTCATATCCAAGAACAAACCGTAGGCAAATTTTTAGTGAAGTTTAATACTAACACTCAAGATATTTTTATTGGAAGAATTGACTTAAGGGAGATCAGAACATTTTACAGAGCAGACCCTACTCAGACCATAATATCACCATTTCAGGATGCACTTGATCTAGCTGCAACTTTAACACATTAAAATTATGAATTTAGATCTAAATACTGTTATAAATATATTGTCATTAGATGAATATTCAAAAATGACAACTGAAGAAAAAGAAGAATTAACTGAACTTGAAGGCATTGAAGAGGAAGAAATCTTTGAATATTTAAAAGAAAAATATATTGACACTCTCCCACAAAGTGTGTAAGTTAAAAAATTAGGGCTTATATTTTATAATCTGAGCCTTTCTTCAAAAATAAGCATAAATTGGTTGAGAACAATACCCCAATTCTGGATAGGCATCGACCATTTTTTGTGAAGATTACAGGAAAATTACAATTACAGTTTTGCTTGCAGAACAGCGTCAGATCTGGGGATTCTGGACGATGCCCCTCGCTTGTGCCGGTTAATAAAATAAGACCCACCGCAATTGCGGTAGGTCTTAACTATAAACTCAATAAATCTTATAAGCCACGATAAATCAACCGGAGAAAAAATATTGTTGCACAGCAAACAAATCTTAGCCTGCCAAGTTTAATTTTACAGCAACCCGGACCATCCAATCGCCCAAGCAGGATTTCCCGTTTTATTTCCGGCACCGGTGGCGTCGGATTTTTCCGTATAGGTATTGCTGAGCAGGGTAACGCTGGCTCCTGCGGTTGAGGTCGCAGTGATTTTGCTGGTCACATTCGTGTCAAAAAATACGTTGGTAATTTTACTTTGTCCGTTCAGATAGGTGACGGTAGCATCTCCGGTGATATTGAACCCTTTCGCCCAGTTTGAAATCACCACGTTATCAAAGTTGGCTTGCGTTCCGGAAGATAAACTGATGGCATTGGATTCTCCTGTAGTTCCGCCAAGAAGGGTGATGTTTTTAAGGATGGGGCTTGAAACCGGAACAGCCGCGGAGTTGGAAGCATTGTTCATGCCTTTGATGCCGGTGTTTCCGGTACCATTAGTCTTCCTTTGGGTAAAGAGGAAATTGGCAGTGCCTGCCCATCCGTCGGTCCAGACAAAAGCATCGTCTTCATTCGCTACGGAAACGATATTGGATACATTTACCGTCCCGCCGTACAGCTGGATTCCGTCTTCAGCACCATTCACCAAAGCGATATTTTCCACTTTGGTCCCGCTGCCCACTCCGAACAGGGAAAGCGCATTGAACTTTACCGTTGTTGAAAAGTTAGCGCCTGCATTTTCAATCCGTACATAGGTTAAAGATCCTGAGGTATCCGTTGCTGAAGTTCCTCCGTATATAGCGGTTCCGATTTCAGAAGTGCTGGTAGTTCCTGTATTAATCGGTGCTTTTCCACAAATGATTACGCCACCCCAGGTTCCGGGAGTAGCAGCCGATGAAGTAAAGGAAACCGGTGAAGCGGGAGTTCCGTTGGCATAGATTTGCCCGCCCTGTTCTACCAGGATGTATGAGGAAATCGTTGCTGTGGCCACAATCCTTGTTCCTGCGGGAATCACCAGCTTTCCGCCGTCTTTTACCCGTACGGACCCGTTCAGCACATAGACTTTGGTCGGATCCAGGGTAACAACCTGTCCGCCGGTAACCTCTCCTTTAAAGTTGTTGGGATCCTGGGCAATTCCTACCACGGCGGTGGTTGCAATTTCATCATCGTCTTTGCTGCAGGAATTAACGACCAGTGTAGAACCGGAAACAAACACTACAGCGAGTATAGATAAAAAATTTTTTTTCATACTATTTCAGATTACTTCTTTATAAGATATTTTTAGACAACGTCTTTTAAAAGACCAAATTACCATTTTTCCGGGTATCTCCCAATACTATTCTGCAAACATCCGTTATTCTTACAGGCAAAGAACGAGTCTCACAACTCAATAATGTGGGTTGAGAATCGACTGTACGAAAATCATTCTCGGACAGGAGGTCGAGAAAAATCATAAAAAAAGTCCGTTTTCACTAGTTGTGAGACGGACTCTTTAAAATTTAATATGAAGAAACTAATTACTGTTTATTGTAATCCTGCCAAAAGGTTTACTCCGTCTACGGTAGCCCATGCTCCTGGAGTAAGGGAAACTTTAGTTACGGTAGAGCTATTGGTAAATGTTTTTCCACCGTTTGTCTGAGCATATCCCCAAACGCCTGCGTTATCGGAATTTACATAGTTGATAGGTGATACAACCACTTTGTTGGCAGCAACCTGGTTGGTATTGGTAGCATCATCCTGGATCAGGACTGCATATGCACTTTTACCTCCCATGTTTTTATAGCCACTGATGTAGACATTGGAGAAAATCCCGGTTCCCTGTCTTTTGAACTGAATCGCTGAAATTTCTACAGAACCTGCAACTTCAGGATTCGTATTGTTATCTCTGATTAAAGTAATATTGGAGATTTTGGGAGCTGTATTATCCACATTTGCAGAAGCTTCTACTTCCATTCCAAAGTTACCTGTTCCGGTCTGGAATGCATACCAGTTCGTATTGTTTTGCCCGCTCCAGGCATCCTGCCAGTCAAAAGAATCGTCAAAGTTTCCGTAAGAAACAATGTTTTTAGCACTTACAGTCCCTCCGAAGAATTCGTATCCGTCATCTGTTCCTTTGTAAGTTACCAGGTTTTCCAGAGTTGTTCCGGCTCCAACGGCATAGAAGGTCATGGAATTGGTTTCGGAAGTACCGTCATTGATTTTTTTACCTCCATATTCCACACGTACGAATTTCATGGTTCCGGAATTGGAGTTGGCATCATTCCCACCGTAATATACACTGTTTCCGTCTTCAGAAAGTGCCTGGGATAAGCCATTTACTGCTTTAATAGGAGCATTCCCGTATAATGTGATTCCTCCCCAGTCACCAGGTGTTTTGGTAGTCGTGGTAAAAACGATCGGTTCAGAAGCTGTACCTACTGCATTAATTTTACCATCCTGAAGAATGACCAGGCTGCTGGATTTGGTTGTTACAGCGTTGAAAACAGCACCCGCTTCAATAGTAATTGTCGCTCCGTTGGTTACTTTTACAACACCGTCTAAAATATAAGTTCCTTTTTTAATTAAAATATCTTTAGTAATTGTCCCGGAAAGAGTTCCGCTTCCGCTAAGAACGCTTTCAGTAGTTCCAGGCGTATTTACTGTACCGTTACCGTTATCTCCGTCATTGATATCAATAGAACAAGAGGATAGAGTTACACTTAAAGCGAGTGTAAGAGAGAATAAAGTTAAAAGATTCTTTTTCATTTTATACTAAGATTAATTTTTACTGATTTTAGAATGTATAGCCTACTGTAAAGTTGAAGTTTACCCCGTTGAAATAGCTGTTAAGTGCGTAATTACCTTTTGTATCAACCGGATAATAGCTGTTGTCACCTAATTCAACCCTGTATTTGCTGTTCAGCATATTTTGTATTCTAAATTTGATGTTCCAGTTTTTATCGATCTGATTCTGGTAAACGAAATCCAGCTGGTTGAATGGTTTTTCATAATAGTTATCGGTACCGGATCCTCCTACGGCATAAATTTTTGGACCCGAAACATTATAGACGAGGGATAATGTACTGCTTAAATTTCTGGAATTTTTGAATTCATACTTCAGATCGGCATTGATGGTATAAGGCGCAGCACCCTGTAAACCTCTTTTGTGGAGCTGGTCATCCGTAAATCCTGCAATATTCGGCCTTTCTGTTTTTAGCTGATCTTCACTTCTTGTAACATCAGAATACATAAAGGTTGCATTGGCACCAAATGTAAATTTATCCAATGCTTCCGACAGCCTTCCTAAGCTTAGTATTCCTTCCAGTTCAATACCTGCTAAAGTTGCTCTTTTTGCATTATAGAACGTGATAACCACACCGCTTGCATTTCCTGACGGTGCTATGGATTTTTCAATGGCGTTATCAAGTCTTTTTGCAAAAAGGTTTACCGCAAACATTTCTTTAGCGGAAGGGTAATGTTCCCACTTCAGGTCAATATTATAGTTTTCACTGTTTTTAATATTTTCATTACCCCTTACGGAAGTGTTATCAGGATTGATATATTCGATCGGCATGGTTTCAATCAGGATAGGGCGGGTAACGGTTTTACTTAGGGATAATCTGAGATTGTTTTTAGTATCCAGTGCTTTCTTCACGGAAAGGGAAGGAAGGAAATAATTCATCTTCGGAGCCAGTGTACGTCTGTCTGAAGCACCGGGAGCATTATACCGGATAATACGCATATCGTTTTCAAATCGTCCGCCAATTAAAATATCCCAGCTGTCCGTAGGTTTGTAGTCGGCATGAACATATCCTGCATTTACAAACTGATAAATATTGGATAAATAAGAATAGGCATCGGAACCTTCTCTATAGTACAATCGGTTGTTATTGATGGAATTGTCTAAGGTAGGCTGAATATTATCAACGTTTACATTAACCGGGGTGTTTGCAAATTGAAAGTTGGGAACACCAAAAATGAAACGGTAAGAATTTTTTCTCAGGTCAGCGAAACCGTTGTATCCGGCAGTCAACTGTAAAGGGTAATCTTTGCGTTCACCTTTGTTTCCAAGAAATACGGAATACTCTCCATAAGCCGATGCATAGAATTTACCGTCAACATCCAGGTATTGTCTGATCAGGTTGTTGCCCCCATAAGAAAACACGGCATTATTGAAATCCGTAGGCATGGTAAGCTCAAATATTTTTCTGTCCGGCTGGCTGTAATTATTCATTACGTAGCTTGCTCCGGCTTTAAATAAATGACGTTCTCCCAATTTTTGAGAAGCGTTTAACTGAAGATCAAGAAATCTTGAAATATCCTGCTGGTTCGTTCTGAAAAAACGGACATCTTCATTAATGAAATTTTTATACCCGCTGAAGTCTTCGATAATATTTGCAGAATTCTGAAGATAAATGGCATTTAAATTTACGTTTGTGCCTTTATTCTTATACCCTAAACCAAATAGTGCGGAAGATTCAAGTTCATATACGTAGCTTTCCTTGGTTAATAAATTACTTAATTCAACCTTTTGTCCGTTATCTCTGAACTGATTATTGTCACCTTCTCTGTAAACATATTTTGAACCCTGATTCAGGGAAAGCAATAGTCCGAGCGTTCCGCTTTCACCTGCCTTGAATTTCTGTACGGTGGTAAAGCCTATGCTTGTATTAGGTATCGTTTTGATATTTTTTACATTCCACGAGTCTTTAAAAGAATTTAATGATTGTTCTTTTGTAAAACTGTAGCTGTTTGGCCTGTAGTCTCTTACTTCTGTCGGAAGCCTGCGGTCTCTTGAGTTTAATCCCAGATAAGCATCGATGCCTGTAGAACCTTCAGCAATTTTAAAATTATTTCTGAAGGTGCTTAATGTATTAACACCAACACTGAATTCTACTTTGGAGAATGCTTTATCGATCGTTAAGGTTTCGATATCGAAAGTAGCCCCTGCAAAATCTCCGTAAAGGTTGGAATTGAAAGTTTTATAGATATTAAGCTTACCCACTACGTCTGTAGGGAACTGCTTTAAAGCAATGATTTTCTGAAAAGGGTTGTTGGAAGGAGATCCAAGACCATTGATCAGGAGGTAATTGTAACGCTCCTCAAGACCTCTTACAAAAAGACCTCTTCCTTCTACAGTGGTAATCCCGGTTACTTTCGTAAGACCTTGCTCCACATTGGAAATCCCTTTTCTTGAAATTTCTTCTGCACTTACCGCCTGCTTCTGGATAATGGCTTTTTTCTGTTCCATCAGCACGGCCGTTTCCGTTTTCCGGCTGCTGCTTCCGCGGAGTATTACACCTTCGATTTTCTTCTCTTTTTTTACAGTGTCATTTTTGGTCTCTTGAGCGTAAAGTACAGTTCCGGACGTCGTTAAAAACAAAACTGCGATACTGAGTTTTCTAAAATTCATTTCTTTTTTACTAAATTCTTTCGGTGCAAAGAAATAAAGAATCCCTGGGGTAGATGGTTTAGGGAAATTTAATTTTTTTTTAACTAAACATTAAGAAAAGGATATAATTGTTAACTTTATGTGAACGATCCCCGTTTTGTTAAACCGTGATTAAAATATTATTAACTTTGACGTGTAAAAATTGAAAATGAACCAAAAGAAAATCCTCTTAATAGACGACGAACTGGATATTTTAGAGATTCTGTCTTACAATTTAGAAAAGGAAGGCTATGATATTTATACAGCCACCAACGGTAACGAAGGTATCGACAAAGCGAAGGAAATTATCCCCGATCTGATCCTACTGGATGTGATGATGCCCGAAAAAGACGGGATCGAAACCTGCCAGGAACTCCGCAAAATCAAAGAACTCCAGAAAACACTTATCGTTTTCCTTTCCGCAAGAAGCGAAGAGTTCTCCCAGTTGGCCGGTTTTCAGGCAGGTGCAAACGATTACATCGTTAAGCTCATCAAACCGAAAATTCTTATTTCCAAAGTAAATGCTCTGTTACAGCTTACTTCTCAGGTTTCAGACAACGCCAAGCTGATTGAAATCGGAGATCTGGTGATTGATAAAGACAACTTCAGGGTTTCCAAGAACGGGCAGCAGTTCCTGCTTCCGAAGAAAGAATTTGACCTGTTGTACCTCCTGGCTTCAAACACCGAGAAAGTATTCAAAAGAGAAGAAATCCTGGAAAAAGTCTGGGGAAATGATGTAATCGTAGGTGAAAGAACCATCGACGTACACATCAGAAGACTTAGAGAAAAGCTGGGCATCAATACAATCCAGACATTAAAAGGAATTGGGTATAAACTTATTGTTTAATACTCAATTTCAATCCTTATCTTTATATCCATAACCCCTAAAACTTTGTAAAATTGAAATTTTACAGGCTTACCTTCGTCGCCTCTTGTCTTCTGACATTGGTGATGTTTTTGTTAGTGATCACCTTCGATTCGCTGAAGGATCTTTATTACAACACCCCATTCTTTAAAATCGGGCTTTTCGTCTGCCTCATCCTTATTTTTATCATCAACTACATGGTGCTGGAACTGCTCTTCAACTACTACGGCAAGAAGCAGGTCCGCGGACTGTCCCAGCTGTTGCCGCAGGAAATCGTTCATGATGACAATGAGAATATTACCATTAAAGAACTGGGCGAGCGGTTTTCAGACCTCAACCAGCAGAAAGTAACGGAGCTTGATATGATGAAAGAAATGGAAAGCTACCGGAAAGAATACATCGGCAATGTTTCCCATGAGCTCAAAACGCCGCTTTTTTCCATCCAGGGCTATGTGGAAACCCTGCGCGACGGAGGCGTGGATAACCTGACGATCCGTGATAAGTACCTGGAAAGAATTGATAAATCGGTGGAGCGGTTAATTGCCATCGTTACCGATCTGGATATGATCAACAGACTGGAAGCAGGAGAGATCAACCTTACCGTATCCCGCTTTGACGTTAACCTGCTTATCAAGGAAATTTTCGACCTGCTGGATCTTGAAGCGGAAAAGCACAATGCTACCATGCAGATCCAGACTTTGCAGCCGCAGATTTTTGTGGAGGCAGACAAGCAGAAAATATCCCAGGTCTTCATTAACCTGATTTCAAATGCCATTCATTACGCAAACCGTCAGGAAGCAAAAGTGGTCGTAAAGACAAGCATCCTCAAAAATAAAGTGCTGATCGAAGTCATCGACAACGGGATGGGAATAAAATCGGAAAGCCTGCCTAGGATTTTCGAGAGATTCTACCGGGTGGAAACCAGCAGAAGCAGAAGGGAAGGCGGTTCCGGATTGGGGCTGGCCATCGTGAAGCATATCCTGGAAGCGCATAACGAAAATATTACCGTCGAAAGTGTCTACCTGGAAGGAACAAAATTCAGCTTTATGCTCGAAAAAAATAAATAATTCGGGCAAAATGTAAGGAAAAAAAATAATTTAAAAAATCCTGAAATATTTTTTTGTCACATCTCATTTATTTTATATTTGCAAGAGAGATTTATCATAATAATAAAGGCAAAAAAGTAATTTAAACTGATGGTTTACAAAATCCGCGTAATATTAGATGCGAAAGAAGATATTTTCCGGGATATCGAAGTTAAAGGAAAACAGACGCTGTGGAACTTACATTTAGGAATAAAAAGTGCGTTCAGCCTCCAGGGAGACGAGCTTTCTACTTTTAACCTGCTGGAAGAGGACGGAACGATCGTTAAAAGTGTTCCGTTGGAAGATATGAGCGATGATGGAGACGGCGAAATTATGTCGGATGTATACATCGATGAGGCTTTCGGAAAAACGGGAGATAAAGCTCAGTTCCAGTACGGACTTTTAGACCTTTGGGAGTTTTTCTGCGAATTGGTGGAAGTGATCGAAGAAACGAAAGGCGTGAATTACCCGATTACCGTATACCGTTTCGGAAACGTTCCGTTAAAGGCACCAAGCAAAAGCAGCACCGGAGGATCCAAAAAGAAATCGGCCATGCCGCTGATGGAGGACGATTTCGGCTTCGAAGACGATTTCGGGGCTACCGGCAACTTTGCCGACGAAGATGACGATGCCTTTGATGACGATGAAGAAGAAGACTACAACGACGATGTGTTCGACGATGAAGAAGACAACGACGACGAAAGATAACCGGAACATCTAAAAATATACAGCCCTGAATGAAAATTCGGGGCTTTTTATATGAAGAAATATCAACCATCGATCATCAACCATCATTTATCACTTACCATTCCTGTTTGCAGCTTTTTCCCGCTTTCTGCTGTATCTTTTTTTTTTCCTTTCTTTTCCCACTTCCAAAAAAAAGGATGCCGCGGCAATCGGGGCTAGGATGGCAGTCATTTTAAGGGAATTACGGTTTGTAATAACACTGACGTGAACATCCGCATCGGAAATACGGATATTTTATTCACGAACAGATTTTTGCTTTTTACCATATTTCTTTATCTTTACTTTCAATTTTTCAATCAATTAAAAAACAACAGATGGAACAGAAAATACATCAGGGCAGAAACGTAAAACGGTTCAGGGAAATGCTTGGCATTAAACAGGAAGCACTGGCTTTCGATCTGGGAAACGACTGGAACCAGAAAAAGATTTCAATGCTGGAACAGAAGGAACAGATTGAAGATCCGTTGCTTCAGCAGATTTCTGAAGTGTTGAGAATTCCTGTGGAGGCATTCAAAAACTTTGATGAGGAAAAAACCATCAATGTGATCTCCAATATTACTTTTGAAAACTGCCCTCAGCCCTCTGTTGTACAGTATAACCCTAATTTCCATCCCGTAGAAAAAATTATCGAGCTTCATGATGAAAAAATAGCACTTTACGAAAGAATGTTGAGAGAAAAGGATGATATGATGGAAAAATTACAGCAACTCATTCAAAAATAATCCGGACAGCGGTACGGGCATATTGTTCGTATCCCAATACTGGTACGAGCATCTTGTTTGTGTCCTTATTCTGCTCAGCTTTCTACCTCTGTAAGCGCAAGCGTCCGCGCTTATGCCTTTCATACAATTACTTTGTAAATTTTATAGCTGCTTTTCCTGTTTTCCGATCACAATTCCTATTTTTGTTAAAAGAGAATTAATGAAGAAATTAATTTTAATGGCGGTAATGGGTTTGGGACTTGTGTCCTGCGCCACTACCCAAAAAGCAACGCAAGACATGACGGATTTACCTAAAAACTGGAAGCATACTACGAATATCTACGAAGTCAACCTAAGACAATACACGAAAGAAGGAACGTTCAGGGCTTTTGAAAAAGAAATGCCGCGGCTGAAATCAATGGGCGTGAAAACCCTTTGGTTTATGCCCATCACGCCGATTGCACAGCTGAATAAAAAAGGAAGCCTGGGCAGCCAGTATGCGGCCTCGGATTATACTTCCGTCAGCCCGGAATTCGGCACGCTGGATGATTTCAGGCACCTGGTGAATGAAGCGCACCGTCTGGGCTTAAAGGTTATTCTGGATTGGGTGGCCAACCATACGGGCTGGGACCACATCTGGACAAAAACCCATCCCGAATTTTACCTGAAAGATCCGGACGGCAGTTTCCATCGCGCCTCCGGAATGGATGATATCATCGAACTGGATTATAAAAATCAGGAAATGCGCCTGGCCATGATCGATGCCATGAAATACTGGGTGAAAGAAACCAATATCGACGGCTTCCGCTGCGATCTGGCTTCCTGGGTGGAAGTGGATTTCTGGGAGCAGGCCCGCCCTGAAGTGGAAAAAGTGAAGCCGCTGTTCTGGCTGGGAGAATATGACGAACTGGAAAATCCCGATTACGGTAAGGTATTCGACGCCAGCTATTCCTGGAAATGGATGCACAAATCGGCGGATTATTACAAAAACAACGAACCCCTTCATGAGCTTACGGATCTCTTAAAAAAATATTCCGCGATTGGCGACAATTCCATGCGTGCCTGGTTCACCACCAACCATGACGAAAACTCCTGGAACGGTACCGAATATGAAAAGTACGGCGTCATTACCAAACCGATGGCCGTGTTTTCCGCCACCTGGAACGGAGTTCCGCTTTTGTATTCCGGACAGGAACTGCCGAACATGAAACGCCTGGAATTCTTTGAAAAAGATCCGATTGAATGGAACGGAACCTATCAGATGGCCGATTTCTATAAAACCCTGCTGGATCTTAAATCCTCCAATCCGGCTCTGAGAGGAGGGGATTCAAGTGTTGCCACTTATCTGCTGAATACCACGGCCAACGATAAAATCCTGGCATATGTCCGGAAGAATGGGAAGAACGAAGTTCTGGTCGTTTTAAATATGTCCAAAGAGCTGGTGGATTTCAATATTGAAGATCATCAGGTATCGGGTTCATTCAAAAATGTTTTCGATAAGACCAGAAGAAATTTCGACGAAGGAAAAGCCTTCAGTTTCAGGCCCGGCGATTTCGCTGTTTTTGAAAGATAAAATGAAAATAAACCCGTCTCCGTCTGAAAAGGCGGAGATTTTTATTATAGGAATACCGAACGTTTGTATTAATTTTAATTACATTTGGTTATCTTATGTTAAATGAAAAAGCGCTCTATGGATAAATCAAAAATATTAACTGCCGTAAAAACAAAAATCGCCGATAAAATTCAGAAATTTGAAAGTCTTATCGAGGAAACCCGAACATCGAACAATGACACCAAGAGCTCAATGGGAGATAAATACGAAACGGGCCGCGAAATGCTTCAGCAGGAAATCAATAACCTTCAGCGTCAACTGAATGAATGTCTGCAACAGCAGTTGCTGGTTCAAAAAATTAACGGAGAACCCTCTGCAAAAGTACAGCAGGGAGCCTTGGTAAAAACAGACAAAGGCTTGTTTTATATTTCGGCATCCGTTGGTGAGATTATATCCGAGAACCGGAAAATTATGACGGTTTCTGCCGAATCTCCTCTGGTAAAAGCGATGGCAGGATTAACCACGGGACAGAATTTTTTTGTAAATGCCATCAGCCAGACCATTGAGGGAATCTGGTAACAAAATCTGTATTAAAATCAATTTAAAAGTAAACATTAGCTAAACAAAATTTCTATTGCTTATACAGAATATCTCTCATTTAAGATATTTAATATTTCACCGGATAATTTAAGAAAACTTTATCCTGCCAATTCAAAAAACAACCTGGATTTTCCCGTAACTTTATCAATAGCAAGATAATAAAATAATTAAAATTTTATCAATATGGGAATTTTAGATCATAAAGTCGCATTGGTGACAGGAGCAGGATCGGGAATCGGACTGGCTATTGCTGAATTGTATGCAGAAGAAGGTGCGAAAGTAATCGTATCCGATATCAACGAGGAAAACGGGAATCAGGCCGTCGAAAAAATCAGGTCGAAGGGAGGAGAAGCAATTTTCATAAAAGCGGATACATCCCATGCGGAAGATGTTAAAGCTCTTGTTAAAAAAACCGTGGAAAGATACGGGAAACTGGATATTGCCTGCAATAATGCCGGAATCGGCGGTGAGCAGGAACTTACCGGAAATTATAGCCTGGATAGCTGGAGAAAAGTTTTAAGCGTCAACCTGGATGGCGTTTTCTATGGCTGTAAATACGAACTTGAACAGATGGAGAAAAACGGAGGCGGTATCATCGTCAATATGGCATCTATTCATGGAACGGTAGCGGCACCGCTTTCTTCAGCGTATACCGCAGCAAAACATGCGGTTGTAGGGCTTACAAAAAATATCGGTGCGGAATACGCGCAGAAAAATATTCGTTGCAATGCCGTAGGTCCGGCCTATATCGATACACCGCTTTTGGAAAGTGCCAGTGGAGATATGAAACAAGCATTGATCGCCAGACATCCGATGGGAAGATTGGGAAAACCTGAAGAAGTAGCGGAACTGGTATTGTTTCTGAGTTCAGACAAATCTTCTTTCATGACAGGAGGTTACTATCTTGTGGATGGGGGATATACTGCTGTCTAACCGAAATATTTTTCACAAATGATCAAAAGCGTCCGTCAAAATGGATGCTTTTTTTATTATATTTCCGGATTATATCTTTAAATTTGAATCTTCAAAATTACCTTTCAACATGCAGAACTACTTAGACCTTTTACAGCATATCTTAGACAATGGAACCGATAAAACCGACCGGACCGGAACCGGGACCAGAAGTGTTTTCGGCTATCAGCTGAGGTATGACCTGTCCGAAGGGTTTCCTTTGGTAACGACCAAAAAAGTGCATTTGAAATCCATTATCTATGAACTGCTTTGGTTTCTTAAAGGCGATACCAACATCAGATACCTGAAAGACAACGGAGTTTCCATCTGGGACGAATGGGCGGATGAAAACGGAGACCTTGGGCCGGTTTACGGTGCCCAGTGGCGAAGCTGGACGGGCGCAGACGGAAAGGTGGTGGACCAGATCACGGAGGTGATCGATCAGATCAAAAAGAATCCGGACTCCCGGAGGCTGATCGTTTCGGCCTGGAACGTTGCAGAAATCCCGAATATGGCGTTGGCACCCTGCCATGCCTTATTCCAGTTTTATGTAGCGGACGGGAAACTGTCGCTTCAGCTGTACCAGAGAAGTGCCGACGTTTTTCTCGGTGTTCCTTTCAACATTGCCAGCTACGCCTTATTGCTGATGATGGTCGCGCAGGTGTGCGATCTGGAAGTAGGGGATTATGTGCATAGTTTCGGGGATGTTCATATTTACAACAATCATTTTGAGCAGGTTCAGAGGCAGCTTTCGAGAGCACCGAGACCGCTTCCGGTAATGAAGCTTAATGCTGAGATCAAAAATATTTTTGATTTTGATTTTGAAGACTTTACGCTGGAGAATTATGATCCGCATCCGGGAATTAAAGCTCCGGTAGCTATCTGATTTTTAAATAATTTTAATTAACTTTACCCTAAATCCTGAAGTTATGGAAATTAAAATCAGTTTAGATGAATACGCAGACGTTCCGTTCATTAAAAAACTTTTATCGCAGATAAAAGGCATTCGAAATATTGAAGTTTCTGATGATGAGAAAACATATTCCTGGGAAGAAATTGAGAATTCAGAATATTTTGCAAAAGTAATGGAGCAAAGTGAGAATGATTATAAAAACGGAAAAACTCAGGAACTGACCGATGATTTATTAAATAAAATATTTGACGGAAAATGAAAATAACGATTTCTGAAACGGCAAAAAGATCGCTGGATGAAATTATTGATTTCCTGAAAATAAGATGGACTGTAAAAGAGATTAATGTTTTAAAAAACGATATTGAAAAGTTCAGAAAGACAATAACGGATGATATTGTAAAACATCCATCCTTGGAAAACTTTCCGGACCTAAAATATACACTCATCGGAAAAAAACAGATTAA
This sequence comes from uncultured Chryseobacterium sp., assembly GCA_913777465.1. Classification (GTDB taxonomy): domain Bacteria; phylum Bacteroidota; class Bacteroidia; order Flavobacteriales; family Weeksellaceae; genus Chryseobacterium. The sequence goes on from CAJYRQ010000078.1 coordinate 14,490, forward strand.
ACTGTTTTATGAAGTCAGGAAAAATGAAATTGTGATTAAATTATTCTGGCACTGTAAACAGAACCCAATACGATTAAAAAATATTCTTAATGAAAATAAGTAAAGTGAAGCCCAAAACTTCACTTTTTTGTAACATCTTCTGAAATCTTTCAACTTATCGGTAAATCTCAAGGATATGTTGAAAAAATTATTTCTTATTTCGGCCATCGGCATTTCAGGGATAGCCCTTTCGCAGAAGAACGTAAAAGAAAAGCTGGGAAATTATCTCGACTCACTCTATGTGCATCACAAAGTAATGGGAAGTTTTGCCTTGGCGGAAAACGACCGTCCGACCTTCATAAAAGTAGTAGGATGGGCAGATGCCGGGAAACAGCAGAAAGCCAATGTCAATACCCAATACCGTATCGGATCCATCAGCAAAACCTTTACCGCGGTGCTGATCATGAAAGCGATCGAAGAAAAGAAGGTTGCTTTGGATACTAAACTGTCAGATTTTTATCCGGAAATTCCCAATGCGGCCAAAATTACCGTTGAACAGCTGTTGCAGCACCGTTCAGGAATCCATAATCTTACCAATGATCCGGGATACCTGCAGTATAATACGAAACCGCAGACGGAAAGCAGCCTGATCGGTATCATCAAAAAATACGGCAGCGACTTCGAACCGGGTACAAAATACGATTACAGCAACTCCAACTATATTTTGCTGGGCTTCATTCTGGAAAAAGTATACAGGAAACCTTATGCAGAACTGTTACAATCCAAAATCGCAAAGCCTCTGAAGCTTACCCTCACGGAAGCCGGCGGAAAGATCGATCCTTCAAAAAACCAGGCGGAATCTTACCAGTACACCAACGGAAAATATAAAGCTTCTTCCGAGACGGATATGAGCATCCCGATCGGGGCAGGGAATGTCATTTCGACCCCGAGGGATTTGTTGAGTTTTATGCTTGGGCTTGAACAGGGAAAACTGATCCGGAAAGAAAACTTTGAAAAAATGAAAACATTTACAGACGATTACGGATACGGCCTTGCGAAAATTCCTTTCGGGAAATATTGGGGGTATGGCCACAATGGAGGAATTGATGAATTCCGGTCGGCGCTCTTTTATTTTCCGGATCTTAAAATAGCAGCGGCTTTTACCGTGAACCAGTCGGATATGGATGTGAACGACATTTTAATCAATCTTTTGGAGACGGCTTCCGGACACGACTTTGAGATGCCAAGCTTTAAAACATTCAATATTCCCGAAAACGAGCTTCAGAAATTTACGGGAAAATATACCAGTCCCGGAATACCGGTAAAATTTGATATTTTTATGCGGGATAAAAAATTGATGGCGCAGGCTACAGGGCAAGGTGAATTTCCTCTGGAGCCGGTTTCCGATACGGAATTCAAATTTGCACCGGCCGGTATTACCGTTGAGTTTTTCCCGGAGAAAAAACAGTTCGCTATTATGCAGGGCGAAAGAAAAGATCTATTTACAAAAGAATAAAACAATGAAATATTTAAAAATAAATACAGCACCGAATGCCGATCTGGAAGCCCTGAAAAATGCCATTCTTCAGATGAAAGGTGTAGACTCGGTAGAAATCATCGACGATGAAAACCCTGAAAGCGAACTGAAAAAAGCTTTTGCCAAAACAAAGGAACAGTTCAAAAAAGGAGATTATGAAACCCTGGTGAATGATATTTTTGATATTCTAACAAAAAAATAATTTTTAAAATACATGAAAAAAGCCATTTTATCGATTGCTTTATTGGGTGGGATTTTCTTTTCCACAAATGCAGCAGCGCAAACCGAAACCTCAGGCAGGGAAAAAGTCTACCGGGCGACCCATACCAAAGTAACGGAGCTGAAACATACAAAACTCAAGGTGAATTTCGACTATCAGAAAGAACAGATGAATGGGGAAGAGTGGCTTACGGCAACTCCTTTCTTCTATCCGACCAACGAACTCATGCTGGATGCCAAAGGGATGCTCATTCATGAAGTCGCTCTGGAAACAAATGGTAAAAAGACTCCTTTAAAGTACGATTATAAAGACGATGTTTTAAAAATTACTTTAGATAAGACCTACCAGAAAAACCAGGATTATACGGTTTACATCAGGTATACGGCACGTCCTAACGAAGTAAAGCAGGAGGGAAGTGCGGCAATAAACGATGCCAAAGGCCTTTATTTCATCAATGCCCAGGGAACAGATCCCGATAAGCCGACCCAGATCTGGACACAGGGCGAAACGGAATCTTCATCGGCCTGGTTCCCGACGATTGACAAATCCAACCAGAAGACCACCCAGGAAATTTACATGACCGTTCCTGATAAATACGTTACCCTTTCCAACGGGATTTTAAAAGATTCCCAAAAAGAATCAAACGGTTTAAGAACAGACCATTGGGTGATGGATAAAAGGCATTCTACCTACCTGTTCTTTATGGGCGTCGGGGAATATGCCATTGTAAAAGACAAATGGAGAAACATCCCGGTGGATTATTATATCGAAAAGGAATATGAGCCTTATGCAAAGCAGATCTACGGAAATACGCCGGAAATGATCGAGTTTTTCTCCAAAAAGCTGGGCTACGATTACCCTTGGGCAAAATATGCGCAGATCTCCGGAAGGGACTATGTAAGCGGGGCCATGGAGAACACCACGGCAACCCTCCACGGAAGTGCGATTCTGCAGAAACCGGGACAGCTGATTGATGAAAACACCTGGGAAGATACGATTGCCCATGAACTCTTTCACCATTGGTTTGGGGACCTGGTAACAGCAGAAAGCTGGAGCAACCTTACCGTAAACGAATCTTTTGCAAATTACTCGGAATACCTCTGGAACGAATACAAGTACGGAAAAGATCAGGCCGATTACCATCAGATGACGGATGTGAATATGTACCTTCATAACCCGGGAGATTTTAAGAAAGACCTGGTAAGATTTAATTATGATTCCCGTGAAGATGTTTTCGATCTGGTGACCTATCAGAAAGGCGGCGGAATTCTCCATATGCTGAGAAACTATCTGGGCGACGATGCCTTCTTCGCCGGAATGAACGATTATTTAAAGACTTATGAATACGGAAATGCCGAAGCCCAGCAGCTCAGGTTATCCTTTGAGAAGGTTTCCGGAAGAGATTTAAACTGGTTTTTCAACCAATGGTATTTCGGAAGCGGTAATCCGAAACTGAAATATACATACAGTTTTGAGCCGGTAAAAAAACAGGTAGCCATTACCATCGAGCAAACCCAGGAACAGCCGTTCCAGTTTCCATTGGCCATCGATGTATACGAAAACGGTAAGCCGAAAAGATACAACGTGTGGGTAAACGCAGAAGCAAAAAACACCTTCAATTTCGATGTTTCAAAGAATGCGGATCTGGTGAACATCAATGCAGACGGCGTTTTGGTAGCAGAGGTCACCGATACCAAAACACCCGAACAGAACCTGATGCAGTTTTTGGGCTCAAAAGAATTCAAAAGCAAATATGAAGCGTTAAACGGGATTAAAGATCAGATCGGTAAAAACCCGGCAGCTACCAGACTGTTGGCTGCGGCGATCAAAGACACTTTTTTCCGCACAAGGATTAAGGCTTTAAAAATGATGGACCTTTCCAACGCCGAACAGTTTAAGGCAATGGGTGCAGACGTTGAAAAATTGGCCTCCAATGATCCTAAAACCCTTGTGCAGGCTGCAGCCATCTCGGCCCTGGCAAAAACAAAGGATAAAAAATATATCCCTGTTTTTGAAAAAGGCATGAATGCGGTTTCCAATGCGGTAAGAGGAAGTTCGGTAAGTGCCATTATCGATATTGATCCGTCAAGAGCCGCTGCGCTGGCAGACAAAATCGACCTGAAAAATGCTTCCGAAGACCTGATGAGCAAGTTGCTGCCGGTAATTGTTAAAAATAAAGTGACTTCACAGATGGAAAATATTACCCAACTGGTTGCTTTTTATCCCTTCATTAAATTCCAGAATCCCGAGTTGGGCAAATCCGCAGAAGAAGGATACAACTGGATCATGAGCTCCGACAACCTGAAAGCTACCGAAAATATCACAAAAATGCTGGGCCAGGCAAAAGGAGAGATCGGGAATAACCCTCAGGTTAAAATGATGATAACCCAGATGCTGAAAGACGGACTGAACAGGAAAATGGAGCTCCTGAAACAGAGCCCGCAAAACGCTGCCAGCATTAATAAACAGATCGACGCCATTAATAAAGCCATCGAAGATTTCAAATAATACTCCGGAATAATTATTCCTGGAATATGATAACCGCTATTCTCTATAGCGGTTATTTTTATTTTTAATCGTTATAATTAAAATTAATTTAAATTTTTAACAAAATATTTGATTTATCTATTTTTTTAATGTAGTTTTGCTATCAAATTAATACCGATAATCATTGATGCAAATACGGTTCGTGGTCAGGTAAAAGTTAAATATTACCATTGATTTAAACCTTTGATATTTAATGAAATCATATCTCAAACCACCATTCACATTCCTTTGTTCGCTTATTTTTTAATTAAAGTAATATTCTTTCCTGCTGTTACCTGATCAGGGAATATGAAGTGCAGGAAGGGTTATAGAGTGAATAAATTTTCATGATTTATAGCTGAACACAAATTTAATTAATAATTTACACCCTGGGCATTTCTTTAGAGGAATGCCCTTTTTATGCATTATACTACCGTTTTTTCTATGCTGATGTGAATTTTAAGTTATTGATGATCCTGTAATGATTCTTATTGTTTTTGTCAAGGTGGAAAAAGATTCAAAGCCTGATTCAGGATCAGGATCAAAAGTTGGGGGTTAGTCAAAAAGTTTTATTAATTCGCAAGATAAAAGTAACTTTAATCTGATCCGCTAAACGATATTGTTATTTCTGTAATTTATAATTTCGGAATTATGATAGTATTCACAATTATCACTTGCTGAATGAAATGCCTTTTGCGAACGAAAAATCTGCAGTTTTAATGTAATCTATAGCGTCTATAGCGTTTAAAATTTTCCCCTCAACTTTTGTTATTGACCCTTTATTCAGGATAATATAAATTCTTAAGCTGATAAATAATCAGGAAACTTCCGGCCTTCAGCTTCTTTCTTTCCATCAGGTAACCCTACTTTTTATTTGAAATCATATCAGAAATTCAAAATCAGACAAAAATCATATATGATTAAACGTTTACATTTTTTAAATTCGTATTAAAATAAACAATATGACTTTTGGAATTGAGGCGGCAAGCTACCACGTACCTTCACTATATTTGGAAATTAAAGATCTGGCGGAAAAAAGAGGAATTGAATCGGCAAAACTGGAAAAAGGGCTGGGCCTTCACAAAATGGGTTTTCCAGATGTTCATGAAGATGCAGCAACCTTTGCCGCAGAAGCTTTGCTGAAACTGATCACCGATTATCAGCTTAATCCGAAAGAAATAGCAAGAATTTACCTGGGAACCGAAAGTGCCCTGGATGCAGCAAAACCTACCGCTTCATACGCCATGCAGATGGTGGAAGAAGTATTGGAACCGGAATTTGGCACAAGGGTTTTCAGAAACTGTGACGTAGTGGACATGACGTTCGCCTGTATCGGTGCCGTGGATGCCCTTCACAATTCCCTGGATTTTGTACGGGCCAACCCGGATAAAAAAGCTGTAGTCATTGCCAGTGATTACGCAAAATATGAACTGGCTTCATCCGGGGAATATACCCAGGGCGGAGGTGCGGTAGCTGTATTGGTTTCCTCAAAACCGGATCTTCTTGAAATCGAAAACCACTGGGGGGTCGCTACAGAAAGTGTTTTCGACTTTTTTAAGCCGAGACGCCATTTTCAGAAGGAAGATTTAGCCAATGCTCCGGAAAGTTTTCCGGATGCAATCGAAGTCTTTACCGACGAGCCGGTTTTCGACGGGCAGTATTCCAACCAATGTTATCAGGACAGAATAAGAGAGGCTTACAATCACTATAAAGATATTACCGGTAAAGAAAAGCCGTTTGAAAACTGGAAATACCTTATTTTCCATCTTCCGTATGCTTTCCACGGAAAAAGGGTATTTACGGAAATTTACAGCCTGGAAAACGGATTGCCATACGGAACACAGGAAGAACAGAAAGCGGTGGCGAAATTAGAGGGCTATATTCAATTCATCAACGAAAAAATTGAAAAGTCACAGCGCGCTTCCTCCGAAATCGGGAATATGTACACGGCATCAATTTTTATGGCGCTGCTTTCCGCTTTGCAGACTTCTTTCAACGAAAATGAGGAAGTGGCAGGTCAGGAAATCGGATTTTTAGGGTACGGCAGCGGCTCGAAATCCAAAGTGTTTACCGGTAAAGTTTCAGCCAACTGGAAAGAAGTTGCCGAAAAATGGAATGTTTTTGAAGGGCTGAAAAACAGAACGGCGATTGATTTCGATACCTACGAAAAACTTCACCGCAAACAGTTGGAAAATTCAGTGAATGAAAGCTACAAAGGCTTCGGACTGAAATCGGTAGAGCTGGAAAATCCTGTTTTGAAGGGAGCCCGATATTACGGTTTTCAAAAATAAATTGAGCTTAAATAAAAGACAAGCCGGAATTTCAAAAAGTTCCGGCTTTCTATTTAAATAAATTGATACTCATTAATTTAACTTAAGGTCGCTTTCTTGAATTTATTTTCAGTCGTTTATTCAGATACAGGATTGATGGTCAGTTTAGTGCACCGGGATTTTAAACGGATAACTATTTAATTAAGACCTTTGATGATACTGTTAACAAGAGAACTTCCGGCATCCGGCTTCCCTTATGCAGCCCTTTACTCCGGTTTCGCGTTAACATAAAAGAAAAATCAGGAAATTCTAAAAGACATCCCTTTGGGTTCTCTCCTGAAAACTTTTCGGGGTAATGCCTACCAGCTGTTTAAAGACCCTGGTAAAATAATTCGTATCCGAAAAACCGGTCTGGAAAGCGGTTTCTTTAATGCTGTTCCGGCCGGCCAGCAATTCTTTGGCTTTGCTGATCCGTTCCTGTAAAATAAAATCGTTCGGTGAAGTTCCCAGCTCTTCCTTAAACATCTTGAAGAAATTCGATTTGCTGACATAAGCCATTTTGGCAATACTTTCCACAGAAAGCTTTTGGTGCAGGTTCTTTTTGATATAATCCACCACAAAGCCGATCCTGGATTTATTCTTTGCCACATTCTTTTCCACGATACCCCGGGCCTGGGTCTGCATCAGCCGGATCAGCAGTTCCTTCAGCGCAAAATCGGCCATGATATCCTTTTGGGAATTATCGTCCATCGCGATCCGCATAATGTTGTTGGTGGCAGAGGCCAGGGAAGTGTTGTTGAACAGATAATATTCCTCCGGACCAATATTCCAACAGGAAGAGTCATCGGTTTTCGGAAGATGGTAGTTGAGGTAGTTCAGTGAATTCTCAATAAATTCGGGATTCAGGCTCAGCGAAATACATTGCGTAGGGTTTTCATCAGCCTCCGGAAAATCAATCACCATCGTTTCACCAGGTGATACAAGAACGCTTTCTCCCGGAAAATAATCGAAATAACCCGTTTTATGATCCAGTTTCATATGCTTTTTCCCGCGGAGCATGGCAGTAAAAGCAATCGTTTCAAAATGCAGTTTAACCCCAAAAGCAGCCTGATGCGTTTCATAGATGCTGAATTCGCAGTTGTTCATATTAAAGGTCGTCCGGTTTTCAACCAAGCTCAGCAGCTGGCTTTCCCTTTTTAATTCTGGAGTTTCTAATAAAATCTTGTTGCTGTTCATTCCTAAAGATTTAGATGGGCCTCTTGATCAAATATAGAAAATATCTGCTGATCAATTTGTTAACGAAACCATAAAAAACAAAAGCTTTACACGATTTTGAAGTTTTTTTGTACGATTGTGCTATACGAATATCACAGGGAAGTGTAATTTGGTGAATATAAAAATTAAAAATTGTACGAATTATGAGCACTACAACACAGCAGCAATCGGAGACCGTATTGCAATGGCCTGAATTTAAAGGCAAATACGATAATTACATCAACGGGCAGTTTACTGCTCCGGTAAACGGAAAATACTTCGACGTTGTCTCACCGGTAACCGGTAAAAACTTCACCCAGGCGGCCCATTCTTCCAAAGAAGATCTGGAGCTGGCCGTAAGCGCAGCCGAAAAAGCTTTTGAAACCTGGAAAAATACTTCTTCCACGGAGAGAAGCATCATCCTAAATAAAATTGCCGACCGGATCGAGCAGAACCTGGAATATATCGCCACCGTTGAAACCATCGACAACGGGAAAGCCGTAAGGGAAACCCTGGCTGCCGATATTCCGCTGGCGGTAGACCATTTCCGGTATTTTGCTTCCGTGATCAGGGCTGAAGAAGGTTCCCATAACGAACTGGATAAGGATACTGTTTCCCTGATCGTCCATGAACCGCTGGGTGTCATTGCCCAGATCATCCCATGGAATTTCCCGATCTTAATGGCGGTATGGAAACTGGCTCCGGCACTGGCGGCAGGAAACTGTGTGGTTCTGAAGCCGGCAGAAAGCACCCCGATTTCCATCATGGTATTAATGGAACTGATCGGCGACCTTCTTCCTGCGGGAGTAGTCAACATCGTCAACGGTTTCGGTGCGGAACTCGGAAGGGCTTTGGTCACCAACCCGAAAGTGAACAAGGCAGCCTTTACAGGTTCTACAGCAACCGGACGCCTGGTGATGCAGTATGCGACAGAGAATATCATTCCGGTAACGCTGGAACTGGGCGGAAAATCACCGAATGTTTTCTTCAGCTCCGTGATGGATGCCGACGACGAATTTCTGGATAAAGCCGTTGAAGGAGCCGTACTTTTCGCTCTGAACCAGGGTGAAATCTGTACCTGTCCGTCAAGATTGCTGGTTCAGGAAGATATTGCCGACGCCTTCATCGCCAAAGTGATCGAAAGGGTGAAAGCCATCAAAGTCGGAAACCCGCTGGATAAGACTGTGATGATGGGCGCGCAGGCTTCACAGATCCAGAAAGACAAAATCCTTTCTTACATCAAATTAGGAAAAGAAGAAGGTGCGGAGGTGCTTGTAGGAGGAGAGGTCAACAACGTAGGCGAAGGACTGGAAGAAGGATATTACATCCAGCCGACTATTTTCAAAGGGACAAACCGGATGAGGATCTTCCAGGAAGAAATCTTCGGGCCGGTCCTTGCTTTCACGACATTCAAAGATGAAGAAGAGGCCGTAAAAATCGCCAACGATACCATTTATGGCTTAGGAGCAGGTGTCTGGACCCGGGATGCGCACCAGCTGTATAATATTCCGCGTCAGATCCAGGCGGGAAGGGTTTGGGTAAACCAATACCATTCCTATCCGGCAGGCGCACCGTTCGGAGGATACAAACAGTCGGGGATCGGACGGGAGAACCACAAAATGATGTTGGATCATTACCGTCAGACCAAAAACATGCTGATCTCCTACAACAAGAACAAACTTGGGTTCTTTTAACTTTTAATACATGATGGCGTGTCCGTTTCCCCGTCTCGCAACGGGGAAACGGCCGGGCTATCCAGGGCTCCACTTCGTTCCGGTGCTTTGCACGCCCGCTTTCAGCGAGCCCCTTCCTATCCCTCACGCAAATACCGTTGGCCGTTAGCTGAACATTTGGGTACCATTCACCGTAATGACGGACTGGCACTTAAATGGGATGACAGTCTTAGTCAGAATTACTTTTATTCCTAAAAAACGAGATTATGCAGAACAAAATACCCAGGCTCTCCGCTACTGAAAAAGCGTTGGAAGTCATCTGGGAACTGGAGAAACAATACGGCGACCTGATGTTCTACCAGGCCGGCGGATGCTGCGAAGGAACCCAGCCGCAGTGTTTTGAGAAAGGTGGATTTTTTCCGAGAATGAACGACGCCATGATCGGAACCATTCACAACCATGAATTCTGGATCGACCGCGATCTCTTCGAATATTGGCAGTATTCCCATTTCACCTTAGACGTCACCGATGGTTTCGGCCCGGGCGGATTTTCACTCGAAACCCCGTTGGGAAAAACCTTTAGGGTTATCTACAGGCTCTTCACGCCCGAAGAACTCGAAAACCTGGAACCGGTAATGCGGAGTGAATGATTTATATAATATTTTTAAATTGATTGTTTTTCTTTAAAATAAAATACAGCTCCCTTTCAACATCATCCTTATCTTTTTTCAGGCTGTGTTTCAATTTAAAATATAGGATCATTGTTATAGTAAAAGGTAAAACAGCAAAAATAAAATTGCTGCTTTCTTTTATAAGATCCAGGCTGATAAATGTACTGATAAAGAATACAAAGAATAAGGAAAATAGTTGAGAAAACGGAGGTGCGAATTCTGCTGTAATAAAGGTTTTATTACTTTCCTCAGATATTTTTCCATTGATGATGGCGTGAATAACATCAAAGTCAAAAAAATCCAGTCTCCTTTTAATGGTAAATTTATCCTGATTGATCGTTCCACGGTATTTAAACCGTGTAGGAATTCCATTATCCGGAATCAACGATAGAAAAGTTGTATTGGTTTTATACGTTATTTTCCTGAGACTTTCTGTAAAATCAGATGGATCTATTTCCATGCTGAGCGCAAGGCTTTCGTAAAGTCCGATGCATTTGTAAAAAGGGCATTGTTAATTTAGAATACATAATTGATTATTAAGTTTTAAGAATAATAATTTTAATGAATTTTCCAGCATATACTGTTTTTTGGAATAGCATTTTGTCTTTCTTTTGAATCTTGCCAAATAATGCCTGATTCTTGAATTGTAACCTTCAACGGTAAATGTTTCTGCTTTTGATTCACAATGTTTTTGTTCAGGAATCAATTCTGAATAGCTTTTCCAGTAATCACTGCAAAAACCATTGATATCATCATGCCTTAATCTATTCCAGAGTTCTCTAAACGTTGCGGTGTTTCTTTTCCCGCATACAAAATCGATGAAGCGTTTTCCAAATCTATCAACAGCAATCCACGTCCAACAGTAGTTTTTTTATTTTCTATATAACTGTGAATTTCATCTAATTCCACAATTTCTACAGGCTCCTCTGATTTTGGTAAAGAAACTGATTCTCCCCACTTTTTTACCCATTGGAAAACCGTGCCGTAGCTTATGTTTAATACTCTTCCAATAGCCCTGAAGCCCATACCTTCCAAATACATCTCTAAGGCTAAACGCTTTTGTTCCAAACTCTTTACGTCAGATTTTTTTTCAACGCTAAAGAAGCAACCGCATCTTTTACACTTGTATCTTTGCAATCCTCTTGTAAAGCCAGCTTTAGTATTTTCTTCTGATTGACATTTATAACATTTCATAATACTAAGTAATGAAATATATTTCAATTTAACAATACCAAATAATTAATGTTCTTTTATAGATCATAAGTTTGCTGTCAGAATATTTAATACAAAAATATTTTACCATTTTCGGATATTACCCCAGCTCTTTTTTTCTTCATGGAACTCTAAAGTTCCTGACCAATCATCAATTAATAGCCTTTCAATCCCTTCGTTAAATGTTTCTGATCGAAGAAATGTATAATCTCCTAACATATAAATTTTGCCTTCATCATCGCATGCCACCATATAGCAGTCAGGATAGAAATATCCGAAAGGATACAAAAACTTACCATGAAGAGTAAAATCTTCATCATAATATTGATCTTCATCATATCCTGCATAAGGTATCCCTAATTTTAATATATTGGTTACATTTGATTGAAATGGTTTACAATCTTCAACTTGTAAATCTCCATATTCTTTTAAGAAATCTTTTAAAAAAGGTGGGAAATCACTATATCTCAATATGTTAGCATTTTCATACCGGGAACTAACATCCCTCCCATCATGCCAACCTGCTTTTTTAAATTGTTTTTGTACTTTTTCTATGAATTTCATACTATATATTTTTATTTTACTCCCCGCTACCGTACGAATCCTTTCGTGTGGCCGTTCTTCAAATGTCAAACATTCTAAAAACGACAACATTGTCCAAAATTCCTCTTTCATCAGAATAATCTATAGCACTACTGTATCTGTAATCTTCTGTACGAAAAACCAAGCCGGCTTCCACAGGATTTTGATACACATAATTTATTTCTTGGTGGATAACGGGATTGCTCCAAAGTTCAATCGGTTTATTATCACCAAAATTGATATTAGTTTACATTTGAACTTTTTGAACCTTCTTTAAGTAAGAATTCCAGCAGGAATTCCTTTCTGCTTTCTTTAGGGTTTTCTTTGATGGCTTGTACCATTGCTTTGCTGGTAAATCTTTTTAAATCACTGATAAAAAGCTCCGGTTTTTGTCCGTTTATACTTCTAAAATCAATTGTACATGGCTGGACACGATGCAACCAGGCATGTATTTCTAACCCTTTATTTTTTGGGCAGAATCTTATACTTTCTAAAAAAATCTCTTTATATTCATTTCTCATAAATACATCAAGCCATCCTACAACAGCAAAACTTATAAAATATAAACCTTCTGGATTATGAAATTTGTAATTTCTACTCATCATGGTATGTTTTTATAAAGATAAAAAATAATGCCATTTCAGAGAATGATGTTTAAAGAAAAAGCCACACGAAAGGATTCGTGCGGCAGTGGAGGCAGTTGGGTGATAAAACTAATTATTATCTTCAATTATACTTAAATAAACATGTTTTCCTTCTTGTAAACAGGAATTTATAATTCCAATTAACTTATAAAGTTTCCAAATTAAATGATCATTATCATTATGGCCTGTAGGACGTGGATCTATCTCAATCTCTTCTCCATTAAAAATAATTACATAAACACCTTCTCCTTTTTTATAAAGTTCTCTTTGTTTTAAAAGTTCTTCTATTTTATTTTCTAAAATAGATTTCATTTCTTCAGATTCGTATTTTGACAAAATTTCATCTTTGAATCTACTTTTGCTTATTCTTAAAAGCACATTTTTGGGAACTAAAAAAAGATCCTCTATTCCAAACGTAGAATATTTATTTTTAAAATCTTTAGTAAAATCTTCAAATGATTGATTAAATCTAATCGTATTTGAAATTAATATCATTTCCATATTTATTTTTTTAAAAAATTAATAATTACTTCGTTTTCTTCAAGTACATTCTCTGGCATATTATACCTTACTTTTCCAAATCCTTTTACTTTCATCCTAGACCCTGTAAAAGTTGACAATGCTGCATCTTCTATACTTTTACCTGCTTTTCTTGCTTCCCAGAATTTTTTGAGGTTTATTGACTGTCCGCCGTAATCTTCATACATACTTGCTCTCTTCCACCAACCAATGACTCCATCTAATCGTCCAAATTTCTTATTGGATTGATAAAAAATAATTGCATCAGAAAGAATTAAATCTCCTAAACCTGAGTATCTATTTGTTATATTCGTAGGAATATTAAAATCACCCATTAACATTTTTTCGTCTCCAAAAACAGGTAATCTATTTACTTTCGCACTATTAACATCTAATAAACGAGTAAAGCAATTTAATTTTTCTATTTTTCCTTTTATTTTAAGACTATATGTTAATTTGTCTGCTTTTTCTTGCGCGCGGACAAGCTCACCTACATAATTTCCAAATTCATCTTTTAAAAGAAAACTATTTTTAATTCCTTTTTCCGGTGTACTTCCTAAAATTGAAATATCATCTGCAATTACAATTCGCCTCCTGTTAATAATTTCTTCTAAAATATCACCAACTTTTTCTACATCATAGCTCGCCCGCTTCAACTCCATCAAAGTTTTTTGATAGGCTTTATCATAACGGCTTCCCTCAGCAACGATTTCGCCTTTATAAACCAATGCAAATCTTCTGTTGGAGCTAATGGATCCTATCATATCAGGATTTATCCCTGATCCTTTATTGATACTTTCCATAATGGCCGCTGCATCCAGCTCCATAAAGAAAGCTCCATTTTGTAGCAAAGCATCACATTCAACCGTTTTTGAAAAGAACCCCGCACTGGGAATCACCCATTCTGTCGGTTGGAATAAACGCAAATCCTGTCTTCGGAAAGCACCGCTATTCAAGTCCAAAAATAAGGAAATTGCCATAGTCCGCAAACCCTGCTGTACATTTTTTGCAGCATTCGGCAGCAATACGAAAATTCCCCTGTAAGCAGAAACGATAAGCTGTGGAGCAGCTACAATAGCTCCGCCGACGCCGTAAATAAGATCCCAGTCTTTCAGGAATTGCTCTCCGCCCGGCAGTTTTGCAATTTCCTTCCGCAAAGCCTGCACCGTCAGGTCTATTCCGGCTAAACTAAGGTCTGCCATAGCCGCTAAGATCAGATAGGGGTTTCCGGTAGTGGCCAAGGTAGCGATTCCGAGAACAACCGCCAAAATATCGGCTGTAATGCGGATGAAGTAATTGATATCCTCCCATTTTTCTGCATCTGCCATCGCTTTTACATAAATGGCAGGAACCATCATTGTTACGGAAGGAAGTTCTTCCCCCGTCTCAGGATTTATATTTTTCTCATCCTCATTTACAAAATAGACCATTTCCAACGGGAAATATTGCTTTCCATCGTCAAGATCTTCCCTTACATTTTCAGTCGCTTCAGGATTTCCTTCTTTAGCGACAATCCTGACATTTTGTGTGATTTCCTTCTGCTGCTGCAGGAAGAAGGTCTTTTCATCCGACTGCCCAAGTCCCAGCCATTTTCCCGAAAGTTCCGTTACATTTGTTGCAATCTTATAATTTTTACCGATATGAAATGTGGGCGCATCTTCTTTTGGACGATGAGGAGAAAACAGACAATACTGCATCAGAATATTGGCAAAAATCAACCGGTTGGCCTGTGGTTTTCCATCGATGAAACTGACTCCATCCAGATTATAATAGATCCGGTTGCAGAGTTCGGGTTCTTTCCTGAATTTATTAAGGATGTAGGTGTTTGTTGAGAAAGCTTTCAGGACATTCACCAAAGCAGAGCTTCCGTCTTTCCAACCACTGAAAAATCCGGTATCGTCATATTCTGTAAGCATGAGCAAATGATCCATGATCTTTTCATCTTCCAATGACATCCTCTCAAAAACAAAATCCGGAGTATTGGTGTACAGGAACATCAGCTGTTCCGGGGTACTGGCCTGCTGAAAATAAAACTGGTAAATTTTAGAGAAGTATCCGAGATAATCGTATGAGCTATCTTTTTCAAAATCACCGTAGCCGACATATTGTACCAGATTCCTGAATTCATCATAAGAAAACGTCTCAAGCACAATTGCTTTATTTCTCTGAAGTTCTTCCGTATCTGCATTCCTGTGAAAAAAATATTTTAACCGGAAATATAATTTTTTCTCTTTTAAATCTACATCAAATTCTATTTCTGTCTGCCTCTGAACCAAATCTACAATTTCCCTGCTTTTGTTGAGATATGTTTTTAACCTAACGGTATTTCCCGCTTGGTCTTTTACAGAAATCTGCTCGGCATGGAAGTCATAATGATTAACATCATATTTTAAAATATAATGATTCGAAAAGTGATTGCATCTTCTGAGGTCATAACATAAATATTGTTTATTAATAAAATCATCTGTCCTCCAATCTTCCCGTATTTTTTCAGGACTTTGTAATTTTTCCATTGTCTAGACTTTTTTATTCATTAAACATTCCAATTCATTCACTGGAAAAAGTTCTTTAACAGTCATATTTTCAGTAAACTCTTCAGTCTGGGCTTTATCCAATACCAAAAGATCCAGATGATAACCTTCATCCACCAGAATGTGAGCATTTCTGAGCTTACACTTTGCCTGTACCACAATATCCCAGTCTTTTCCCTCCAGTTCATTCCATCGTTCTATGGGAAGTCTTCCCCGGCTTCCGAAAAGAATGATCTTTTCTACCGCAGTCATGTCGTTAATCTTATCCTTTAAGGACGTGAGGATATAAGGCAGCACTTTTTCGTGCTGCCAAATAGCCCCGGGTTTTATCCGGCTCATTTTTTAAAAATTTTAAATGATTAGATTTAGATTATACTAAAAACCTGCTTAAAGGAATTGTTGATAAGTATTCTGTCTGAGAAATTGTCTGAAGATTTTTATCCAGAATTCTTTCATAACCATAACTGTTATATTCAGGAGATGAAATTTTTAAGGTTGAATTTGTTAAATCAACAGAAAACTTAAGAGTGTCATGACCATCATCGCCTCCCGGCTTGGTAAACGCAAAGTTTTTAAGTTTGCTGACATTAATTCTAAACGTAAGACCATTTTCTCCGGTAGAAAAAGCTTCCACAGCTTCTATCTGGGATACTTCTTCAGCCAAATACTTGTATGCTTTGGTAATAGAATCAAAACTATTCCACGAAGCATCGCGCTCGATAACCATGTCGTTATCCATACATCTGTATTTCCTAGGGAACACTACGTCACCGATATTTTTGTAATTCAGATGATCCATTTCATTAAACGTAATCTCAATCCATTTATCTCCTGAATGCCCGATCTGGTTGTTATTCAGCTCAAAATTGCTGACACACATCTCACCGAGATTATCATCGAATTTCACGCCCGGCTCACAATTGCCCGGCAGCGCCTTTTCAACTCTCAGACCGATGGAATCTGCCTGAAGGATGGTAAGGGAGGTCGGGATTTTTTCTCTCCACGGCTCGCCTTCTTTGGTCGCTTTCGGGGATCTCATCTCGTCTACTAAAGAAAGGAATAACGGATCGTCGATCACAGGAACTTCACCGCCGTTCCAGATCTGTCCGGTAGCCATGAAATGCCTTACCGCTTCTTCGAATCCTGGTCTTACGGTAACAATTACCCTTGCCATACCGGACTGCATAAATGCACGGAAGATCGGATCATTGTCATCAAACTGGTAAAGATCCGCCCAAGATTTTCTTTCGCCCCAATAGTACGGGTACAGGTGATAACTCATGATATCCCACTCAAATGCCTGCTCCATAAATTTAATGAATGCTGCATATTGATCCAGCTCTTTACTCATAAGGATATCTGTATTGGTAAAGGTTTCGTTAGAAGCATTATCATTGGTATAATATCTTTTCTTTCCAAAAGTAAGCGCAGCATTCGGATTCTGGTTCAGCATGTAGGAAATACAGTTTCTTCTAAGAATCGTATTTTCAATTTTTCTGTAGAAACCAGGGTTTGAACCTTTGATCTGTACACCCAATTCCTTCGCGTCAGCTAAAGCCTGGTTGTATTTGGCCATTTCCGTTTCATAAGCTTCAATAATTTCATTAAAAATTTTCTGTAGCCAGGTATTCTTTGCCTCAACAGATAATTGACAATGAATATTAAATCCGACTGTCATAGCAAGATAATTTAACGAATGGTAAGTAACATTGATGGATTTAGCTACATTGGCCAATGCAAAATAAACTTCACCTATCTCTCCATTTGAATACTGACTTGCTACACAATGAACGTGCTGCCCAATTCCTACACCATAAGAGTGCTGTTGTTTGGAATCATTATCATATTTAAAATGACCGTTTGCATAACCATGGGTAGCAACATAACCATCCGGGATAGTTATTGATTCCGTTTTGTTGAAATGTTCATCACTTCCAGCACTTGTATCCGAGTAAGATTTACTTAAAACCAATTTCTTTTCCGGAATTTCCATTTCTACATTAAATTTACTAATCCAGTATTTGAGAATTGTATCATCTTCTAAAGAAGAAAAGTTTTTTAATGTATGAATAGTAGATTCTCTTGGATCAACTGGTTTTACCAATGTATTTTCCGCCAGATCCATGACCTTCATACCTAATCTGTGAAGTTTAGCAGGTTCCGGAATCATAAACTCAAACATCATCCGCTTGCCATAGTTGTAGATCTGGTTTTTCACCACTTTATCTACCCAACGGTAAACTCCTACGACGTGGCTGCTGCCTTTCGTATTGTCGAAACCATGCTTGTTGTTTTCTTCAAATTCTTCTAGGATCTTGTCGATACGCTCTTCTTTTACCTTGGTAACAATTCGATCCAAAGCCCTGGCGGTGATATCCTTTGCTTCAGTCACAGCCTGGCGGTTACTTTCTTCTTTGGAATTATGGGTGGCATAACTTGCATTCGCATTTGCCATGAATCTTGCTTTCTCTGGTCCCCAACTTGCCTGAAATCCAGCCTGAGCTGCAAAATCTTTGGATTCCTGAAGAATTTTGGATACTTCGCTCTGCATTTCATGCCTTTCGGTAGAGGTCGTATCGGTCAGCTTTTCTTTTTCGGATTCGGAAGATTTAGTGGTCTGGGATTCGCTTCGTTTCAGCCTTCTGGTTGACCTTTCCTTGTACTCCCGGGCCATGATGTTTTCAATGTGGGCTACTTCTCCTTCCACATAGCAATACGTACTTTGTTCTACTCGTTTATAATCCGTTATTCCGATGTTTTTCATCCCGAAACCGGAAGGAATAAAGGCTTCCGGATTTGCCGGATTTGTAGTTGGCGTCGGATTTTCCGGATTCTCAGGTTCAGTTTTAGGCGGCTGTTTCAAGGTAAGGGCAGCATCTCCTTTGAAAATGTATTGTTTCAGAGGCCTGTTAAATTCATTGGAATCTCTTGTTAAAGTTACGTTTAATAAATAGGTCTTCCCATCATTCAAGACCACTTCTCCCTGCAATATAAACCCATTGATATTGGTAGTCGGAAAAGCAGGAATGGTCGTTCCGTTATAGAAAAGTGAATGAACCCCATTTGTAGTCTGAATAATATTGTTGGAACTGATATCGTTCCCGTTAATGGTCACCTTATACGATCCTGACACAATGTTATGGGCGAAACCATCTATCGTAAGCAGGATAGACCACGCATCATTGCCATTATTATATGTTTTAACACTGTAAGGAATCCATCCATTAGGATTCAGGGAATTGCTTACCGGTATCACAACGCCACCCACATTTGCAGAAACCTGTTGGTTTAGAACGGTATTATTCAGTACGGTCTGCTGTAAAGCCTGGGTACTCTGGAAAATATTCTGGTTCAGCTCATCAAAAGTGGTAATCCCTGACAAAGCTTCCGTAACACTCGATGCGCCAAATAAGCGAAGCAATGCATTCTGATCCTGTACACTTAAAGTTCTTCCGAGGATTGCTGCGTCAATTTCAGGCGTTTTATATGAAAATTCAAAATCCGGAATTTCGGTTTCGGGCATTGTAATCTGCATAATTTCATCCTTGATGCGGTGCAGTTCCATATCCAGTTCGCTGTTGGCGTAAAACTTTTCCGGATCGGCCACGCTCAGCTGGGTAAGGTAATTGATCCGGTTTTCCAGGATCTGCTTTTTCCGGTCTGCTTCTGCCGTATCTTTCTGCAATGACTTTAAAAGCGGCTTTACTTCATTCTGATATTGATCATAAGCTGTTTTATAAGCTGCATCATACTGCTTTTTATAGGTCTTTTCCAGTTTTGAAATGGAATCGGCAAGTGCTTCATTCGCTTTCAGATTGACGGTTGCTTCTGCAAATTTCATGGCCTTATTGTCATAAACCGTTCTCTGAGTCGTGGTGCTTCCGGATGTACCGGCAACACCTGATTGCGAAGTTTTGAAAAGTTCCTTTGGCAATACGACTTTGGCTTTTACCACATCCTGATAAACTTCTTCTGTGAAATCGTATACAGAAAGGATATGATTAAGGTGCAAAAAATGCATGAGGGTTTCTTTGGCATAAAAGTCTTTTTGGGTTACCACCTGGTAAACCAGATTATCCCAGATAACGGAGAAATCAATAATGCCGACAGGCCTTATGGTTGCCAGATAATCCTTATACTTTTGGATCATCTTATCAAATTCAGTTTTGCTTGCCGTAGCTTTATTTCTGGCTATCCAGACCGCCAATGCGTAAAATGCAGGATCATCTTCTTTTAAAGTCTGCTCTTTTTTTATGTTCAGTCCTGTGGGTTGCGCACATACTTTCTGCAGAGATTCTCCCGCTTCTACTCTCGGATCAATAACTCCTTTCTGAGTATTATAATCCCTGAAGATAAATCTTCTCTCTTTGTTTTTAGGGTCAGACAGTTCAGGGTTTCTCATGGTAGCAAACCTGAACAGGGTCTGGGAGCTGTTGTTTGTATTTAAATCGGTTGTAGACATTTTTTATTTTGGTTTTTAAGATTAAATGGGAAAAGTTCTTTTTAGTAGAATCAGTCCCAGGTTTTGCAGCCCTGTTTTTTAAGGTGGTTCCGGCTCCGCTATCCACCCTTCTTCTTAATTTTTCTTTTCATTATCGGTTTGTTTTTTATTATATTTTGGACATAAGTCCGGCTGTCCAGCATTTTAGGAATGCTGAATTTTTAAGGATTTAAAAATTTATTACGGTTTGTTTATGTGTATTTGATTCCTGAACCAAAGATATTTCGCGACAGCGACAGAACTTGACGCATTAAAAAAAATTTTTCGATTTATTGCATTTTTTTAAAGCCGGTTTCGTTGTAGACCAATATTTCCCATTCATCACTAATGTACAAGGTCACCTGCATCCCGGGAGGTAGCGGGTAAGGTTTTAATCCTTCGATATTCAGGCTGATCTCGTTTCTGCTGAAGTTGAAAACCACGATGGTCTGCCTCCTGATCATTTCCCTGATATTCAGCTCCTTCCCTCCTCTGAACAGAATGTGCACCAGTTTCTTTCTGCTGCCGATATCATAGGATCCGCTTCCTTCCAGTGAAAATTCATCCGGCTGAATTTTAAGCGTATCATCTTCCAGGATCACTTCTTCCGAGGCGGATGACTGGCTGATGGAGTTGTTCCACCCGTTGATCTGCGATTGGTTGATAGCTGCAACAGGATGTGTTTTAGGAATGAAACTGTTGATGGACCAGTTTTTTGTTGCCAAATAAGCATTTCCTGAATTATGTTTCATGTAAGGATTTTCAATTTTTCCTTCGTCAAACCCGATTCCTACAGCTTTATTCTCTCTTTCCGCTTTCGATTCAGGATTAAAATTGTCCCTGTCCCATACTTCGATCCATTTACCATCAGAACCATTTTCATGTCTCTTATATCGTAAAGAATTCATCCCTCCTGTCATTTGAACCGCAATCTCTCCATAATAACCTGCTGCGTTGTCATGAAGCATTTTAATTCTGTACCACCAATTATCATCTGTAGGATTACCCTGGCCTGCTCCATATATATTGATAAAGCCCATTACATTTCCATGAGTGGCAGCTGCCAAAGTTGAATTACCGGAAGCATTTTTGACTTTTCCGGGTATATACGGATTATTACCTAAGCCATTTGAAGCATTAGCCCAGGTATCGGTAGCATTAGAACCCGTTCTTAAAGCATAATTTTTAGCTAAGAAATTATGAGTAGCCAAAAAGACATAGCCGTCCGTATGATGATAGATATAAGGAGCTTCACTGGATTGGCCGGAACTGAAACCAATAGCATCAGCATTCTCCCACTTTTTAATATAGGTGCTGTCAACAAATGAATTTGTTGCATAGTTCCTGATTTCTGTGGAATCTATCAATTTTTTCCATGGAGTTTCCTGTCCGCTATGGTAATAATTTTTATAATAGATTCCCTGATTTATTGATGTTGGTGCAAATAGTGAAAAGCCTAATTCTTTGGAATTCTTACTGGCTCCCGAAAAATTTGCAAACGTCCCTTCCAGAGTTTTATTGGCCAAGTCACCATCGAAGTTATTTCCTGAATTGCCAACGGATATAAACTGCAGGCCATTTGAAACCAACTGACTCTGATTTGAGATGCCGCCATTATTTATCTTATAATAATCCGTTATATCCAGATTACCAGAATGATATAGAGATCCTTCCAGTACATTATTCCTCATCAAGGAAGTTTGAGAACCGTTCCAGTCTAATGCGTATTGGCTATTGCTTGCTGAGACTTTTTTACTTGGATCAAAATTATTTGTATTAAAAACCTCAGCGCCATTTATCTTTAAACTTCCTGACGATGTTAAGGTAAATTGAGATGATCCGTCATTATTTGTACCAATAGTGAAATTATTACCAATAGCGCCCAAACTCCAATTTGTATCTGAAGTAAATCCTATTCTAGGATAATACTGTCCACTGCCATAATCCCTATATCCCATGAGAAGGTTTTTTCCACCGGGTGTTATTGTTGAAAGTGGTTTTGCATTTGAATCGAATAGTCCATCAGGCGTATAGGAATTATAAACTGTATCAAATCTCTTTTTTCCTCTTACATTTTGATCTGAATTTAAAGATACATAGTCATTTAACTTATTTTCCAGACTACTTACAGCATTTTGAATATCCCTGGTGTTCGCATTCATCAGAATACCTCCGCTCCAGATTCTCGATTTTGTGGGTTCTACGGTCTGACCATATAAATTATACAATGACGTGTGAAGTACCGGAATTGAAGTGCTGTTAACGTCAAACCAATATTTGGATCCTCCTCTTACATAAATTACTGCATTTGAAGAGAATATCATCTGATCATATCCAACAATTTTAATGTTATCCTTTACCCATTCTTCGTCCTGATAATTACAAATGGCTTTGTTAAGATTGGTGCCCCAGCCATTTCCATACACTTCAAATTCATAATAACACCAGAATCCACTTCCGTGTGTCGAATAGGAAGGCACCCCCATCGAACTATTCAAAGTTCTGTACACTTTAATCGTTGAAGGATATTCGATATTACATTGGATCGTGACCGGATAATATGTAGACTCATCTAAACCTAGAGTATCGATCATCGTTTTTTTTCCAGTGAAATTGATCTCAATATAAGCCGAGCCTCCCCATCGGAATTGTTTGTTGTCTTTCGTCGTAATATATATTTTCCCTTTTTCGCCAGGCTGCGGTAAACTTTCGTAGGAATCGAATTCCAGCACATCATCCACATAGCTGGGAAGCTGGCCGGCCGGAACTTTTCCATCTACCAGATCTGCTTTCTTCCGCCAATCCGGATGAGCGGGCGGAAATTCCCTGTTGTGATGCCAGTACGACTGCATCCAGTCCCAGAATTGCCCTGAGATGGGCGTATTTTTATTTGTTGACATTTTTTGTTATTTTTGTTTTGGTTTTTAAGATTAAAGTGGGAAGTTCTTTTTAGTAGAATCCTTCCGGTTTTAGCCTTATTTTTTAAGGTGGTGTCCGGCTAACGGATGTCCACCTTAAATTTTGCCGTTTATCTTCATCTGACTTTCTTTATGCAAATATCTAACGGTACAACGTCAAAACTCGTCGTATTAAAAATTTTATTAAAAAAACATCAATTTTTTTATTTACACCAAGCCATAAGAATTATTAGATTCATTCAGGATTCTTTGCTTTAATAAGGTAAACATTATAAACATATCAAAATAAAGGGATATTTATACCGATTCCAAATCACTGATTTTGATATAACTTCACTAAAACAAAACGATAATAAATAGAAATATTTGTAAAAATTTTTCTCATTTCCATCCGCACAAAGTTTCTATCTTTGCATAACGGCATCAGGAAAAAAATTAAAAACAGCGGGTCTTAGAGAAAATTAAAAACGAACGACACTCATATCAATGGCCAGAGGATTTAAAGAGAAAATTCAGCAGAAGAATTCGGAAAACAGCGGATTCGGGGATAATGCTTCGGGAAGGTTCATCAAAAAGAACGGATTGCCGAATGTGAGCCGGAAAGGGATGAAGGTCTTCAACCGGTTCAGCTGGTACCATACGATGCTGGATTTATCCACCTTTCAGTTTCTTTCTTATCTGGTGATTGCCTATATTCTGGTGAATATCTTCTTTGCTTTTATCTACTACCTTATCGGGGTAGAACACCTGACGGGAATCGACAAAAGCAATCCCATCAATGAGTTTATCGATGTATTTTTCTTCAGCTCGCAGACGTTTACCACCGTCGGGTACGGAAGAATTGCGCCGGTCGGTTTTATGGCAAGCCTGGTGGCTACTTTTGAGGCTTTCCTGGGATTGCTTACCTTTGCCATCGCAACGGGACTTTTTTACGGAAGGTTTTCACGGCCGAGGGCCTATCTTAAATTTTCGCATATTGCCGTAATTGCACCTTTCAAGGAAACCTCAGCCCTGATGTTCAGGCTGGCTCCTTATAAGAACAATGCGCTGACGGATGCCGATGTGATTGTCTCAGCTGCAATCGAAGTGATGGAAGACGGTATTCCGAGAAGTAAGTTTTATCAGCTGAAGACGCAATTGAGCAAAATCAATACCCTGGCCCTGAACTGGACCGTTGTGCACGCCATTGATGAAGATTCCCCCTTTTATGGATTTTCGGAAGATGATTTTAAGAATACAGATGTTGAAATTATTGTCCATATCCGGGCATTTGACGAAGTATTTTCGAATACCGTAGTCCAAAGGACATCGTATATGTCCGGCGAGATTATCTACGGCGCAAAATTTACCCCGATGTATTATCCGGATAAGCAGCATCTGTCTACGATTCTGGATCTGGATAAAATTAATGATTATCAAAAGGCAGATCTTCCTAAATAGAGGAAGAACAATAATAAATGGATTTGGAATTCTATAAAAAGCAGGCTTTACAAAAACAGAAAGAGCATAAAAAATTTCTTGACGGACTGAAAAAGAAGCCGCCCAAAAATCTCGATTACATGGTTCAGGAAACTCATGAAGAAGTTTTTGAGCGGATCGACTGCCTGCAATGTGCCAACTGCTGCAAAACAACCGGGCCACTGTATACGGAAAAAGATATCGAACGGATTGCCAAACATCTCCGGATGAAACCGGCCGATTTTGAAGCAAAATTTTTGCGCGTTGATGAAGACGAGGATAAAGTTTTACAGAATCTTCCATGCTTCTTCCTCAATCAGGACAATACCTGTTCAATCTACGATGTACGTCCAAAAGCCTGCCGGGAATATCCGCACACCGACCGGAAAAAAATCTACCAGATCAATAACCTCATGATTAAGAATACGGTCATTTGTCCTGCTGCCTACGAGTTTGTCGAAAGAATTATGAAGAATTTAGCAAAATAGATCTTAATTCAGAAACGGTCTTAAATAATAATAAAGTACGTTAAATAAATACTTCAGATGTAATATTATGCAAAATGGCGGCGTTTTATTTAAACAACCATTTAAAATATTACATCATGAAAAAGTTATTTTTAACCGCAGCATTTTCCATTGCCGGAACTTTATCTGCCCAAACGGGGAACACCCTGCAAAATCAGACACCAAATTCTGCCAATCAGCAGGCCGGTCAGCTGCAGCAGAACTCTCAGGCCAATTCAAATTTAGGCACAACTTCCTCCCAGACCGTTCCGAATCAGAATGCGGGAGCTGCCGCGGCCGTAGATGCAGCAACAGTTAACGGTTCAACCAATACGAATGCTACAGCCGGTGTTAATGCAGGTATAGCAGCAGACACCACCAAATCCACAACCATCATATCGGAAGAAAAGAAAACCAAAAAGAAAAAATCGAAGTAAATATTTAAATTCAAAACAATCAGAAATGAATTCCGGAATCCGAGATTCCGGAATTTTTTATGATACCCAAAATGTAATTTATCATAATTAGTTATAAATCAAGTTAAAAGGCATTTAAAGCCTACCACTTTGTATGATAATTGTACTTAACACAATATCACCAAACTTAAAATAGTACTTTATGAAAAATTTAATTTTAGCAGCAGCTTTCATAGCTTTCGGTACCATTACCGCATCTGCACAGACTACCCCACAGAAAAAGATGGACACGACCCGTTCTGATACGACCCGTAACCACGGAAACATGGGAACCGGGAACATGAATAACAACAACATGAATAATCCCAACGGAACAACCAATAACGATTGGGACAAATCGAAAACCGACACGGCCAACTGGAAAAACAAAGACGGTATGAAGACCGACAGAAAAATGAAAAAGAAAAATAATCGATAAGCAAAATACCAAATCCTGAAATTTTTTTCAGGATTTTTTTTGCCTTGCTTTAATATCGCATGATTAAGCTTTCCCGATACTGGATTTACAGTCCATAAAAAAAGCGTTGAACTGATTCAACGCTTTCTCCTTTCACTTTTTACTTTTATCCCATTTATACTCCCGGGAACAGGTTATACGAAAAAAGGCCGGGAATTTTCCCAACCTTTCATATTTTATACCACTCCCTGAGCGAGCATGGCTTCCGCTACTTTTACGAAGCCGGCGATGTTTGCGCCTTTTACGTAATTTACATAGCCGTCTTCCTCTTTTCCGTAGTCTCTGCAGGCTTTGTGGATTCCGATCATGATCTCTTTCAGTCTGGCGTCCACCTCTTCGGAAGTCCAGTTCAGACGGATCGAGTTTTGCGTCATTTCCAATCCTGAAGTGGCTACCCCTCCGGCGTTGGAAGCTTTCCCCGGAGAGAACAATACTTTGTTGTCCAGGAAATAATTGATGGCATCCAGCGTAGAAGGCATATTGGCCGCTTCCGTTACGCATACACAACCGTTCTCTACCAAAAGTCTTGCGTCGTCAAGATCCAGCTCGTTCTGGGTAGCGGAAGGGATGGCTACATCACACTTCACTTCCCAAGGGCGTTTTCCGGCGAAGAATTCAGCTGTCGGATATTTCTTTACATAATCTTCCGCTCTGTTGTTGCCTGACGCTCTCAGTTCTAGCAGATAATCTATTTTTTCTCCGTCGATTCCGTCTTTATCATAAACGTATCCGTCCGGTCCGGAAAGCGTAACCACTTTTCCGCCCAGCTCGTTTACTTTCTTAATAACCCCCCAGGCTACGTTTCCGAAACCTGAAACCGTTACCACTTTATCTTTAAAGGTCTGTCCGATTGTCTTCAGCATCTGCTCGGCAAAGTATACCACCCCGTATCCCGTAGCTTCAGGACGGATCAGCGATCCTCCGTAAGCAAGGCCTTTTCCGGTAAGAACACCGGTGAACTCGTTTCTGATTTTCTTGTACTGCCCGAATAAATACCCGATTTCTCTGGCACCTACCCCGATGTCTCCTGCAGGAACGTCGGTCTCAGGACCGATGTGCTTGCACAGTTCCGTCATGAAGGCCTGGCAGAAACGCATTACTTCCATATCGGACTTTCCTTGCGGGTCGAAATCCGAACCTCCTTTTCCACCACCCATAGGAAGCGTCGTAAGAGAGTTTTTAAACACCTGCTCGAAGGCAAGGAATTTAAGAACGGAAAGGTTTACCGTAGGATGGAAACGGATTCCACCTTTGTATGGACCGATCGCAGAGTTCATCTGGATTCTGAATCCTCTGTTTACCTGGATCTCTCCTTTATCGTCAACCCATGGAACTCTGAAGATGATAATTCTTTCAGCTTCCGCCATTCTTTCCAGAAGCTTCATGCCCGTGTATTCCTTCTTCGTCATGATGAACGGAATTACTGTAACGGCCACTTCTTTCACCGCCTGTAAAAATTCCGGCTCATTAGGGTTTTTCGCCTCAATTTTAGCTATAAATTCTTGAATTTTCTGGTCAATATTATATTGTTCCATATATTAGGGTTGAATATTATTGTCAACAAATTTAATTTTTTTTTCAAAATTCGCAATACCTTATTTAAACATTGTTAAAAATTTAATAATAATGTTCCGAAATATTATTAAATCAACAATATCGATACAATTTTTGTTAAAAATTAAATGTTCGGTCTTATCTAATGCAATATTAAGAAATCATTAAATATCAGATTGCCAGAAATTGCCTCCCTGAAAACGATTTTACTTTCCCTAAAAGCTCCAATTCCAGAATTACCGGCAAAATCTTATGGGAAGACAGGCTGATTTTGTCTGCAAGGTCATCCAATGAAATCTGTGGATTTTCAAAAATAGCATCGAATACTTTTTTCTGGTTTTCAGTAAATTGAACCGTAATTTCACTGTAGGGGAAGAGTTCCTCCGTTTTTGTTTTCGGTTTGTTGAATCCCAGCTGATCTGTCAGGTCCCTGATGGTGGAAATAGCGGAAGCTTTATGCTGAAAAATCAGATGATTGCATCCCTGGCTTTGCTTATCCGTAATTTTTCCGGGCAGGGCATAGACTTCCCGATTATACAGATTCGCGTAAGTAGCGGTACTGATGGAGCCGCCTCCAAAAGCCGTTTCCACCACAATGGTGGCCGGGGAAATTCCCGCCACAATCCGGTTGCGCTGAATGAAATTTTCACGGTCCGGTTTCCGGGATGAGTTGAACTCCGTCAACAGGCAGCCGCCTTCTTCCAGGATTTTTTCGGCCAGCTTTTTATTTTTAGAAGGATACAACGTATGGAAGCCGTGAGCCAGAACCCCTATGGTCGGAATTTGATGATGGAGGGATTGTTCATGCACTTCTTTATCGACACCTAAAGCCAGCCCGCTTACCGAAACGAAACGGCAGGCTTTGTTCGCTTCAAAAAAATCATGGATAAACTGCTTCCCGTAAGCTGTTATATTCCGGGTTCCGACAATGCTTACGTTTTCCAGGGAATTATCGAAATTTCCTTTCCGGTAGAGGATTGCCGGTGCATCATCACATTCGTTCAATAAAGGCGGAAGCCCGTTAAGATGCCTGAGGGAGATGCTGATATGGTTTTTTTCGCAGAATTTCAGTTCCTCTTCCGCGAACCTCAGGTGGTCCGTATTTCCGATGTCGGAAATCATCTTTTTACCGAATCCGTCAAGTTTTTTATATTCTTTTCCGGCATGTTGCCAGGCGGCTTTCGCACTTCCGAAAGTACGGACCAGCTTATAAAAATTAATGTCACCGATCAGGCTGGATTCGCGTAATGCGATAGAATAAAGATGTTCTTCAGAATACATTTGTGTGCTTTTTACAAATGTAGAAAATTTTTTAAAACCTGTTCAGGCTTAAATATAGAAGATCTTCTATTTCTAAATTCCAATCCATCTGAAAAAACAGGTCCATCAAATGATAAACCGTTGTTCATCAAAACAAAACGTTAGGATTTTTTTCTCAATTCATCCAGCCGGTCCCAGATATCATCTTTCTTTTTGTAGGGCAGCTCCATAAAATCTTCGGGATGGTTTTCTTTGTATTGCTGCCAAAGCTTGTCATCTTTTTCGCTGTAGTAGTTTGGAAATTCCCAGATGTATTTTTTTTTCTTATCTCCTACTTTCTTAAACATAAAAGCGAGGATAACGCCTACAATGCCTCCTGCAAGATGGGCCTGCCATGAAATTTTGCTGGGCTCCTGAAGATTGGAAAACAGTTCTTCCGGCAGCATGCCCCAAATCAGACTTCCGTAATACAGCACCAC
The DNA here is from genome assembly GCA_913777465.1 of uncultured Chryseobacterium sp. GTDB lineage: Bacteria > Bacteroidota > Bacteroidia > Flavobacteriales > Weeksellaceae > Chryseobacterium. The sequence goes on from CAJYRQ010000078.1 coordinate 43,696, forward strand.
CAATAAGGAAATGGTAAGCAGTTTTACATTCCACTTAAAAACACCGCTGAAAAAGAGGAAAAATGCCAGCACATACACCACCCCGCTTGCTCCGATGGTGCAGGTATAAAGATAGTCGCCGGTCATAATATCAATCGGCGGAAGGAGCCACACCAGAAATCCCGTGGCCAGCCAGCCAATGACAAAAACTTTATTGGCGACCATCGGATAAAATTCGTACAGCAGGAACATCAGTACCGCCATGGGAATCGAATTCCCGATGATGTGGTCCAGGCTTCCGTGTAAAAGCGGAGACGTAACAATTCCCAAAAGGCCTTCCGGCAACAGGGGGATAATCGCTCCGAAGCAACTTGCAAAAAAGCCGTGCAACTGTAGAAAATAGCCCAGCCACATGGCCGAAAGCATCAGCAACGGGTTGATAACAGCCCTTTTGGAAATTACATTGTTTTTAAACATGAAGGTTGTACGTCAAATGAAAAGCCAATGATAAATTTCGGAAAATTTGTCGATGAATAATCCCGTCATGGATATATTTCAGCCAAAAAGTAATTATTTCCTTTATTTTCCAGATGCCCGGCCTGCTATCCTGCCAATAATAACTTAAAAAACCCTTAAAATAAAGAGTTATTTATCGCACAAGAGCCCAAACGCCAGCCCGTAAAATTTATATTTAATATTTTTGTACGGAATTTTAAAATAAAATCTTGAAGTCATGAAGAAGTATTTATTGATGCTTTCCGTTTTTTTTGGAATTTTTGCCGGTGCACAGGTAGTGATCATTGATACAGCCGCTGTTGTAAAGGACACCGTAAAACACTGGTCGGTGGTAGGGAAACAGTCGGTAATGATCAACCAGGCTGCGTTCTCCAATTGGGTGGGCGGTGGTGCCAACAATGTAGGATGGCTTGCCGCGCTGGATTACAACCTCACCTATGAAAAAGACAAAGACCTCTGGGAAAATATCATCCTCCTGAATTACGGGCAGAATGATACGAAAGGCGTCGGTGTAAGAAAAACCCAGGATGTGATTAATGTTTCCACCAATTACGGAAGGAAGTTCTCCAAAGGCTGGTATCTTTCGGTAGGTGCCGGATTGATTTCCCAGTTTTCGGCCGGCTATGAAGACGGAAACAATCCTGATGCGAAAAAGATTTCCAACTTCATGGCACCCGGTTACCTCAACGTCGGGATGGGGATCACTTACCGTCCGAATGACAACATCAATGTAACGCTTCGCCCGAGCAATGCCCGATGGGCATTTGTCCTGGACAGGGAATTGCAGCTGGCCGGGAATTACGGCTTGAAAGCAGACGGAGATTCCTCCATCCTGCAGTACGGTTTCCTGGGAACGGCTTATTATAAAGTAAAGCTGATGGAAAACATCAATATCACCAATACCGCTTCTGTTTTCTCCAATTACCTGGATCATCCGGAACGGCTGGTTCTGGCTTACGGAATGGTGCTTAATATGAAAGTCAATAAATTCATCTCGTCCAATATCACCGTTGATGTTATGTATGATCACAACCAGATCCAAAAGACCCAGCTCAAGCAGACCCTGGGCGTTGGTTTTGCCTACACGCTGAATAACGGCGTAAAGCGTTCCGACCGGAAAGACAGCCAGTGGTGGATTAAGAAATAAAATTCATAAGGGATAAATCGCAAGCTGTTTCAGGATGGGAACAGCTTTTCCTTTTTTAGAACCTGTTTAAGTTTTAATTCAGAAAACTTTATGTCATTTCCTTAACTTTCTGAATTAAATAAACCTTGTTTGTTCTTCACATTAATACGAAGATTTCAATTGAGTTAAGTGAATATTGCCAGGCAAACGATACATTGATTTTTTCAAGCTGAAATACATTAAGTTCTTCATGTTAAAAATAAAAGGTAAATTTAAACAGGATCTTAGATTTTTAATACATTTGTTAAAAGCATATTTCCTAATGAATTCGGCAGGCCTTACATTATAATAATGGATGCCAGAAAGCCTTATCTGAATCAGAAAAACCAAATATCAAATCACCTGTTACGATGAACATAAAACCGGAAATTACCTGGACCGATTTTGAAAAAATAGACATCCGCTGCGGAACCATTATTGCCGTAAATGACTTTGAAAAAGCAAGAAATCCAGCTTACCAGCTGGAAATAGACTTTGGAGATCTGGGTATTAAAAAGTCTTCCGCCCAGATTACTTCGCTGTATCAAAAAGAAGAATTAATCGGACAACAGATCCTGGCGGTCGTCAATTTCCCGAAAAAACAGATTGCCAATTTTTTCAGTGAATGCCTGGTATTGGGCCTTTATGGCGAGAATAAAAAAGACGTTACGCTTTTAATGCCATCTCTGCCAACAAAAAACGGAATGCAGGTCGGATAAAATACAAAACAATGATACACAAAATTCCTCTGGAAAGAGTCTTATTCCTTGATATTGAAACCGTTCCAGGCTTCGGCTTATGGGAAGAACTGTCTGAAGCAGAAAAAATGCTTTGGGATAAAAAGACCCGGTTTCAGAGAAAAGAAGAGGTAACGGCGGGAGAATTCTACGAAGAAAGAGCAGGCATCATGGCAGAATTCGGAAAGATTATCTGCATCACCATCGGAATGCTTGAGAAGAACGATACCCTGAAAATCAAAAGCTTTGCCGGTGACGATGAAAAGAAGCTGCTGCTGGAATTCGGCGAAATCTTCAACAGCCAAAGACTCCGCGAAGTGATCTTGTGCGCACACAACGGAAAGGAATTCGATTTTCCATGGATCGCCAGACGCTACCTCATCAACGGGATGATGCCCCCTACCCCATTTCAGATGTTCGGGAAAAAGCCGTGGGAAATCCCGCATATCGATACCATGGAACTCTGGAAATTCGGGGACTATAAAAGCTTTGTCTCGCTGGAACTGCTCGCCCATGTTTTCGGGATTCCCACGCCGAAAGACGATATCGACGGCTCAATGGTTTCATCAATTTACTACATAGAGAAAGACTTGCAAAGAATAGTGGACTATTGTGAAAAAGATGTCTTAACTTTGGCAAATATTTTCCGGCGCATGCGTCAGGAAGATTTGTTGAAAAGGTACATCAATTTAGATTAAAAAATGAAATTTACAGACGATCAGATTGCTGACATCGGTGAGGAGATCATCGGTGTATTGAAAACCGTTTATGACCCTGAAATTCCGGTGGATATTTATGAATTGGGCCTGGTATATGATGTTCAGATCTCCGATGAAGCCGACGTTAAGATCATCATGACCCTGACGACGCCGAACTGCCCTGTTGCGGAAACGCTTCCTCAGGAGGTGAAAGACAAGGTAGCGGAAGTGGAAAATGTAAAAAGCGTGGATCTAGAGCTTACTTTTGAGCCAAGCTGGCACAAAGACATGATGAGCGAAGAGGCTAAGTTTGAGCTCGGAATGCTTTAAACCGTATTACAGATAAATAAGGCTGCCAGATTTGGCAGCCTTTATTTTTATATTTCTTTACGATTTTTTCTCTTGCGCTTTGCCGTATCCGGTATTCTCATTTTTACAAACAAAAACCGCAGAAATTTCTACGGCTTAATTTTATTGATAAATGAAAATCATGGTCTGTACCAGATCCGGATGCAGGCTTCTGGCAACCGGACAATTGTGGGCCGTCTGCTCGATGAAAGCCCTTTCCTTGTCGGAATAGGAATCCGGAAAAACAAAATTGCATACGATCTCACCGATTCTCCTTGGCTCGCCTTTCATAATTTTCTGAAGGTTGCAGTACGCACCGTCGATATTAATGTTTTTTTCTTTGCCTAAGATCGCAATGGTCGTCAGTGCACATTCAGCTAAAGAAGTAGCGCAAAGGTCCGTAGGGGAAAACTTTTCCCCTTTTCCGTGGTTATCCGTCGGGGCATCACTTTCGATAAGCGTTCCGGATTGTAAGTGCTCTGCCGAACATCTCAGATCTCCGATATACGTAATTTTTGAAGTCATTTTATTTAATTTTTATTAAAGCTAGGAAAATTTTTACTTAAAAGTGAAAAATATCCTTGGCTTTATTATACGAGCTTTCAAAATTCAGGAGGTTCAGTTTGTGGTCGGCTTTCTCCACACTCATGAAATTGATGACCTGTTCGGTAGGCATATTCCCCACCAAATCGTCTTTCGCCATCGGGCAGCCTCCGATTCCTTTGATTGCACTGTCAAACCTCAGACAGCCCTGATCGTAAGCGGCTTTTAATTTGGAATAGGATTCCTCGTACCGGTTATGAAAATGCGCCCCGAAATTGATTTCCGGATATTTAGAAGGAATTTTTTCAAACAACAGCGAGATCGATTCCGGCGTTGCAACGCCCGTAGTGTCAGATAGTAAGATGTCTTTAACTCCTATTTCGGAAAACCGCTGTGCCCAGAAATCCACTTCTTCCCATTTCCACATCTCACCGTAAGGATTTCCGAAGGCCATTGAGAAATAGATGTTCAGCTGCCTGTTCTCCTTATTTACCAGCTCCAGCATCCTGATGATCTCGTTAAAAGCTTCTTCCTGGCTTTTGTTGGTATTCCGGTGCTGAAAAGTCTCGGAAATGGAAAACGGAAAACCGACGATATCCACCGACTGGTGTTTCAGGGCCTTCTCCGCTCCCCGGTAATTGGCAACAATCGCAGAGACTTTTGTATTGGAACGGGACTTATCAATATTTTCAGCCACTTCGGCAGAATCGGCCATCTGCGGAATGGCTTTGGGAGAAACGAAGCTCAGGCAGTCCAGAACATCGAACCCCACATCCATCAGAGAATTGATATAATCTATTTTTTGATCAGTCGGGATAAATTCTCCCCACCCCTGCATTGCATCACGCGGACATTCAGTAAGAAACATGTTTTACTTTTAGATTTTCTCAAATATAATAAAACTAAACAAGTTCCGGAAAGATCCAGACAACCATTGTAAAATACTTATTTTAAACAACTTACATCAATTATACAATCTCAACACCTCATTCTGAAGTACAAATAAGATATTCTGAGCATCAAATTTGCTAACTTTACGGGAAATTTATATCAATAATGAGCGCAATAGAATTCAACCCCCTGTGGAAAGAAAAGCTGCTGAACCGTTTTCTTAATTATGTAAAAATATATTCCACCAGTGACGCCGAAAGCGAAACCACCCCTTCTACCGAAAGACAGTGGGATATCGCAAAATACATCACGGAAGAACTGAGAACGATCGGCCTTGAAAATGTATCGATTGATGAAAACGGCTATATCATGGGCTATGTGCCTTCCAATCTGGAAAACGACGATAAACCGACCATCGGATTTATCTCCCACTATGATACATCGCCGGATTTCAGCGGGGAACACGTGAAGCCGCAGGTTTGGGAAAATTATGACGGAAACGATTTGGTATTGAACCAGACCACCGGATTCACGCTATCGCCTTCAAAGTTTGAAAGCTTAAAAAAATACATCGGCCAGACGTTGATTACTACCGATGGAAATACCCTGCTGGGAGCCGATGACAAAGCGGGCTGTGCCGAAATCGTAACGGCAGCGGAATACCTGATGGCGCATCCTGAAATCAAGCACGGAAGAATTGCCGTAGGCTTTACGCCGGACGAAGAAATCGGGAGAGGTGCCCATAAATTCGACGTAGCTAAATTCGGAGCGGAATTCGCTTACACGATGGACGGCGGGGAAGTCGGTGAACTCGAATACGAAAACTTCAACGCCGCAGGAGCAGTGGTGAAAATCCACGGATTGAGCGTTCACCCGGGTTATGCCTACGGAAAAATGGTAAATGCCGCATTGCTGGCTTCTGAATTTGCCCAGATGCTTCCTGCCAATGAAACCCCGGCTACAACCAAAGGATTTGACGGGTTCTATCATTTAATGGATTTAAACGCCGATATTTCCGAAGCCAAACTGCAGTATATCATCCGTGACCATAATGCCGATAAGTTCGAAGCCAGAAAGAAATTCATGGAAGAAAAGATTGCCGAATTCAATCAGAAGCATGGTGAAGGGACTGCCGAAATTGAAATTAAAGAGCAGTACCGGAACATGAAGCAACAGTTTGAAGGCAAAATGCACATCGTGGATCTTGCGGCCAAAGCCATGACAGAAGCGGGTATCGAGCCGAAGATCAAAGCCATCCGCGGAGGAACCGACGGCGCCCAGCTATCCTATATGGGACTGCCATGCCCGAATATTTTCGCCGGCGGGATCAATTTCCACGGACCGTATGAATATGTGGCCCTGGAAAGCATGGAGAAAGCTATGGAAGTGATCGTGAATATCGTGAAAGCGTAAGATTTCAATATAAAAACAGAAAGCCGGCCTCATTGTGCCGGCTTTTTTAATACTTTAAGTGAAATTCCGTAATAAAATGTTCCGGGTTTTTATTGGAAAATTTAATTGTGATGGAATCTCCCTCTTCTTTGCCATAAGAATTCACCGCGTACTCACGGCCTTCATAAAAAATCCCGTCAACCTTAAATTTTACTTCCACATACCTTCCTTTACGGTACCCTGTTTCTGTTATAATTCCCCTGGTCAGACTATAATCTCTGTTAATTTCATTAATTTGTTCAATTTTTTTTAAATTCAGATAACGGACGAAAAGTATAATTGAAGCAAGCATAAGAGTCATTACCAGAGCAAACTGAAAATATTCCTTTGGGGTGATTTTTGGCTTTTTAGCCTTTTTAGGCAGTTTCTTTTTTTTCATTGATTAAAGGCATCTATATTTCTAAAGTTCAGAAAAAGTTTATTTCTAAGATTATATTTTCGTTTATATCTCTAAAAAATACCGTTAATTCCTTTGATAGGGCTTGTTTATCAACATTCAGATCTCTGTCTCCATACAAACCGCCCTGCATCGTCTCTTTACCATATCCAACTCCCCAGTAAAGCGATTTCGATTCTATAAAAAAAATAAAATCATCTGCGTTCTTATCGCTGAAGAAAAAGCTGTTTTCACGGGTGAAGGCCCTGAATTCCAAAATATCTTTCATCGTATTAACCCTGTTATATTCTCCCATTAAATTTAAACACGAATATCACAAATTTTTTCACAAATCTTCACGAATGGTATCGTGTTATTCGTGGAGGTATTGGTGTCATTTGTGTTTAAGTGATGCGCGTAAAGTTTACCTGAATCCAAAGGTCTGAGATATTAGTTTCATTAAATCAGACATTACTATTTCATTTATAATCAATTATATGAAATCTTTTTTTAACTTTAAGAATCCAAAATAATTACAAATTAAAACCAAAACAAAATTAATTATGAAAAATTTTAAAAAACTTGAACGAAAAGAATTGCTGAATATTCTTGGAAGCGGTATACCCAATTGCCACATCAACGGAGATTCTGCTTATTGCTGGACCGATTGCGATTGTACTTTTGGAAAAGTCTGTCAGCTCAACGATGATGGAACCCCCGGGCAATGTGTGCCAGGAGGGGGAGGCGGTTCCGGAGGCGGCAACTGTCCTCCGGGAGATAACAGCTGTGTAGAACAACCTTATTAAATGTAAAAGAGACTGCCTTGAGGCAGTCTCATTATATGATATTAAATGATCAGTTATTATTCCTGTCGGTTTCCTAAAAAAGCATCCCAACCCTGTGCCGTCAAAGCAACCAGTTGGTTGGATCCTCTTGCAACCATAAAATTACCGTCTTCTTTGGGAACGGCGTGCCCGATGATGGTAAAATCCGGATGGTTTTTAATCTTATCGAAATCATTCGGGGAAATCGTGAACAGCAGTTCGTAATCTTCTCCTCCGCTTAAAGCCGCCATCACCGGATTCAGGTTGAATTCATCCGCAGTGGTGATCGTCAGGTTGTCCATCGGGATCTTCTCTTCATACAGCCTGAAACCTACTTCCGACTGGTCCGAAAGATGGAGGATCTCCGAAGCCAGGCCGTCCGAAACGTCGATCATGGAAGTCGGTTTGATATCCAGTTGCTCCAGGATGCCTTTTACATCCGTTCTTGCTTCCGGTTTCAGCTGCCTTTCCAGGATATAATCGTAGCCTTCCATTTCCGGCTGCATATTCGGGTCGGCCAGGAACACCGCATGTTCCCTTTCCAGGATCTGAAGCCCCATATAGGCCCCTCCCAGATCACCGGTAACCACCAAAAGGTCATTCGGTTTTGCTCCGCTTCTTTTCACGATATTTTCCCCGTTTTCGATTCCGACAGCCGTGATACTCATCACCAGACCGGCATTGGAACTCGTTGTATCTCCGCCGATTAAATCGACTTTATACCTTCCGCACGCTGCCTGTATTCCGGAATAGATTTCTTCCAGGGCTTCCACCGGAAAACGGTTGGATACCGCCAGCGAAACCAAGATCTGGGTAGGCGTGGCATTCATTGCGGCAATATCGCTCAGATTCACGACAACGGCTTTGTACCCCAAGTGCTTCAACGGAACATACCCGAGATTGAAATGGACGCCTTCCGCCAATACATCGGTCGTGAGGACTACTTTTTTGCCTTCGGGATTAATCACCGCTGCGTCGTCTCCTACGCCAAGTTCCGAAGAATCATTGGCCAAAGGGAAAAATTGGGTCAGGTGCTTGATCAGTCCGAATTCTCCCAGTTTGGAAATCGGCGTCAGTTCAGGATCTTTATCTTCAAACATATCTTTTATTTATAAGTAATGAGTAATAGGTAATGGGCAGTTTCAAACTTTAAGCCCAAAACCTTAAACCGTAAATGCTGCCGGATCTATATTTTCCGGGCGGAACGGCAGGTTTTTGAAATCTTCCCGGGTCAGCACTGCTGTTTCCGGGGATTTGTATTTGTTCATGGCCTCTACCACATCATCCGGCGGAGTCGTCATTTTTCTGAGCATCATATCGATCCATACCCCGGTAGCTTCTGCGGTGGCACAATGTTCGCCGTCGGGGGTATAAAACTTATGTACAAAACGGTAAATCGAGGAATCCTCTGCGCATCCGTCGATTTCCAGGCTTACGATCACCGTCTGATCGGCATAGATTTCCTTAAAAAACGAATATCGTTCATGCAGGATCACCGGCCCGATTCCCCACCGGCTGAGTTGGGTAACCCCCATTTTTTCTTTGGTCATAAAAGCCATTCTCGCCTGTGCACAGTACTGCACATAAGATGAATTGGCCAAATGTTTATTCGCATCAAGATCGCTCCAGCGTACTTCAAAGGTATGGTAGAATATCATTTAAATTTTGTTTTAAATATGAACTTAAATTTTACCACAAAATTTTTCACTTCTCTTTTAACTCATAAAAACAGTATAATTCTGAAAATCTTTTTCCTCTTCTGTGATCTGAATTATACGTGGCCTGAGTGACTAAAATCTTATGTACCTAATGTGTTAAAAGCTTTTGTGACTTTTGTGGTTATCATTTCCCGTTTAATCGAAAAATTACATTCTTCAAAATTACTCAAATAAGATGGTTTATAAAAATTGTAGTTTTGCAAAAATAATCTTGAGCATAAGATTACGAACTATGAAACGAATTATTATTATCGGAGGCGGTGCGGCCGGATTTTTCTGTGCCGCCAACCTGGACGAAACGAAATATAAAATTACCATCCTGGAGCAGAATTCGGATGTCCTGCAGAAAGTGAAGGTTTCCGGAGGCGGCCGGTGCAATGTTACCCACGCCTGTTTTGACCCGCGGGAGCTGGTTCAGTTTTATCCCCGCGGAAACAAGGAGCTGCTGAGTGTTTTTACCAAATTCCAGCCGGGAGACACGATGGATTGGTTTGAGCAGCGGAATGTGGCTTTAAAAATTGAGAACGACAACCGTGTTTTTCCGGAAAGCAATTCTTCCCAGAGCATCATCAACGCCATGCTGGCTGAAACCCGAAAGAAAAAGGTGGAGGTGAAAACAAAATGTTCGGTAAAGGAAATTGAAAAGCTGGACGGGAAATATTCAGTAAAAACCAGCCTTGGCGATTTTGAAGCCGATGTGGTGATTTACACTACCGGAAGTTCTCCGAAATCCCTGAAAATGATTGAAAACCTGGGACACAAAATTGTTGATCTTGTTCCTTCCCTTTTTACCTTCAACATCAAGGACGATTTGCTGAAAGACCTGGCGGGAACCAGTTTTGAAATGGCCGAAACATCAATTCCGAAGCTTAAAACCGAAGAAAGCGGTCCTTTATTGATTACCCATTGGGGGCTTTCCGGACCGGCGATCCTGAAAATCTCCGCCTGGGAAGCGATCAACTTAGCGAAAGTGAAATACAATTTTGAAATTGAAGTGAATTTCATTTCCAAAGATCCGGAAGATGCGGAAGAATTGTTTCAGCAATTCAGGCAGTCGAATCCGAAGAAGACCGTTGGGCAGTCGAAAATTTTTGACATTACCAATCGGTTTTGGCAGCGGATCCTGGAAGTTTCAAAAGTAGACCTCAACAAGCAGGTGGCGAATCTTTCCGGGAAAGAAATGCAGGCCATCATCGGAAACCTATGCCGGAAGAAATTCCAGGTGACCGGGAAATCGACCTTCAAAGACGAATTCGTCACCGCCGGAGGGGTTGATCTAAAGGAAATTAACTTTAAAAACATGGCGTCCAGGATTTTACCCAATTTCTACATCGCCGGAGAAGTGCTGAACATCGACGCCGTGACCGGAGGATTTAATTTCCAGGCCTGTTGGAGCGAAGCGTGGCTGATTGCGCAGGATCTCAATGCGAATGGTTAAACACAAATTGCACGAATACCGTCACGAATAACACAATTTATTTGTGAATATTAGTAGGAAAATTTGCGATATTCGTGTTTAAACATCTAGGATTCAGATTAACTCAATGCAAATCATTTAAACACAAATTGCACGAATACCTTCACGAATAACACAATTTATTTGTGAATATTAGTGAGAAAATTTGCGACATTTGTGTTTAAAAGTTCCATGCTTTCAATTAAAGGAAATACATCAAAACTTTTAAAGTTCCTCTTAATTCTGGGGTTCGGGTATTTCTTTTGGCTGATGCTGAAAATCACACTGGAATACATTCCATTAAGGACGGATGCCAGCTTCCTGATGATTAAGCAGACGGAAGTGACGCAGCGGCCGGAATATCTTTCTTTTTTCTACACCCATGTCTACACCAGCATTTTCGTACTGCTCAGCGGATTTTTAGCCATAGTCAGAAAAGATTTCGGGATGAAAGACTTTCATAGGAACGCCGGAAAGATCTATGTTTTACTGATCCTGGTGCTGGCTGCTCCTTCCGGGATGTATATGGGAATCTTCGCCAATGGCGGGCTGTATTCCAAAATTTCATTTGTCCTTTTAAGCGGCCTGTGGTGGTTTTCTACTTTCAAAGCCTATCGGCTGGCACGCCGGAGAGAATTTGCGGCCCATAAGCAATGGATGTGGCGGAGCTTTGCCTTCACCCTTTCAGCCATTACCCTTAGGATGTGGAAGGTCATTCTTGTCTATACTTTTCATCCGGACCCGATGGAGGTTTACCAGATCATTGCCTGGCTCGGCTGGATCCCGAATATCCTGATCATTGAATATTTAATTGCAAAAAAATACCTGTAGCCTTTTTTCATTTCCATTATTTCACGATCTTTAATTCCATTAAAATCACATCAGAATCACCCATGAAAAATTTAAAATTCGTTCCGGCCTTTTCGCTCGTTTTGGCTTTGGCAAGCTGTAAAAAAGAATCAAAAGCAACCGCTTTATCCCAGAATAATTCTTCTGCCAAAAAAGACACCGCCGTTGCCCCGGAAGTCCATAAAGAATACTATGGGATCTATATGGGCGACTTTGCGGGAAAAGAGATGATTACCCCCGAAATCGGCGAAGCCTATGAAGGAGATGTTTATAAGAGGCTTTCGCTGAAAATCAACCGGATTACAAAAGACAGCGTTTACGGGCAGAGCATCGTTAACGGCAACCAGCGGCCCTTCCGCGGCGTCTTCAATGAAACCACGAAATCTTTTATCCTGGATGAGCCGGGAAACGATAAAAGCGACGGAAGGTTTGAAGTAAAGCTCAACAACGACAGCCTGACCGGGAAATGGAGCGCATTCAATACCTCAGCAGTGAAATCACCCCATAAGATCCTGAAGCTGGCGAAAAAAGAGTTTGCCTACAATCCGAACTTTATGCTGAGCGAAAACAGCGACCTCATCGACTGGGAAAACCCTAAGGATTTTGCGGAAAAGTATACCGATGAAGAGACCGGCAAAACGGAAACCTATATGGAATCCAAAAACAGGATTGCTTCCGATGCCGTATTCAAGATCAACGCTTCCACACAGAAACTCACGGAAAAAGATTTGAAGAACCTCAGGAAACTGGATCTGGAAATTATCAAAAATGCCGTTTTTGCAAGGCACGGCTATGCCTTTAAGAAACAGACCTACCGGAATTTCTTTGAGCAGACCGACTGGTATATCCCGGTTTCCAATAATGTAGACCAGGACCTGACGCCGATGGAAAAGGAAAATGTTGCCCTACTGAACCGCTTTATTAAATATGCGGAAGATAAATATGACAGCTTTGGACGGTAAATTTTCTGTTAGGTGTTCTGCCTTCCGGTAGTTTTCACAAAAACAAAAAGCAGCAGGCATCCAACGGCGTAGCACAACATATCAAGCCAGGAAAATGAATTTCCGACCACAATATACATTACACTTCCCGGCTGAAAACCCAGCCTTTCTGCAATGTTGAAATACTGCGCAAATTCTACCATAAAAGAAAAAATGAGAATGCAGGCAATCAGTTTTACATCATTCCGAATATTAAAAAAGCTCTTGATAAAAGTATAGAGCAGCATCACGACAATAACGTCGCCCAGATATGCCCTTATGAAGAAAATATCCTTAAAAACAGTGGCGATAAGGACTTCGGAGAGAAATAGAAGAGCAGTAGCCAGGAAATATTTGTAATGAAACGGGAATGCAGATGTTTTCATTTGGGATCGGTCTGATTTATTTTCTGCAAAAATAAGCGGTCAGCCTTTATAAAAGATATTTTTCATGATAATATCAAAATACTTTATTCACCATTAAATGATTTAATATAAAATTTGTAATTTGGCCGGACCAATCTAATATTATACAGGCTATGAAAAATCTGAAAAAGCTTACCAAAAAAGCGTTGAAGGAAATCAACGGCGGAGCAGGAAATAAATGTATAATCAAATGTTTCTGCTTCGATCCTTCCGGCGAGATCCGCACCGGAACCTGCACTATGAAAGGAGACTGTTGCTAATCAGCACTTAACCGTATTTAAGCACCAATAGATTTGGTGCTTTTTTATTGCACTACGGTTCTATTTTTGCTGTCGTAAAATATCTAATTTTTGCAGGTATGAAGAAGTTTTTATTTTTCATAAGCTTGTCTTTAAGCATCTCATTATTTGCACAGCAATACAATTCTGTTCGGGAACTGCCGGACTACGCCGTCCTCAAAACAAAAATGAAGCTGGATGATGCCGTTACCAAAGCAGATACACCGGCAGAGTTACCCGGTGGAATGGAAAATTTTAAAAAAGAATTTGCCGATAAAATGGACGTTATCGATGTAAAGTCCAGGAAAATTGATACCAGAGTTTATCTTATCGTGGAAAAAACAGGATATGTACGATATGTAACCGCAGTGGGAAGCGATCCGAAACATTCCCATGCTGCTGAAGTTGCAGTACGGAGGATGTTTGTAAAATGGAAACCTGCTACAATCAACGGTCAGCCGGTACGTTACCTTTATACTTTTCCTCTGACGTTGAAAAAGTATTAATTTTTCACCATTAAAGTTTATTTTTGCAAAAACTTCAATGATAAAGCTCTTATTAATCTTCACCTTATTTTTCTTTCATCCTGCCCTTGCTCAGGAAAAACCGGTTCAAACGACAGAATTAAACGAACTTTTGCTGGTCGAAAGAAATGGTACCGTAAAAATTGATGCAGAGAAACCAGCTTATTTTCCTCTTGGAATCCAAATTTTCAAAGATGAGTTTACGAGATATTTCAGACCTCAAAAAATCATAAGCGCTTCGGAAGCAGAATCATGCGAAATAACTTTTATTATTGATAAAGAAGGTCATATGACAGAGATAAAAGCTTTCGGAAAAAATGAAAGCTTTAATCAAGAAGCTATTAGAGCCGTATCAAAAATAAAACAAAAGTGGGTTCCTGCTGAGATTAATGGAGAAAAGGTAAGATACCGATTTCGTTTGCCCTTAACAGTTGCTCTTAATAAAAAATAGTAAGAATTATCCTCCGATCATCTTTTTAATTGAATTCAGCTTCATCAATGCTTCGATTGGGGTTAAAGTATTGATGTCAATTTTCGTCAGTTCTTCACGGATGTTTTCCAGTACCGGATCGTCGAGTTGGAAGAAAGACAGCTGCAGGTTCTCTTCCGTCACCCTTTTGATCTTTTCCGAAGAGCTTCCAGCCTGGGTACGGCTGGCTTCCAGGGTTTTCAGGATTTCATTGGCGCGGTTTACCACTTTTGCCGGCATTCCGGCCAGCTTGGCTACATGGATCCCGAAACTGTGTTCGCTTCCGCCCGGCACCAGTTTTCTCAAAAAGATAATGTTTCCTTTGTTTTCCTGGATAGAAACGTGGAAGTTTTTTACCCGCTCGAAATTCACCGTCATTTCGTTCAGTTCATGATAATGCGTGGCAAACAGGGTCTTGGCCTGCGTTGGATGCTGATGAAGGTATTCTGCAATAGCCCAGGCAATAGAAACCCCATCATAAGTGGAAGTTCCCCGGCCGATTTCATCCAATAGAATCAGACTGCGTTCGGAAATATTATTAAGGATATTCGCCGCTTCGTTCATTTCCACCATGAAAGTCGATTCTCCGGCAGAAATATTATCGGTAGCTCCTACTCTTGTAAAGATCTTATCCAAAATTCCGATTTCCGCATGTTTCGCCGGTACAAAGCTTCCGATCTGAGCCATTAAGCAGACAATTGCTGTCTGGCGCAGGATGGCCGATTTACCCGCCATGTTCGGCCCGGTAACCATAATAATCTGTTGCGAATCTTTATCCAGAAAAATGTCATTCGGGATGTATTTTTCACCTAAAGGAAGTGCATTTTCGATAATTGGGTGTCTTGCTTCTTTTAAATCGATGGCAAAAGTTTCCGTTAAAACCGGCTTCGTATAACTTTCCGAAACGGCCAGTTCAGACAATCCTACAGCCACGTCCAACTGAGCAATGATATTTGAATTTTCCTGGATCTGATCGATGTAGATCATGGTTTCACTGCAGACCTTACGGTACAGTTCATTTTCCAGGAGTCCGATTTTCTCTTCGGCACCGAGGATCTGGTTTTCATATTCTTTCAGTTCTTCGGTGATGTAACGCTCGGCATTAACCAATGTCTGTTTTCTCAGCCAGTCGCCCGGAACTTTATCTTTGTGGGTATTTCTTACTTCAATATAATAGCCGAAAACGTTATTGAAATCTATTTTCAGGCTGGAAATCCCTGTCCTTTCGACTTCTCTCTGGCACATTTCATCCAGGAATCCTCTTCCTTTGGACTGCAGTCCTCTTAACGTATCGAGTTCCTCCGAAATCCCATCTTTAATTACATTTCCTTTGGCCAGGTTCACCGGCAGTTCATCATTCAGATGGTTCTGAAGGCATTTGATCAGCTCGTCCTGATCATACAAGGGATCCAGCCACGCCAGTACATCGGCATGCGGATGAAGCAGTGCTTTGATTTTATGGATATTGATCAGGCTCTGACGAAGATAGCCCAGTTCTTTGGGACAGATTTTTTCCGCTGCCAGTTTCCCCATCAGCCGGTCCAGATCCGAAATGGATTTGAGCAGCTGGGAAATTTCGTATTTAAGCGAATCGTTTTCGTTTAAAAAGTCAATTAAAGAAAGCCTTCTGTTGATTTCAGCAACAGATTTCAACGGTAAAATAATCCTCCTTCTCAGCAGCCTTCCGCCCATCGGCGTCGAGGTTTTGTCGATAATGTCCAGCAAAGATTTTCCCTGCGGATGGCTTGGGTATACAATTTCGAGATTCCGCAGCGTAAAATGATCCATTGTCAGGAAATCCTCCTGCGGGATGATCTGTATCCTGGTAATATGGGCCAATAAGTTATGATGCGTATCTTCCACCAGGTAAGCGAAAATGGCTCCCGCCGCCGTAATCGCCAGCTGCTGGCCTTCTACCCCAAACCCTTTTAAGGAATTGGTTTTGAAATGATTCGTCAGCTTTTCATAGGCGAAATTGTACTGGTACGCCCAGTCTTCCAGTTTAAAAGCATTTTTATTTTTCAGCTGTTCCGGGATCTGGGAACTTCGCTGGTAAATAATTTCGCTCGGATCAAAGGTATTGACAATATGGATCAGTTTTTCCAGGTTCCCCTCGCTGACCAGGAATTCCCCGGTGGAAATATCCACCAAAGCAATCCCAAATTTCTCCTTTTCTTTATGAAGTGAAAGCAGGAAATTGTTCTTTTTGGAATTCAGCACCTGGTCGTTAAAGGTAACGCCGGGCGTCACCAGTTCCGTAACCCCTCTTTTAACGATTCCCTTAACCGTTTTCGGATCTTCCAGCTGGTCGCAGATAGCCACCCGCATTCCGGCTCTTACCAGCTTCGGCAGATAAGAATCCACGGAATGGTGCGGAAATCCAGCCAGCTCAATATGGCCTTCTCCGTTTGCCCTTTTGGTGAGGACAATCCCTAAAATCTGAGAAGTCCGCACGGCATCCTGCCCGAAAGTTTCGTAAAAATCCCCTACCCTGAATAGTAAAAGCGCATCAGGGTATTTCGTCTTGATGGTATTGTACTGGGTCATTAACGGGGTTTCTTTTTTCGCTGCCTTTGCCATTAAAATCTTTTCTTGAATTGGGACGGTAAAAATAGGAAATAAAACAGTAGAAGTAAAGTTTTTGAAAAGTTAGATATTTGTTTTGGTTTAAACGCAGAGCTCGCAAAGATTTTATGACTACCAACTTCTTTAAGTTCACAAAGCTACTTTGAGCGAACTTTTTGATTTTCTTCTCCCGCGTCCTAAGGTACTTACATAATGTCCGCTTATCCAGGTTCCGTCCTTTTATAATGTCCTTTTCTATGGTATCCCATTTTTATAATTTTTATTGCAAAGAACTATTAGCCCAGCTGAAAAAATTACAGCTTCCCGTAAAGCCGGGATAAAATGAAAAATTTATATTTGTGGGAACAATCTTATTTATGAGAGTTTACAACACCAAACATTTCCTGAAAATCCTTTTCAGCCTGCATAAAAGCGATACTTTAAAGATTCTCTTTCCGAGCATGATCCTGGTCGGCCTGTATTCCTGGGGCGTGGAATATCTGGAAATCGAGCATTTCCGGCTGAATTCAAAATCCGGCATCAGCAATGTCGGACTCATCCATTCCCTGCTGGGCTTCGTGCTTTCTTTATTGCTGGTTTTCAGGACAAATACAGCGTATGACCGCTGGTGGGAAGGACGCAAACTTTGGGGAAAATTAGTAAATGATACCCGGAATTTTGCGATCAAGATCAGCATGATTTTAGGCAATGACCCTCAACATACCGAGCAGATTACGAGATACCTTAAGTTCTTTCCACATTTGCTGGCGAAGCATTTATCCAAGGAATCGACGCGCCTGGCTTTGGATGAGGATTATTCCGAAATTGAAAAAGAGCTGAGAAATCATGGGCCGAGCGAACTGGTGATTCTGCTAAGTCAGAAACTGAACCAGCTGAAAAAAGAAGGAAAGATCTCTGATGTTGAAATGCTCTACCTGGATAACCAGCTTTCCGGGTTCCTGGATGTCTGCGGCGGCTGTGAAAGGATCAAGAATACCCCGATTCCCTATTCCTATTCTTCTTTCATCAAGAAATTTATCATCCTATATGTTTTCGCTTTGCCGATTGCCTATGTTATTAATATCGGGAATTACATTATTCCTTTAACCGTTTTTATTTATTACGTGCTGATGAGCCTTGAGCTGATCGCCGAGGAAATTGAAGACCCTTTTAACAATGATGAAAACGACATCCCGATGGAAACCATAGCGCAGAATATTGAGAAAAATGTGCACCAGATCATGGAATCGCAAAAACAATAAATCCGTTTCCGGCTGGAAATCGTAAATAATTATACCTAATTTTGCCAAAAAAATAAAATTGGTACATAAATTAAAACTGGAAGAACTGAACAGAATTGATGTAGAAACCTTCAAATCTACTGAGAAAATTCCGTTGATCGTTATTTTAGACAATATCAGAAGCATGCATAATGTGGGAGCCACCTTCAGAACTGCAGATGCTTTTCTGATCGGGAAAATTATCCTTTGCGGGATTACACCGCAGCCGCCTCACCGTGAAATCCATAAAGCGGCTTTGGGAGCTACGGAAAGTGTAGACTGGAGCTATGAAAAAGATATCAATATTACCATTGGCGATTTAAAATCTCAGGGGTTTGAGATCATCGGCATCGAACAGACTTCCAACAGTAAAATGATCACCGATTTTACGATTGATAAAACTAAAAAATATGCGGTGATTTTAGGAAACGAGGTAGAAGGAATCAGCGATGAAGCGTTGCCGAATATTGATTCTTTTGTGGAAATTCCGCAGTTGGGAACCAAGCATTCCCTGAACGTAAGCGTGTGCGGCGGTATCGTGATGTGGGAATTTGCCAAGGCCCTAAAATAAAAAACTGCATGTGCCTTAGAGACCTTGCAGTTTGAAATAAATCTAATAAAAAGTAAAAATGAAAGGCGACAAAGATACTTCTTTTTTCATCACGGACAAATTTTAATTTTACTTTTTTGATTTTTTCAGAAAAAAAACCAATATTTCAGAAAAAGTTTCGTTTAATTTTTTATAAATTAGCACAATGTTTATCAAGGACTATATCTCAAAAGACTTCCCGTGTTTCAGCCTTTCTGACTCTATAGAATCAGCGAGGGAAATGTTAGAAGCATTTGGATATTCTCATATTTTCATCAAAAAATCCCATCACTTTTACGGTGCCCTGGCCCAGGATTTCCTGTATGAAGCAGAGGGAACCCTGAAAGAGCTGGAGCATCAGATCGAGCGTTTTGCGATTCTGGAGGATAACAACATTATGGACAGCATCCGGCTGTTCTATACGTTTAATTCCAATATTATTCCGGTGATCAGCAAAGCGGAGAAATATCTGGGCTATATCAGCTGTGAAGATATCTTCCAGGATTTTTCGAAATATCCGCTGTTCTCGGAATCGGGAGCCATTCTCACCGTTGAGACCCCGGCCAGGAAATACTCGATGACGGAAATCGCCAATATCGTGGAAAGCAACAATTCCAAGTTTTACGGCGCCTTCATCAGTTTCATGTCCGACGAAGTGCTTCAGGTGACGATTAAGATCAGCAATGAAAACCTGAGTTCTATTGATGAAACATTCGACCGGTACGATTACCGCATTGTGCAGAAGTATTACTCTGATGAAAAATCGGACCTGTTCCAGGACAGATTCGGGTTTTTCCAGAAATTCATAGAAATTTAAACACGGATGAAGGCAGCCATTTATTCTCAGAAAAAAGATCTGGATACTTTTTTATATTTAAGTAAATTTATTTCCGAGCTGGAAAACAGAGGCGTAAAATCTGTTTTATACGATGAAATGGCTGAAGCACTTCAGTTTTCAAAAATTTTCGAAACGTTCAATTGCAAGCAGGATCTTCTGGATAAGGAAGTGGACCTGTTCTTTACATTCGGAGGCGACGGAACCATCGTGAACTCCTTAACCTTTATCGAGGATCTTGAGATCCCGATTGTCGGAGTAAATACCGGAAGACTGGGGTTTCTGGCCAGCTTTACAAAAGAGGAAGCCTTTAACGCGCTGGATTCTATCCTGAAAGGGGATGTGAAGACCAGCCGGCGCTCGGTGATCCATGTTGTTTCCCCTGTTTTTGAAGATTTTTTTCCGTATGCCTTAAACGACGTTACGGTTTCCAGGAAGGAAACCACCTCCATGATCACCGTAGATTCTTATATCAATGATGAATTTCTGAATGTATTCTGGGGCGACGGCGTTATTGTCTCCACACCTACCGGCTCTACAGCCTACTCATTAAGTTCAGGCGGGCCTATCATTTCCCCGAACAACGAAAATTTCGTCATCACGCCCATCGCGCCCCACAATCTTAATGTAAGACCGCTGGTGGTGAACGACCGGGTTGAAATAAAATTCAAAGTGGAAAGCCGGGTCCCCCAATATTCGCTTTCCCTGGATTCGCGATTGATCCATATTGAAACCGATCAGGAGATCGTGATCAAAAAAGCGGATTTCCAGATTCTTCTCGTGCAGCCGAATAATTTGAGTTTCTATGAAACCATCCGCCAGAAGCTGCTTTGGGGACGGGATAAAAGAAATTAAGCATATTTTTAAAAATGATTACCTTTACAGGAATTTAAAGACACCCTAATAATATATTAAAAAGTAAAACATGAGCAGAATTTTCCCGGCAGGAGTTGCCACTGGTCAATTAGTTACTGATATCTTTCAGCATGCTAAAGAAAACAAATTTGCATTACCTGCAGTAAACGTAATTGGTTCCAGCAACGTAAACGCGGTTATGGAAACTGCCGCAAAACTAAATTCACCTGTTATCATCCAGTTTTCCAACGGAGGAGCTATTTATAATGCAGGGAAAGGATTAAGCAATGAAGCGCAGCAGGCAGCTATCTTAGGAGCAGTAGCCGGAGCAAAACATATCCACACTCTGGCAGAAGCTTACGGCGCTACCGTAATCCTTCACACCGACCACTGTGCCAAGAAATTATTGCCTTGGATCGACGGACTAATGGATGCCAATGAGGAATTCTACAAGCAAAACGGAAAATCCCTTTACTCTTCGCATATGCTGGATCTTTCTGAAGAATCTTTAGAAGAAAATTTAGAAATTTCTGCCCGGTACTTCGAAAGAATGGCTAAGCTTCAGATGACGCTTGAGGTAGAAATCGGGGTAACCGGAGGAGAGGAAGACGGTGTTGACAATTCAGACGTTGACAATTCCAAATTATATACCCAGCCGGAAGACATCGCTTATACCTATGAGAAGCTAAAAGCGATTTCCGATAATTTCACCATTGCAGCCGCTTTCGGAAACGTACACGGCGTATACAAGCCAGGAAATGTGGTTCTTACTCCAAAGATCCTTGACAATTCCCAAAAATATGTTCAGGAGAAATTCGGAACTGCTGAAAAACCGATCAATTTCGTATTCCACGGAGGTTCAGGTTCTACAATTGAGGAAATCAGGGAAGCAATCGACTACGGGGTAATCAAAATGAACATCGATACTGATCTTCAGTTCGCTTATACCGAAGGAATCAGAGACTATATGGTCGATAACATCGATTACCTAAGAGCTCAGATCGGGAATCCGGACGGCGAAGAGAAGCCTAACAAGAAATTCTACGATCCTAGGGTATGGGTAAGAAAAGGAGAAGAAACTTTCGCTAAGCGATTGGTTAAGGCATTTGAAGATTTAAATAACGTAAATACGCTTAAATAAATTATGAATGACAGGGATGAAGCTGGTGATTTTTTAAAAACGCTTTCTTCATCTCTTATCATTTAGTAAACATCAATTATATACAATATGGCATTCGAGTGGTTTAAAAGAAAAGCACAAAATATTACGACCTCTACTGATGAAAAGAAAGACGTACCGAAGGGTCTTTGGCATCAGACTCCTTCGGGAAAAATTGTTGAGCATGACGAACTGAAAAGAAACAGCTATGTTTCTCCGGAAGACGGTTTCCATGTAAGAATAGGAAGTGCCGAATTTTTTGATATCCTTTTCGATGAAGGCAAATTCACCGAGCTGGATGCCAATGTTGAAAGTATTGATATCCTGAACTTTAAAGACACCAAGTCGTATACCGACCGTCTGAAGGAAGTAAAGGCCAAAACAAAACTTACCGATTCCATCAGAAATGCAGTAGGAACCGTAAAAGGAACCGAAATGGTGGTTTCCTGTATGGATTTTGCTTTCATCGGAGGTTCTTTGGGTTCCGTGATGGGTGAAAAAATTAAAAGAGCGATCGATTACTGTATCGAAAAGAAACTTCCTTATATGATCATCTGCCAGTCCGGAGGAGCGAGAATGCAGGAAGCGACTTACTCTCTGATGCAGCTGGCTAAAGTTCAGGCGAAACTGGCTCAGCTTTCAGAAGCGGGACTTTTATATATCGCTTATCTATGTGACCCTACTTTCGGGGGAATCACCGCTTCGTTTGCGATGACAGCCGATATCATCATGGCGGAACCGGGTGCACTGATCGGATTTGCCGGGCCAAGGGTGATCCGTGAAACCATCGGAAGAGATTTGCCGGAAGGTTTCCAGACTTCGGAATTCCTTCAGGAAAAAGGATTTGTGGATTTTATCGTGAAGAGAACAGACATCAGAAATACTGTTGCTAAAACTGTAAATCTGCTGACTTCCCCGGCCTAATATTATTTAACAACATACATGAATCTCTCTCATTCCGGGAGAGATTTTTATTATGAGGACATTTAAAATATTCTTTAATACGATCCGGAGTATGAGCTTTAAAAAGATTCTCCGTCTTTTAAGGCTTGTCCTTCCCCATCCTGTTTTTTCCCTGTTAAGCTTTTATGCCACCCTGAAGGCCTACACCATTGCCCAGAAAAAATTCCCGGACACCGCCTCCACCAACGGCATCGGGAATTCTTTCAGACATGCTCTGTGGTGCTGCTTTATTATGATGTACTGCTGTAAAGTATCCTCTCCTCAGAAAGCATTGAAGTTCTGTAAAAGAATCACCGACCTGCACGAAGAGCTTTTCCCGAATAAACCGCTGGAAACCAAGATGGACCTTCACAACAATAAAATCGGCATGGATTATTTCATGGAAATGCTCCAAGGCGTCCACCGACAGTTTTTTGAAAAAAGCTTTTTCATCGACGGCCTGGAAAAGAAAATGAAGGACGCCAAAGTGCTGAAGAGTACAAATGATGATTTTAAGGGATTTCTGGTTTATCTGGATGAAAAGTGAAAAGGGGAATAGTGAATTTCGCTCTGCGAGTCAATTTTGCTGCGCAAGTGAATTTTAAACCCGTTAAGATTGACCATTGACAAAGCGAATGGTGAATTTCGCTCCGCGAGTCAATTTTGCTGCGCAAGTGAATTTTAAACCCGTTAAGATTAACCATTGACTCCGAAGGAAATTGACTATTGACAAAGCGAATGGTGAATTTCGCTCTGCGAGTCAAATTTGCTTCGCAAGTGAATTTTAAACCCGTTAAGATTGACCATTGACAAAGCGAATGGTTAATTTCGCTCTGCAAATCAATTTTGCTGCGCAAGTGAATCTTAAACCTGCCGGAAAATTCACTATTGACTCCAAAGGAAATTGACCATTGCCAATTCAGGCTTTGTAATCTGAAGTTTTTTTGATAAGTTTAACCCATATTTAATTCTATCGGATGGTCCTCAGCAGAATTTGGTCGGCATTCATTATCGTTGCCATTGCCATTGCCAGTATAAAATACGTTTCCTCAAGTTCTTATAAAACCATTTTCAACGATATGGTGGTGGGAAAAGGCGGTGATACCGTGCAGATTGCCACACAGAAAATGAGCACCCTTTCCCCTGTTTTAAGGGACAGCCTGATGAAGAAACCGGATTTTGAGGACAACCGGATTCATTACAAAACCGACTCTTTACAACAGGAGGTAAAAGTCTACCGGGTACAGGAAGCCGACGGCGTGATCGGAACTTCGGAAACGGCAGTGAAAATCTGTCTCGGCCTGATTGGGATCATGGCCCTGTTTATGGGATTCATGAGCATTGCGGAAAAAGCGGGCGGCATCAACCTTCTCAGCAGGCTGATCCAGCCTTTTTTCTCAAAATTATTCCCTGAAATTCCCAAAAACCACCCTGCTTTCGGGCATATGCTGATGAATTTCAGCGCCAATCTTTTGGGTCTGGACAATGCCGCAACCCCATTCGGATTAAAGGCGATGGAAAGTCTGCAGACCCTGAATCCGGATAAAGATACGGCAAGCAATTCGCAAATCATGTTCCTCTGTCTTCATGCAGGAGGAATGACGCTGATTCCGGTTTCCATTATTGCATTGCGGTCGTCTGCCGGATCCAAAAACCCGACCGACATTTTCCTGTATTGCATGATCGCCACCTTTGCCGCAACATTGGCAGCCATGATTATTGTTTCCTTGTACCAGAAAATTAATTTACTGAAACCGGTAGTTTTGGCGTATGTCGGAGGAATCTCTGCTTTAGTCGGCCTGCTGGTATGGTATTTAACCGGGCTCAGCAAAGAAAACCTGGACACCTTCAGCCAGATCCTAAGCAACGGTCTGATTCTCTTTATCTTCCTGGCTATTGTTCTTGGTGCCGTTTATAAAAAAATCAATGTTTTTGAGGCGTTTGTCGACGGAGCTAAAGAAGGTTTTACCACCAGTGTAAAGATCATTCCTTATCTGGTTGGGATGCTGATTGCCATTTCACTCTTAAGAACTTCCGGAGTATTCGATGTGATTATTGACGGAATGAAATGGGTAGCCAATGCCGCCAATCTGGACGCCCGATTCGTAGACGGACTCCCGACTGCACTGATTAAGCCGTTATCCGGTTCCGGCGCACGCGGAATGATGATGGATACGATGGCTACTTTCGGACCGGACAGTTTCCAGGGTAAGCTGGCTGCCGTTCTCCAGGGAAGCTCAGATACGACCTTCTACGTGATTGCCGTTTATTTTGGTGCCGTAGCCGTGAAGAATACGAGATATACGGTAGTTGCCATGCTTCTGGCCGATCTGGTGGGGATTATCACTTCAATTATGCTGGCTTATCTTTTTTTTGCGTAGAAAATCATGAAAGTATATATTCAGACTGATAAAGACAGAGAGTTTTACAACATAAATGCCTTTACAGCCTACGAAGGTTTTAAACATTTCGGCTTTGAAATCGAAAAATTCTTTGATGCCAATGACATTTCAGACGGCAATCCGGAGCATATTATTGTCGGAGGAATTGGCAGCGTACGAAAAAGACTGAAAAATTTAAACATTGCCCGTCCTGATAAAGAAATCGATTATCCGGATGAGCTGCAACCTTTTTTGAAAAGGAAAATCTGGGAATCAACCATTAATACGATCTTTAATGATAAAAATGCCCGGAATGTTTTTATTAAGCCTAAAACAGAAACAAAACTGTTTGCCGGAAAAGTTGTAGCAAATGATATGGATTTTGTTGGTTTGATCGACGAAGAAAAAGATACTGAAATTTATTGCTCGGAATTAATCCGTTTCAGAACAGAGTGGAGATGTTTTATCCGGTATAAAGAAATCCTGGATATTCGCAGATATAAAGGAGACTGGGATACACAATTAGATGTCAGCGTAATAAAAAATGCAATAAACTGCTTCAATTCACAGCCCAATTCTTATGCTCTTGATTTTGGTGTTAATGACGACAATGAAACCATTTTAGTAGAAGTTAATGATGGACATTCTTTAGGAACCTACGGACTCTTACCAAATCATTACGCCAAATTCCTGTCTGCCAGATGGAGCGAGCTGACAGATACCGAAGATTATTTAAAATTTTAATTAAAATAAATAGCATTATGATTACTGATAAAGAATTTATCCTGAGACTGATCCGCCAATTAAGCCAGGCATTGGAAAAACTGATTTTAGATAAACCTGAGGAAAGCCTGATGCAGAAAGAGCTGGATTTTGATTCTTTGATGCGGGATATTTTCAAGTTTGATTTTACAACGCTTTCCTCAAAATCAAAAGAAGAGATTATCGGAATCGTAAACGAAAGGCAGGAAAGAGATCATAAGGATTATTATGAAATGCTGGGCAACCTTTTCTATTTCAAAGGAAAAACGGAAGCGAATAACGACTTCCTGGACAAAGCAAAAACATTCTACGAGCTCTATCTCCAAACCAGCGGAATTTTTGCCCTTCCCATTATTAACAGAATATCAGAAATAAAAAAAGCACTTGAATAAAGTGCTTTTCTATTTTGGTAGAAAAAATAATTTCAGACTTTAAAACTGCCATAGGATCAGGATCTCAACAATACCATTGATTGTAATAACAACAGGAAAACATCCGGCATACCGCTTCCATCTTCCAGCATTTCTTAAAACGTAATCTTATACGTTCCGGTAGAAGAAACAGCGGCTTTTTCAGCCTTTACGTATTTCTTCACCCATGAAATCGCGTTGGAAGTAATACAGGGATCTGCTGTTCCTCCTGATCTTCTTGCTGAAACCACGTTTCCGGCTTTATCTACGGTATAGGCAATAGTAATGGTTCCGCTGGCCGTACAGTTGTTGGCCGGCTGTGCTCCGCCTCTTCCCATCGTTCCCGGGATGAATCCTACCAGCCTTCTGTCGATTCCCACTTTGCTGTCGCCGTTTCCGTCTCCGCCCAAAGGGTCTCCTGCATTATCGATTCCGCTTCCATCCCCCTGGCTTCCGGCTTTGGTACCACGGCCCCGGATCAGGTTTCCAATGGCAGCATTTCCTTTTCCGTCACCGTTTCCGGTCTTGGAGTTGGCGGTGGTGGCCCCGGATTTCTTTGTATTTTTCGTAGCCGCCGTGCTGGTTGCCGTCTTTTTATTATCTGCTTTCGATTCTTCTTTTTTCGGCACCGAAACTTTGGCATTGTTTCCGGTAATGATCTTATCCTTAGCGTCTGTTTTTTTTGTTTCAGGCTGCGGCTCCGGCTGGATTACCGTTTTTGTTTCGGGAACGGCTGTTTCAGCAGGTTCCGTGCTTACTTCTTCAGCAGCAGCAAGGCTTCCCGGCTGATCGGCCGGTTCCTCTACCCCCTTTCCGTTCCTATTGTCCCCAAAGTTAACCAGCATCGTGGTTACCACTTCAGGCTGCTCATCCAGGTCGGGTTTCAATTTATACAGAAAGACAAACAGCAGAATGGCAGACCAGATGAGGATCGAAAGCACTGCGCTTTTTATCCGGTCTTTGTTTTGCTCGTCTTTGTTTATCGTATAACTTTTCATTGTCTGTTTCCCGGATTTCCGGAAGTGTTATTTATCTTTAACGGTTGCAATCGCGATGTTCAATTTGTTTTTCTCTGCAATTTCCATAACGAAAACAACATCTTTGTGCAATGTATTTTCATCTGCCCGTATCGTAAAAGACTTGTTGGTCTGGTTGGCTAATTTATTCACAACCGTCTGCTCCAGTTCACCTCTGTTTACAGGGACATCATCCACAAAATAGGACCCATCCGGCTTTACACTTACCACCAGAGGATTAGGGATGTTATCGGCTGCGGTATCTGCCTTAGGTAATTTCACATCGATGGCGCTTTGGTTGGCCGCCGAAGAAGTTACCATAAAGAAGATCAGCATTAGCAGGATAACGTCCGTCATCGCCGCCAGACTGAATTCCGGATTTGCTTTATTTCTTCTCTGAATTTTCATCTTTTATTTTTTAGTCAAATGATACCTCTATCTTAAAACTATAAAGGCTTGTTGATAAGGTCTAAAAATTCACCGGACATTTTCTGCGCCTTTAATACAAACTTATCAATCCTCGTTAATAAAATATTATAGAAGAAATTGGCGGGGATGGCTACAGCAAGACCTACCGCCGTTTGTCCCAATGCTGTATAAATCCCTTCAGATAAGGTTTTAGGAGAGAACGATCCGCTGGCATGCGATAGGTTGAAGAAAGCAATGATCATCCCTATTACGGTTCCCAAAAGCCCCAACATCGGCGCAATACTCGGTACCACGGCCAGAAGGTTCAGGTTTTTCTCCATATTGGCAACTTCTACCTGGGCCTGGGATTCCATGGCGCTTACAATATCGGAAACGGGTCGTCCCAACCTTGAGATTCCTTTTTCAAGAATCCTGCCCTCCGGAGAGTTTTGCCTTTTACAGTAATCCAGTGCTGCTTCCATTTTACCTTCCCTGATAAAGTCTTCAATATTATCCATGAAATTGGAATCCGTTTTAGACGTTAATCTTTTAATAAAGAAAAAACGCTCAAAGAAAAGGTATACCGAAAATACACCCAGCAACAACACGGTTACCATCACAATCTTAGCGAAAGCGCCTCCGTGGAACATGATTTTCCAAAATGAGAATTCTAAATCGTCTGCCGCCACTGCAGGGGCAGCAACCTGGGCAAATAACATCTGAGTAAGTTCCGTTAACAGCATTAATGTGTATTTTTATAAAAGTTGTAACGACAAAAATAATGGAATATTATGAATTGTCGTCTTAAAAATTGCTTAAAAAACAACTTAAATTCAGCTCTTCCATAAAAACAGCAGATTTCTTTCCAAAAATACATTTGAAAAGAAATCTGTTATAAAGGTAAGATAAGACGACTAATCTTCGTCTATCTCAATTTCTTCCTGTTTGAATTCGCATTTCAGCCTGAAAGGAATCGGGGTTTCCGAGCCTGTATAGAAATCGTCGATGGTTCCTTTCCAGATTACCTGAAGCTCACCTTCCTCATTTTTCTCAAACTGAAGCTCGTTATCATAAATGAAAGCGTCTTCGTCATCAAAAAGATCAACTTCCGTATAAGTATCTTCATCCGAATCGTTGATGGTAATGGTTTTTCCTTCGATCTCTGCAGAATCGATCGGGAAATCGAACACTTCGAGAGAAAGTTGGGGAAAGTTATACTGTAAAGAATCATCTTCTACATGATCCAACCCGTCATCCGTGATAATCTCAACCTCTAGGAGATGCTGCTGGTTGCTGTAAACCGCTTTACAATAAGTGTTTCTGATATTGTACTTTAGCGTTTCCTCCGGATGGTAAATTTTTAAAATCCCTTTCATTATTTCTTAAAAAAAAGAGCTGTAATACTATGATTGTTAAACGTTTTCAACAAAGATAAAAAATAGATTGAATGTGAAAAATTTTTTGAAAGTATTTTTAGGAAAATCAATGATAATTAATAACAGCAGCACCTGAAAGGTATATTTTTCCTGATGAAACACCGGAAACAGATGAAATTTATGAAAGAGCAGCCGGCAATCGGATACCGTCATACCAAACAAAAGAACGATTTAAAATAATCCTTCCGACTTTCTGTTTTAAATATTTACATTTGTTTGATAAAGAATTCTGAAAATATGAAACATATTTTAGCAAAAGGAATGGTAGGACTCAGCTTAATTGCCGGTCTCGCCTCATGCAAAAAATCCGATTCGCCTTTAACGAAAGTTACGCCGTCCAATCTGGATTCCATTGCCTCCAATTACTACGAACAGTATCTGAAATTATATCCGCTAGAAGCGACCTCACAGGGAGACCTGAGGTATAATGACCAATTGCCCATTAATATTGACAAAGATTTTATTTCCGGTGAGGTGGCATTTTATACTTCGGTACAAAAACAGCTTGAAAATGTGGATTATAAAAACCTTTCCGATGAAAACAAAGTAGTATTTGATGTTTTAAACTTTACCCTGGAAGATAAAATTGAAGCTTCCAATTACCATCCGGAATATATTCCTTTTACCCAGTTCGGCGGGCTGCCGCTGAATTTCCCGCTGTACGGAAGCGGGGAAGGGAGCCAGCCTTTTAAAACGGAAAAAGACTATACCGACTGGCTCAAAAGAATGGAGAAATTCCCGGAATGGATGGATGCCGCTGCCGAAAATTTCCGTGAAGGAATCAACAACAAGATGGTTCTGCCTAAAAAGCTGGTGGTAAAAATGATCCCGCAGATGAGAGCGGAAGAGATCACGACGAAAGATCCGGAAAAAAATATCTTCTTGGGCCCGGTAAGAAAATTCCCGAAAGATTTTACCAAGGAACAGAAAGACCGGTTTACCGCTCTCTACAAAGAAGCCGTTATGCAGAAAATTATTCCTGCCTATACCAAAATGGGTGATTTCCTGGAAAAAGAATATCTGCCTAAAGCAAGGGATACGGATGGCTACAACAGCTTACCGAACGGAAAGGAAATTTACCGGTATTATGCGAAAAGCTGGACGACCACCAATAAAACGCCTGAAGAAATCAATAAAACCGGGCTTCAGCAGGTGGCCATGCTCCGTGCCGAAATGGAAAAGGTCAAACAGCAGGTAGGTTTTTCCGGAACACTGGAAGAGTTCATTAATTATGTGAAGACCGATCCAAAGGCCATGCCTTATAAAACCTCAAAAGAGGTTCTGGCTGCTTTCAACGGGATTTTAACGAGAATTACCCCGAAGCTGAAAACCATGTTTTCCGTAACGCCAAAAACCGGTTTTGAGATCCGGCAGACGGAGAAGTTCCGTGAAGCCAGTGCCAGCGCAGAATATATTCAGGGAACACCGGACGGAAAAAGGCCGGGCATTTTTTATGTTCCCCTTCCCGATCCTGCCAAATTCAATGTTACCTCAGGAATGGAATCCCTGTTTCTGCATGAAGCGATTCCGGGGCATCATTACCAGGTTTCCCTTCAGCAGGAAAATACCCGGCTTCCCAAGTTTATGCGTTTCGGCTGGTTTGGGGCATACGGCGAAGGCTGGGCGCATTATTGTGAGACGCTGGGACCTGAATTCGGGCTGTACACCGATCCTTACCAGAAAATGGGCTATCTGAGTGATCAGATGCTAAGAGCGGTACGACTGGTCGTAGACACCGGTATTCATACGGGGAAAATGACCCGGGAACAGGCCATCCGGTATTTCCTCAGCAATATTTCCTATGATGAAGCCGGCGCTACAGCTGAAGTAGAAAGATACATGGCCATGCCCGGACAGGCTTTGGGCTATAAAATCGGATCATTGCGGATCCGTGAGCTGAGGGAAAAATACCAAAAGGAACTGGGAAGCAAATTCAGCCTGGCGAAATTCCATGATGAAGTCCTGAGCCAGGGATGTCTTCCGCTGGATGTTTTGAACCGGAAAATGGAACTCTGGGCGAAAAAACAGAGATAATTTAACGTAAGCCTAAACAAGGTACTTTTTGATAAGCTGGAAGAGGAAGCCGGATTTGGGAAGTTCTTTGTCAATATTAAAGATTGATGGTATTAAATATTGAAAGAAATCGTCTGCCATTCTATCCAAGGTATTGATTCCGGCAACTCACATAATTCTTAACCTACAACTAAGAACACATGTTTACGATAGAACAAATTGAAGCTGCACATAACAAAGTAAAATCCGGAGCTGATTTTCCGGATTATATCAGAGAAATAAAACAACTGGGTGTCCGGTCTTTTGAAACTTGGGTAAAAGACAGCCATACCGAATATTTCGGAGAAAACGGTTTCAGGGCGAAATCACAGCCCAAATATGCTGAGCTGACCATCGCTGATGAAGCTGATCAGGATATATTCATACGGCAGTTGAAAAGCCATCAGAAAGGCGAAACGGATTACATGAAGTTTTGCGAAGACTGTGCCGCCACAGGAATTGAAAAATGGATCGTTGACCTGAATGTCTATACCTGCATGTATTACGATAAAGCCGGAAATGAAATTCTGACCGAAGAAATTCCCCATTAAAAAAGGAAAGCCACGATTGACTTTGTGGCTTTTTGTTTAGCTTTACAGGACTCCGCAAACTTTACGACACAATTTTAGCTTTAAAAAAATCAATATACAATATGATAGAAAGTCTGCAATCTCTTTTCACCAGGGACTTAACAAAATTAAAAACAGAAATCGAGGCCTATCAAAATGAGGAAACCATCTGGAAAACAGATAAAAACATTTCAAATTCTGCAGGAAACCTGACGCTACACCTGTTTGGGAATCTCAGCCATTTTGTGGGAGCCATTTTAGGAAATTCAGGCTATGTGAGAAACAGGGAACTTGAATTTTCACTGAAAGATATTCCCAAAGCAGAATTGATCCGGCAGATTGAACAAGCAATTGAAACCGTAGGGCTTACCCTTCAAACCCTATCGGCAGAAGATCTCGAAAAGGAATTCCCGGGAGAGCCTTTAGGATACAAAATGACGACTGCCTATTTCCTGATCCATCTTTTCGGGCACTTGGGCTATCATTTGGGACAGATCAATTACCACCGCAGAATGCTGGATGAAAAATGGGATTGAAGTTTAAAGCAACTTGAAAAACTGCCAGTCAACAATTAATTTGAGTGTGGAGTCGATACATTTGTTTTGTTTTCAGCTGCTTAAAGAAAGAATCAGAGAATTTAACAAGGTTTAATCCATACAAAATATCATTTTAATATTCAGACCCTAAAAGGATATTAGCCAAAATTACTTTCAGCCTTTTAATATGGTTTCTATCCCGAGTCCGTGTAATATTAATTATTTTTCGAACAGCATTTTGGTAATGAAATCCTTCTCTCCGCTTCCACGGGCCGGCGAATATTCCCTTCCGTAGTAAATGATCTGAAGATGCAGCTTATTCCATGATGTTGCCGGCCATAATGCCTTGGCATCTTTTTCCGTTTCCACGACATTTTTGCCGGAAGTCAGCTTCCATTTCGTCATCAGGCGATGGATATGGGTATCTACCGGAAACGCAGGAAATCCGAAAGCCTGGCTCATCACCACGGAAGCGGTTTTATGTCCTACGCCAGGCAATGCTTCCAGTTCTTCATAGGTTTGAGGTACTATGCCATCATGCTTTTCCAGGAGAAGTTCCGCCATTCTTTTCAGGTTTTTGGCTTTTTGGTTGGAAAGACCGATTTCTTTAATCAGCTCTTTAATTTGAAAAACTTCCAGCTTTGCCATCCGTTGCGGGGTCCCGGCCACCTGGAAAAGTTCAGGTGTCACCTGATTCACTTTTTTATCTGTGGTTTGTGCAGAAAGGGCAACCGCCACCAATAGGGTAAAGGGATCGGTATGATCAAGCGGAACGGGTACCTGCGGATATAATTTTTCCAATTCTGTCAGAACCGTTTCGGCTCTTTGCTTTTTTGTCATGTAACCATTAAATTTGAACAAAAATAATCATTATGTTGAAAATCGGAGATCGATTACCGGAATTTAAAGGAATAAATCAGAACGGCGAAACCATTGATTCGGAAAATTTTCAAGGAAAGAAACTTGTTGTTTTCTTTTACCCGAAAGCGAATACCCCCGGATGTACCGCTGAAGCCTGCAATCTGCGCGATCATTATTCGGAACTGCAGGATCAGGGTTTCCACTTATTGGGCATAAGCGCAGACCCGGTAAAGAACCAGAAAAACTTCAGTGTAAAATATGAACTGCCGTTTGATATCATTGCAGACGAAAGCCGCGTCATCATCGAAAAATTCGGGGTATGGCAACTGAAGAAATTTATGGGCAGGGAATTTATGGGAATTGTGAGAACAACTTTTGTTTTTAATGAAAACGGGATCTGTATCCAGGTAATCGACAAGGTGAAAACCAAAGATCATGCAGCACAGATTTTGGAAGGATAACCCACTAATTTAACGTGAATTCGACGGTAATTATTTGTTTTAAGCGATTTAATGGAATTGAAAGAAAAGTAAAAATCTTAAAGACTTTATCGTAATGAAAAAAGATAAGTGAAGCAGTATGTCGGAAGTTTTTTTGTCAATATTATCATTAAAGGTATTAGTATCAATAGGGAATTCTATTTAAAAACTGACATTTATTTTTACTTAAATCACCCGTTGAACAAGAAGTTAAGTATGGTCGAATTCATGTTAATCTACAAATTACACCGGATTTCCATCTTTATTGTGCCGGAATGAGAATATCTTATGAATAAGGTATTCTTTTTCTGAATTGAATCAGTCCGTCTCATAGTACATCAGTTCTTCCGGATCATCAGGAATCGTCACATATCTCCGGAATTTCAATCCTAGCTTTTCAATCAATTTTTGAGAGGAGAAATTATCTTTTGTAGTAATGGCAGAAATCTTTTTCAGCCCAAACTCATCTATCCCTACCGATTTTATTTTTAAAGCGGCTTCGTATGCATAACCTTTTCCTTCAAACTCATCCAGCAAAGAAAACCCGATATCTACAACCTCCAGTCCTACCCTTTCGAAAATACCAACTCCGCCAATCTTATGATTTCCTTCTTTTGTGATCATCAGGTAATTGCCATAGCCCAAACGTTCAAACTGTGGCAAAAAACGGTTTTTAATATAGTCTTCGGCATCGGCAACTGTCTTCAGGTTCCGGTCTCCGATGAACCGGATAAATTTCGAACGGTTATAAAGATCCAGGATGAATTCTGCATCCTCCAATGACATCGGACGCAGCATGAGACGCTCTGTTTCGTAAAAATTATCTGCGTGATGAAGATCTTGAAGGTTTCTTTTTTGGCTCATCTTTAGGTTCTTCTTTTTTCTCGATTTTTAAAAGCCTCGGATTATTGGTGCATTTTTTATTATAAAGCTCTATATAAGCGCCGTTGTCTTTTACATCAGTAATGATTCCTGATGATTTGCCGACCGTTAATGTATAGTGTTTTTTCTGATAAGGACATTCGGTTGAGGTAAGTTTACCCAGATCCAGGTAATAATTGGATGAATCTTCGTAATAATTCCCGGCCATATCTTTAAACTCTTCATCAATAATATAACCGTCTGTTGCAGCAAGAATCGCTGCTTCCTGCACATCGTCCGCTTTTCCGACAATTTTTTTCAGGCCCTCCAGATCGGTGATGTATCCTGTTTTTCCGCCTGCAGCGTAAACAATGTAATAAAATTCATCTTCTCCTGCTATTCCGATATTGAACCCTGAAGATGGCGAAGTATAATCCTTTACCGCTCCTACCTGTTTTAAGACCTCATCCCTCCCATAGCTTTTATGAACTAAAACCCAGGAATCTGTTTTCATATTAGGAACAATTCTCTGCAAAAGTCCCGGCACACTGGAAAACTGTTTTTTTTCCTGAGAAAACGCAAGCATTCCTAAAAAGAGAAATACAAATACATGAAATTTGGTGGTAAGTTTCAACATAATAAGAGAACGCAGAAAGCCCGCAGATTATTTTATATGAACCTGTCTCCTTTTTTAAGGTTTTTCAGATCGAGTACATAATCTTTTATTAGCTGGTCATTATCCCTCGGACAGATCAGCAATGCTTTATCAGTGTCTACGATAATATAATTTTCCAATCCGTCGATAACTACTGCCTTATTATTGCTTTTCATCCGGATTACATTTCCTTTTGCATTGTAAGTAAGGATCGGCTGCTTTGCTTTTAGGGCATTCAGATTTTCATCCTTATCAGCATTTTCATAGACAGAAGTCCAGGTTCCCAGATCGCTCCAGCCCAGATCGGCAGGAATCACATACACATTCGTTGCTTTTTCCAGAATCCCGTTATCGATGGAAATTTTCTGGACTTTCGGATAAATGAGTTCAATACAGCTTTGCTCACTGCCGGCATTGTATTCACAGGCCATGAAGTGCTGGGTCATATCCGGAAGATAGGTTTCAAAAGCATGGTGGATGCTTTTTACATTCCAGATAAAAATTCCGGCATTCCACAGAAAATCGCCGCTTTCAAGAAAGCTTTTGGCAATTTCAAGGATCGGCTTTTCCGTAAAGGTTTTTACTTTATAATATTCCGAATCGTGTTTATCTACAAACTGAATATATCCATAACCGGTATCAGGTCTGGTAGGTGTAATTCCTAAAGTAACGAGATATTCGTTCTTAGAAGCAAGATCAAATGCCAGCTTTACCTTCTCAAGAAAGGTTTCTTCTTTTAAAATCAAATGATCTGCCGGCAGAATAATCATGGTTGCATCAGGATCAATTCCGGCAATTTTATTGGCCATATAAAGGTTACATGGTGCAGTATTCTTAAGAAGCGGTTCACCCACAATATTATCCTGAGGAATTTCCGGGAGTTGCTGATGGGAAAGCTCAACATATTCTTTATTGGTAATAACAAATATATTCTCATTAGGAATGATCTTGCTGATCCGGTCATAAGTCTGCTGAATCATAGTACGTCCAACTCCTAAAATATCCTGAAACTGCTTCGGAAATTTCTGTGTACTCATAGGCCAGAACCGGCTGCCGATTCCTCCAGCCATAATTACACAATATTTATCTGATTGTAACATTCTTAAGTATATTTTTCTACCCTGGCCAACGGCTTGAAAGAATACTTCCTACCCGTAGCCAAGTGCCTACAAAGATAGTTTTTTTTAATCAGACCTTCTAACAGGTATTTTTCATTCCGATAAATAAAAAAGTCCCCTTTCTGTAAGGTTTCAATAAAAACGAGTTTATCGTCCTGTTTTTCAATATGGAAATATTTTACCAGATCGGGGCTTGCCATAAAATTGGCTTTCGGAGATTTCGAAAATTTTAAAATAATCGGTCTTAAATCTTCTTCGTATACTTCGAGACTTTGTAAAAGCATTCTTCTGAACGTTTCTTTCCACTCGCTGCCATGCGGCAGAATTCTGCGTCCATATTTTTCAAATGCGATCAGGTGTGCCAGCTCATGGGTCAGCACAAAGAAAAACAGCTGCGGAGCCAATGTGGAATTAATGGTGATCTCATGCGACTGATCCGGAAGCTTCCGGTAATCACCAAGCTTGGAATCCCGGTTGCGCGTTACCTTAATATGAATGTAATAATCGGCAAACCAGATTTTTAAATATTGAAGTGTATTGGGAGGTAAGTA
The DNA here is from genome assembly GCA_913777465.1 of uncultured Chryseobacterium sp. GTDB lineage: Bacteria > Bacteroidota > Bacteroidia > Flavobacteriales > Weeksellaceae > Chryseobacterium. Next base: position 80,244 of record CAJYRQ010000078.1, read on the forward strand.
TTTTTCTAGAGGCTGAATTGACATTTTTATAAGCTCAACGGAATTCCTGCATAGAAATTCAGCAATTTAAGACTGAACACATAGTTATATTTTGCCTGTGCCACAGAACCCTGTGCATTGGCGTAGTTGTTTCTGGCTATGTTGACATCATAGATCGTCGATCTTCCCGCTGCATAGCTTTTATCTGCGAAATCCAGGGCGAGTTTGGTACTTCTTTCAGCCTGCAGGGCAGATAAATAAATTTCGTAATTGGCATCTACATCAAACTGTGCTTTCTGTACATTTTCGCGGATGATCTGCTTCTGCTGCTGTAAAGTCACTTTAGCAATATTCTCATTCACCTTCGACTGCTCAACCTGCAACTTTGTAATTCCCTTATTGAAAATCGGAATATTTAAAGAAACAGCTGCCTGCTGACCGAAGTTGTCTTTATACTGGGAAAAGAACCCCTGTTCACGCACATAGAAAAGTGATGAACCGACATTATTCGTGTTCAAAAGGTTATTGTAAAAACTTCCGATTCCAACGCTTGCCGTTAATGTAGGCCAAAATGCCGTCTTATTGATTTCAGTCTGAGCAACGGCCGACTTGATACGGCTTTCGGCAGCTTTGATCTGGGGCTGGGTTTCATAAGCGGTTGCCAACACTTCATTCACTTCCTTAAGCTGCGGGGCAAGCTGATCCGGAATATCCACATCTTCCACATCAAAATCTTTATATTCCTGAAGCTGTAAAATCTGGGCCAGGGCAAACAGGCTTCTTCCGACATTGATTTCCGCAGTTTTGAGGTTCTGCTTTTCCCGCGCCAGTCCGGCTTCGGCCTCTGCCAATACCGTCTGGGCGGTAGTCCCGACTTCCGTTGTAATTTTTGAGCGGTCATACTGCTTTTGGGCATTTTCTACTGCCGCCTGTGAGATCTTAACGATCTCTTTATTCAGCAAAGTGGTTAAATACTGCTGGGCGATCTGAAGCGAAATATCGTTTTTAATCGTCTCGATATCATATTGGCTGGCCTCGACATCAAACTCCGTCTTTCTTACGGTTTTTTCCAGTCTTCCGTAATTAAAAACCAGGATATCGGCTCCCAGATTGGCACTGTTGCTGAAACGGTCGTTTCTTAAACTTCCCGTACCGAAAGAGGTCTGCCCGAAACTTACCGTATTTCCGACATTAGCAGAAACGGAGGGGAGATAGTTTTTCTTTGCAATTTTAAGGTTCAGATCCTGTATCTGTTTCGAATATTCATTTTGGATCACCTGAAGATTATGCTCGGTTGCATAATCCACGCACGCTCTCAAAGACCATTTTTTCTGGGCATTGACAGCCAGGCACGTTAATCCCAAAACAATAGTCAAAACTCTTTTCATAGTATCTATTTTTCCCTATTAGACGAAGTAAATATAAAAAAGTTACACTTTGCTGCTTTTTTTAAAAAACTTTTGAGAATTTTGTATTATGACTCATGAACAATATCAGGAGGCTGTAGACTGGCTTTTCGTACAGGCTCCCAATTACCAGATCGACGGGCAGAAAGCCTATAAGCCCGGACTGGATAATATTAAAAGGCTCTGCAGTTTTTTCGGGAATCCGCAGGAAAAAATAAAATGCATCCATATCGGAGGGACAAACGGCAAAGGCTCTTCCAGCAATATGCTGGCTTCCGTTTTACAGGAGGCCGGATACAGGGTTGGCTTGTACAATTCTCCTCATCTTATCGATTTTACCGAACGTATTAAGGTAAACGGCATCAATTGTGATAAAGAATTCGTTTTTAACTGTACTCAAAAACTTAAAGACCTGCCGGAAGATATCCTTCCCTCTTTTTTTGAGTTTACGACTATCATGGCTTTTGAATATTTTTATCAGCAGAAAGTAGATGTTGCCATCATTGAAGTGGGCCTGGGCGGAAGATTGGACTCAACCAATATTATTAAGCCTTTAATTTCAGCCATTACCAATGTTCAGCTGGACCATCAGAATATCTTAGGAGACACCATTGAAGAGATTGCAGCTGAAAAAGCCGGTATTGTAAAACCAAATATTCCCATAATATCCGGGGATGAAAATGAAGCGGTCAAAAACATCATCAGAAATAAAGCAGATCAGGAGAATGCACCATTCATTGATGCTACTTTATTGCAAACGGCATTAAAATCCGACCTGAAAGGAAATTACCAGAAAAAAAATATTAAAGTCGTTTTAAATATAGTTGAAGAGCTGAGAAAATTAAATTTTACTATTTCCGATAAGAATATTGAGACCGGACTTTTAAAAGTGCACCAAAATACAGGATTTATCGGTCGGTGGTTTGAGTTTTCAAAAGATCCGCTCACCATTTGCGACACGGGTCACAACCAGGCCGGACTTGAATATGTCTTTGCCCAGCTGAATTCCATCGACCTGCGCAAGCACGTAATTTTAGGCTTTGTAAATGATAAAAAGATCGATGACGTGATAAAGATCTTACCGGGAAATTCTGCTTTTTATTTTGCAAAACCGGCGATCCACCGGGGAAGACATCCTGAAGATTATCAAAACCTACTGGAAGAGGCAAAAATTTTTTATAAAATTTTCGATTCGGTACAGGATGCGTATCTTTCTGCAAAAGAGGAATGTACAAATGAAGAAATGATTTTTATCGGCGGAAGCAACTTTGTTGTGGGAGAATTTTTAGAAAAAAATTTGGAGGTTATCAAATAAGTCGTATATTTGCACCACTCTAATCGAGGAAACAACGATAAAGAGGGTTCTTAGCTCAGTTGGTTCAGAGCATCTGGTTTACACCCAGAGGGTCGGGGGTTCGAATCCCTCAGGACCCACAGAAAAGGAAACGAAACCTTTCAAAAAAATTCGGGTTCTTAGCTCAGTTGGTTCAGAGCATCTGGTTTACACCCAGAGGGTCGGGGGTTCGAATCCCTCAGGACCCACAGAAATCTCTCTTTTTTAAGGGAGATTTTTTTATTTATGTTATTTCAGCTTTTTGAGCATTAATGAAAGTTTATAGATATCAAAAAGCATGAGATTTGGGTTTTCAGAAAGAAGATTTTTTTTGATCAGGTTTTCAAAAAGGTTATATATGATCAGAAAAATGGTTTTAAACCTATATCGCACAACTTTATTTGCAGTTCTGTAAACTCTAATTTCTTTTATTAATGTCTCATTCTCTAAGTCTTTGGAAAGCCGGTAAAGCGAATTAATAGCTGTTTCTGTTTTACTTAAAAAAAAAGCATTTATCGTATCATCAAAATGTATTACCGGATTATTGATGGCAGAAAACTTCACTCCCGAAAGCTGCATTTCTCTGGCGAAAATGTAATCCTCATATCCGTAATCCGTAAGCTTTTCATTGAATATAAATTTTTCAAATGTATCTCTTTTAATCAAAAAATTAACCGTTTTTAGAACAGAAAAATCGGATGACCGGCTTCCTGAAAAGATTTCCCGCTCTACAGAATAGCGGTTTCTCAATGTTTTGGAAAATTTTCGGTCTATTTTAAAATTACCGTATATCACCTCGACATCCGGGTTAGTCTCAATCTCAGTAAAATAATTCCTTAAAAAATGAATGTTTTCGATCTTAACATCACAATCTAGAAAAAGCAGGTAATCACCCTGTGCATAATTCAAGAATAAATTTCTGATTTTTGATCGACCTATATTTTTATCCAGTAAAACCAATTGCGCTACCTGATCCTGAAATCGGTTGATAGACTTAAATTTTTCATCCGAAGCATCATCAATGAGGATTATTTCTGCATTAATAGAATAGCAATCTATTTCCTTTCTCAGAGCATAAATTAGTTCTCTGACATCAAAGTTATAGACAGGAATGCATATGGAAATTTTCATCCTGCTAAATTTTATCAACAATCTTCCGCACCTCAAGCTCTTCCAAACATGCCCAATCGCCACGATAACATTCTTTATCCCCAAAAACGGAACACGGTCTGCACGTAAGGTCTTTGATCTGTACCACATCGTCTTCACTTTGGCCGAAACCTAAGAATCCGGCATACGGATGCGTCTGTCCCCAGACGGAAACACACCGGGTTCCTACAAGACTTGCCAGGTGCATATTGGCGGAATCCATGGAAATCATCAGTTCCAGTCCGCCGATCTTTTTCAGTTCTTCGGTAAGGCTTAATTTTCCGGCAAGGCTAAAAGTATTGGGAATTTCCTGTTCCCATTTTTCCAGGGTTTCCGTCTCGGCCTTTCCTCCCCCGAAAAAGTAAATGGCATGTTTTTGGGCTAAGATCCGGGCCAGTTCATAGGATTTCTCAAGTGGAAGCATTTTCCCCCGGTGCTGCGCAAAAGGTGCGAATCCGATGCCTGACTTTTCACCCGATGCAGGTCTTAACCGGTGGGAAAGTTCAACCTGATAGCCCATTTCACGAAAGACATCGGCATAGCGCTCCACGGTTGTTCTCAACTGGATCTTATTCAGGTTCCAGACATCGGTCAGATGTTCTTTTTCTTCTTTCCCTTTATTGATTTTGAACACTTTAAGTCCTTTCTTACGGTAAATGCGATCCAGAACTTTTGTCCGGATCACATCATGAAGATTAGCAACCAAATCGGGTTTAAATTCTTTGATCAGTTCATTGGCCAGCCGGCTTAATCCGAAGAAGCCTTTATAATCGTCAAGGTTCACACCTTTAAAGATAACATTCGGAATATCAGCAAATAAACCCTCAAAATTCTTTCGGGAAACCATTACGATTTCCACATCAGGATTCTGTTCCAGAAACTCACGGAAAACCGGTGCCGTCATGGCAACGTCACCGAACGCAGAAAAACGATATGCTAAAATCCGTGTCAAAACTAAGCTTTCAATTGATAGGCTACTGCGTAGAATTTGATTTGTTTGGTCATAGCCATTAAACCGTTGGCCCTTGAAGGGGAAAGGAATTCCTGCAGCCCGATTTCGGAAATAAAATCAAAATCGGAATCCAGAATCTCCTGGGTGGAATGTCCGCTGTAAATACTTACCAAAAGCGAAACAATGCCTTTCGGGAGAATCCCATCGGAATCGGCATTGAAAAATAATTTTCCATCGCGGAACTCAGCATCGATCCAGACTTTGCTCTGGCAGCCTTTAATAAGGTTTTCTTCCGACTTTTTATCTTCAGGCAAACCTTTCAGTTCTTTTCCAAGGTCGATAATATATTCGTACTTCTGTTCCCAATCCTCAAGAAACGCAAATTCATCGATGATTTCCTGCTGTTTTTCTTTAATGGTCATGTTAAACTAATTTCTTAATGCAAAGATAGCCAATTTAAAAAGATAATATAATCCGGCAACTCCGGAAATAATTTATGTTCAGATCTGAATATTCGAAGCTTTTTCAAAAACCTCAAGTAATTTCACTTCTTCATTTTCCCAGCAAAAAAGGCCGGCTGCATTTTCAAGTTCAGGCAGATAATTCCGTCTTCCTTTATTTAAAACGATCTGGATTGCTTTTGCAATATCATCCGGCTGATGACTCCTGATAATCTCACCAATGTCAAATTGTCGCTTAATATTCTGCATTTCAGGAAGATTTGACAGAATGACCGGGACCCGGGCCTGGATGCTATCCAATACTTTATTCGGTAAGGAATAATAATAGCTTTCTCCACCGTTTTCTTCAATGCTCATCCCGCAGTCTGCGGTGAGGGTAATTTTCCTGAGATCTTCAGGCAGCAGTTTGCCTAAGAATTCAACTTTATGCTGTAGATTTTCCTTTGATACCAAGGTTTCATATTCCATTTTCATCGGCCCGTCTCCTGCTATCTTAAAAATAACGTTTTCAAGATGTTTCATTGCCAGAATGGCTTTGTCGATGCCGCGAAACGGATTGATGGCTCCCTGATACAGAATAATTTTAGGCTTATTGTCTGGAATATCCTGTTTGGGTTCCAGCTTTCTCGGCGAATTCTGAATGACTATCGGATCAACACGATATTTTTTTTTGAACCAACCAGCATATCCTGTACTGGCCGTCACCATAAAATTCTGTTTGGGCACCAGCTTTTTTTCCAGGTAACGCCAAATTTTCTGAGACATCCTACCCTGTATTGCCGGCATTTCAGAAAAAATTTCATGGCTGTCGAAAACCAATGGAATCCTTAATTTTTCAGCTAAAATATAATTCGGGAGCAAAGCATCCAGGTCATTGGTATGCAGAATGGTATCAGAATCTGCTTTCTTTTTTAATTGCCGGTATAATTTCCAGTTGAATTCAAAATAAGCGGTTTTTAAACTCTTTGAAACCAAAGATATTCTGGAAAATGAGTAAGGGCGTGACATTTTTTCAGCGCCATTCCAATTGTTTCCAATCAGCTCAACTTCATATCCGTTCTCATGCAAGGTCCGGCATATCTTTTCAATACGCTGATCGGTATATAAATTACTAAAAGCAGAAGTAATGATCTTTTTCCTGCGCATTATTTCTTTTTATCCGACAGAAGATGGTAAATTTGTATCAAACAGATCAAACCGTTTGGGATGATAACCGGCCACAGCATTCCGCTGTAAATTCCGTAAATTACAAAGCAGATACAGCCGATCATATTCACGATCCTTATTTTTCTGATGTCTTTCAGTATAAAACTCAGTACGATAAACAGTGAGGCGGAATATCCTATATAAGTGGCAATTTCGGGAATCATGAGAAATTTTTAAAGGACGACAAACTTAATCATTTCCAATAAGATAATAAAATTTTTTCTGCCATAAAGTCATTTATTGCTTTTTGGTAAAATATTTGTAATTTAGATAATGAATCAGCGGCAATGTTGCTGTTGTTCTAATGAGATATATTATGGATTATAAGTTTTCACAAGGTTTGAGCCAGGTGTTCAAACAAAGCAAGAGCGAAGCGAAAAGGCTCAAGAGTGAATTTCTTAATACAGAACATCTACTTTTAGGTATTATAAAAACAGAAAACTCTGCAAAAGAAATCCTTCAAAACCTTAATGCGGATCTAACACAAATCAGAAGAAAAATTGAAACTTTAAATACAGCAAGTCTAAATCCTATTTCTGAGGAGGTTACCAATATTTCTTTCACGAAAATGGCAGACCATGCCGTTAAGCGTGCAGAACTTGAATGCAGACAATACAAGAGCAATGAGATCAATACCGTTCATTTGCTTCTGGGCATTCTTTACAAATATGAGGATCCTACTTCAAACATATTAGGTGCTTATGATGTAGATTATGAAGGCGTTTCAAAAGAATACCAGACCATGCTTAAAAACTCCGGACAGGCACCGCAGATGAGTGCTTATGATGACGATGATGAGCGGGAAGATTTTGAACAGATGAGAAAGCCTACAGGCAATCTGGGTTCTGCAAAAAGCAAGACGCCTACGCTGGATAACTTCGGAAGAGACCTTACTTCATTGGCAAGAGACGGGAAATTGGATCCTGTGATCGGCCGTGAAAAAGAAATTGAGAGGGTTTCCCAGATCTTATCGCGCAGAAAGAAAAACAATCCGCTTCTTATCGGGGAGCCTGGTGTCGGTAAGTCGGCTATTGCAGAAGGATTGGCGCTACGAATTCAGCAGAAAAAGGTTTCCCGTGTTCTTTATGGAAAAAGGGTAATTACGCTTGACCTTGCCAGCCTGGTTGCCGGAACAAAATACCGTGGACAGTTTGAAGAAAGAATGAAGGCGATCATGACGGAGCTGGAAAAAAACAGAGATGTCATCTTATTCATTGATGAGCTTCACACCATTGTTGGAGCCGGAAGCTCCACAGGAAGCCTTGATGCGTCGAATATGTTTAAACCGGCTTTGGCCAGAGGAGAGATACAATGCATCGGGGCAACGACATTGGATGAATACCGTCAGTATATTGAAAAAGACGGTGCCCTGGAGAGAAGGTTCCAGAAGGTAATGGTAGAACCTACTTCTATCGACGAAACCATCCAGATCCTGAACCAGATCAAAGATAAATATGAAGAGCACCACAATGTTATTTATACACCGGAAGCAATTGCTGCATGTGTGAATTTAACATCACGATATATTACAGACCGTTTCTTACCGGACAAAGCAATTGACGCGATGGACGAAGCAGGATCCCGCGTTTATATTAAAAATATGAAAGTTCCTACTGAAATCATTGATTTTGAAAAGAAAATTGAAGAGATCAAGGAGCTGAAGCAAAAAGCGGTTAAGGCACAAGACTACCTTGAAGCCAGAAAACTGAAAGATGAAGAGGAAAGACTTCAGATGGAATTGAATTCTGCTCAGGACAAGTGGGACAAGGATGTAAAAGAGAAGAAAGAGACCGTAAGCGAGGAAAATGTAGCAGAAGTAGTTTCAATGATGAGCGGTGTTCCGGTAACGAAAGTCGGCAAAAACGAACTGGATAAATTAGCCGGAATGGACGGAAACCTGAATGGTAAGGTAATTGGCCAGGAAGATGCTGTTAAAAAAGTGGTTAAAGCTATCCAAAGAAACAGAGCCGGTCTTAAAGATCCGAACCGTCCGATCGGTACCTTCATATTCCTGGGAACAACAGGGGTTGGTAAAACCGAGCTTGCTAAGGTAATGGCAAGAGAATTATTTGAGTCTGATGAGTCATTAATCAGAATCGATATGAGTGAATACATGGAAAAATTCGCCGTTTCCAGATTAGTAGGTGCGCCTCCGGGATATGTTGGATATGAAGAAGGTGGTCAGCTGACAGAAGCCGTACGAAGAAAACCTTACGCGGTAGTTCTCTTGGACGAGATCGAAAAAGCACACCCGGATGTATTCAATATTTTGTTGCAGATCCTGGATGAAGGACACGTTACCGACAGTTTAGGCAGAAAAATCGATTTCAGAAATACGATCATCATCCTTACCTCCAACATCGGTACAAGAGATCTTAAAGATTTCGGAGACGGTGTAGGATTCGGAACTTCTGCGAAAAAATCCACTTCGGATTCCAGAGCAAGAAGCACCATTGAAAATGCCCTTAAGAAAGCATTCTCTCCGGAGTTCCTGAATAGAATTGATGATATCGTAATCTTCAACTCTCTTGAAAAAGATGATATCAAGAAAATTATCGATCTTGAACTGAATAAACTGTACAGCAGACTTGAAAAATTAGGTTATAAGGTTGAATTAACCGATGAGGCCAAAGATTTCATTTCAGATAAAGGATGGGATAAAGACTTCGGTGCAAGACCATTGAAGCGGGCAATTCAGAAATACATTGAAGATTTATTGGCTGAAATGTTGGTGAACAAGCAGTTATCTGAAGGAGAAACCGTAGTACTTGATCTAAATGAAGCCAAAGACGGCCTTACAGGGAAAAGTTCAAAGCCGAAGAAATCGGCGGCTGAAAAGTCTCAGTCTTAAATAAATAATTTAATTATATGAAAAGCACCGGAAAATTTCCCGGTGCTTTTCTTTTAAATAATGCAATATTTTCTAATAATCCGGAATTATTTGCTGTTCCATTGCAAGAGCAAATTGTCGGTTTTACAATCCCACTACAAAGCCAATATTTGGAGACAGTCCGCTTGAAAAAACACTTGAATTCTCTTTCCATAATACATTGTACATCAGCCCAAGCTGCATGAAAGAATTATTTCCAATCCGTTGCATATAGCCTCCGCCCAAGTACAAAGCATCTTCGTTGGCATTAGCTTTAAAATCGTAAATCTTATCTTTATAATTGATGAAATAATGCTGGTAATTGGCACTGACAAAAAAAGTTCTGGCGATGTAATAATTCAGAAACGGCCCAACGCCGAACATCGTTGAGCTGTAAGCATTGGATTTCTGCCATGAAACACTCCCCAATACCCCGCCTTCCAAATCATTCGTAAGCATATACCCTACTCTTGGTGCCGCTGAAAGATTAAAATAACTGTTGCTTCCAAAACCGAAGCCGATCCCGCCTCCGAATGTCCAGCGATTGTTATTTTGCAACGGAGCTTCTGCAGCTTCCTGAGAAAATAGTAAACTTGAAAACAGAATAGCAGAAGAAATAATAAGCTTTTTCATAGAAATTGTTTTTATCGATGTCTAAAATTATCATTTTTTTACGAATCTTTTTAATTGTACTTTTGCAGCGTCAAACTAAGAACTCCCGTTAAGAGTTTCGTAAAATTGAAATACAATGAAAGTAGTAGTAGGCCTCTCCGGAGGTGTAGACTCAAGCGTAACAGCCTATCTGTTGCAGCAGCAGGGCCATGAAGTAGTGGCTTTGTTTATGAGAAACTGGAACGATGCTTCCGTAACCCTGGAAGACGAATGCCCATGGATCGAGGACAGCAATGATGCCCTAATGGTTGCTCAAAAGCTTGGAATTCCTTTTCAGGTAATTGATATGAGTGATCTTTACAAAGAAAGAATCGTAGATTACATGTTCGATGAATACCAGAAAGGACGTACGCCAAATCCCGATGTTCTATGTAACCGGGAAGTGAAATTCGATGTTTTCCTGAAAACGGCGATGTCTCTTGGAGCCGATAAAGTGGCCACCGGACATTATGCAAGAGTCGATTCGACGACTGATGAAAACGGTAAGGAAATTTTCCACCTTCTGGCCGGAAAAGATAACAACAAAGACCAATCGTATTTCTTGTGCCAGTTAAGTCAGGATCAGTTGTCTAAAGCATTGTTTCCGATCGGAGAACTCACGAAGCCACAGGTAAGGGAAATCGCCAAGGAAATTGGGTTGGTAACGGCCGATAAAAAAGATTCCCAGGGATTATGCTTTATCGGGAAAGTAAGCCTTCCCCAGTTTTTACAGCAGCAACTGGTTCCGAAAGAAGGAGAAATCGTGGAAATTTTCAAAGATTCACCACTGTTTGCCCAGGCAATCCCGGAATTTTCTTCCAAACAGGAAGAGTTGGACTACCTGAGCCGGAAAATCAATTATAAAAAATCCGACGGAAAAGTGATCGGCAGGCACCAGGGTGCCCAGTTTTTCACGATCGGACAAAGCAAAGGCCTTGGAATCGGCGGCCATAAGGAAAGCTGCTTTATCATCTCCAGAGATATGGAAAACAACATCCTTTTTGTAGGAGAAGGGCATCAGTTCCCGGGGCTGCTGAAAAGCGCCCTGAAAATTGATAATTCCGAACTCCATTGGGTTCGTGAGGACCTTAGGCTGAAAAACGGAGAAACAATGGAAGTAATGGCAAGATTCAGGTACCGGCAGCCTTTGCAGAAGGCAAACCTGTATCAGTTTGAAGAAGGCTTTTATATCGAGTTCGAAGAGCCTCAGTCTGCCATTGCAGAAGGTCAGTTTGCCGCCTGGTATATCGATGAAGAGCTGATCGGAAGCGGGGTCATTTCATAAAAAAGAAAAAGATCAATTTTTCATGTAACATATTTTAAGTTGTTATACTTACTCTGTAAATAACAATAAAAAATAGTATTATGAAAACCATTCTAGAAAACAACTATTCATTGGCCCAACAGCTGATCATAGCTATTGTATCAACGTTTTTCGGATATCAACTATATCAGGAAATCGTAAGCCCGGAACAATCACAGCTTACTTTAAGCATCATAATGGTTATAGCTGCTTATACGCTGATCAACAAATATGGCAAACGGCCCGAAAAAAAGACGATTTAATAAATTGATACCGACCCGAGACCTTCTGTTTCGGGTTTTTCTTTTAAAAAATAGTCCTACCCCTTCATTTTCCGGTTCACTTTACCTGAATTAACAAACAGGAATACAATACTTTCCATTAATAAAACCATCAATAAAAATACGACGGGCTTTTCAAAAACAATTCCTCTTATGAGTTTGACAACTCCCAGTATAAAAATGAAGATCATTCCGTAAAAGGTCATTTTTGAAAAAGATTCTCCGCTGATCTTCAGAATAGAAGCGGAAGCATAAAATCCGAAAAGAAGCATCAGATAGAACTTAAGAAAATCGGGACCTTTCAAAACAAGCGGATTAAAAGTAGGTTCGTTAAGAATAAGCCAGACCCAACTGATGGCCAATGGAACCAAATAAATGATTATTTTTTTCATTGCGAGATAAATAAATAAATGGAATTAAAGGCCGGAAAAAGAGAGCCGGGTGTTGAAAGCTATGGTATAAAACAAATACTCTTTTAAGATTTTTTAACCAATTTCTACTTTCCCGTATGCTGCCAGTTGAAAAAATAAGTGGACATTATCAAATTTATGTTGATCAGTCTCCGCCGCATCCGCCACACCCGCCGCAACTGCTGCAGCTGCTTCCGCATGAATGCCCGGAACCGGACGAATCGTTTCCTCCGCAAGTCCCCGAAAAACAAGAACTTCCACCGGAGTCATTGCCTTTATTATTTCCATTTACCGACTTAATGATGATCCAGATGATGAATATAAAAAAGAATCCGGCAAATGCCATGTTGCCGTTTCCCGAACAGGAAATTACCGAAAGCAGCAGGAGAAGGACCGGCAAATGAATGTATTTTTGAAAGAAAGTCCGAAAACCGTCTGGTTTTTTCCTGAGCCAGATTTCTTCCGGCGGCAGTTCCCCAAAAACTTTCCGGTAATTTTCTAAAGTTTCCCTGAACCATTTGCTGTGTTTTTCAGTCTCGCTCTTGCCACCATTTGACGGGTGATGATGAAGTTTCCGCTGGAGAATATCCGGACAGAATTCTTCCCAGTAATTCCGGGTATACATTAGGTGCAGATGCCAGACTTTGTCCACCACTTCGCTCGGGGAAGCACCGTTGGGCAGTGTACAGCACAGATAAACGAATTTTTTATATTCTTCAATGGCTTTTTGGGTAAAACTCTCCGTCCATTTTTCTTCTTTAGCCAGTTTTTTGGAAAAAGGGAATTCAGCTTCGGGATGGTCTAATGTGAAATGCTGCAGCCTGTTCCAAAGAAGCCCGTTTTCAGGTAAAGTAATTGTTTTCATTGTTTTGACTTTTAGTTTCTATTCAAATATCATTTGATTTCAAAATATAAAAGTCTTATCTGAGTCTCATTTAGTTTTAAATAAATCTTATATTTGCCTTAAATAATCAAAATGAAAAAAGAAGATGTTCTGCACCTCGAAAAGCTGATGAATTTTCTGGGGATGCAGTTCCTGAAAAAAAACCGGTGGGAAGATGTTTCCAAAACCGAATGGTCTTATATTGCTGCCGAACTGAATGATCTGATCATCAAAGAATGCGAAGAGAAAGGAATTGCGAAAAAGCCTGATCTCCTGGGATCCAATTACCTTTATGAACATTTGATTATCAATAAATTAAAAAAATTCAGCCAGAATGAGAACGCGGTTCTCAGCAGGCCCAATCTTGCCAAACTGAGCCTGATCGTTAAGGTACTGGGATATTCCAGCTATATCGATTTTATTAATTCAAACACGGAATCTTTTAATTTCAATGATCTGCGGATTGAGATGAACAATGTAAAGCAGAATACGGAATTGCTGGACCGTCTGGTAGGCTGCTGGTATTCCTACAACCGGAATCTCCCGGAAAACCCCTCACAGGCAAAAGACAACCGGATCTGGCGCTCTGCTACGGAAATTTACAAATCGGAAACCACCGGTGAATATTTTATCGAACGCAGCGGCGGCGACCGCCATAAGTATTTCGGGAAGGTAACGGCCTATTCCGACTATGTTTTTATCATCATGAACAGCAATACCTTTATCCGGCAGCGGCATTTTATCTCAAAAATAAAAGATATCAAGGAAAAGCTGAAAAATCCGGAATATAAGCTCCATGAGTTGCATTTTATAAGTACATGTATCAGTTTTAACCAGGAACCGATCGCCCTTTTTGAAATCTTTCAGAAAGCAGACCGGAGATCTTTTGTTACCGATTCCATCAGCTTCCCGATCGACAGTGATGAAATCCCGAAATCCATTATACAACAGCTTGAAGACACGGAAGCTAACCGGATTGACTACAAGTAGTTATAGGAGTGATAAATTATGAATGATGAGTGATGAATAATTAGTGATCGATTATTAACCTTGATTAACTCACGAGCCAGTCTTTAAAATCCTTGACGCGTTCGCGACTGACAGTGACTTCTTCCTGTGGCTGGAATTCCAGCTCTACTTTGTAATTGGGTGATGTATGGATGTTTTTGATGTAATCGGAATTGATGATAAACTGCCGGTTTACCCGGAAGAATTTCTTTTCATCCAAAACCTCTTCCAGTTCGTCCAGCGTGAAATCTGAAGGATACGTCCGTTCCTGGGTCTGCAAATAGACGATTTTATTTTCACTGAAAAAACAGCTTACTTCATGAGTCTGTACGATTTTCAGGTTATAGCCTATTTTTACCAGGATCCTGGAAAGCGTGGATTTATCTTTTTTAATTAACTGCTTAATTTCCTGTGAATTGACCGAATTATCAGAAGGAATAAAAGATTTGAATTTTTCCACCGCAGCGGCAAGGTCTTCATCAAGAATCGGCTTTAGCAGGTAATCGATGCTGTTCAGCTTAAAAGCTTTCAGGGTGTATTGGTCGAAGGCCGTGGTATAAATGATAAACGCCTTGGTCCGGACTTTCTCAAAGATATCAAATGACAGGCCGTCGCCGAGCACGATGTCCGAAAAGATCAACTGCGGATGCTCGTTTGCCGAAAACCAGCCAATACCCTCCTCTACAGATTCTATTTTGGCAACCAATTCGATGTCAGCAAATTCACTGAGCATTCTTTCCAATTTCCTTGAAGCCGGCTTTTCATCTTCGATGATGACAGTCTTAATCATTGAGTTCCAGATTTAGTTTTTAAAATTACGGATAAAAGTAAGCAAAAATTACCGGTTTTAAAATTTGACCGGCTGTTTTGATTTTCTCATCTCTTTTTCGATCACGTTTCTCTCCCATTCGGAATCCAGCAGGAACAGTTTTACGGCTCTTACGGTGAGAATAATTCCCCAGATTGCCAGGAGTACCGACCCGTCCCACAGTGAAAAATTAAAGATTCCTTTTTCGAAAATATCGTCGAAGAAAATGATAAAAGCCACGATGCCGAACCATAAAAAGCTTTTGTAGAATTTTTTAAGCTCTTTTACTCTTTGTTGCGCGTGATTGTAGTCCATGATATTTTATTTTTTTAATTTAATGAATTGATTATAACGTTTTGGTGCTTTTTCTTTCTTCGTCCATCAGTTCGCGGATTTTTCTTTCTTCCCAGTCTTTTCCGATTCCAAAAGTTCCGGCGGCGTGTGCGGCAACACCGATTCCCCAGCCCATCATCGGCCAGATGAACCAAAGGTATCCCGGTGATGTTATCAGGTTCAGAATCACTAAAAAGGAGATGACCAAAATATAAGAAGTAAGATTTCCGTAGAAGCCTTTAAGTTCTTTTACTCTTCTTGCTGCTTTTTCATAAGCCTGGGTCTCTTTGTTGATGAATGTTTCCATATTTTTTTGTTTTAAAGATGAATTGTTTGTTTTTGTTGATACAAAGGTAGCACAGGAACCGCCCCCGATCAATTTTATATAACCGAACCGTAGAATAGATGGACTGAACTGTAAAAATCCCGACTCAACGGAGAATCGGGATTTTGATAGATCGTCTTTACGGATTTTTTAAGAAGTTTAGCGGCTTTCTGCGGGATGCAGACGAGTTCACAACATCACCTGCATTCAGCACAATTCTTTTAAACTTCACAATTTAATAAATAAACGGAATCAGCTTTTTTGTTTTCCTCCGATAGTCCAGATATTCTTCACCAAACTGTTCAATTAAGGTGTTTTCCTCGACGGTTATTCTGTAGCTGAATGCAAGGAAAGGGATAATGAGAGCCAGAATCAGGGAAAGCCAGTTGTTCAGGTACAGGCCAAGCCCTAAGGAAGTCAGAAGGGAAAAAGCATACGACGGATGCCTGATGTATTTATAAAATCCTTCCCTTTTGATCCTGTGGTCTTGGCGGATCGTGACATCCACCGTGAAATATTTACCCAGCGACCTGATGATGATAAACCGGACAATGATCCCGATCCAGATGTAGGCTGCTCCTAAGTAATGAATCCTTTCCTCATTGGAAATCGGAATTCTGGTGAGGTAGGAAGCTGCAACAGCACTCAGAATGGATCCCGGAATTGCCATCCAAAGAACATTCAGGGTAGAACGGTCCTTGCCTTTTTTGTCATTCTCACCGGATTTCAGGATGTTCTTATACAGGATTTCCGTGATGAACCATGCAAACATGGACGCGGTAAACAGGATCTGTAGAATCTTCATAACATCAGGTTGTATTGATTTGATCTAAACAGAGCGAGACCATTACAGCTGCTTTTCTTTATCCATGAGTTCCTTGATTTTCCGGTCTTCCCAATTGCTTCCCAGCATAAAGTTCGGCATAAAGGTTCTCAGGCCGTGAATAACCACGGCAATTCCCCAAAAAATCGGCAGTGAAAAATACTTCAGCTGCCAGATCGTTTCTTCAGGCTTTAAATCTCTGTAATTCAGGTATAAAATAAAAATATTCACGGCAAAATAAATGAATAAGGAAGTATAAAATCCTTTTATTTTTTTTACCTGTTTCTCGGCTTCTTTATAACGGATGTCGTCTTTGCTGATATTTTCCATGATATACATTTTATCGTTTGTTTTGTTTTTCAAGAATCTCCCTGATCTTTTTGTCTTCCCATTTTTTACCTACACCGAATACGCCCATTCCATGTGCAGCAAGCCCGATTCCCCAACCTAACATCGGATAAATGAACCAGAGGTCGCCCGGGCTGGTTATGATATTAACAATAATTAAAAAAGGAATAATGAGACAGTAGGAAATAAGGTTTCCATAGAAGCTTTTGATTTCCTTAACGCGCTTCTGTGCCCTTTCATAAGACTCATTCTTTGTTTCCGGCAGTATGCTCATTGCATTAGGTTTGGAAGAAAGCACCGGAAGCTTTACTTTAAAATAATCTTCCGATTTTTCAATGAATACGTTTCTTTTTGTGAGCAGGGAATAACGCTGCACAATATTTGCCAGACCAATTCCCGAACTTTCTTTGATCTGTTCCCTTACCTGCAGGTTATTTTCGATGCAAAGCGTATCATTTTCAGAAAAGATTCTGATGAGTAAAGGTTTTGAAGAAGTCGCAAAATTATGTTTGATGCAATTTTCCAGCAGCAGCTGCAGCGAGAGCGGAACGACAAACCTGCGCAGATCTTCATTTTTTACATCAAAAATAAAATCTACACTGTCTTCAAATCTTGTTTTTAACAGATCGCAGTAAGTCCTGGCAAATTCCAGTTCATCTTCCACCGTCACCAGCTCTTTGTCTTTCTGTTCCAGGACATAGCGGTAAATCTTGGACATTGAGGCGGTAAACTTCTGTGCCTGTTTCGGATTTTCATCGATTAATGAGCTTAAAACATTTAAAGAATTAAATAAAAAGTGTGGATCCAGCTGGTTTTTAAGGCTTTCAAACTGGGCATTGGCCGATTTGGCGATCAGCTTCTGCTCCACTACTTCCTTTTTGGAAGTTTTTTTCAGCTCTTCCATAAAACCTTTGGCATGGAGAAAAGCGGAAATCAGCAGCGCGATATTGATCGTAAACCAGTTTACAAAACCATACTTTCCTGAAAAATATTCTTCGGTGGTCGCTGCTTTCTGGAATACGACAAAATTCATGTAGTTGCAAAAATAGACCATTACCGTATTCGCGATCAGGATAGAGACAATACTGATAACCGCCCTTTTCGTCGTCGCTTCAGACCACGGGAACTTTTTATTAAGATAATCGTTGATCAGCCCGTTTCCAGCTCCCAGGATAAATGAATACATAAAACACACCGCTACGGTGAGCATAAAATTCTCCATCGTTTTCTCATTGGTAAACCCAAAGAAGAAGATGATGGAAGTGGCCACTGAGATCCAGCATAAAGTAATGAGATTTTTGCGTTTCATTGTCCGTTTTCTTGCTTCAAAAATAGACTATATTCCAGGGATTGGAAATTATTTTTTTCCGAACTGTTATTTTTTAGGGCTGAGTGGGAAGAAAAAACCTTCTGCCATGAGAAGGGTTTTATTTGGGATCAGCTTATTTCGCAGCGCTGCTCAAAAAATACCGGGCTTCCGTTTTGCCCCAGTTCGGGTCCAGTGCGGTTTTTGGCTTAAAAGTATTGAACTTTTCAAGGGATGTTTTAAAAAGTTCCATGCCTTTGGTTTTGCTTCCTCCGAACTGCTCCGGCGTGTAATAAGTATCTTCCGCTTTGATCAGGATTACTCTTGGGTTCAACGGGTCCAGCTGCTCTGCCTTTTTCAGTTCTTCTTCGGCCTTGCTTCCGAAAGTCCTGAACCTTTCCATCGGATTGACCATCATTTTCAGTGAATAGATCATCTTCTGTAACAGGTGGATCTCGGAATTGTTTTTTTCCATCGCTTCGGCTGCGTCCACGAATTTCTGGGCCTGGTCTGCCGTCTCTTCCAATGCCTGGTTGTTGCCGCTCTGCATCTGCGCTCTACCTTTCTGGATGTAAGCCAGGGCAGTATAATAACTTGGCTGCCATTTGTCCTTTTCCTTGTCGGCAATCCTCTGGAAATCGTTGGCCAGTGCCTGAAGCTCTTCGGGAGACCGGGTGGCCTCCAGCTTGTTTATTTTTTCAGTCATTACCTTTTCGTAATTTGTCTGAGCGTAAGAGATTAAACTCATAAAGCCTAAAGCGAAACTTAAAACATATTTTCTCATGATTTCTAAATTTTTAAGATTGATTATTATATTGATTTTAATTAATTTTTAAAGATTGTTGTCAATGGCTTCCTGGGTCTTGTCGATTCCGAAACTGATCAGGGCACCGATGTAGACAAAGGTCTGGGCAGCAGGCAAAACGGGAGCACTCCTATCGCCATTGGATGAAAAGCGGTAACCGTAGATATTTTTATTTCCTAAAATATTATTCACCCCGGCTACCAGGACGGTAAAAGCTTTAGCATCTTTCTTCCCGAGATTCGGAAGATAATTCAGGCTGAAATTCAGGGAATTGAAATCCTTTACTTTCCCTTCGGATTTCAGGATATTTTCTCCGCCCTGGGCTACGATGTTGTAAAAAGGCCTTCCGGAAGTGTAAGTATAGGAAAAATTAAATCCTGTTTTCCATGAAGTCACAAACTTCTTTGCGACCAGGGAAATGTTGTGCTTCGCAGCAAAACTCGGGTACAGTTCGGTAGGATAATTCAGGAATTCCCTTCTGCTGTCAAGGTAAGAGTAAGAGATCCAGTAATCTACATTTTTGATGCTCTTCTTATCCCTCCAGAGTACTTCCACCCCTTTTGCAAAACCGTTTCCTTCAGCAGGAAGAATGGTATTCTGGAAACCGGATACCGATGTCTTCACCAGGTTTTTATAGTCTTTATAAAATGCTTCCATCCTCAGTGTTCTGTTGTCCTCGCTGCGCTGGATCTGGAAAATATAATGCGTTGCCTTCTGGAAATTCTGCTTAAAGTTCTGCGTTAAATATTTCGATTCCGGTGTCTGGTAAAAAATACCATAAGCAAATGAGCTTACCCAGTTCTTTGATAAACGGTAGGCGGCTGAAAAACGCGGGGCTACATTCCATTGGTTCAGAAAGCTTGAATTTTCTGACCGTATCCCTAAACTTGTAGAGAAATTACGCCCTAAAACCAGGTTGTTTTCCGCGAACAAAGCCGTGGTAAAGTTGCTGATGCTGTTCTTTTGCTGTGGCGAACCGAAGATGGAAAATGAAGACGTATCGTTCTCCGAAAGAAGCTCAAAGCCTGCCTTGATATTGCTTACGGCTGCAATTTTCCTTTCAAAAACCGCCCGGCTGTTCCAGTACAGGCCTTCCGTATTCGTATTGACGTTGCCTATTTTATTCCCTGTATTTACAATGCCTATTTCCAGGTCACTTTTATTGATGCTGAAAGACGTGCCGAGATTCATCAGGTAACGCCCCATCTTCTGTTTATAGGTAAGGCTGTGAAATGTATTCTTTCCGTTAACCGAAGGCTGCTGCTCATCGTAATTCTGCTCCAGGCTCGGCTGCGAAACCTTTAAGGAATTGGCATCAAAGCTCCCGTAATATTTCAGTAAACCGCCGGATTTTGTTTTGACCCTGAAATTCCCATTTACTGACAGGCTTCTCGGTGCTTTAATGAAATCGGTTTCAAAATCCAGCACTTTAGTTACCAGTCCCAGATCCGAAACATTGGCATCGATTCCGTAGCTGAACGTCTTTTTTTCATTAAGATGCTGGTAATCTCCTCCTACTGAAAAAGGGAAAATATTGAAGGAATAGGAACTCTGGTCAGGCATATCCACGCTTTCCAAAAGCAGCACCGAAGACAAAGCCTGTCCGTACAACGCAGAATAGCCGCCGCTGGAAAATACGCTTCCTTTGAAAATCGAGGTATTGAAACGCTCCCTTCCCGCCAGTCCCGGTACCGAGCTGCTGAAATAGTTGTTCACCAGGTTACCGTCGATATAAAATTTGGTTTCGGCACCCGTCCCTCCTCTTACGAAAAGTCCTTCGCTTTCTCCTGCGTTCTGTACCCCCGGTAAAAATTTGTATCCGGTAGTGGTTTGCCCCTGCGAACCTGCCGTTGTATAAATATCCATCGGCGTCAAAGCGGCAGTCGCTCTTCTTTTATCACTGGCTTCAATGGAACCCACGGAAATCACTACCGCGTCGATCTCGCTGATCTGCTCTTTCATTTCGGTATTGACTACCAGATCCTGGTTTTCAATAAGTACGGCTTTTTCAGCCGGTATATATTTCGGGCTTGTGAAGACGATGTTTTGATTTCCTTTTTCGGAGGTTTCAAAAGAGAAATTTCCATTACCGTCTGTGGTTGCTCCGTCGTAGGTATCTTTTAAAGTTACGCTCACCGCTCCTACCCCTTCGTTTTTGTAGATTACTTTCCCCGAGATTCTGATCTGCGCAAAATGGAAAGTAAAAGATAAAAGGGTGGTGAGAAATAATAGTTTTGTTTTCATAGCGGTTTCTATTTCGATTCAAAAGTAGGTCGAAATTCAAGGGAGAATAAATTTTTGTTGCCGAGCCGTCGGTTTTGGAAGCTGAACTGTAAAATTTGATTTTTTAATGTAATTCCGGATTAAATAAGCTTAAGAAAGTATATAAACGTAAGCCTGGCGTGGAATCAGGTTAATAAGACTGAATGCAGGAAGTTTCTTTTGCCTACTGTATGGCCAAAGTATTTATGATCAATTAAATCATTTATAATCAGTCAGAGCCCAATTAAGCCCACGCTCAATAACGGCTTGAAATAAGTTGAATATCACCAGATTTCCTGTTTTAAGTACAATCCCATCATTTTAACCACCCCCTTCAAAAATTCTATGAATTTTCGCCACCCCTCCAAAGGAGTGGAATTTAGATTAAAATACAATCAGTGATTTTATGATTTAAGGGAATCCTTTAATAAACAGCAACTTCTGGCATTTAACGCATGATCTTAAATAAATTGACTAGTAAAGCGAATTGACCATTGATCATTCACTTTAATTAACCGGAATACAGAAATCCACCATCATTTTCCCTTCCGGATATTCTTTGAAGTTGGTGTGGTAAATTTCAAAAGGGAAAGCTTTACGGACAGAATAGCCATGCTCTTTCATCCACAGAAAAAGGGAAACCCAGCTTTTCTCAAAATCATCCACGGTAACTTCCCCGTTCCCAATAATGAATTTTCCGGCTTCAAGGGTTTCGGCAAACACTTCACCTTCCTGCTTTTCCATTTTTTTGTTTAGAAGCATGCAGGCATGGATTCTTACTTTATCCGGTGGCGTTACTTTGAAGCTGTCATGATATACCGAGATCATTTTTATATTTTCATGCGGAAAAAGATTTTTTTCTTTAGCCCAATCGATCAGAATGGTATAAGAAGATTCTACATGGGCAATTCCCAGGCTCATGACGGCTGCCAGATTCATCTCAGGAAGATGGATAACATTAATTTTTAAATTCATTTTTGTCCAGTTTAACAGGTTTTCGATGTTGCAAAGGTAGGTGCTGAAAACCGCATCGGCTTTCCGTTCTTGCTTTCCTGTAAGCGGATCTGGTGAAAATGTTCCGGCGCAGATTTTCGGAATGCCGAAGGTGAATGTCCGTAATGGTTTTTAAAGGTTTTGGTAAAAGCGGAATGACTTGAAAAACCGAACTGAAGGTAAATATCCTTTAAGCTTAACTGCTTTCTTAGAGCCAGGTAAAATGCCGATCTTTCCATTCTTTTCCTGTTGATATACTGCTGAAGCGTTTCGCCCGTAATAAGCCTGAAAATCCTGTGAAAATGAAACGGCGAATAAGCACCGACCTCAGCAATTTTCTGTAGTGACAGCTCGGTGTCCAGATGGTCATCGATATACCGGATGACTTTTACAATTCTCTTTTTGTACTCTTCCACGTTCCAAAGCGTTTGGCGCAAATGTATAAAGTCCGAAAGAAAGAAGCTTGTCTTTTGTTGCTATTCTGTAAAAAATCCTTTGATTGTGAAACTTTTCGGTAAATCTTTATTAAATTTATCCTACAATCACTTTAAAACATTTAAACAATGAAAAGTAAAACATTAGCCTTAATGGCGGGCTGCGCTCTTTTTGCGGTTTCCTGTGGAACCACGAATACGTATCCGGTACTGTCTAAAAGCAACACCCAAACGGGAGGAACGGCTAAATTCACTCAGAAAGGCAACGAAGTTGTGATGAAACTCAATGTCACCAACCTTACCCCGGGGATCCATGCCGTACACATCCATGAAAAAGGTGACTGCTCGGCAGCAGACGGAACCTCAACCGGAGGACACTGGAACCCGGCCAAAGACGACCATGGAAAATGGGGCGCCGAACACTTCCACATGGGAGACATCGGCAACCTTACCGCTGACGCAAGCGGAAATGCGATGCTGACCTTCAAAACCGATAAATGGTGCCTAGGCTGTACGGACGCCTCCAAAAACATTATCGGAAAAGGACTGATCATTCATGCCGCAGCCGATGATTTCCATACCCAGCCGACCGGAAATGCCGGAGGAAGAGTGGGTTGTGTGGAGATTAAGTAATCCATTCACTTTAAAATAAAAATCGCTAGTATTATTAGCGATTTTTATTTTGAGCCAAAATGTGGTAATCCTTTCAGGCATTTCCCTTTTTTCCGGCTTTCAAAGTTTTTGGGGTATTATCTGAAATCCTTGTTGAGTGGATCATTCTGTCAAAATCAGATTTGTATTCCCGATCTTGAATGGTTCTAAATTTCTCGTATTGCGTTTCTGCCAATTTTTTAGCTATGGAAGAAGATACTTTACCCGAATCTTTCAATAGATCATATTCGTTAAAGGAAAGGAAACTATCCAGCCTGCTGATCCAATCTGTCATTTTCATTTCTTTCTGCCTCCTGGCCATGTTCTCTGCAAAATCCAGGTACATGGTTACGATGGTATTGAGTTCTCTCAATTCATCTTCATTCAAATAATTTTTAGCAACAGAAACATCAGTTTTCAATATTTTACCTCCACTCTTTTCATTTTTCCAGGAGGTAAGTCCCATATTGGGTTTGGCAGCATCGGCTCTGAGACTGATGAGTTCCGCCGCTGTATGGTTGTGAATTGCCCAATGAAGTTTATTCTGTACCGTTGCATAAAATTCCTTAGTAAGGGGCGATTGAACATCATAATCAATAGCTGTAGCATAAATATCCGTAATCTTTTGGTAAAATAGTCGTTCGCTTGCGCGGATTTCTCTGATTCTTTCAAGTAATTCCGAAAAATAATCTTTACCAAATAACTGGTTTCCCTGTTTCAACCGCTCATCATCTAAAGCAAATCCTTTAATCAGGTACTCTTTTAAAACAGAGGTTGCCCATTTTCTGAATTGGGTTGCCTGATAAGAATTTACACGATATCCTACGGAAATGATGGCGTCAAGATTGTAAAATTCTATCGCTCTCTGAACATTTCTTGAACCTTCTTTTTGAACTGTCAAAATTTCTTTGACAGTTGAATCTTTAATAAGTTCTTCTTCTTCAAAAATATTATTAAGATGATAGCTGATATTTTGTTTTGAGGTATTAAAAATGGCTCCTATCGAACTTTGCGATGCCCAGATCGTTTCATCGTTTTTATCTACTATTACCTGTACCTTTATTTTACCATCCTGCGACTGATAAAATATAAAATCCGATAAATTTTCCAAATTGTTTTCCATCTGTTATTCTGCTATTTTATGTTTTTATGATGATTCAAATTTAAGAAGTTTTCCGAATAAGAGCAGATCATTACCGGACATAAAAAAACCGCTGACTTTCATCAGCGGTCCTGTATTTAAGATTTTGCACTCATGTCGGCAATGATGTTCATTGCTTCCTGAAGGTAAAGGTCTTTTTTAAGGTTTTTAATCCAGATCTCAGATTTCTTTTTAAAAGCTTCGTCTTTTTTCTCCCTTTCTATTTCGTTCTGATACAGGGTAAACTGAAGTCCGTTTTCAAATTTCGTCAGCGACTTGAATTTTTCGATCTGCGCTTTTCTCTGCTTCATCAATTCGTTGAATTTATTAATGTTCAGCGTAATCGTTTCTTCTTTATCGAGTTTCTCTCTCCATTGTGCCGACTCCAGCAGAAGCTGGTATTTCGCATTCTTCGCCATTCTGTCGTTGCTGGCTTTCTCCAAAGCCTGGATGTTGAAATAATTCAGTTTCTGGAAGCTGGTGGAAGGAATTTTATCCCACGCAAGAGCGTATTCGTCATATCGTTCCCCTACCTCGGCATAAGTAAAGAAGTCTTTCATCTGAATATCGGAAACAATCCCTTTTCTCTGCGTAGATTCTCCCGTGATCCTGTAGAATTTCTGGATGGTAAGCTTAAGGGATCCGAAATCATCTTCTGTATTCAGGAAACGGTTAAGATCCACAAAAGTCTGTACCGTTCCTTTTCCGAAGGATTGAGGCGAACCGATAATCATGGCTCTTCCGTAATCCTGCATTACCCCGGCTAAGATTTCCGATGCCGAAGCAGACAGTTCGTTTTGCATAATCACCAACGGACCTGTCCATACCGGAGTCTCATTTTTGTTCTTTAAAGTCTGGATTTTTCCATTACCGTCTTTTACCTGAACATAAGGTCCGGCCTGCATAAACAGTCCCATGATGTCCCCTACTTCCGTTAAAGATCCTCCTCCGTTATTTCTGAGATCCAGAACAATTCCCTGGATTCTTTGGCCTTTCAGTTTAACGATTTCATTTTTAATATCGTCAGAAGCATTTCTGCCGTTCGGGTTTTCAAAATCTGCATTAAAGCTCGGCAGATTGATGAATCCGTACTTTTTACCGTTCGGAGAATTGACCACGATGCTCCTAGCGAACGTATCCTCAATGGCAACCTCTTCACGGATCATGGTTACGTCTTTTATTGTTCCGTCTTTTTTCTGAACGGTAAGGGTTACCGGTGTCCCTTTTTCTCCTCTGATCAACCGTACGGCTTCGTCAGAAAGCATTCCTACGACATTTACCGCATCTTCTTTAGGCTTGGATCTTACTTTCAGGATCTTATCGCCTTCGGAAAGCTGCTTGGATTTCCATGCCGGTGCTCCGATGGTAAGGGCTCCCAGATACAGATTCCCTTTTTTCTCCTGGATGATCGCCCCGATCCCAATTACTTTTCCGGTGAAATTGGTATCGAAATCTTCTTTGTCTTTCGGGGAATAATAATTGGTATGCGGATCGAAAACTTCAGTATAAGCATTCATATATACTGTAAACCAATCCATTTTCTTTCTCTTCTTGAATCTCGTAAACGTTTCCTTCACCAGATCCTTCACCTCATCCGTTGCTTTTTTCAGCTTCTGGTCGGCTGCAAGCGGCTGATATTTGATGGTATCTTTCAGGTTGTATTTCTGTACGGAATCCTTCTTCTCTTTCTGAGCTTCTTCTTTGCTGTTCATCGATTCAATTTCCTGAAGGATATTGTATTTGATGAACTTTTTCCATTCATTGTACTGTTCCTGCTTATTGGCCGGAACTTTTTTCACTTTAGGCTCTAAAATCAGCGTTTCATCTTCTTCCAGGTTAATCGGTTTACTGAAAATATCCTGGGTAATTTTATCGATTTCGTCTACCCTTTGGTAAAGCCGGTCGATGGTAAGCTTATAAAACGTCAGGTCGCCCTGGTTGATGTAATCGTCCAGCTTGGTCTCATGCTTGCCGAACTCATCCATATCCGACTGGATAAAGTATCTTTTGCCGGGATCCACCAATTCGAAATAATGCTTGTAAACATCTTTGGAGTATGCATCATTGATCGGTTTCGGGCTATAGTGCAAATAAGAAAGTGTATTCTTTACGCTCACCATTATCGTCTGCATCTTTTCGTCATCATTCTTTGGCGAGTTGAAACAAAACATTAGACTTGTTAATGGAATCAGGAGTAAAAATTTATTCAGCTTAAAATTTTTCCACATAAATCTGTAATGTATTTTATTAATTTTTTAAAAAAGTTGTTTGATGGGTCGTCTTTTTTCCGGCACCGTTACAAACTATCAAATTTAATACCTTATTTGCAATTAACAATTACTTTTAAGAGATTTTATTAATATGGCATTTTTTATCAATTCAGACTGTTAAAATTCAGAATAAAAAGAATAAATCATAAAATTAAAAACTTATGATTGAAATTTTCTGGCCTGGATTCTGAATAATAAAAATAAATGTAAACCTGTATAATACCGGCAAGATATTCATTGTTATGACAAATAAAAACGGTATTCAGGTTCATTTAAACAACATCGCATTATGTTCAGATAATATTTAAATCCAAAGGTTTTTAAAGAAAAGCTTTTATAGTATATTTGTTAAAATTAAATACATTTATGGAAAGACCTCTTATTCTGGTAACGAATGACGACGGAATTACAGCACCGGGTATCAGAAACCTTGTCAGTTTTATGAACGAAATCGGAGAAGTGGTGGTGGTAGCGCCCAATTCTCCTCAAAGCGGCAAAGGGCACGCCATTACCATTAATTCTACGCTAAGCTACGAAGAAGTACAGCTGGACGGCCCGCAGACCGATTTTTCCTGTAGCGGAACACCGGTAGACTGCGTAAAGATGGCACTTGATAAAATTCTGCCGCGAAGACCGGATATTGTGGTTTCCGGGATCAATCACGGGGCGAATTCATCCATCAATGTGATCTATTCGGGGACGATGTCCGCTGCCGTGGAAGCCGGTGTGGAAAATCTACCTGCGATTGGATTCTCTTTATTGGATTTCAGCTGGGAAGCCGATTTTACCCAAGCCAAAGAATACATTCAGAATATCGTTAAAAGAACCCTGGAAAACCCGATGCCGAAAGGAATTGTTCTCAATGTAAACATTCCTAAGCTTATGAAAGAAGAGATCAAAGGCGTAAAAGTCTGCAAGCAGGCACATGCCAAATGGGAAGAAAGCTTTGATGAAAGGGTAAATCCACACGGTAAAAAGTATTACTGGCTGACCGGCTATTTCAATAATATGGATGAATCCGAAGATGCCGATGAAACCGCTTTGGCGAACGGATATATCTCTATTGTCCCGGTAAAGTTCGACCTTACGGCCTATGAATATATGAATACACTGAATGAAGTGATGAAATTTGATTAAACAAAAGAAAAAAGGCGAAGATTTTCGCCTTTTTTCTTTTGTGAGACCATGTTCTTTTGTTTTGAAATAAAAGAATGAAAACTCAAGTCCCGGAAACTGAAGGCTAAAAATTAAAACTCTATCCTAAAATTCCCATGACTTTCTCGAATTCAACATTTGTTTTTAATCAATATTTTCTCGTGCTTCAAACGGTGGGAATTTTTTAACGGATCGATTTTTAATTTTTCTTGATGCTTCAGAGTCTTATATCATTAATTATGATAGAGATCAGAACAACACTTTATCCTCTTTTCTCAATTCTTCCAGGTATTTGCTTTTATCGTCCCTGTAAAAAAGATTCATCGTTTCAAACGGAATAAGTTTTAAATCTTTGTTTACAATATGGACGCAGGATTTTTTTACCGCCCGTACATCAAAATCGTGGGCATCCATAAAGTTCATGATGATGATCCTGAACAGGTTGTCGTAATCCAGATTGGGTGCGGAAACCTCAGGAAGACAACACAATAACTGGTTGACTTTAGGCTGCACTTTATCTACGGAAATCCCTGTACTGAAAATATCCAGCAGCTGCATCTGCAATCCGGTATCCTGTTCGTAAACGATGGTATTCCGGGTTTCATTGTTCAGCAGATCAGCAGGATTGATGTACCGGGTTAAAGGAATGGTTTCCCCTTCCAGCTTCAGGATATATCCCATCGCCAGAGCATCCGGGTTACAAGGAACCGGAATCAGATCATCTGAATTCAGCAGCGGAAACTGGTTTAAGATTTCCTGTCTTACTTCCGTTAACGTAATTTTTTCATGTGCTGAATCATCGCGGTTTCTTCCGGCAATTTCCACCGGCTGGAAGGTAATCCCGCGGACACACTTCTGTTTTAAGGCAAATTCAATGATTTTTCCGATCTCGTCGATATTTTTTCCTTTCTGAAGAACGATTACAAGGGTCGTGGAAAGATTCAAAGCATTTAATTTCTCTAAAGCCTTCATCCGGACATCGGTAAGATCCTTTCCCCTGAAGTCCTGCAGAACTTCGGGTTTAAAGGAATCGAACTGGAGATAAACTTCGAATTCCGGTGCGTAGGCCGCCAGTTTTTCGGCAAATCCGGGATCATTGGCAATCCTTACCCCATTGGTATTCAGCATCAGATGCTTAATGGGTTTTGATTTGGCAATATCCATGATTTTAAAAAACTCGGGATGGATCGTCGGCTCTCCGCCACTGATCTGGACCACATCGGGCTCCCCTTCGTTTTTAACGATAATATCGAACATCGCCTCTATTTCTTCCAGGCTCCGGTGGCTTCCGTAATGCGGGGAAGACATGGCATAGCAGGTCGGACAGGTCAGGTTGCAGCGGTCCGTTACTTCCACAATCGAAAGACAGCTGTGCTGCTCATGGTCTACACACAAGCCGCAATCGTAAGGACAGCCATACTCCACTTCCGTCCCGAAATGAACCGGCATTTCCGACGCTTTGTTGTAATTCCTGATATTCTTGTAGTAATGGACATCGGAAGCAATTTTGGTTTTGAAAAACCCGTGATCAAGGCATCGTTTGGTCATGAAAACCGCTTCGTCCTCAATAATAATTTTAGCACCTACCCTTTTCAGGCATTCAGGACACAGGCTGATGGTGTAGTCGTAATACGTATAGTTTCTTACCGGCATAATTTCAGTTTAAATTCCTCCTCCACAGATAAACCCACTTACCAGTCCGCAGAACAACATACAGATCAGCATCGTCTGAATAAATTGTTTTCTGGAAAATTTCCGGTTGTCTTTCGATTCGTAAACAACCTTGACGATCAAAGTTACAATAAGAGAGAAAATAGAAGCTACAAACAGAATGATCAGAATAATCATCAGGACCAGGCCTCCGAGATTACCTACTTCCAACAGGGTAAGGGTTTTCATAAGTTTTGTTTTTATGGTGAATAAAGCGGATGGTATTTTTTATTTTATAAATGTAATAAATAATTACACAAAGACATACGATCTGAATGGTTCCCAGATTCCCGATAATTTCCAGTCTCGGCTTAATGAAATCCAGCAGGAACCTGAAGGTGAAGTAACTCAGCATAAAGACCTGGAAAACAAAGCCTGAAGGATAGATTTTTTTCTTTTGAATAAGTTTTAAAAGAACCCAGAGCAGAATCAGAAAAGCAATTTCGTACAGTGCTACCGGATGCCTCAGGTACTGGTCGCCAAGATGCATCCCGAAAATAAAATCGGTGGGAACACCGTAGGTTTCTTCATAAATCCCGGTAAGAAAGCAGCCGATCCTTCCGATGATCATGGCCAGCATCAACGGAAAAACGATCAGGTCACCGGTGCTTTCTTTATGGCCAACTGTTTTTTTTGCCAGTTCCACGCCCATCAGGCCGAACGCCAGCCCGCCCACAATCGTATTATTGGTCCAGACCGTTTTAAAATCAAAATGGTCAAACATCCTGTAAGGATTTTCCAGATTCCCGATCAGTTTGGAACCGAATAAGGCGCCCGCTGTTGCTCCGATCAAAACGGCAGCCGAAACATTGAAAGAGACCTTTTCGGCGGATTTTCTTTTTAAATAAAAATAATAGCGCATCCCGATAAACATCCCCAATGCTTCAAAAAGCGGATGGGCAAGTACGGTTTTGCCAAAAAGGTGAAAGGTTACGGGAAAATCCATGGTTTCAAAAGTATTGTTTTTAATTAAAACCGGAAGCATTTTATTAAGGATTTTTAAAGACAGAACACGATCAGGTACTGCTTCCAAAGATAAACTTCCTGAGGTACAGAAATGTTTTTCGTGAAATTCAATCCTGATCCGAAAGAGTTCAATCAAAGTTTTTTCATACATTTAAGTAAAATAATTTTCCAAATATGAGAATAGAATATGATATTAAACTGGGATTTAAAGATGTAATGTTTCGTCCGAAGCGTTCTACTTTGAAATCCCGTTCGGAAGTTGATCTGGAAAGAGAATTTACCTTTAAGCATACCCGTAAAAAGTGGAAAGGAATCCCGGTGATTGCGGCCAATATGGATACGGTGGGAACTTTTGAAATGGCAGTGGAACTGGCTAAAGAAAAGATTATTACCGCTGTCCATAAGCATTATTCGGTAGAAGAATGGACGGAATTTCTAAACAGCCAGCCTGAAGACATTCATCAATATATTGCCTTAAGCACCGGAACAGGAAAAGCCGATGAAGAAAAACTGGGAAGAATCCTTGAATTGCACCCAAAAATCGAGTTTCTCTGCATTGATGTAGCCAATGGTTATTCCGAGCATTTTGTGGAATTTGTGAAGAAGGCAAGGGCTAATTTTCCGGATAAAATTATCATGGCCGGAAATGTAGTCACCGGGGAAATGGTAGAAGAGCTCCTTCTGGTGGGTGCAGACATCATTAAAGTCGGAATCGGTCCGGGTTCGGTCTGCACGACCCGGGTAAAAACCGGTGTAGGATATCCTCAGCTTTCCGCGATTATCGAATGTTCCGATGCTGCCCACGGATTGGGAGGCCATATTATTGCAGACGGCGGATGTAAAGTTCCGGGCGATGTGGCCAAAGCCTTCGGCGGAGGTGCCGATTTCGTGATGCTGGGAGGCATGTTTGCCGGGCATGACGAAAGCGGAGGGGAAATTGTAGAGGAAAACAGCAAGAGATACCGGCTTTTCTATGGCATGAGCTCCAAAACAGCCATGGACAAGCATTCCGGAGGGGTTGCGGAATATCGCGCGTCCGAAGGGAAAACAGTGAAAGTAGCTTATAAGGGTCCGGTTTCCGAAACAGTAAAAGATATCCTCGGCGGCGTACGCTCTACCTGCACTTATGTCGGGGCTTCAAAACTAAAAGAACTGTCGAAGAGAACAACGTTCATCAGGGTTCAGGAACAGGAAAACCAGGTATTTAAAGACTGAAGATTCAGGAAATATATTTAAAGCTATTTTCTGATAAATTTAAAACATAAAATCCGTCGCAATAGCGACGGATTTTCGTTATATTTTATTAAGAATAAATTCTTATGTTAGCATACCTCCATCCACATTTAAGGTCTGACCTGTAATATAAGAAGCCATTTCACTTCCTAAAAATACGCAGGCATTGGCAATATCTTGAGGCTGACCGAGCTTTTTCAATGGGATGGATTCATTCCATTTTTCTTTCGTTTTTTCGTCCAAAGTATCCGTCATTTCAGTCTGGATGAACCCGGGAGCAACGGCGTTGCAACGGATATTTCTGGAACCTAATTCCAAAGCTACCGATTTGGTAAATCCGATCACGCCAGCCTTGGAAGCCGCATAATTGGCCTGGCCTGCATTTCCGCTGATCCCTACTACTGAAGTCATATTGATAATTGATCCTGCTTTCGCCTTCATCATCGGCTTGATTACCGCTTTTGTAAGGTTGAATACCGAATCCAGGTTCACATTGATTACTTTGTCCCAGTCTTCTTTAGACATTCTCAACAGCAGATTGTCTTTTGTGATTCCTGCATTGTTGATCAGAATATCAATTTTACCAAACTCAGCGATCACTTCATCCACTAAAGTTTGCGCAGCCTCAAAATCCGATGCGTCCGACTGGTATCCTTTAATTTGCGTTACAGAACTTAAAGCTGCTTCTAATTCCCTAGCTTTGTCTACCGATCCGGCATAAGTAAATGCTACTTTTGCTCCCTGCTGGGCATACATTTCAGCAATTCCTTTACCGATTCCTCGTGTAGCTCCCGTTATTAGCGCTACTTTTCCTTCTAATAGTTTCATATATATGACAATTATTTACTTTATAATCTATTCGCCTCCTGAAATCCGGCTAATATCTATTATTGAGTTTACAGTGCGCAAAGATATTATAAAATGTTGTTCATTGCATTTTAAATCACTCTTTTAGCAAAATTTTTCAGCTGTTTTTTGTCATAAACCTATTACGGTTGATTAATCGGTAAAATTCCGGTCCTTCTGTTCGGTAAAATAAATGAACTCGGATGCTTTGCCTTTCGTAAGCCTGATGCCTTTTTTATCGTGAATAAATTTATCGTAAATGATTTCTGTAAGAGGTTCATTCTGATGGTTGGTAACGCCGAATTTGTTGTTTTTCTTTACGATGAATTCATCGGCTCCCAGGAAAGTGGTAATGTCATCATAAATAAAAGGAACCATCTCGTTACCGTTTTCATCCATCATTCCGTAGAGGTTATCGGTGTTTTTCCCGACAAGTGCAGGATAAAGTTCCGATTCCCTGATTTCTCTAAGGGCTTTTAATTCTTTATAATGCCCGGTTTTTGGAGAAAAGGTATAATAGGTATCATTTCGGTTCAGAATGAGGGCATTCGGGAATATTTTTTCGATTCCATAGTCGTCATTCAGAATATTTTTTAAATCTTTATCTAAAATTTTTTCTTCCTCTTCTTTTCTCAGGTACAGATATTTACCGCCGGAAATGGTAAGGCCTTCTACCCTGTCGTATTCTTTTGGGAAAACAATTTCCCCATTCAGGCGCACCACGGCAGTCTTCGGATTTGTCTGGTCCTGCGAAGTTTTGAAAAGACCGTTAAAGAGAGGGTTTACATAATGGTAATCAAGATCATACAGCTTCCCTTCTCTCTTTGAAAAGATGCTCACTTTATTATCTTTGGTAAGATAAATGTACTCTCTTCCTACAAAAGCCTGCTCGTATGTTTCATCAGCAATTACTTTCTCTTGATCATCAATGATCCCATATCTTTCCTTTGAAGCATCCAGTGTAATCAGATAAGGAAATGCATTGATGTTGTCTACGTTATGACCGGAAATTGTACTGAGGGTTTTTCCGTCATTATCAATCACTTCGCCAGATTTTTCCCCTTGCGTAAGATAAGCCCTTCCCTTGTAAAAACGCAGATCCTCCATAAATTCGCGATCGGAAACTTTCTTGCCGCCGAAATCATAGATCAGCCAGGTGCCATTATTTTTCACGAAAAACCTGTTTTCACTTCCAAAGACGATTTTTTCCGAAAAGGGAATAATTTCTTTTCCGTTAAAATCATAGACCACATCTTTTCCCCGTTTCGTATAAATCAGCCGGTCTTTGTTTTCCCAGGTCCTGAATTTGAACAGATCCATCGGGATAATTTCTTTTCCTCCGGCATCGATAACCGCTGTTTTTCCGTTATCTTTTCCGGCTTTCGCTTTCAGAACAAACCTGTTTTTCCAGAGAGGTGAAATTTCGCTCTTTACCGGATAATTAAACGTGATATTCCCCAGCGAATCCACAATTCCTGCCTTTCCGGTCTTAGCATCGGTAAATATCCCGTAACCTTTGGAATAGGAACGGACTTCTTTGCCCAGTTTTCTGGTTAACAGGATCTGCTTGTACTGATCCGTCTGTCCGAGGCAGACCGACGAAAACAGGACGAAAATTAATTTTTTCAATTAAATGGAATTATTTACGATGAGGACAATTTCGCCTTTTAAGGTTTTGCTTTTTGAAAATTCAATGAGTTCAAGAATTGTTCCGCGTTTGGTTTCTTCAAATTTCTTGGAGATTTCACGGCTCAGGCTCGCTTTGGTTTCCTCACCGAAAAATTCCCGGATCTGCTCCAGGGTGGTATTGATCTTGTGCGGGCTTTCGTAAAGAACGATGGTCTTTTTTTCTTCTGCAAGCTGTTTCAGCCTGGTCTGGCGTCCCTTTTTCTGGGGAAGAAATCCGGCGAACAGGAATTCGTTATTCGGCAGTCCTGAAACCACGAGTGCCGGAACAAATGCTGTAGCTCCGGGAAGACAGATCATTTCAATATGATGGTCCGAACCTGCCTTGGCCAGCAGATAGCCGGGATCTGAAATTCCGGGCGTTCCCGCATCGGTAATAATGGCGATGTTCTGGCCGTTTTTAAGATCGGCAATCACCTTTTCGGTAGCCTGATGCTCGTTATGCAGATGGTAGGATTTCAAGGGCTTTGAAATCTCAAAATGTTTTAATAGAATTCCGGAAGTCCGGGTGTCTTCACACAAAATATAATCAACCTCTTTCAGGACATTTACCGCTCTGAAGGTCATATCTTCCAGGTTCCCGACCGGCGTGGGAACAAAATATAGGATTCCGCTCAAAATTACGTTTATAAAAATTTATTTTCCACCAATATCCAAAGCCTCTGGGCATATTCGTCCACCCTGTTCCATTTTCTGGAATAATAGAGATCGCTCAGGTATTCTTTAGCCTCTTCCAGCGTTTTAAAGCTGTTGAGATTGGCCACTACTTCATTCAGCTCAGACTGGCTTCCTCCGAACAGGGTTTTGGAAAAGGCAATCCGGTCATTTAAATCCAATTTAAACTCAGGCTTTTTCTTTTCCGCTTCCATAAAATCCATCGGCATATTGGTTTTTAAAATGCTTCCGGTCTCTTCTTTCTTCTCTCCGGGAGCTGGTTTTTCCGCCGGCATTTCCCTTTCAGCATGATCATCGTCAAAAAGCGACTGCACGGCTTTCAGGCCTCTTATATTGGCCAGTTTTATTTTTTTATCATGATTGTAAGCATGGTATGCCTCAAGGCTCTCAAAGCTTTCATCCGATTTTTTTTCTTCTTTATCTTCGGAAACCGGCGGCTCAATATCTACAATTTTCCTTCTGTCATTATGTTCTGCCAAAGCGGATTCTTCCTGCTTCTCTTCCTGTGCCGCTTCGTTTTTAAGATCGTTTACGATATTTTCCGCACCGGAAGTATCGCTGGCCATTTCTCCCTGTTCCATCATTTGGGTTGACAACAGCGGGTCATGGGTTTCTTCCGAAGGATGTTCTTCCTGTTCCGAAGAAGATTCATAATTGTTCAGGATTCTTTCTTCTTCCTCAAAGGAATTTAGAATTTCTCCGTCGTTATCCGAAATTTCATTTTCAAATTCATCGATTTCATTCAACTGATTATTGAAAATAGCTTCTTCCTCCGTCTTTTCCTCATTGGATATTTCTCCATGGATATCACTGTCAGATTCAGCAGAAGTTTCTTTATTATCCGGAAAATTACCCTTGGTTGGATCCTCGTTAGAAACAGCCAGATTCTCATTCAGTACTTCCTGAACATCCGCTTCTTTATTTTCCTCTGCAAAATTAACCAAAGTTTCGTGAAGTTCTTCTTCTACAATTTCATTGAGCTGATTATTGAAAATCGCCTCTTCTTCAGTCACCTGATCCGAGTAGCTTCCGGGTTCTTTTTCATTAATTTCATTCAGTTCATTGTTGAAAATCGCTTCCTCTTCCGTTACTTCATCATTTTCACCGGATCGGTAAAAATTTTCGTTATTTTCCGTTACCGTCGAAAAATTTTCACCTCCGAAATAGGCGA
This sequence comes from uncultured Chryseobacterium sp., assembly GCA_913777465.1. Lineage (GTDB taxonomy): Bacteria > Bacteroidota > Bacteroidia > Flavobacteriales > Weeksellaceae > Chryseobacterium. Next base: position 116,076 of record CAJYRQ010000078.1, read on the forward strand.
TATTCTTTTCCAGCAGACGCAGGAAAGAAATTCTTTCGGCCAGCTCTTCTACAAGATCCAGCTTGGACGAAAGCTCGTCCACATGGCTTACTTTGTCCAGAATACCAATGATATTCCTGGATTCAAAAAAAATCTTTTCCTTTAAATCTTGGATGTTCTGCATAAAAGAATCTTGTTAAAATTGCTTACTTTTGATCTTGAAAATATACGGCTAATTTAACAAATGTTTTTAGAAAATACAATTAATCATTCCAAACAAAGCGGTTGGATGGAAGTAATTTGTGGCTCAATGTTTTCCGGAAAAACCGAAGAGCTGATCCGGAGGCTGAGAAGAGCCGAAATGGCGGGACAGAATGTGGAAATTTTTAAACCGAAACTGGATACGAGATATTCGGATGAAGACGTGGTTTCCCATAATCAGAATAAGATCCGCAGCACATCGGTGGAAAACCCCAGCGAGATCCTGCTGCTGGCCTCCAACTGCCATGTCGTAGGAATAGATGAAGCCCAGTTTTTTGATGAAAGTATTGTGTATATCGCCAATCAGCTTGCCAACAGCGGCGTCCGGGTGGTAATTGCCGGGCTGGATATGGATTTCCTCGGAAGACCCTTCGGACCCATGCCCAATTTGATGGCCACTGCGGAATATGTTACAAAGGTACATGCCATCTGCAGAAGGACCGGAAACCTTGCCAATTATTCGATGAGGATTTCCGAAGGCAAAGACCTGGTAGAACTCGGAGAGACAGAAGCTTACGAAGCAGTGAGCCGAAGGGTTTTCGTGGATGAAGTTTTAGATAAAAACTAATTCAATATCACATTTTATCCGTATTTTTGCATAAATTTTAATAGTAAAAACTATCGGAAAATGATATTGGAAATCAAAAATTATATAAAAATCAGCAATTCCATTGATGAGATTCTGAAAAATTCGCCGTTCAAAATGAAATACATTATTGAAAAGAGCGGGATTTCCGAACCCACCTTTTTCCGGAAAATGAAAGAGAAAAAATTTCTTCCGGAAGAACTGCTTAGGATTGCGGAGATTATTGAACCGGAAAAATCACTTCTGCAATCTCTTGAAGAGGCAGAAAAAGATTTTGAGAACGGAATTTACTATTCCCATGATGAAGTAATGAAACTTTCTGAAGAACGCTTTGTGAAAAAATATGGAAATAAGGTGGTCTAAATTTGCCTTGCAAGACTTGGAACAGATAGAAGATTATATCGGGAACAGATTTTCTTACAGAGAATATAGGAATTTCATCAACATTCTAAATCATAAAATAGGATTGATCCTTGACAAGAAGGTAATCTTTCAAAAATTGGAAAAATTTCCCGGCTATCATAAGCTTTTAATTACCGAACAGACAACGCTTATTTATAAGTTAGAAACGGACTTCCTGAAGATATTACGTTTATATAATAATTATCAGGATGAAGACAAAAAATTTATCATAGACGATTTATAAATGAATTATACTGGAAAAGATATTGCAAGGATCACCCATGCAAAGGTTATAGGAAACGGAGATTTAATCATCCGGAATATTGCTTTCGATAGCAGGATTATTTATTCTACCAAAAACACGGCGTTTATCGCCATCAATACGTCTAAAAATTCCGGCGAAAAATTTATAGAGTCGGCTATTGACCGCGGCATCGAAATTATTATTTCCGAACATCATGATCCGCAGTTTGAAAATATTACCTGGATTATTGTAGAGGATGCAGTAGGATTTCTTCAGAAATTAGCCCGGTACCATTTTGAACATTCTCATTTAAAATCCATAGGAATTACCGGCAGCAACGGAAAAACCATTTTAAAGGAATGGCTGTACCAATGTCTCTGGAATGAGTTTCCTACAGTAAAAAGCCCGAAAAGTTTCAATTCGCAGATCGGGCTTCCCCTATCGCTCCTTCAGATCAACGGTTCTCACAAGCTGGGAATCTTTGAAGTCGGGATTTCCCGGCCGGAAGAAATGGAAACACTGGAATCCGTTTTTCATCCTCAGATCGGACTGCTTACCCATATCGGGACTGCCCATCTGGCCAATTTCAGCTCAGAAGAAGAACTGATAGATGAAAAGATTAAGCTCTTCCGAAATTCTGAGGTGATTATTTATAATGGCGATCATCCGTTGGTTGAGAAAAAAATCAAAGAACAATATACCGGTAAGAAATTAATTGCTTACGGTTTTGGCGAACACAACCAGATCCGCTATAAAAACAATATTCAAAAAAATGAAGATGTTGTGGTGCATTGTTTCGGTGAAGAAATTTCATTTCCCGTGCATCAGAGAGACGAAGCGACATTAACGAATGTTTTAGCGCTTATTACAGTATTAAAGGAGCTGAATATCGGAAATCAGGAGATCGTCGAAAAAATCAACGCGCTGAAGGCCGTTGAAATGAGGCTTGAGTCCATTGAAGGCATAAGAGGAAATATCGTCATCAATGATTCTTTCAATCTTGATCTCGATTCCCTGAAAACAGCACTTCAATTTCTTAACGAATATAAAAAGCCGAAAAAATCGCTGGTACTGACCGACATCCTGGGGGTGAATTCAAATTCAAAAGAACTTTATGAAGAAGTTTCCGACCTGGTGAACGAACAGCAATTTGATTCCGTTTTCCTGATCGGGGATGAAATATCAAAATTCAGTGAATTATTTAAAGCTAAAACCGAAACTTTTATTAATACCCGGGAACTCATTGACAGTAAACACCTTAATGAGCTGGAAAATCAGCTGGTATTATTGAAAGGGGCAAGAAAATTTGAAATTGAAAAATTAAAAGACATTCTTGAGCTGAGAAAGCACGACACGGTGCTGGAAATCAATTTAAACGCCATTCTCCATAATATCAATTACCATAAATCCCTGCTTAAACCTTCTACGAAGATGATGGCCATGGTAAAAGCAAATGCCTACGGGTTGGGGAGCTATGAGATCTCCGAGTTTCTGCAGCATCATCATATTGATTATTTAGGGGTTGCTTTTGCAGATGAAGGCGTGGAACTGCGGAAGAAAGGGATCACCGTACCGATCGTTGTGATGAATCCGGAGCAGCACAGCTATGAAACCGTCATTGCCTATAATCTGGAACCGGAAATCTACAGTTTCCGTGTATTGGAATTGTTTTACAACGCCGTTCAAAAATCCGGTTATGATAAAAAATATCCGGTTCATATCAAGCTGGAAACGGGAATGCACCGTCTTGGTTTTAAAGAAGATGAGCTGGATCAGCTAAGCAGTACTTTAAATTCAATAAATGTCAGGGTAAAGAGTATCTTCAGCCATCTTTCATCTTCGGATCTGCCGCAGGAAAAAGAATTTACCCAGAATCAATTAAAAACATTTGAAAGAAATTCATCGTATATCATAGAAAAGCTGGGCTATACTCCGATCCGGCATATTTTAAATTCTTCAGGAATAACTTCTTATACCGGTTACCAGTTCGATATGGTAAGAATCGGCATTGGGATGCTGGGAGAATCACCCAATAGTGAAATACAAAAACAGCTGCGCCCGGTGGTAAGTTTCAAAACCGTTATTTCCCAGATATCGGAAGTACAAAGCGGAGAGTCCGTAGGTTACAGCCGCCGGTTTAAAGCAGACCATCAGACAAAGATAGCCACCATTCCCGTAGGATATGCAGACGGAATCCCGAGACTGATCGGCAACCAGGTAGGAAACGTGGGAATTAATAAGACCCTGGCTCCTATTGTCGGAAGCATCTGTATGGATATGATGATGGTTAAGGTCGATCATATTCCCCATGTAAAAGAAGGAGACGCTGTAACGATATTTAATGCAAAGCCTACCTTAAAGGAATTTGCAGCCTACTGCCAAACCATTACCTATGAAGTTCTGACTTCTATTTCGCCCCGTGTAAAACGGATTTATGTAAAAGATTAAGCCACACAATTATGAGAAAGTTCCTGATTATTTTATTTGCATTTCAACTGCTCTTCATCCAGTCCCAGATAAAAAAAGATCTGGTGATTCCCAAAAATCCCAGAATCGGTCTTTCGCTGGCCGGCGGAGGAGCTAAAGGATTTTCTCATGTCGGCGTTCTTAAAGTATTGGATTCTTTAGGCGTAAAGGTAGATTATATTGCCGGAACCAGTATGGGGGCGATTGTCGGCGGACTCTATGCTTCCGGATATTCCGGAAAGGAAATCGAAAAGATCGTTATGGATACCGATTTCTATTCCCTGATAACGGATCCGAAAGCCAAACGCCAGGAAACAACCTTCTTCAACAAATCGGTGGATAAATACCTTTTATCCATTCCGCTGAAAAACGGAAAGATCAACCTTCCCTCTTCCATCAGTTCCGGACAGAAAAATGTTTACCTCCTGAAAGAACTTTTCAAAAACGTTTCCAATATCGAAGATTTCTCCAAACTTCCGATTCCCTTTATGTGTGTGGCCACGAATCTGGAAAGCGGCAAAATGCAGATTTTTGAAAAAGGAGATTTGGTACAATCCATCATGGCGAGTTCCGCTTTTCCCTCACTTATGGATCCGGTAAAAATTAATGACAGCATTTATATCGACGGAGCCATGACCGTCAACTATCCTTCAAAACCTTTAAAGGATAAAGGGATCGATATCGTGATCGGTGTAGACCTTAATCAGGATCTTTCCAAAAGAGAAGACCTGAACAGCATCATTGCGATCCTGAACCAGGTCATCGATTTCGGGATAAAGAAAGATACGGAGCAGCAGTATAAATATACCGACATCAATATCAAACCCAATCTGCAGGGAATGACTGCAACCAGCTATGATGACAAGAAAAAAATTCTCGACAGCGGCTACGTAGAGGGCTTGAAATACGCGGATATTCTGGACCAGCTTCCTAAGCGGCCATTTGACCGGATAAGGCAGCAAATGAACCCTATTTACTCCAATGTCTACAAGATCGACAGCGTTGCCATCGAAGGAAACAGAATATACGGGAAAAACTATATTTTAGGAAAAATGGGACTGCGCCTTCCCTCTCTTCAAACGTACGGAGGCATTAATAAAAGAATAGATAAACTGGTTGCCACAAACAACTATAAATTCATCAATTACGATATTGTTTCCGACAGCAAAGCCAATTACTTGAAGCTTTACGTTACCGAAGATGATGCCAGACATTTCCTTAAATTCGGATTGCATTATGACGAAATTTTTAAAACCGGCCTGCTCGTCAATTATTCGGCAAAACGTCTTTTGTTCCGTAATTCCAATCTTTCCCTGGACGTAATTGTAGGTGACAAACCAAGATATTATTTAAACTATTTTATCGACAACGGATACATTCCCGGATTCGGAATCTATTCTTCCGGGATGAGCTTCAGCCTGAGAGATACCAGCAACAACGAATTTGATAAATGGGAATGGCTCCGGAATGAAGTCTATCTGCAATCAATCTGGAAAGATAAATTTGCCGTCGGCGGTGGGATCAGCCATGATTATTTTGAAGCGGAATTCAACGGCGACAACAAAAGATACAACCGTTTCCTGAATCCTTACGTATTTCTGAAAAGTGATACGCAGAACGACAGGGACTTTCCTACCCGCGGGATCTACATTAATGCGGAAGGAAAAGTGATCGATCTGCTTAAATCCGAAGTAGACCGCAGGCTGGTTCAGATCAAAGCAGATATCAGGATAAACATCCCGATCTCAAAACAGTTTGCTTACCGGCTGAATCTCTATGGTGGAATCACATTGGGTGAAAACCTTCCGGAGTTTTATAAATACAGGCTGGGTGGAATCTTTGAACAGAATATCGTTAACTTCAGAAGCTTCTCCGGGTTTTATTTTGCCCAGTTAAGCACCAATAATGTGATTCTGGCTTCGAACGATCTTCAGTTTAAATTCAATAAAAACTATTTTCTGAGCGGAAACTTTTCTTTTGCCAATCTTTCCAATGATATTTCTTTTGAAGATGCGGTAAAATTAAACTATAGCTCCGTAGGACTTACGGCAGGATACAAATCTCCTTTCGGACAGATCAAAATAAACTTCAGCCACTCTCTTAAAAACAATCAAAAAGGCATATTCAGTGTTATTTTAGGACACTGGTTTTAATTACAATGATACAATTCTTTTACGAAAACCTACCGGAATCGGTAAATACGGATTACACGGCATGGCTGGAAGACATCATTCTTTCAGAAGAAAAAAAAACGGGCGAGATCAACTATATTTTCTGCGATGACGACTATCTGCTGAAAGTAAACCAGGATTATCTTCAGCACGATTACTATACTGATATCATTACATTTGACTATGTAAAAGGCAGGACCATAAGCGGAGAGATTTTTGTATCTTTGCAGCGCATTTCCGATAATGCTTCTACCCTATCGAAAAATTATGAGGAAGAATTGAGACGTGTACTGGCTCACGGCATTCTTCACCTTTGCGGATACAAAGATAAATCTGAGGAAGAGGAAAAGCAGATGCGGGAGAAAGAAGATCATTATTTAGCCAAATACCTTTAAGACCTGTTTATTTTTCAGGAGCTTAATCCCGCTCTCCACACTCGCTGTTTTCTTTTCAGAAAAGAAAACGAGCTCAGACAAATGCTGCGATCGGGGCTAAATAAGACCACAATACAGTCTATTTAAGACTGTAAAAAAGAATAATGTTTCACGTGAAACATTTGTAAAAAAGAATAAGATATAAAGCTTTAAAACAAGCGATAAAATGATTTCAGAAATATATGACGTAATTGTAGTAGGTGCCGGGCACGCAGGATGTGAAGCGGCCGCTGCCGCTGCGAATCTGGGTTCGAAGACCCTGCTTATTACCATGAATATGCAGACCATCGGACAGATGAGCTGTAACCCAGCGATGGGCGGAATAGCCAAAGGACAAATCGTAAGGGAGATTGATGCCATGGGTGGATATTCGGGAATTGTAGCGGATAAATCGGCTATCCAATTCAAAATGCTGAACCTTTCCAAAGGTCCCGCCATGTGGTCCCCGAGAACACAAAACGACCGGATGCTCTTTGCTGAAGAGTGGCGTCTGGCACTTGAAAATACACCGAATCTGGACTTCTTTCAGGATATGGTGAAACAGCTTATTGTAGAAAATAATAAAGTAACCGGTGTGGTTACTTCTTTAGGAATCGAAATCAAAGGGAGGTCTGTGGTTCTTACCAACGGTACTTTCCTGAACGGTTTGATCCACGTTGGAGATAAACAACTGGGAGGCGGAAGGATGGGTGAACCCCGCGCTTTCGGAATTACCGAGCAATTGGTTTCTTTGGGTTTCGAAGCAGGAAGAATGAAAACCGGTACCCCACCGAGAGTAGACGGCAGAAGCCTGGATTATTCTAAAATGGAAGAACAGAAAGGTGACGAAAATCCGCAAAAGTTCAGCTATCTGGATACGCCTAAATTAACGAAGCAGTTGAGCTGCCATATTGTTTATACCAACGAAACCGTTCATGATATTTTACGTGAAGGTTTCGACAGGAGCCCGATGTTCAACGGAACGATTCAGAGCTTAGGACCAAGATATTGTCCGAGTATTGAAGATAAAATCAACCGTTTTGCCGAACGGAACAGACACCAGCTATTTGTAGAACCGGAAGGTTGGAAAACCGTAGAAATTTACGTCAACGGATTCAGCTCTTCGCTTCCGGAAGATGTACAGATCAAAGCCATGAAACACATTCCGGGATTTGAAAACGTAAAAGTTTTCCGTCCGGGCTATGCCATTGAATACGACTACTTCCCCCCTACCCAGCTCAAGCATACCTTGGAGACCAAACTGATCGACAATTTATATTTTGCAGGTCAGATTAACGGGACTACAGGATATGAAGAAGCGGCCGGACAGGGTCTGATTGCCGGAATCAACGCCCATAATAAAGTAAAAGAAAAAGAAGAATTCATTCTTAACCGGGACGAAGCCTATATCGGTGTCTTAATTGACGACCTGATTACAAAAGGAACGGAAGAACCGTATCGGATGTTTACTTCCAGAGCGGAATACAGGCTTCTTTTGAGACAGGATAATGCCGATATCAGATTAACCCAGAAAGCATTTGATTTAGGATTGGCAAAAGAAGACCGTCTGCAGAGAGTACAGGAAAAAGTAACTAAGAGTGAAGAGCTTGAAACCTTCCTTCGGGAAACTTCTTTAAAGCCGGGGATTATCAATCCAATACTCGAAACTATCGAAAGCAGCCCTGTAGACCAGGCATACCGCGCTGCTCAGATTCTTACAAGACCCAATATGACGCTGGAAAAGCTGGATGAAATCGATTTTATTAACGAAGTTTCTTCTAATTATGATGAAGAAGTACGAGAGCAGGCTGAAGTAAATATTAAATACAGAGGTTATATTGAAAAGGAAAAGGAGAATGTTGCCAAGCTGAACCGTCTGGAAAATATTAAAATCCCTGAAGATTTCGATTATTCAAAGATCTCCAGCCTTTCTGCCGAAGCAAAACAGAAAATGACCAATGTAAGACCGAAGACGATAGCGCAGGCCGGAAGGATCAGCGGCGTGTCGCCTGCAGATATTAATGTTTTATTGGTCTATTTAGGACGTTAAAATAAAAATGTTTCACGTGAAACATTTAAAAATTAGAAAAGAAAATTAAGGTATTTATGAGCTTATTACAGGCTCTGAATATCTTAATTTTTAATATAAAAGAAAACCATCAAATGAAAATAAAAGATCATTTTCTTTCTCAGGAAGTTTTTGAAATAAAAGAAACGAATACCAAAGGAGTTTTCAAAACCTCCCCTATTCCACCGAATATTTCAAAATATTACGAAAGCGAAGATTATATTTCCCATCATCAGGATTCCGGAAGTTTAAAAGAAAAGCTCTATAAATTTTTACAATCTTTTAATTTACAATATAAAAAAACTATTTTGCTGGACCGTATTCCTAAAGGATCGAAAGTCCTGGATTATGGCTGTGGTGCAGGAGAATTTGTAAAATATATTGAAAACGATTTTGAAACCTTCGGATTTGAACCGGATGCAGACGCGAGAAAAGCCGCTCAAAGTAAAATTTTAAAGGCAAAGATTTTAAATGATCTTAATCTCATCGAAGATTACAGTCTGGATGCAATTACCCTATGGCATGTTTTCGAGCATGTCGATAATCAGGATGAGATGCTTGAGATCTTTAACCGTAAATTAAAAGAAAAAGGTTTACTGATTATTGCCGTCCCAAATCCGACATCGTACGATGCAAAACATTATAAAGAATACTGGGCCGCCTACGATGTTCCGAGACACGTGTATCATTTTTCCAAAAACGGCATGGAAAACCTGATTTCTAAAAAGCCCAACTGGAAACTAAGGAAAATCAAGCCGCTGGTTCTGGACTCTTATTATATCTCTATGTTGAGCGAAAAATATAAAAAATCGTACCTTTTCTGGCTGAAAGCAGTGATCTACGGAACGATTTCTAACGTAAAAGCTCTTTTTTCCAACGAATTTTCAAGTTTGATATACATTATCGAAAAAAAATAGAAAATCGATTTTTGACCCATTTCTGAAGGTCAATTTTAACCTATTTGAGCTAAAAAATTTAAAAAGTCCGGAATTCTATCCGGGCTTTTTCATTTCCCCCCCTCCCCTACTCTTTTCAACGATCAGAAAATTAAAAAAATCCAATCCTTCTAAATTTTTTCTGTTTTTTCTTCGGCATTTGTTAGTAATAAGTTAATAACTCAACGAAAAGAAGCCAAATCTAAGATGACTCTTATTTTTATTAATTTTCATGAAACACCGGCATCATAAAAATTTTAGAAATTTAGGCAATATGAAAAGGTGCCTGAAATTTAGAATTGCTAACAGTAAAGTGATGACACGAAAAAATCAACTCCTGTTAAGACGGACAAAAATGAACATTTCAAAATATTCTTTCCGTAAAATTCATTTTAAAAAATATTTTCGACTCCGCCACGAGACTTCAATAAATTCAACTGAAAAAATAAAAAGTCCGCTGAAAAATTTCAACGGACTCTTTTTTATAAAGATCAATTTCTTACTTATTGATTGCAGCAACTCCCGGAAGTTCCAAACCTTCCAGACTTTCCAGCATCGCTCCCCCACCGGTAGAAACATAACTTACCTTATCGGCATAACCGAACTGCTTTACGAAAGCCACACTGTCTCCCCCTCCCACTAAAGAGAAAGCTCCGAGTTTTGTCACTTCAGCAATGCTGTCTCCCAAAGCAACCGTTCCCGCCGCAAAGTTTGACATTTCAAAAACACCGATCGGCCCGTTCCAAAGAATCGTTCTTGAATTCAGTAAAACATCATTGAACTGGTCTCTCGATTTCGGACCGGCATCCAATCCCATCCATCCTTCCGGAATATCATAAATGTCGGATTCTTTTCTTTCCGCATCGTTGCTGAAACTTTCAGCGATGATCGTATCGGAAGGTAAGTATACTTTTACGTTGTGCTCTTTTGCTTTTCCAAGGATCTCAAGAGCCAAAGGAAGTTTATCTTCTTCCACCAGTGAAGTCCCGATTTTTCCACCCAATGCTTTAATGAAAGTAAAGGCCATTCCGCCTCCGATGATCAGATTATCAACCGCCGGAAGTATATTTTCTATAATGGTAATTTTAGTTGAAACCTTTGATCCTCCTAATATGGCTGTAACCGGCTTCTCACCGCTTTTCAATACTTTATCGATCGCCCGTAATTCATCAGCCATTAGTAAACCGAAGAATTTAGTTGATGGAAAGAATTTAGCGATAACCGCCGTAGACGCATGGGCTCTGTGCGCAGTACCGAAAGCATCATTTACATAGGCATCCGCCAGTTGGGAAAGCTTTTCCGCAAAAGCCTCGTCTCCTTTTTCCTCTTCATTGTGGAAACGCAGGTTCTCCAGCAGAAGGATTTCACCCGGTTGAAGGTCAGCAGCTGCTTTTTCAGCCTTCTCTCCTACGCATTCTTCCACAAACTTAACCTCCTTTCCCAATACACTGGAAACTTCATCAACGATATGCTTAAGGGAAAACTCATCCTTAGCCTCTCCTTTCGGTCTGCCCAGGTGAGCCATAAGGATCACGGAACCACCGTCATTCAGGATTTTATCTACGGTCGGTTTTACAGCCGTAATTCTCGTGTTATCGGTTACCTTGAGCTGATCGTCCTGTGGGACATTGAAATCCACTCTTACCAGAGCTTTCTTTCCACTGAAATTGAAATCATTGATTGTTTTCATATGTACATTTTATATTTTTTCGGGACAAAGCAGAACCAGCTTCAGGAAATGGTTTTGGTTAAAATTTTCCGGGCAGTTCGGTTTCATGCTCTTTTTCGATTTTCGTTTCACAAATGTAAGATTTTAAAATTTTCAGGACGAGGCAGCCTTTGAAAAGTTTTCAAAAAGTTTCCCGCAGCCTCAACATTCATCAATCAACATATTTTCTTTTCTCTTAAAAAAAATAAATGGGTACTGTTGTTGAGTGTTGTGAGTTTCGGGGATAAATTCTGCCTCAATACTTTTTGATATTGAATAAGACCTTAATTCACATTTTATCTACATTGTAAAGTATTGTAAACAGGTACTTTATAATAGTTATCCATAATTGTGAGTAATTTTCCCCAAAATGCAATATGAATAAAGTGGGTATGGAAAACCATGGGGGTTTCTCCAGAAAACTTTGTGAAAAAATATCTTGGATTTTCTGACGCCAATCTTCATTACAAAATTTTTCGATGTTACGAAAGATTTACTTTCCCTCTTTTTTCAACATTTACTCACAAGCCATTTCACAATTAATTCCCAAAAATTTAAGACTTATCCACATTATACTTAAATTTGTGTGAATAAATCTAAAAAAAGGCTTAATACAAAAATTATGAAAAGGAAAATAGCAATCGCTGCAGACCATGCAGGCTATGAATATAAAGAGATTGTGAAGAACTATCTTTCAGAAAAATTTGATATTCAGGATTTTGGCACGTTTTCCACAGACAGTGTGGATTATCCGGACTTCGTTCATCCTGCAGCAACTTCTGTGGAGAACGGTGAAAACGAACTGGGAATCTTAATCTGCGGAAGTGGAAACGGGGTGCAGATCACGGCCAACAAACATCAGAAGATCCGTTGTGCGCTTTGCTGGATGCCGGAGATTGCATCGCTGGCGAGACAGCATAACGATGCAAACATGATTTCCATTCCGGCTCGCTTTATATCCAAGGAACTGGCGATGGAAATTGCCGATAAATTCCTTTCCACGGATTTTGAAGGCGGAAGACACCAGAACAGGGTTGATAAAATTGCATTCTGCTAAAACGATAAAGGCTTGTAAATCATATTGCAAGCCTTATTTAATTTTTTATTTTGTATATTTGCAGCGTCCGACAGGTTTACCACCTGTTATTTCCATTCAAACCTGGTGAAATGGTAAAGTTACATTTCCATCAAAGGTTTTATCCATTCTTCTCCATATTTGTATTACTTTTATACAAACCTAAAACTTCCGTTATAGTAAATTTGGAAGGAAAATTGATGTCGTCATTCTGCAATCGGTAGATACAGTTAAAACAAAGCCGGTAAGCAGGATTTTGTTTGAAACTATTTCTCTGTGCGGGATAAGACAAATCTTATAACAGAAAGAATCCGGGATTGATAGATCTTCCAGGAAATATAGAGATAAAATAATAAATCACATTCAGATAAAAGATATGAAACAGCAGATTACATAAATTGATAAAAAATCAAATCTGGAATGTGAAAAGATTAATTAAATAAATTAAAATGGCAAAAAAGAAAAAATATATAAGTCAGAAAAACGACCATAAATTACGAGAGATCGGCAAACTGATCCTGAGATTTATGAATGGAAATTCCACCAAAGTTTACAATTACAAGCAGATTGCAGACGGAATAGATTATAAGAACCCTAGACAGCGCGAACTGGTCATCCAGTCCCTGCACAAGCTGCAGGCCGACGGAAGAATCAAAGAAAGCGAGAAGGGAAAATACATCATCAACCTTAATATTAAAGGAACATTATCGGGAATCATCGATTTCAACCAGTCCGGAAATGCCTACGTGAATGTAGAAGGATTGGAAGACGACATTTTTATCCATTCCAAAAACGTTAAAGATGCATTGCAGGGCGATAAGGTTCTGATTGTCACCTATACCTATAAAGGAAAAAAACTGGAAGGCTCCGTATTGGAAGTTCTGGAAAGGACAAGGACGGAATTTGTGGGCACCTTGCAGATGGTGCCTCATAAAGACTTCGGATTTGTGGTTTGCGATAAAAAGACCATCAATACCGATATTTTTATTCCGAAAGGAAAATTCGGAGGTGCTCAGGACGGGGATAAAGTGATTGTAAAGATGACCGAATGGCGGCCGGGCGATAAAAATCCTGAAGGCGAAATCGTACAGGTTTTAGGCGCTCCGGGCGAACATGAAACGGAGATCCACTCGATCCTTGCAGAATACGGCCTGCCGTACGAATTTCCTGAAGAAGTGGAAAGGGATGCCGATAAGATCGACCGGAGCATCAATGATGAAGAAGTGGCTAAAAGATGGGATATGCGTGGAATTACCACCTTCACGATCGACCCGAAAGATGCCAAGGATTTCGATGATGCCCTGTCCGTAAGAAAACTGGAAAACGGAAACTGGGAAGTCGGTGTACACATCGCAGACGTTTCCCATTATGTGGTTCCGGGAACCATGCTGGATGATGAAGCTTACCAGAGAGCAACGTCCGTGTACCTGGTAGACCGCGTGGTACCGATGCTGCCTGAAGTGCTGAGTAACGACGTATGTTCGCTTCGTCCGCATGAAGATAAATTCACCTTCTCTGCCGTTTTTGAGCTGGATGAGAAAGCCGAAATCAAAAAGCAATGGTTCGGAAGAACGGTGATCCACTCCGACAGAAGGTTTACCTACGAGGAAGCTCAGGAACGAATCGAAGGAAAAGACGGTGATTTCAAAGAAGAAATCCTTGTTCTGGACCGGTTGGCAAAAATCATGCGTCAGAAAAGGATAAAAGACGGAGCCATCACTTTCGACCGGAGCGAAGTTCGTTTCAATCTGGACGAGAATAACGAGCCGATCGGTGTTTATTTTAAGATCAGCAAAGATTCCAATCACCTGATCGAAGAATTCATGTTGCTGGCCAATAAGAAAGTATCAGAATTCGTTTCCCTGAACAAGAGAGGTGAAATTACCCAAAATACTTTTATCTACAGGGTTCACGACGATCCGGATCCGGCCAAGCTGGAATCGCTGAGGGATTTTGTTTCCACCTTCGGATATAAAATGGATCTGGCCAATACCAAAAAGGTAGCGGAATCTTTAAATAAACTTCTGCATGACGTAAAAGGCAAAGGCGAAGAAAACATGATCGAAACGCTCGCGATGAGAAGTATGAGCAAAGCAGTATATTCTACGGAGCCGATTGGCCACTACGGTCTCGGATTCGATTATTACAGCCACTTTACTTCCCCGATCCGGCGTTATCCCGATCTGATTGCCCACCGTTTACTCCAGCATTACCTGGACGGAGGTAAATCCCCGAACAAAGCGGAGTTGGAAGACAAAGCGAAGCACTGCAGTTCTATGGAAAGGCTGGCTGCCGATGCGGAAAGGGACTCCATCAAATACATGCAGGTGAAATTCATGGAAAAACACCTGGGAGAAACCTTCAATGGCGTAATTTCCGGTGTTGCAGAGTTCGGATTCTGGGTAGAAATTCCGGAGAATGGAGCCGAAGGCCTGATCAAATTGAGGGACTTAATGGATGATTCCTATACCTATGATGCAAAAACGCATGCCGTATACGGATCCAGACACGGCAAAAGATATCAGCTGGGAGACAATGTCCAGATCAAAGTCGTGAAAGCCAACCTGATCGCCAAGCAGCTGGATTTTAAGATTGTAGACTAAACCCGTCAGATAAAGACGAAAACCGCAAGCCATTGCGGTTTTTTTTTATTTCAGTATATGAAATTAAAAATTAAAAATTAAAAATTAAATTAATACCAATTCAATCATATTTAGGTTGTATCCAGTTGTTTAGTTAATTTAAGAATAAAATGAATGCTAATTCATTCAGTATTCTAAATGGATTCAATTTAGTAGAATGATAGAAGATTTGGTATGACCATCAAGACTTCCGAACCTATTTTGAAAAGGAATACTTCCAGCACCCAGCTCCCCTCTTCCGGCCTGTTAATCCGGATTCTACTGCGAGTTCATCTCTAAGTAAAATGAGTTTTGTTTCCGGCGAACCAAATTCATTTTCCTGTTTGCTTTTTAAAACATAAAGTTTAAATTTGTATAAATACATGAATTTTTATTCATTGAAAAACACCACTGAATGTTTGAACTTATATTGTCTGCCATCGTATTAGGATTCATGCTGAGTCTTGTTTTTATAGGACCGATCTTTTTCCTTCTGATAGAAACCAGCTTTTCCAGAGGCCCCAAACATGCATTGGCATTGGACCTGGGGGTAATTTCTGCAGACCTGCTCTGCATTCTGGCAGCTTACTATGCAAGTGCGGACATTGTAACGCTTATTGATAAGCATCCCGGGTTCTACCGGATTACCGCCATCCTGATCCTCGTTTACGGGATTGTGATGATGGTTACAAAGACCAAGATGCATATTCCGGGTGAGGAAAAATTCATGAACCAGAATTATTTTAAAACCTTTATGAACGGTTTTTTCTTTAACCTCCTGAATGTCGGTGTTATTCTGTTCTGGCTGGTAACGGTAATTTCCGTAAGGAATCAGTATCCGGATACCGGCAATTTTATTTTATACATCGGGATCGTTATCGGCACTTACCTCTTTATCGATCTGGTTAAAATTTTCCTGGCCAAGCAGTTTCACGATAAATTAACGCAGAGTTTAGCCAATAAAATCAGAAGGATTGTCGGCGGAATTCTTATTGTATTCAGTTTTTTCATCTTTTTACAGAGCTTCAAAAAATTCAATCAGTTCGACAAACGGCTGGAAGAAGCTGAGAAAACCGAAGTTAAATACCAAAAAAGCAGATGACAGATATAATCTTTCCCAAAGCCCTTAAAAAAGGTGATAAAATAGCCGTTATTTCCCCTGCAGGCTCCGTAGAACCGGCACAGCTGGAACAAGGGATTGAAATGATACGCAAGAGAGGCTACGAACCTGTTTTAGGCGAACACCTGTATACGAAGTTTTCCAATGGTTACAGTTATGCCGGAACCGAAGAGGAAAGACTAAAAGATATGAACCGGGCGCTGAATGATCCTGAAATTTCCGCTGTCTGGGCTTCCAGAGGAGGATACGGATGCCAGCATCTCATCCATGGCTTAGACCTCAAAGGTTTTGCCAAAAGTCCGAAATGGTACATCGGGTATTCCGATAACACGGTTATCCAGAGCTATCTTTTGAAAAAAGGTTTTGCATCCATCCATGGACAGACCATTAAAACGTCGAGCTTTGGCGTGACAGACGAAAGCTATGATCTTATCTTTGATATTTTAAACGGCAGCCTTCCGGAATACATCCTAAAACCGCATCAGAACAATAAACCGGGTTCAATCCAAGGAGAATTGGTCGGAGGAAATTTAGCCCTGATTTATGCGCTGTTGGGTACCAGGTATTCTTTTGATTTCAAAGATAAAATTCTTTTTATCGAAGATATCGGCGAAAATTTTTATGCACTCGACCGGATGATGATGAGCCTTGAACTTGCAGGTGTCTTTGCCAAAATCTCAGGTCTGATTATCGGTGGAATGACGAATATGGGCGATGAAAAAGAAAATAAACAGTACGGGGAAAGCTTTGATGATTTTGCGTACCAATTGATTTCAGAACGGATTGCAAAATATGATTTTCCTGTAATTTTCGGTTTCCCTAACGGGCATATTAAAGACAACATGCCATTGATAATAGGAGGAAAAATACATTTGAAAGCTGATAAAAAGGTATTGATCGGTTACAGAAGATAAAATGGCATATTCAAAATTCATACTTTCTTTTCTATTGATGATTGCAGGGATTTTACACTTTGTAAAGCCTTCCATTTTTATCAAAATTATGCCTTCCTACATTCCTTTTCATTTGCAGATGGTTTATATAAGCGGTATTGCGGAAATACTCTGCGGCCTTCTTTTGATTTTCCCACAGACTCAGAAAGTAGGCGCTTATCTCAGTATTTTTCTTTTTATTGCAGTATTCCCTGCTAATATTGAAATGGCCAGAAAATTTTATGAAGTGCATCATAAATATTTCTGGCTTACGGTAGCAAGGCTTCCCTTGCAGGTCGTATTAATCTGGTGGGCTTATCAATTCAGAAAATAATGGCAGATCACAACGATTTAGGCAAAACGGCAGAGGACTTAGCAGTTACCCATTTACAGAAAAATGGGTATACCATTCTGGTGCGGAATTTCCGGTTTCAGAAAGCGGAAATCGATATTATTGCCGAAAAAGACAACCTGATTGTTGTTGTTGAAGTAAAAGCCCGTTCCACGGATGTCTTTATGCTGCCCCAGGAAGCAGTGACCAAAACCAAAATAAAGCTGTTGGTTTCTGCGGCCAACCATTTTATGGAAGAATTTAAGAGAGACCAGGAAGTACGGTTTGATATTATTTCTGTCCTTGCGGACCGTAAAAAGAATCTGACTATCGAACATATAACCGATGCTTTTGAAGCATTTGATGCCAATTGAATATGCAGTATTTAGATTGGGACAGCATTTATTCAGCCGTCTTATACATCATCAAAAGTTATCCGCTTGCCATCCTTTTATACTGCACAGGCTGTTTCATTGCAGGCCTTCTGATCAGTCTCCTCCTGACCCGGATCATGAGAAAATACAAGGCATTTTCCCGGGAGCCAAAATATTACAACTGGCTGGTAAAGCTGTATATCCCGGCTATTTTTATCATCAACAGCATCATTTCGCTACAGCTGGGCCTGTTCTGGGGCTCCTATGAAGCCCTTAAAAAAGACAGTCTTTCCATTTCTTCACAGGTTTACACATCAAGCGTAGGCTCTGTTTTTAAAGATCAGGATGCAAAAGCCGAATTTATCGGAGGAGTAAGGGCAGTTGTTTCGGAAGTACACCGGAATAATGAAAATACAAAAATAAAGGTAACAGATCTGGTAAGAGCGTACGATACAAAATATGGGATGGTCAATCAGCCTAAAAACCGGATGGCTTCCTGGCTTATCAACCAATACGGTGACCGGATCAATACCATGGTTGTATATGGCCTTCTGAATTCCATACCGGATGTTCAGGTTACCGGAGACCTCTCCTACCGTGAATTTGATAAAATAACAAAACAATTGCTGGTCCTTGACCCGGATGATATTGAAAAGTCCATTATTGAAAAATTACAGAATCTTCTGCTGATGGTTTTAAAATCACAGTTTAAAACCCTGGCCGGAGGACTGCTGATGGTTTGGGCTATCCTGATGATGATCCCCTGGCTCGAATTCTGGATTTATAAATATCTGATGAAGAAAACCACAAACAGAAACAATCAAATAAAAAATAGATGAAGACAATACTAATCACCGGAGCCACTTCCGGAATCGGAAAATCAACTGCCGGACTTCTTGCAAAACAGGGAAACCGGATTATCATCTGCGGAAGAAGATCCGAAGTTCTGGAATCGGTGCAATCGGAACTATCTGAATTTACCGAAGTATTTAGTTTAAATTTTGACGTCAGAAATCTGGAAGAAGTGGAAGCCGCCATCAGTTCTCTTCCGGATAACTGGAAGCAAATTGATGTACTGATCAACAATGCAGGAAATGCACACGGCCTGGATCCTCTTTCAGCCGGAAAAACAGACGATTGGGATTCGATGATCGACGGAAATGTAAAAGGATTGCTGTATGTATCGAAAATGATCATTCCCGGAATGAAGGAAAGAAATTCAGGGCATATCGTAAATATTAGTTCAGTGGCGGCAAGACAGACATATGCAAACGGCGTGGTGTATTGTGCCACCAAAAAAGCAGTCGATGTCATTTCGGAAGGAATGAGAATCGAACTTACGGAATTCGGCATTAAAGTAACGAACATCCAGCCCGGAGCAGTGGAAACCGATTTCTCCATGGTCAGGTTTAAAGGAGACAGCGAAAGGGCAGCTACCGTCTATGCAGGGTATGAACCCCTGAAAGCGGAAGACATTGCAGATTCCATCGCCTATTGCATCAATGCGCCGAAGCACGTCTGCATTTCGGATATGACGGTTTACCCTACCGCACAGGCAGAGCCCAGGACGATTTACCGGAAATAATTTTCAAAATAATGCTTTACCTTTGCAGGAGTAAAGCAATTTTAAGTCAATTGCTGAACCGTTAAATCATTACCTGTACACAATGAAAATCTTATATCTTGAAACTTCTTCGAAAAACTGCTCGGTAGCCATTTCGGATGATGATAAAATGCTGTGCGTCACCGAGGAGATTTCTGAAAACTACAAACAGTCCGAAAGCCTTCACGTCTTTGTAGAATGGGCGCTGGAAGGTGCCGGCATTTCGATGAAGGACATCGAAGCTGTCTCTCTCGGTAAAGGTCCCGGTTCATATACCGGATTGCGGATTGGGGCTTCATCGGCCAAAGGTTTCTGTTACGGACTTAAAATACCGTTAATTGCCGTCAATTCCATGGAAAGCATGATCGTGCCCTTTTTAGGCCGGAATTACGACTATGTGATCCCCGTGATCGATGCAAGGAGAATGGAGGTTTATACGGCAGTTTATGACGGTAAAAACGGGGAACAGGTTTCTGAGACCGAAGCCAAAATTTTAGATGAAACTTCTTTTGAAGAATATAAAGACAAAAAAATACTCTTTGTAGGAGACGGGGCGGCAAAGGCAAAAGAAATATTGCAGCTGCCGGAGGCCGGTTTTAATGATGAGGTCTACCCTTCCGCCAAATACCTGGTGAAAAAGACCCTTGAAAAAATTGCGCAAGAAGATTTCGAGGATGTTGCCTACTTCGAGCCTTTTTACCTCAAAGATTTCCACGGCGTAAAGAAAAAAAATAAAAGCGAAGAATAATCTTCGCTTTTGTTTTTTATTGTGATTTTGCAGGCGCCTGATTCGAAGGCTGCAGCTGCTGATTGTTGTTGTTTGATTTCCTTCTGTTGCTGTTTCCGTTCACCGGCTGCATCGGCATCGAGCTGTTGGCCGGCTGATTTTGCATAGGCTTCGGAGGAATTCCGTTCGATCCTGCAGCATTAAACTGTGTTTGCTGTTCAGAAGTATTGCCGTTCATCATGTTGTTGGCATTTTGAGGCATCACATTTCCTTTATTGTCGGTTGCCTGGAAGGTTAGTTCACTTTTGAGGTAATTGAGCATTTCCTTGGCCTTTTCGCCTTCCGGGGTCTTGCCGTAGTTTAAGGCTATCTGCTCAAGCTGGAGGATCATTACCTCTTTTCCGCTTGTTTTCCCGGAGTTGAAGGCATTTAATAAATACAGTTTAGGCACCAGGGCATCCTTCGGATATTGCTGGATGGTCTTATCGATGATATCCTTGCTTTCCCCGAACTTTTCGGATTCGTACAATGCAAAGGCCTGCTTGTACTGGCTTTCCACATCGCCGGAAGATTTAACGAAAGAGCTGCTTTTTGGATTTCTTGCAAATTCGGCATATGAAGTATACGGATAATCTTTCAGCAGAATCTGCTTGGCTCTATCGGCAGCCTGTGGATTCTTTTCGTAATTCATGGCAAAAATCTCATACAGGGCCTGTAGCATTACTTTCTCTTCAGGCTTTGCATCCACCAGGTTATACAGGGTTTTTGTCGCCAAAGGGGTATTGGTAAAATAATTCTGATACATCACCCCAAGACCCAGAGAAGCGGTATCGCGGTCTTTTTTCAGCTGGTCCAGCTTGGCCATATCCGTAGGGATCTGTTCGATATAAAATGCAGGCTCGAAACGTCTCGGGTTAGGTGCAGTGGTTGTTCCCAGGGCATCGTTTTTCATATCGTCCAGCGTCGTCATCTTTTTGGAAAAACGCCAGTTGTCGATCAGCGCCCGGTCTCCCCATGTCTGCTTAAAGGTCTGGGCCCCTTTGGAAACCGTATTGGTATTGCTGAAATAAAATCCTTTGGTGGCCACCCCGAAATCCTCGAAAGAGTTGGAACTGTTGGCAAATAAAGAAGTCGAACTGTAATCGCCGGTATCAAACCCTTTGCTTCTCTCGGCACGTCTTCTCTCCTGTTCTTCTTTGTCTTCTTTAGCCTTGATTTTAGCAATATATTTTGAGAAAAAGTCGGTTTTCTGTTCTGGTGTCATCTTCGCCAGACTCAGGATGCTGTCGTTTTTCTTGATCAGATAATAATTTTTAGAGATCTTTTTGATGTAGATCGACTGGTCTGCAAGAAGCACTTTTGAAGGTTCGTAAGTCATTACGGCTAAGGCAGAATCATAATAAGCCCCTGCTCCGATATAATCGTTTTTATCAAGATAACCCTTCCCTATTTCATAGTACGTTAGACCGCGAACCTGGCCGTCGGAAACTTTTTCCCTAAGAGACTTTCTGAAATATTCCTGAGCTTCATCTTTCTTTCCGGCCTTATTTGCCATCAATCCGAGGGCGTAATAAAACTCATTCTTCCTGGAGCCGTAGGTTCCTTTTTTACTAATGTCTTCCAGGTATTTACGGGCGCCGCTGTAGTCTCCGTTTCCGTTAAATGTTTTGGCAATTTCAATCTGGGATTTCACCTCGAATTCGAAATCGTTGGCATACTTATACGCTGCCATAAAGCTTTCCCGCGCCTTTTCGTTTTGGTTAAGGCTTTCCAGCACCTGTCCTCTCAGGTAAGCGATTCTGCTTTTTAATTTCCGGTTGTCATTAAGTTCATAAGCATTGTCCAGCTCACGCACAGCCTCTTCTTTTTTCCCGACATCCAGTAGAGATTCGGAATAATAAATGCTCAGTAATTTCTCGTATTGCTTGGCGATCTTTTCACTTTTTAATTTGGCAAAAGTCTCATGGGCTTTGTGGTAGTTTTTAATCTGATCATAGGCTAAGCCCTGGTAGATTCTTGCAAGAGGGAGCCTCTTGTCATCTTTCATGTGGGTAAAAACATAGTTCAAAGCATCCAGGGCTTCCAAAGATTTGCCACGGTAGATCCTTGCCTGTGCGAGAATCATGTAGGCCTCGAAAATCTGCTTGTTTTTTTCCTCACCGTTTTTGATCACTGAATACTTGTTAATCGCTTTCAGTGCTTTTGCTTCGGCAATTTCGAGGGTGGTGGCCCCTTTCTGATCAGGCTGTCCCGGATCCCCCTGTGGCATTCCCGGTCCTCCGGATACTGCGTTTCCGGGCATTCCTGGCGGCATTCCCGGCATTCCGCCTCTTTGGCTGTTTTGGTCGGGGCGGTTCAGCTCACCCATCTTCATGGAATTCTCCGCAAAGGCGGTAGACTGCCCCAGGTCGCTTCCCAACGGCTGGTCTTCGTAGGTAAGAATGGGAATATAAGGCGCATAAAAATTGTCTTTATGGCCTTTGTCGCGTGTTTCAAACTCCGTATTTAAAGCATCTTTTGCATTAAACAAAGTATTGTAATATGTGGTAAACCCTTTCATGAACTTAGACCGCTGTTCCGGCTTTTTCACCTTGGTGCCACAGGAAACAACGATACATAATACCAAAAGGAATAAAATATTCTTTTTCATTATTCAATATAACTCTCTAATCTGCTTTTTATTATCGGCAGTTTGATGATTTTGTAAAAATAACAAAATTTTATGGGGAAACCCGTTATATTTCTTTCAAAATTTTGTAAACCAAATGGGTAGGAAGTCCCATAATCGTATAATAGCTTCCGTTCATCCTTTTAATTTTTGCCATGCCGAGCCATTCCTGGATCCCATAGCTTCCTGCTTTATCGAAAGGCCTGTAATTCTGAATATAAAAGTCTGTTTCATCATCCGTGATTTGATCGAATTCGACTTCGGCTATATCCGTTTCCGTAATTGTTTTTTCGGAAGTCTTAATGGTAACTCCCGTATACACCTGATGGGTTCTTCCAGACAGCAGCTTCAGCATCTGTTTCGCTTCTTCCGCATCTTTAGGCTTCCCAAGGAATTGGTTATCAATGGCTACAACGGTATCAGCGGTAAGCAGCACCTCCCCTTTTTCCAGTTCCCGGAATGCAGATGCTTTCAACTCGGAAAGGTAGGCAGCCGACTCTCCTACTTTGATATGCTCAGGAACAATTTCTTCACAATCGATTTTTACCACTTCAAACTCGAACCCCAGACTGGCTAATAATTCCTTTCTTCTTGGCGATTGCGAGGCTAATAATAATTTCATTTTTAAAGTATTAAATGGATTGGGTATTGTCATCATGCCATTTGCCCTGTACCTTCATCACCTGCTCGATCACATCACGTACGGCACCGCTTCCGCCTTTCACGGGAGAGATATAATCGGAGACCGCCTTGATCTCAGGAACTGCATTTTCGGGACAGGCTGCAACGGCTGACGCGCGCATCATATGTAGATCTGGAATATCGTCTCCCATCGTTAAAATCTCTTCGTTCGTAAGATTGTATTTTAATTTAAAATCTTCAAAATCGGTCATTTTATTATGGGATTTCGGATAATAATCTTCAATACCCAGATAATTGATCCGGTGCTTTACCATTTCATCGTTACCGCCGGTAATAACTCCGATCAGGTAATTGTTTTTTAATGCTTTTACCACCGCGTAGCCGTCCAGCACATTCATCACCCTGCTCATATTTCCGCCGGGCATCAGATAAACGCTACCGTCCGTAAATACACCGTCTACATCGAATACGAATGCTTTAATATCTTTTAGTTTTTCTTTATAGCTCATACATTTTCTGGATTGAATGGTTCATGGTTTTATAGATTTCCAGGCTTTCATCTTGTAACAATTGCTCGTGAAGTTCAAGGATCCTCCGGTCATTCCGTACCGCAGGACCTGTCTGCGCCGCCCGGGGTTCGATTTCATGAATTTTCTGGACCGTTTCATCAATCAGCGGCAGGAAATAGTTAAACGGAATTTCCTGTGAATCGGAGATCTCTTTTGCCCTTGAAAAAAGATGATTCACAAAATTACAGGCAAAAACAGCCGTCAGATGGATATACTTTCTCTTCTCATACGTGCTTTCCATAACGTTTTCCGATATCTCTGAAGCGAGTCCGGATAAAACCTTTCGGTCTTCTTCATTTTCTGCCTCGATGAAAAAAGGAATTTTTGAATAGTCCAGCTCTTTTGATCTGGAAAAAGTCTGCAAAGGATAAAAGCTGGCTTTTCTGTAATCGCCTTTCAGAATATCTTTCGGTAGCGAACCTGAAGTATGGGCTACCAGGCAATCTTTTTCATTGATAAGCTGGGATACGTCTTCCACAGCATGATCACTGACGCAGATTAAATAAATATACGATTTAACTAATTTTTTAGTTGAATAAGGTATTTTTAGTTCTTCAGAGATTGTTTGAAGTTCTTTTTCGTTTCTGCCAAAAATCTGTACCGGTGGCCTGTTAATTGACACCAGTGCTTTTGCCAGATGATAAGCTACATTTCCGGATCCTATAATTACAGTTTGCATCCGGCAAAGATAATATTTTATTCCTGTGGAAATAAGCTGCCGTTAAAACTGTTGAGTTTAACATAACATTGATTATATAAGAGAAAACAGGTACCATGCGGGTATTATTTATTGAAATTTCACACTGCCGTTATTACAAATAATTACTATATTGGACTAAAAATTGAATAAGTAGTTTAACTTTCAGCTATTTTTGTAATCCAAACAATGAAAGCATCTTATGAAGATTAAAGACGCGGAAATTATTTCGTTGATGCAAAATCCACGTACTCAGGAAAAAGGAGTGCGTGCTTTGATGGATGCTTATCAAAGCAGACTGTATTGGCACATAAGAAGAATTATTGTGGACGGAGATCTTGCTCAGGACACTTTGCAGGAAACATTTATTAAAGCATATCAGAATTTTCACCAGTTTAAAAACGATAGTCAGCTTTACACCTGGCTGTACAGAATTGCAACCAATGAAGCGTTGCAGCAGGTGAATAAGCTTAAAAGGATGCAGAAGACCGATGAAGATCCCGAATACCATATGCAGAATCTGGTGGCCGATAATGCCGGCGGGGATGCCGAAGAAATACAGATCCTGCTTCAAAAAGCCATACAAAGCCTGCCTGAAAAGCAGAAACTGGTATTTATGATGCGATATTATGATGATCTGCCTTATGAAGAAATATCCAAAATCGTGGATATGTCCGTAGGCACGCTGAAAACCAATTATCATTATGCCAAACAGAAGATAGAAGATTATATAAAGGAAAATTACGAAGATAATTTTTGAGAAACTGAAATGAAAGAGTTCGATATAGAAAAATTAGAACGCAAAAATATTTATAAGGCACCGGATGATTTATTCGAAAATCTCCAGTCCAGGGTATTAAGCGGAGTAAATGATTTTGACCTTGAAAAACTGGAACGTAAGAATATTTATACAGTTTCTGAAAATGTATTTGAAAATATTCAGGACCATGTAATCAGTAAGGTATTCCCCAGTAAAAAAGCGCCGGTTTTTAAAATCAACTGGGCGTATGCAGCGGCAGCCTCACTGGCTTTGATTTTTGGAGCGACTTTTGTTCTCAACAACGGCGGCAGCTCGGATGAGATAAGTCCTGCCGTGGCCTATACGGTGAAAAACCAGCAGCCCAAAACAGAGACCCAGATGGCCTATGAAACTTTGAAATCGGATTTAACTTCTGTTGAAAATGATCATCAAAACATTGAAAGCCGAAAAAATAATAAATCTGTAGCGCAGAACAAGCCTCAGGCAGAAACAGATCGCGAAGCGTCGGATAAAACCGGAAAAACCGTTTCGAAACAGGATGAAACTCAGATGAACGAATATCTGGATTCCTTCTCAAATTCTGAAATTTCAGAATTGGCAAGCAATTCGACACAGGATGTTTATCTGGATTTATATAATTAAGAGAAATGAAAAAGATATTGTTTACCCTTTTTATGATTTATGGTTTTGGCATCAATGCCCAACAGACGGATTATGACTGGAAGAAGATGGACCCTAAGCAAAGAAAGGAGGTAATAAACAATCTTTCACCAACAGAAAGAAAAAAGCTTCTTACCCAGTTCAGGAACAATATGGTCATGGAGAACCTGGATATTGATCCAAGCGATAAGGAAGAATTCACGGATATTTACAACGAATATCTGGAAAGCCAGAAGGAAATCAAGAGCCAGTTCAATTCCGATTTCAATCCTGAAACCTTATCGGATGAGGAAGCCAAAGCAAAATTGCAGCAAAGCTTTGAAGTAGGGCAGAGGCTGCTTGACAACAGAAAGAAGTATGCTGATAAGATGCAGCAGATCATTCCTTGCCAGAAGGTCTTGAAGCTGTTTCAATCCGAGGGGATGATGCGGGATAAAGTGAATGAGAGAAAACCCCGGGGAAACACGAACAGTTTAGCTCCGAGACCGAGGCAAAACCCATAATAGTTTATTTTTTTAATGTTGGACGACCCTTGCAATTTATTGTGAGGGTCGTTTAATGTTAAACTAATTTCTATTTTTGCAGCAAATTATGATCATGAAAAAATTTTTACAGAGCCTCCTAATCTTTCTTACCGTTTCTTCTTTTGCTCAGGATAAAGAATTCATAAAGCTTAAAGGAAATATTCCGAATAATGGAGAAGGAGACTACAATACCTTACAGGTTATTGATAATAGAAAAGATAGAACAATAGGAATTCTTCCTTTTGGAGAAGATAAAACAATGAAAGAGGTATCTTTTCAAAATGGTATTAAAGAGGATCTTACCGATTGGTACCGGAAAAGTAATCTGAAAGGTGGTAAACAGGATTTGGTTTTTGTTGTCAATGATCTTCGATTTTCCGTTAAAGAAACAGGAGAAAAGAAAAATATAGGGATAATGAACTTTTCCCTGCAAAGTTTTGCAAAAGATGGTGATACCTACCGTTTCCTGTATAAAAAAGACACCGTGTTCAGGTTCAGCCATAGAGATGTCTCTGACGTTATGGTGAAAAATCTGTATCATATCCTGTCGTTATATTTTGAAAAAACCTTTAAGGCAAAACCATTGAACTATAATCTGAATTCTGATGAAATTTCCGATTATCAAAGTTATGTAGATCATTATTCGGCTTTTACCAATGAAAAATTAAAAGACGGAATCTATCTTGATTATAATTCTTTTTTCAGACAGTTGCCTGAAGAAGGAAGTTATACCTTAGAAAGGTTTGAAGGCGGAAAATTAGATAGGGCGGTAAAAACCGAGAACGGTAAAAAGAAAAAAATACCGTCTCATAAAATATTTATTTATGTCGAAAACGGAGAGGCATATAAAAATACTTTTAGCGGATTCCAGAAACTGCACAAAAAGGAAAACGGATTTTATATCCGGACAAAGCCTGAAACGCTTTTTCCTACACAGTATAATCTTAAGTTTGGGATGATGTTCGGCCTGGTCGGAGGAATTGCAGATGCTTTGATGGAAAAGCCGAAGCCGCAAAGCATCTATATGGAACAACAGGTTTATATTGATCCTATGACAGGGGAATATGATCTTCAGTATAATTAATTCATTTAAATATTAGCTTGATAAGGCTCTTTTTAAAAAATTATGAATGGTCATAAAAGAGGAAATATTTTCCAACCCAAAGAGATGGGAAGTGTTTTCCATAAACTGCCGGCAACAATCATAAAGACTAAGAAAAGGAAATAAGATGAGCTTCCCGTTGATATCGATCTGCTTACTAGGATATCAGTTTAATTAAATCTTAATTAAAAGAGCACTTCACCACATGGCTGCTTAAAAATATTTCTTTCTCATTTTACCAATTGCGTACATTTGCGTAAGTTTGAAGACTGCCAATTATAAAATCATACAATGAAAAAACTATCAATATTCCTGCTGTTATCAGCTTTTTTATCTGCCCAGAAAACGGAACTCATCAATTTATCCCGGCCTCCGAAAGACAATAAGAATTTTATTAAGACTTTTACTGTAATCGATCAGCGTTCCGACAAAAATATCGGAACCGTCATGGATCACAACAAGGAAGTAACCGTAGCATTTGAACATGATGCAGTTAAGGATATCCAGGATTGGATGGGTCAGCCCGGAACAGTGCAGGGGAGAAACGATCTGGTTCTGTTGCTTGAAGACCTTAAAATTTCGGATGAGCAGAAAGAAAAATCAACGGTCGGGAAGCTGCAGCTCAGAGCAAGTACCTTTATAAAAAAGGCAGACGGCTATCATTTTTTATACAGAAAAGATACCGTAACTACGGTTTCATCACGGGTAAATCCGTTTGTTGCCCAGAATCTGGCACGAAAATTTACCATGATCCTTACCGACTTTTTAAAAGAATCCTATGGCAAAGAAGCATGGGAAACTGGTGTATCAGAACAGGATCTTCCGCAATATGCCAATGTACTTACGGATAAACTCGATATCCTGAAAGCAGATCAGTTGAAAGACGGAGTTTACAAAGATTATCGCAGTTTTTTCAACCACCGTCCGGAACCCGGATTTGTTCTGGAAACCAATAATAAAGGAGTAGTGACCAAAGCGGTAAACGGTGAGGATAAAACGGCGATCAGGCGTTTCTATGCGTTTGTGAAAGATGGAGTCGCCTATAAGATCATTCCCGTAGGATATGCCGAAATTTTAAAAAGTGATCATGGCCTTTTCATTGAGGTCAAAAAAGCGGAACTCTTCCCCGAATCATCCAACGGTGCCATGATCGGAGCTATGGCCGGAGGCCTTATCGGTGGAGTAATCGGGGCTGCAATCGATGCAGGAGCCCAAAGCAGGAGAAACCGGATTCCGGAACAGGAAGTCTACCTCGATCCGCTTACGGGACAATATATTTTGCCTGAAGGGTTTAAATAAATAAGAGAAAAGAGAGAGGCAGGAAGTCTCTCTTTTTTATTTTAACGTGAGCCTGAATAAGAACCGGAGTTAACAGGCTGGAAAGAGGGAAGCCGGATGCCGGAAGTCTTTCCTGTCAAAATAGGTTCGGAGGTCTTAAAAACCAAACTAAACATATTGTTATTAGCATGTTGAAAGACATGAAATGAAACAGAGCAAAAAGGTGGTGCGTGATTATGCCCCGAACGGACCTGGCAATCATAGCTCCGGGTAAAACCCGGACTTAACGAAAGCAGACATCAGTTATAACCCTTTCAGCATTCAATCCGTTATCAAAGCTAAATCAGGTTCCTGAACAGGCATTTAAATCATCTTGCTTCCAGCCTCCTGCTTCCAGCTTTACGTCAGTTTATTTCTGATCGGTAGAATAGGAATACGGAAAATCCTTTTCATCCGTTCCCCGCTCTTTATTTGGCTGCGAAACCATTTCAAAATTCAGTTTTGCTCCTTTCATCAGTTCCTGATGGCTGAGCCAGTTTCTGGAGTATTTCTTTCCGTTGAATTTTAGCGATTGTACAAACCGGTTGTTGTCATTATTATTCTTGGCATTAATTTCAATCGTTTTCCCGTTTTCCAGATGGACGATTGCTTTTTTGAACAGGGGAGCACCCAAAACATACTGGTCCGTAGCCGGCGTAACGGGATAAAAGCCGAGTGCTGAGAAAATATACCAGGCTGAGGTTTGCCCGTTGTCCTCATCGCCGCAATAGCCGTCCGGGGTGGGCTGATAGAGGCGGTTCATGGTTTCCCGCAACCAATACTGCGTTTTCCACGGTTCACCTGAATAATTGTAAAGGTAAATGATATGCTGTGCCGGCTGGTTGCCATGGGCGTATTGTCCCATATCCGCATTCACCATTTCCTGGATCTCATGAATCGTTGATCCGTAATACGAATCATCAAAAACGGGAGGCAGTTCGAAGACCTGGTCCAGTTTCTGTGAAAAGGCTTTTCTTCCGCCCATCAGTTTGGCCAGTCCTTCGATATCCTGGAATACCGACCAGGTGTAATGCCAGGAATTTCCCTCCGTAAAGGCATCGCCCCATTTGAAAGGATTAAAAGGAGCCTGGAAGCTTCCGTCACGGTTTCTTCCGCGCGCCAGTTTGGTTTCGGGATCCATTACTTTTTGGAAATTCTGGGAACGGCGGTAATATTCTTTCCATTCGGATTCCGGTTTTCCCAAGGCTTTTCCCAGTTGCGCAATGGCAAAATCATCATAGGCATATTCCAGGGTCCGTGCTGCATTTTCATTGATCTTTACATCATAGGGAACATAGCCGAGCTCTTTATAATACTGAATGCCTAATCTTCCCGTTGCCTGTGGACCTTCGTTATTGGCCCCATGGAGCAGAGCCTGATATAAAGTCTCAATATCGTAACCGCGTAAGCCTTTCAGGTAAGCGTCGGCCACCACAGAAGCGGAATTGTTGCCGATCATAATATCGGAATAGGAAGGGCTCGACCATTCGGGAAGCCAGCCGCCTTCTTTGTAATCGTTGATCAATCCTTTCTGCATCTCAACGTTGATTTCCGGATACACCAGGTTCAGGAAAGGGTAGAGTGCCCTGAACGTATCCCAGAAACCCGTTCCGGCAAAGCGGTAACCGGCTTCCGTTTTCCCTGAATACGGACTGTAATGAGCGATTTCTCCGGCCTTATCAATTTCATACATTTTATGCGGGAAGCAAAGCATCCGGTAAAGGCAGGAGTAGAAAGTACGTATCTGATCGACGGTTCCTCCCGCAACTTCCACTTTTTTCAGCTTCTCATTCCAGGCCTGCTTAGCTTTATTAAACGTATCGTCAAACGAATCTTTATCCAGCTCCCAGTGCAAATTCAGTTCTGCCTGTTCTGGGCTGATGAATGAAGAAGCAACCCTAAGATTCACTTTTTCACCTCTTTTCGGAGCAAAACCGATAACGGCTCCGCAATGGTCGCCTGTAGTTTCAAGCACATCTTTCACAAAATCCTTGTCCTTCCAGGCTGAATATTTTACGAACGGCTTATCGGCATAGATCACAAAGTAATTTTTGAAACCGACGAGTTTTCCCCTTGAATATCTTGTGGAATACCCCACGATTTTCTTTTCGGAAGGAATGATTTTGATGCTCGATCCTCTGTCAAAAGCATCCACGACAATCCATGAATTCTCCGAATCCGGGTAGGTTAGTCGTAGCTGTGCTGCCCTTTCCGTAGGCGTAATTTCTGCCGTCACGTTGTGGTCGGCCAGGTAAACGCTGTAATAGTAAGGTTTTGAAACCTCGGACTTATGGGAAAACCAACTGGCCCTTTCGTCTTCAGTGAAACGCATCTTGCCGGTTATGGGCATAATGGAAAACATTCCGTAATCGTTCATCCAGGGTGAAGGCTGATGCGTCTGCTTGATCCCGCGGATCTTATCGGCATCGTAGGTGTATTGCCAGCCGTTTCCGTTTTTTCCGGTCTGCGGCGTCCAGAGGTTCATCCCATGGGGAACGGCAATCGCAGGATAGGTATTTCCGTTGGAAAGCGAAGGTTTTGACAGAGATCCGATTAACGGATTAACAAACTCCTCAGGATGTTCCGGGGCGTTTTCAATCCACTGCGATTGGATCTGAATAAATGGAACAAGTAAGAGGAAGAAAAGAATCTTTTTCATGGATCAATATTAAGTGAGGCTAATTTAACCACAAATAAGCTAAGTACGAATAAAAATAGCAGGACTTATCATATATATTTAATAAGTCTCAACTGCAGGCTTTACGATCGGCATAAAATCTTTTGTAATTGTTTTCGTAAATAAAGGTAGCAGGTTAGGGGTAAAAGATTGGTTTTATTTAGGTTTAAATCAGATTTAAAATTAAGAACCGCAAATTATCCTGCATTTTATTATCTTTGCAAATTACATAGTTCTTAAATGAAAAACATACGAAATTTTTGCATAATCGCTCACATCGACCATGGTAAAAGTACTCTGGCAGACCGTCTTCTGGAATATACCAATACGGTTTCACAGAGAGAATTACAGTCCCAGACACTGGATGACATGGATCTGGAGAAAGAACGCGGGATTACCATTAAATCTCACGCCATCCAGATGGATTATGAGCTCAACGGCGAAAAATATATCTTAAATCTAATCGATACCCCGGGACACGTAGACTTTTCTTACGAAGTTTCCCGTTCCATTGCCGCGTGCGAAGGAGCACTTCTTATTGTTGATGCTGCTCAGAGCATCCAGGCCCAGACCATCAGCAACCTGTACCTGGCACTGGAAAATGACCTGACGATCATCCCGATCCTGAATAAAATAGACCTTCCTTCGGCAAACCCTGAAGAGGTAACCGATGAGATCATGAACCTGATCGGTTGCGATTATGAGGATGTACTTCGCGTTTCCGGAAAAACCGGAGAAGGGGTTCACAACCTTTTGGAACAGATTGTTAATAGAATTCCTGCACCGGTAGGAGATCCGGATGCACCGCTCCAGGCTCTGATCTTTGACTCGGTATACAATCCGTTCAGGGGAATTGAAGCCTATTTCAAAGTGGTAAACGGAAGCATTACCAAAAACGAAAAGATTAAATTTTTCGCAACCGGAAAAGAATATGGGGCTGATGAAGTAGGAACGCTGAAGCTGAAACAGGTACCGAAGAAAACAGTAGAGTGCGGAGACGTAGGCTACCTGGTTTCCGGGATCAAGGATGCCCGTGAAGTAAAAGTAGGGGATACCATTACTTCATTTGATAAGCCGGCCGCAGGACCGATCGAAGGGTTTGAAGAAGTAAAGCCGATGGTATTTGCCGGGATTTACCCGATCGATTCGGAAGATTTTGAAGAACTGAGATTTTCCCTTGAAAAATTGAGGTTGAATGATGCTTCCCTGGTATTTGAGCCGGAAAGCTCGGCAGCACTCGGTTTCGGGTTCCGCTGCGGATTCCTAGGGATGCTTCACATGGAAATCGTGCAGGAACGTCTGGACCGTGAGTTCAACATGAACGTCATCACAACAGTACCGAACGTATCGTATTTCGGATATTCCAAAAAAGAACCGGAGGTGCCGATCCTGATCAATAACCCGTCTGAAATGATGGACCCGTCGATCATGGACAGGGTAGAAGAACCTTTCATCAAAGCTTCCATCATCACCAAATCCGATTTTGTAGGTCCCGTAATGACGTTATGTATCGAAAAAAGAGGGGAAATCGTAAACCAGAGTTACCTGACTTCCGAAAGGGTAGAACTGGTATTCAACATGCCGCTGGCTGAGGTGGTTTTCGACTTCTATGACCGTCTTAAATCAATTTCCAAAGGATACGCCTCTTTCGATTACCATCCGATCGGATTCAGGGCTTCCAAGCTGGTAAAAATGGATATCCTGATCAACGGCGATATGGTGGATGCCTTATCATCTTTGATTCACGATTCCAACGCCTATCATATCGGTAAGAAGATGTGTGAAAAGCTCCGTGAACTGATCCCGAGACAGCAGTTCGATATTGCCGTTCAGGCTGCTTTAGGAACCAAAGTAATCGCAAGGGAAACCATTAAAGCGTTGAGAAAAGACGTTACCGCAAAATGTTACGGTGGGGATATTTCCAGAAAGAGAAAGCTTTTGGAAAAGCAGAAGGAAGGAAAGAAGAAAATGAAGCAGATCGGAAGGGTAGAAGTACCGCAATCGGCGTTTATGGCTGTACTGAAGCTGAACGACTAAATAAAGAGCCGTTAAAAAGGCAAAAGATAAAAGTGAAATCCGCAGGTAATCTCTGCGGATTTTTTCGTTTATGACTCAGATTATTTTTTTTATGTTAACTAAACCGTAACTTTGTGTACTCACAACGCAAATTTACTATATGGCAGGTTCAAAGAAATTACAGGATATCAAAGTAGCCGTGGATGCGGTGGTTTTCGGGTATTTCGATAAACGAGACCTTCAGGTGCTCCTGATTCAGCGGAATATCGAGCCTTTCAAGGGCGGGTGGGCGCTTCCGGGCGGACTCGTTCTGGATGATGAAAACCTGGATGATGCGGTAAAGCGCGAACTTTGCGAGGAAGCCGGTATAAAGCCCGATTTTCTGGAACAGCTTTATACCTTCGGCAATGTAGGCCGCGATCCGCGGAACCGGGTGGTTTCCGTAACCTATCTGGGGCTGGTAAACCCGTCTTACCACGAGCTGGCTGCCGATTCCGATGCGGACGATGCCCAATGGTTCGGCATTAACAGCCTTCCCGAACTGGCTTTCGATCATCAGACTATTATCGATACGGCATTAAAAAGACTCCGAACCAAAATCCAGTACCAACCCATCGGCTTCAATCTGCTGAATGAGGAATTTGCCTTTTCAGAACTGGAAAACCTCTATAAAACCATTGTCGGACAGGAAATCGACCGCCGCAACTTCCGTAAAAAGATCATGAGCTACGGACTGCTGAATGAAACCGACAACTTTAAGAAAGAAGGCAGCGGCAGGCCCGGCAAAATGTTTACCTTCAACCAGGAGAAATATAAGGAACTGGAAGAACAGGGATTTTATTTTGAACTGAAGTAGTTTTTAACACAAATACTTACACGAATTTTCACAATGAATTCTTGTTTGCTGCTATATACAGCGTAAACAAATAAGAAGGTAATCTTTTAATAGTACTCTAATTCTCTCGGGAACTTATCGGATGCACAATCCAGATTAAGCTTGAATTTTATTTAAACCTGATCAAACAGATCATAATTCGCGTCATTTGTGAAAGACATTTGTGCCATTCGTGTTTAAATTGAAAATTTTTATCGTTGAAAATCAACCAATTAATTATTTTAGCGTAAAATTAACGCAAATTAATTTGGTTAGTAAAACCCTATTCCTTTAAATTTGTGTAAAAATAACGCAATAATGAAATACACCGTACAATATATCATTGAAAGATTTAATCATCAGGAAAAACCGGATTTTCTGTTTTTCTGGGGACATACGGTAAAAGAGCAAGTGACCAAAGCCTGTTTCAGCCAGTGGTTTCCGGCTGAGTTTCAGGAGGACGAAATCACTTATAAAACTGCCGAACATTATATGATGGCAGGGAAAGCAAGGTTGTTTAACGATCACGAAATTTTAAAACAGATCATCAAATCTGAAACTCCGGATCAGGTTAAAAAACTGGAAAGGAAAGTCAAAAATTTTGATCCGCAGCTTTGGGATGAGCATAAATATGAAATCGTAAAACAGGGAAACCTGCTGAAGTTTTCTCAGCACAAAGCGCTTAAAGAATTTTTGCTGTCCACGGAAGAAAAGGTTTTGGTGGAAGCCAGCCCTTACGATACCATCTGGGGCATCGGAATGCCGGAAACCAATTCCAAAGCCCTAAATCCATCGCAGTGGAACGGTGAAAATCTCCTGGGATTTGCTTTGATGGAAGTACGGGACGAACTGAGAAAGTAAAAACACAAACCAAACACCTGATATTATGGAAAAGACAATACTGCATCCGGAAATCTTTCTGATCGAAAATTTCCTGACGAATGAAGAATGCGACCAGTATATTGATCTGACAAAAGACAAAATTT
This sequence comes from uncultured Chryseobacterium sp., assembly GCA_913777465.1. GTDB lineage: Bacteria > Bacteroidota > Bacteroidia > Flavobacteriales > Weeksellaceae > Chryseobacterium. The sequence goes on from CAJYRQ010000078.1 coordinate 151,584, forward strand.
TTGAAGAAGCAAAGATCAATATGCAGGGAAGGCAGGTGATGAGCAAAGGCATCCGAAACAACGACCGGCTGATGGTTTTCGATAATGAACTGGCTGAAAACCTGTTTCAAAGAGCCGCCCGATTTCTTCCTCAGATCCATGAAACCTATAAAGTTTCAGGCTTCAATGAAATGTTCAGGATCTACAAATATTCGGCCGGACAACGGTTCAAAATGCACCGCGACGGAAGCTATATCAGGAATGAAAACGAAAAAAGTTTTTACACCTTCCTGATTTATCTGAATGATAATTTTGAAGGTGGGGAAACCGAATTTGAAGGGTTGTTCACCGTCGCTCCGAAAAAGGGTTCCGCACTGGTTTTCCATCATCCGTTAAGACACGAAGGGAAAACGCTGATCAGCGGACTGAAATATGTGCTGAGGACGGACATTATGTACACAAGAGAACAATAAACGGATAGAATTAACTTCCGTATTGCATTAAAATAAAGCCCGAAATGCAGCGGGTAACTATAAAAACAGTCTTTAACTAAAATTTACGTTATGGGAAGTACAAGATACGACATGGACGCTCGTTTCGACAGAGCAAGAAAGATGGGATATGCATCAAAAAGTGCAGGTGAAATTTTCACTCAGAACGCGGAAAGAAGGGCACACGAATCAATGAACCCGAATGGCGTCTTCTTCAGGGAAGCCCGGGACTCATCCGTACACCCGGAATCATTCCCGATTATTTTAGGACTGGATGTTACCGGAAGCATGGGCCATATTCCATATAACCTAATCCAGGAAGGCCTTCCCAAGCTGATGGGCGGAATTATCCAGGGCGGGGTTCCGGATGCCGCACTCCTGTTTATGGGAATCGGGGATCACGAATGCGACAATTATCCGTTGCAGGTGGGGCAATTTGAATCCGGTGACGAAGAGCTGGATATGTGGCTTACGAGAACCTATATTGAATCCGGAGGCGGCGGAAACGGCGGGGAAAGTTACCTGCTGGCCTGGTATTTTGCCGCTTTCCATACCCGCACCGATGCTTTTGAAAAAAGAGGACAGAGAGGATTGCTGTTTACCGTGGGTGACGAGCCCTGCCTGAAAACCCTTCCTGCCTCTGCGATCCGGGAGATTATGGGAGCCGGCCAGCAGACTTTTACCCATAAGGAACTTCTGGCTGAGGCAAGAAAGAAATATGAAGTCTACCACATCAATGTCCTTCACTCAGACCAGGCGATGCGGGCCGACCGCGGATGGAAAGACCTGCTGGGAAGAAATTGCGTATCGATTACCGATTACCGGGATGTTCCGTATGTGATCAAGGAAATTGTCTGCAAAACCTGTAAGGCCGGCCAGCATGCAGAAGAAGAACACCGGGAAGGATGGAGCGGAATGATTCAGAGATTTTTAAGATGAAAACTGCAGAAATCGTTATAGGACTGGGATTCGGGGATGAAGGCAAAGGCACCACCACCGATTTCCTCGCAGCCCGGGATCCGGAGGCCGTGGTCATCCGCTTTTCGGGAGGGCAGCAGGCGGCGCATACGGTAATGATCGGTGAACGGAAGCATGTGCATTCCAGCTTTTGCAGCGGGGCATTGCGTGGACTGCCGTCCTATTTTACCGAACATTGCACCATCTATCCGGTTTTTATGTATAATGAATGGAAGGAACTGAAAGACAAAAACGGGAATACCAGACTTCATATCCATCCGCTGGCTAAAGTAACAACGCCGTTTGATGTCCTTCACAACAGGAGAGACCTACGGAATACGGAGCACGGAACCTGCGGAAAAGGAGTCGGTGCCACGATGAAAAGGCATGAAAGCCCTTACCGGCTGTTTGCGGCCGACCTGATCGCGCCGAGACCGATGCTGATCGAGAAGCTGAAAGGCATTGCTTTTTATTACGGCTTTTCCGAAGGTGAAGAAATACAGCAGGCACTCGATGATTTCATTCACGCCATTGATAAAATGGACTGGAATATCGAAGGCTACGGTTACCTGCAAACTTTTAACCATCTGATTTTTGAAGGCAGCCAGGGAATCCTGCTGGATATGGACCACGGCGTATTTCCGAATGTGACCTATGCCCATACCACTTCAAAAAATGCCCGTGAAGTGTGCCGGCAGCTGGGAATCGATCATGTTGAAATGTTCTACGTCACACGAAGTTATGGCACCCGTCACGGAAACGGCTGGATGAGTAATGAAAAAGAGCTTCCGTTAAGGAACAATGAACAGGAAACCTGTACATTTAATGACTATCAGGGAGCTTTCCGTACCGGAGATCTGGATTACCAACTGCTGGATTATGCCTTAAAGGTAGATGAAGGCTATGGTTTTGCTCAGCGGAAAAACCTGGTGATTACCTGCCTTGATCAGTTGGACGAACCTTTTGAACCAGGAAAAATGAAAGTAAAGTTTGATGAAATGTGGGGATCCTTTTCTCCGTATTCAAAGGATTTCAGAAAAATTTAAGTATCAATTATAATCAGAAAACAGCATCATGAAGGAGATCAGATATATAAAAGGCGACGCTACCAAACCGTCAACCGCAGGAAATCAAATTATTGCCCATATCTGCAATGATATTGGAGGCTGGGGAAAAGGTTTTGTTTTAGCCGTTTCCAAAAGATGGAAAAAGCCTGAGAACGATTACCGGGATTGGTATAAAAGCGGAATTCATTTTAATCTGGGAGAAATCCAAATGGTTCAGGTAGAAGAAGACCTGTGGGTATGCAATATGATCGGTCAGCATAAAACCGTCACCACTTCAAAAGGGCTGGCTCCGATCCGGTATGAAGCAGTTGAAAGCTGCCTGAAAAAACTTGCTGCTGAAGCTTTGTCATTAAATGCAAGCATCCACATGCCCAGGATCGGCTGTGGTCTCGCAGGAGGAAAATGGGAAGAAATCGAACCGATTATTCAAACCACATTGCTTGAAAACGGTATAGAAGTGTATGTCTATGACTTTTAATCCAAAATTTAACAGAGTTTGAAAATCCTTGCGGACTTTGCTGAAGTATCTTTGCAAACTTAAAAACAGGGAGTAGTTTAAAAAAACTTTGCGCCCTTTGCGTTAAAAAACAAATAACCATGAAAACACAAACCTTATACAGACCGGTCGGAGAAAAAGAAATGCTTTTAATCATTGAAAGCGGTTACATGGCATTTCCTCCCAGGCTGGAATGGCAGCCGATTTTCTATCCTGTCCTGAATGAAGACTACGCTTCCGAAATTGCCGAAAAGTGGAACACCCGCGATGAAGCCGGAAATTATTTAGGATTCGTCACCAGATTTGAAGTGCTTGAGGAAGTGTTCAACAAATACCCTTCCCAGAATGTCGGGGCTAAAAACCATAATGAACTTTGGGTGCCCGCAGAAGAGCTGGAAGCTTTCAATCAGGCGATCACCGGAAGAATTGAAGCCACTCAGGTTTTTATCGGGAAAGATTTCAAAGAAACGGCACATGCAGACATCGAAAATTTACTATTCAACATTAAAAAACTCATCATGACCAATAAAGGAATGGCAAAAGATACCCTGGAAATCTTAGCCAGGAAATATTATATTAACGAAAATAACGAAAAGATAAGCATCGAAAACGAACTGGAAGCTTCTGTCAAGGGAACCGTTCTGTTTTCATCTGAAAAACTTGCGGAACTTACCGAAAAAGAAATTCCGGATAAGCATCTTGAGACCCGGTTTGAAGTCTGGAGATGCAGTTCCCTGAAAGCCATTTTACAGCTGGCGGAGCAGGAAAACCAGGAAAAAATCATGTGCCTGAATTTTGCCTCGGCCAAAAACCCCGGCGGCGGCTTCATCAACGGAGCGGAAGCACAGGAAGAAAGCCTGGCAAGAACTTCAGGATTGCATGAAAGCCTGCTCCAGGCATGGGATTATTATAAAATCCATCGGGAAATGGAATCCTGCTTTTATACCGACATGATGATTTACAGCCCGAAAGTTCCGGTTTTCCGCAAAGACAAAGGCGAATTGCTGCCGAAGCCGGTTTTGTGTAATTTTATTACCTCTCCGGCAGTGAACGCGGGTGTCGTTAAACGTCAGGAGCCGGAAAGAGCCGGTGAAATTTTCGGCGCCATGGATATCAGGACGGATAAGATGCTGGCGCTGGCATTACACAAAGGAAATGAAACCCTGATTTTAGGCGCCTGGGGATGCGGTGTCTTTAAAAATGATCCGGAAGAAATTGCCGAACTGTTTAAAAAGCACCTTCAGGGTAAATACAAAAATAAATTTAAAAGAGTGGTCTTTGCAATTCTCTCGAAGAAAGAGGAGATGATCAGGCCGTTCGAAGAAATATCATGAAACTCAAATTAAAAAAATATAAAGAACAGATACAGGACTGGCCGCAGGAAGGACATCACCTTATGGCGCAATATAATGACGAAAAGATTATTATCTACCAGTCTTACCGGAAAGCCATCGGGGAATTTGCTGTAAGGAACCAGTATTTCGGAGGGCCTTTCAGCCTGGAAAGGATGACCTGGATCAAGCCGAACTTCCTCTGGATGATGTACCGGAACGGCTGGGGAACAAAAGAAGGGCAGGAATATGTGCTGGCCATTCACCTGAAGATGGATGCTTTCAGAAAATACCTGGAAAACGCCGTCTATTCTTCCTACAATGACCGGTTGGGAATCTCCAGGGAAGAATGGCAGGATGAGGTACAAGCATCCTCCGCCAGATTGCAGTGGGATCCGGATCACGATCCTTTCGGGGCAAAACAGGAAAGAAGGGCGATCCAGATCGGATTAAGAAATGACCTGATCCGATCCTTTGCCAAAGAAGATCTCATTTTAATTGAAAATATTTCGGAATTTGTAAAAGAACAGCATCAGTTTGTTTTGAATGATAATCTGGATCAGCTGATGTTGCCTGAAGAAAAACCGTTGCTGTTTGATGATGGGGATCTAAATAGAAAATTAAGACTTAAATAATGAAAAATAAACTCTTGCTTGCTTCGGAATCGCTGACGGGAATCTCCATCGGCGATGCTTTCGGCGAATGTTTTTTTGGCGAGGAAAGCTTTGTCAAGGCATCCATTCAGCAAAAGATAATTCCCGGGACTGCTTTGGATTTTACCGATGATACCATTATGGCCATTGCCGTTTTCAAATCTTTGGAAAAATTCGGCGAAATCAACCAAGATTTTCTGGCAGAAGAGTTTACGGAAAATTACTATCTGGACGTCAACCGCGGATACGGACCTTCCATGCACCGGTATTTTCAGAGAAGTAAAAAGCGGTGAGCACTGGAAAGAAGTTTCTTATGCCAAATTTGAGGGACAGGGTTCTATGGGAAACGGCGGCGCGATGAGGGCTGCTGTAATCGGAGCTTACTTTTATGATGATTTTGCCAGGCTCAAAGAAAATGCGGAGCGGTCGTGCGAAGTGACTCACGCTAACCGGGAAGCCATAGAAGGGACAAAAGCCATTGCCCTGGCTGCCGCCTTTGCTGTCAGGGAAAAAATGGGAATCGAAATATTGGATCAGCAGGATTTCATCCGAAATATTCAGCACGAATTAATGGATTCCGATATGAAAAGCAAACTGAACAAATGCTTATATTTAGACGGAAATCCCAGTATGGAATTGTTGGTGAAAACGTTGGGAAACGGAATAAAAATGACGGCTCAGGATACGGTCCCTCTGGTCATCTGGATGCTTTCCCGGTACCGGAACAATCTGGAAGAATGCCTTTGGAACACCGTTTCCGCTCTGGGCGACCGGGATACGACCTGCGCGATAGCCGGAGGCGTAAGCATTCTGTGCTGTGAAGAAAATACCGTTCCGGAATGGATAACCCTAATTGAAAACTGGAAAAAAAGCAGATTTTATGAACATTGAACTCATTAAAGGCGACATCACCAAAATACAGACCGATGCTATCGTGAATGCGGCCAATTCCTCTTTGCTGGGCGGCGGCGGGGTAGACGGGGCCATTCACCGGGCCGGCGGAAAGGAGATCCTGGACGAATGCATGGAGATCAGGAACAGGCAGGGGAAATGCAATACCGGAGAAGCGGTGGTAACCATAGCCGGGAACCTTCCGGCACAATACGTTATTCATACCGTTGGCCCGGTGTGGAACGGAGACGAAGAGAAGTGCTTTCCATTATTGGAAAACTGCTATAAAAATTCACTGAAGCTGGCAGAAAGCCTAGGTGTGAAAACCATCGCTTTCCCCAACATCAGCACCGGCATCTACCGTTTTCCAAAAGAAACGGCAGGAAAAATTGCCGTGGAAACGGTAAAGAATTTCAAGTCAGACACCATTGAAAAAGTTATTTTCGTCTGCTTTGATGATGAAAACGAAGCGATTTACAAAAAATTATTGGAGAACAATAATAAAATGTAAGAGCATGTTTAAATTTAGGGCTGATTTTACCATTAAGTAATTAAGGTATTTTTAGCTTTAAAAATCAATGTATTAAGTGCTGTCTTATTCATTAAAATTAAAGTAAAAGTTTTCACAGCGGTAAAGTTAAGAAATAAACAAAATTTATTTAAGTTCAGAAAATTAAGATTAAAAATTATAACGTAAAATTTCTGAGTTAAAATTGAAACAGGTTCTAAGTTTTATGTTCTTTGCTGAGTGAAACGCCTTTGCGAACCTTAAAGCAGTTAGTTTACAAAAATTCTTTGCGAACTCTGCGTTAAATTTAAATAATAAAAACAAATGAAAAAATTAACTATATTAACCGGCGCCGGAATCAGTGCCGAAAGCGGAATAAAAACCTTCAGAGACGGAGACGGGCTCTGGGAAAACCACAGCATTACCGATGTGGCCAGCCCCGAAGGATGGCGCAGAGACCCGGCATTGGTCCTGGAATTTTACAACCAGCGGCGCCGCCAGCTTCATGAAGTGGAACCCAATGACGCCCACCGTTTACTGGCAGAACTTGAACAATATTTCGACGTTCAGATCATTACCCAGAATATCGACGACCTGCACGAAAGAGCCGGATCGACCAATATCCTGCATCTTCACGGCGAGCTCTTCAAATCCTGTTCAAGCAACAACAAGAACCTGATCTATGAGCATAAACATGACATCAACATCGGTGATAAAGCGGAAGACGGATCACAACTGAGACCGTTTATCGTTTGGTTTGGCGAAGATGTACCATTGATGAAGGAAGCCACCCAAATGGCCAAAGAAGCCGATATTTTCCTGGTCATCGGAACCTCTCTGCAGGTCTACCCGGCGGCAGGATTGCTTCACGACATTAAGGACGACTGTCTGCTGATTGTAATCAATCCCAACGAAACGAACTTCGGCTATGGGCAGAGAGCAGTGGTCATGAAAGAAACCGCAACCCAGGGAATGAAACTGTTGTTTGATAAACTGGTAAACCTTGCGTGATGGAAAATCTTGTGAAAGCTGGAATTTTCGGTGTTTGTGTGGGTGATGCGCTGGGCGTACCGGTGGAGTTCAAAAGCCGGGAACAGCTGAAACGTTCTCCGGTTACTACGATGAGGTCGATGGGGACCCATCATCAGCCTGCCGGAACATGGAGTGATGACGGTTCGTTAACCTTATGTCTTGCAGACAGCCTCTGCAAAGGATATAATCTGGAAGACATGGCGCTGAAGTTTCTGCAATGGTACAATGCGGAGATCTGGACACCTCACGGAAGGGTTTTCGACATCGGAATCGCCACCTCACAAGCCATTCACAGAATAGGCAAGGGAACTTTCCCTACTTTGTGCGGCGGAAACTCGGAATTCGATAACGGAAACGGCTCGCTAATGAGAATTTTGCCACTGGTTTTTTATATCAAAAATTTTCCGATTGAAAAACGTTTTGATACAGTGAAAGAGGTTTCCTGCATTACACACGGACACATCCGATCCGTATTGGCCTGCTTTATTTATCTTGAACTGGCTCTGGAACTTTTGAAAGGAAAAGACAAATGGCAAGCTTACCGGACCATGCAACAAACCGTTCGGGAATTTCTGGATCATCATCCTATTTGTTCGCAGGATGAAATGAATAAATTCCACCGTATTTTGGAATTGAAAGTAGACGATGATGAAGTGGATCCATTATACACTTTGCAGGAAGATGAAATCAGCTCATCAGGCTATGTCCTGCACAGCCTGGAAGCATCCTTATGGTGTTTCCTGAATTCGGAAAACTATTCCGAAGCGGTTTTAAAAGCAGTGAATTTGGGAGAGGATACCGATACCACCGGAGCGATTACCGGCGGATTAGCAGGTATTTATTATGGTTTTGAAAATATTCCTGGAGAATGGGTAGCGGTGTTGGCGAGAAAGGAGGATATTGAAAACCTTTGTATTAAATTAGAAAACAAATTAATGAAATAACACAAATCATGAACGAACAACATAAAAAGAGAATCAGCAAATTTCTGAGCCTGGTTCTGAGACATAAACCTGAGGTAATTAACCTGACACTGGATGAAAACGGTTGGGCAGCGGTGGATGAGCTGATGGAAAAATGCGCAAAGCACGAAAGAAGCTTTACGCTGCAAGAATTGATGGAAATGGTGGAAACCAACGACAAAAAACGGTTTATTTTCAACGAAGATAATACAAGGATCAGAGCCAATCAGGGGCATTCGATCACTATTGATCTGGCTTTACAACCGCAGCAGCCACCGGAATTCCTCTATCACGGGACAGCCGAAGCAAATATCCCTTCGATCTTGGAAAGCGGGATTGAGAAAAGAAGTCGTCAGCACGTGCATTTAAGCCAGGACAAAGACACTGCCACCAAAGTCGGGATGCGCCACGGAAAGCCGGTGATCTTAACCATAGAAACTGGAAAAATGCATGAAGCCGGGATCCCGTTCTATCTTTCCGAAAACAACGTCTGGCTGACGGATTTTGTGGACGCCAAATATATTTTGAAATAATGAAAAATAAGTTGGTATTCGAATTATACTGCTTAGAGACAGAGCATCTGAATATTGTAATTACGGTTTCAATTGATAGTAAGATTATAATTTACGGTTGTGAACATGGAAGCATAATTAAAGAAATTACCGGAGATTTTGATTATGAATATTATTTGGAAATCAATAAAATCAACACTATAAAATTTAAATTATTGAAGAGGCTAACCTCTTTTAATGATTTAAAAGAATTCTTTATTAAAAAATTTTCCGGAGAAGACGGTGTCCAAAAAGTCAAAAAATTTTGCTCTCGGAATTTTATCAAGTACGAATTTAATGTTTGGAGATAAAATATGAAAAGAACATTAGCCATTGGCGATATTCACGGAGGCTTTAAAGCCCTGGAACAGGTTTTAGACAAAGCGGGAGTGACAGAAAATGACACCCTAATTTTCCTGGGCGATTATGTCGACGGCTGGAGCGAGTCCTCCCAGGTGATCCGGTTTTTAATTGGACTTTCCGAAAAACAGGAATGTATTTTCATCAAAGGCAACCATGATGCCTGGTGCGAAGACTGGCTCTCTTTCGGAAAAAGTGAAGACGTCTGGCTGTTTAACGGTGGAAAAAGTACGGTCGACAGCTACTCCGCTTATTCTCTGAACGAACTGGAAGTACACCTGGAATTTTTTCAGCGGATGAAAAATTATTATGTTGATAAAGAAAACCGGCTGTTTATCCATGCCGGCTATTCTTCCATGCATGGTCCAGATAAAGAAGTCTATTCCACCAACTACCGCTGGGACCGCACGCTTTGGGAAACCGCTGTAGCGATGGATAAAAAGTTATCCAAAAACTCCGAACTTTATCCTAAAAGACTGCTTCTGTACAACGAAATTTTTATCGGTCATACGCCGACCTTGCATCTCGGCAGCAAAGAGCCCGTGAACAAGGCAAATGTCTGGAATCTGGATACCGGAGCGGCCTTTACCGGATCTCTCACGATTATGGATGTCGATACCAAAGCATTCTGGCAGAGCGACCCGCTTCCGTCTTTATATCCGGATGAAAAAGGAAGGAATAAGGATTAAATTAAAACCTAAAAACTAGCATCTTTTCACGTTATAATTAAAATGAAATATCCAATCATTGTCATTTCATACAACTGATTTTCAGGGCTTAATCGAAATTCCCCTCCGTCGGAGGGGTGGCTCCGGCCAAAGCCGGAGACGGGGTGGTCATCCCCATCAAATATCAAAACTTCAAGCCTCCCACCTCCCTCTTCCCGCTCAAATCCCAAAACTTTAAGTATTTTTGAAGCCTTATACTTCCATCAATGAAACTGAACGCGCTTCTATTCCTTTTGGCTTCCTCTCTTTTATTTTCTCAAACCCATTTCAAAACTCCTTTTGAAAAAGGCAACGGCAACCAAACGGTAACCTATAATGAAATGAATGCCTGGTACCGGGATCTGGCAAAAAATTTCAACACCATTCAATACCTGAAAAAAGGAGAGGACGATAATGGGAAACCGATCTATGTGGTACTTTATAATCCGTTTCCGGATAAGAAAATAGAAGAACTCAGAAAAAACAAAGCGGTGCTATTCATCAACAACGGGATCCATCCCGGTGAGCCGGACGGAATTGATGCCACCATGATGCTGATGCGGGATCTGGCTACCGGGAAAATAAGGAAGCCTCAGAACTTTATCGTAGCGGCTATTTCGGCCTATAACGTCAGCGGGATGATGAACAGAGGTTCGTTTTCCAGAGCGAACCAGAACGGACCCGAGGCCTACGGTTTCAGGGGAAATGTACGTAATTTTGACCTGAACAGGGATTTCATCAAAGCCGATACGAAAAATGCAAGGAGCTTTCAGGAAATTTACCAATGGCTGAAGCCTGATGTATTCATTGATAACCACGTGAGCAACGGAGCTGATTATCAATATGCTTTTACCTACATTTCAACGTTTAAAGAGCGGTTGGGAAATGTGCTCGGGAATTATTTTTATACGACCTACCAGGCTAAAAACCTGGAAGATTTAAAGAAAATCGGTTACGAAAGCACACCGTACGTCAATATCCACGGGGATGTTCCGGACATCGGGTTCGCCGCTTTTGAAGATTCGCCTAGGTATTCCACCGGGTATGCTTCACTGTTCAATGCCCTGTCGACAATGCCTGAAACCCACATGCTGAAACCTTACGACAAAAGGGTGGACGCTACCTATCAGTATATGCTGGTAAATCTGCAGAACCTCGATAAAGAGTATCAGAAGATAAAGCAGCTGAGAACGGAAAACCTGAAGCAGTACCAGGCCGGAAAACCCTATGGCATCCGTTGGAAAATCGATTCCACGAAATACACGACCATGGATTTCAAAGGCTACGAAGGTAAATACAAACCGAGCGAAATCTCCGGGAAACCGAGGCTGTACTACGACCGGAACAAACCATTTACGAAGAACATAAAGCTGTTTACAACAGCTATCCCGACAGGGTTTATCACCATTCCGAAATATTATGTCATTCCGCAGGCGCAGTACCGGGTGATCGATGAACTCAGGAGAAACGGGATCCGCATGGCACCAATCAAAAAAGACAGCAGCATGACCGTAGAATCCTATAGAATCAATGATTTCAGGACGGCTAAAAATGCTTATGAAGGGCATTATCCGCATTCTGAAACAACGGTTGACCGATCAAATAACAAGATCCTGTTTTCAGCAGGAGATTATCTGGTTCCGACCGCTCAGGAAGGCGTAAAATACCTCATCGAGACCCTGGAACCGGAAGCCCTGGATTCGTTCTTCAACTGGAATTTCTTTGACGGGATTTTAGCCCAGAAAGAATATTATTCCGCCTATATTTTTGAGGATACGGCGGCTGAACTGCTGAAAAAGGATAAAACTTTAAAGCAGAAATTCGAATCCAAAAAAGCATCGGACCCAAAGTTTGCGGAAGACGGCACCGCGCAGCTGGGCTGGATCTACCGAAACTCACCGTATTTCGAAGAAAAAACATTCCGTCAGTATCCGGTATACAGAATATTGTAACGACTGATTTTACATCTTGCCGGTGGTAGATTTCAATTTTCAGATCAGAAGCCATGCAGACTGACGTGATCAGATACTAACCAAAAGAAATGCCCCTGCCATATAGAAGCGGGGGCAAAAATTTTAGGATTCATTAAGGACAGATAATACAGTTCCTTATATTTCTTACTGTCGCAGCAGGGCGTATTGCAACGAAATAACCCGCAATATGGAAGAGCTGCTGCTCAGCATTCAGCCATAATCAGGCATCAGATCGTATCCAGATACTTACCGAACAGGCATTGACCCTAAAAACCGCTTTTCCGTTTTCATCCGCCATTACCTCATCGTTCCTGTGGCCAAGGAAATCTTTGAATCCAGCGTGGGCATATTCTTCTCCCATTTCAATTTCCTTGCTGCCTTCTTCGCTGTTTGAAATAACCGTGACGCATCCCGGATGTTCTTCATTGCCTTTTCTTACCCAGGCGATACAATGAGGGTCGTCGAAATACCGGACCTGCTCACCGTGGGCAAACTGATGCCTCGCTTTCAGTAAAGCAGGAAGAATTTCAACTTTGGGCATGATGATCTTTACTTCTTCACCGTCTTTGGTATCGGTGTATTCCGTTCCGAAAAGATCGGGATAAAAAACACAGGGATAAGCCTCTTCCGAAAGCAGGATGATGGCATAGGCCAATGGCTTGAACCAGTCTTTTACCGTTGATTCCAGGGCCTGAAGCTGCTGGGTGTCATGGTTTTCTACAAAAGAAACAGAAAACAGGGGCTTTTTCTCCAGGAGGCTACCCGCTAAGATCTTACTTAGGTCGTACTCACTGCCTTCTTCCGAAGCTTTAAAAAAATTGTAATGCAGCGGTGCATCAAAGCAGGAAATCAGTTCCTCCATCTTATCGGAGAAGATCCCTATTTTTTCCGCATCATCCTTCCAGAATTCCCCCAGGATATAGCAGTCGGGATGCACTTCTGTTTTGATGTACGTAATCCATTCTTTCAGGAAATCCGAGGAAAGATGTTTCAGCGCATCAAGCCGGAACCCGTCTACTTGGGTGGTTTCAAAATACCAGCGGATCCAGTTTTTCATTTCCTGAACGACTTGGGGATTCCGGTATTCTACGTCCGCACCCATCAGATAATCGTAATTTCCCAGCTGATGGCTTACGTCATCCGTCCATTCCGTGCCGGATTCATTGTGGATTTTAAAGATCCCGGTGATTTTCTCCCCATTTTTCCGTGCGATGTCTATCCCGCTAAAACATTGGTAGTCCCAGATGAAATCCGAATATTTGCCTTTTCTTGCAGGAAAGGTAAACCGGGTGTTCGCAGCAACTTCCATAGGTTCCGAGATCACCTTGTTGCGGTTTTCTTCATCCACCTGGTGCACGGTAATCAGCTCATCTTCATCGCCGCCCATCCTGTGATTGAGAACAATGTCTGCATATACCGAAATACCGGCTTGATGGGCTTTTTCGATGGCGTTCAGATATTCTTCCCTGGTACCGTATCGGGTGGGAATCCCTCCTTTCTGGTCAAACTCGCCAAGGTCATAAGGATCATAAAGATCATATCCACGGCTTTCTTTGCCCAGGTCACCTTTGGTTGCAGGAGGAAGCCAGGCGGCCGTGAAGCCGAGTTCCTTTAAAAGGGCTGCCCGGTCAGCAAATTCATTCCACAAATCCCCGGGATGGTACCAGTGGAAATATTGTATCATAACTCCGTTCATCATGCTAGCCGTTTACAATTGATCCTCCGTTCGGATGCAGTACCTGCCCGGTCATCTGTGCAGCGGCATCACTTGCTAAAAATAAAAAGCACGAGGCAATCTCCTCAGGAGAAGCGTTGCGCTCCAGGGGCGGTTTGCTGTAATCGTCCTCTTCCTCTCCGAATGTTTTTTCCGTAAGCGGTGTAGCCACAGGCCCGGGAGCTATGGCATTCACACGGATTCCTTTGGACTTTGCCTGTAAAGCAAGCGATCGGGTAAAGGAAACAATGGCTCCTTTCGTTGCCGAATAATCTACCAGCTCCTCGTGCCCCAGATAAGCGACAGCAGATGTCGTATTAATAATCGAACTGCCCTGTTTCAGGTGGGGAAATACGGCTTTCGTCAGCAGGATCATTCCGATGATGTTGGAATTAAAAGTTTTTCTTACGTTTTCTTCCTCAAGATTCGTAATACTTTCCGTTGGAAACTGGGTGCCGGCATTGTTGATCAGGATATCGATTCCCCCGAGTTCCGAAACGGTCTTTGCTACCGCCGCTTCACAGAATTCCGTATCGTTGATATCCCCGTCGAAGCACAAAGCCTTTCTGCCTAAAGCCGTAATTTCATTTTTTGTGGCTTCTGCATCTTCCGTGTCATGATAATGAATAAAGGAAATATGAGCGCCTTCACTGGCAAAAAGTAAAGCCGTAGCTTTCCCTATGCCCGTGGCGGCTCCGGTAATGAACACATTTTTGTCCTTTAGCTGTAGGTTTTCCATAAATAATATTTTGTGGTGTTGATGATGGTTTGTTCGTGTTTATTTTATGTAACTATTTCATATTTGAATTATTAGTGATATAATAAAGCGAAAAGCCGAAACAGGAGATGATTTAAGCAGCATTTCTAATAAACAATTGCTGAAAAGCTTCAGGCATCCGGTCTCTCTTCCGGTCTGATCACCTGACTTATTTTAAGATTCTTCTTCCTCTTCTTTTTCTTCTTTCCGGATCTGCTGGTTTTCTATTTCCACTTTAAGGCATTCCAGCATAAATTCGCTGTAGCAGAGCTGGGCGCTGATGGAATCTTTCCTGGAATTCAGATCCATTTTCCGGGAAAGTACCACCTCTCCTTTATAAGCAAATGAGAAATAAGCAAACAGTTTGAAATCCGATTCTTCAACTGGGGTGGCATAGCCCGTAATAGCCATTCCCCAGTCGGTACCGAATGATTTTGCAACATTCAGGGCCATGGTATCCGAAATATTCTGCGAAACACAGTCACAGGCCTCCGCTTCCTTTTCGTCCACCTGCAGAAATTTCACTTTTTCTTCAAGGGTATAGACGGTGATGCCGCCTTTAAAAATTTTTGAAGCGTCCTTAACCTGGGAAAAAGAGAACTGTAAAAACCCCGCAGTTACACTTTCTGCGGTAGCCACGGTTTCCTCGGATGCCTGCAGATAGTTTCCGATACATTCTAATAAATCTTTCTGGAGGTTCATAATTAATATTTTTGGTTGATACGTAAAAATCCGGGAAATACTTTCTATAACATTCTCGGGGTATATGGTCATTAAGTGTTCATCCGATTCTCAAAAAGTTCCCGCCGGCAAATAAACTTGGTCTCTGTCATTAATCCGATGAATCGTTTCATCTGAATAAAATTGAAATCCCTATGCTTTAATTTTTAATAAACATAAAAGATAATGATCGGCCCCCGGATCTTCATTGTGAATCAGCAATAAGGCCCAAATCGCAACCCGGATGATTCCGCCGGTAAAGCTCCGGTAATCACCGGAAAACAGGCCGCCTGGCCGGTAAGAAAAAATCTTTTTCATATTCATAACGTTTCATTTCTTCCATGACAGATAGGCTGGCGGAAGGTTTTGTGAATCAGTAACCCGAAATTCGTGATTAATAACGGGAAAAATTATGATTACAATCAAGAAGGCAGATTTACACCGCTTATTGTGATTGTACTCATAATAATTTCCAATTACGGATTCTAAATTTGTAAGCATCACAACGAAAAGATTATGAAGCCGAAACAGATTCCGGGAGTCCCCATTCAAAAGAAAGGCGGATTTCATGACAGTGAAAGTACCAGGACGTGTACCGAATCAGATGTCGATTTGAAATTCGATATCCTGAAGCAGCGTCTTTTTTCCATCAACCGATGGAAAGAATATGCGGGAGGCGCATCGGCAGATTTCAGGCATTTCGATTCTTCGGGAAAACCGGCGGATCGGATGCCTAAGAAAGGTGATTTTATAAGAATAAAAATTCCCGGTCCCGGAAACACAGAAAGCAAAGGGTACGATTGGGTAGAAATCGCAAATCTTGCCCACCGGGATACCGGCGATGCAGAGTCGTACCTGATGATCTGCAGGCCGAGTAAAGAACCGAATAAGCCGAAAGGGCATATTGTTCATTTCTACAGCGCTGCCGCGACGTCCAATATCATGATCTCGAAAGAAGTAAACAAGTTGAAAGTAGGAGTACACGGCAGAAATGAAAGTCCGAATT
Organism: uncultured Chryseobacterium sp.; assembly: GCA_913777465.1. GTDB lineage: Bacteria > Bacteroidota > Bacteroidia > Flavobacteriales > Weeksellaceae > Chryseobacterium. The sequence goes on from CAJYRQ010000078.1 coordinate 167,739, forward strand.
TCAATACCGGATTTATAAATAAAATAAGAAATTTATTCATCGGCATCGGCGGCATGTTCGGATTCAGTAAAATCCACTGGAAAAGCCTTGCCGAAGGATTGATTAAATTTTAAGACCTATTAATTTTTTTCAGACCCATTTTACTTTTCTTTAACTCCTCAGTTTTGAGGAGTTTTTTATTGAAATCCCATCTTATTGAAAAAACGATAATAAAAAAGGTGCAATTATGATATCAGTCATAAGATATCCTCTTGTATAACAATACCTTTGAGTTAATACAATCACCAAATTTAATATTATGAAATCACTATTTGTACTGGCATGGCTTGCAGCAGGTCTTGTCGTCAGCTGTACCAAACAGCAGCAGACCCAGCCTCAACCCACCCATTCAGACAACATCAACACAGGAGATAGCATGGTCTCGGGGACAGCTCCCGTTACGCCGGATACCGGGGATGAAACATTACCCATGGACAGCGCATCGTACGATGTAGATTCTATTAAAAACAGCAGATAACATTATTTCTCATATTTTTTGAAAAAACGTTTCCACAGATACGGAAGCGGAGGAAGTTGCTGTTCTTAAGGAAAGCACCGGCACTGATATTTTCAGGAAATTCTTTATCCGTCAATTATTAATCCATACTCAGTTTTTTGTTATGGCAGAACCGTCATTATTTAACCAGACCGGAATTCAGCTTACCCTGGCTTTGATGCTGATCATTATTGTCGCCGGCCTGGTTATCGTTGTCCTGAAATTTTTATCCATCTACTCCAGGATCCTGAAGCAGAGGGAATCCCGTGAACTTGAGAAAAAAATGCAGAGCCGGTCTCCGGAAGAGCTTCATCAGTATGAAGGTCATAAGAAGGAATTGAACCAGAAACCGTTTGATCATCAGTTGTCCGGAAACCGGCCGCCTTCCGATGAGAAAGGGGTAATCCGGAACATTAATGCTGTGGAAGAGTTCAGGATTTTTCCTGCCAAAAGGAGGACTTCCTCATTCATCAAATACATATCGCCCGAACTCACAAAGCTGATCCTTTGGTTTTTAGGGACGGCCATCGTATGGCTCGTTATCGGGACTACTTTCGGGCTGTATGCCGGAATAAAATATGTGGTCCCCGATGTAGAGCATACCAGCTGGCTGAGTTTCGGAAGGCTGCGCCCTGCGCATACCAATGCCGTATTCTGGGGTTGGGCATCGCTGGCCATGGTGGGGCTTTCTTATTATGTGGTTACCAGGGTAAGCAATAGGGAAAACTACAACATCAGGCAGGGCTATATTTCTTTAATTCTGATTAATGCCGCGGTACTCGCAGGAACCATTTCACTGCTGGCCGGCGTCAACAACGGCGGAGGGGAGTACCGCGAATACATCTGGCCCATCATGATTACTTTCGGGATCGGAATCGCTTTCTCCGCCCACAACCTGTTTAGGCCGGTGGCCAAAAGAACCGTTAAGGAAATTTATATATCGAACTGGTATGTGATTTCAGGCTTTATGTTTGTTATTGTGGTGATTCTGGTCGGCTATATTCCGGTATGGCAGAATGGCGTTGGGGAAACCATCACGCAGGGATATTACATGCATCAGGCGATCGGGATGTGGTTCATGATGATCAATCTCGGGCTTATGTACTATTTTCTTCCCCAGTAGCTCAACAAACCGATTTATTCGTACAGCCTCGGCGCATTGGCGTTCTGGTCGCATACCTTTTTTTATACCCTGATCGGGACGCATCATTTTATATTCAGTGCCATCCCGTGGAGACTGCAGACTACAGCTATTATTGCCAGTGTCGGTATGCTGATTCCCGTTGCGGCGGGCACGACCAATTTTCTCATGACATTCAATGCAGCCTGGTACCAGCTCAGAACGAGCTATACCCTGCCGTTTTATTTTATGTCGATCATTTTTTATTTCACGGGGTCTTTCCAGGGAACGGTAGAAGCCTTCCGGTATACCAATCTGCTCTGGCATTTTACGGATTTTACGGTTTCCCATTCGCATTTAACGATGTACGGGATTATCACTTTTATGATCTGGGCATTTTCCTATACTTTAATTCCGAGACTTACCGGAAAAGAACCGCCGAAGATACTGGTGGGAATCCATTTCTGGCTGGCACTGATCGGGCTGCTGATGTATGTGATTGCCCTTATGATCGGCGGTACCCAGACCGGGCTGATGTGGATGAAGAAAAAACCTTTCATAGACGGCGTGATCAACATGTTCCCGTTCTGGCTCTGGAGGGCTATCGGAGGAACTTTTATGTGGATCTCCCATCTCATTTTTGCCTACAATTTCTACCGGATGGTAAGAAAAAAAGAACGTGTACAGATGCCGCAGACCCCGGCAGAAATATTAGCCGCCAAGCGGCAGTTTGGAAATACAGAGTTTAATTCTTAAAAATTTTAAGTGATGATGCTATTAAATGATCACAGGATCCTTTTCGGAGCAGCGCTCGGCCTTTTTCTGTTCCTGACGTTTTACATCGCGATCATCCCGGCCATGGAAAACCAGGCGATCAACCAGCCGTTGCCGAGGCAGGCTAAAATACTGACGAAAGACGAGAGGGCCGGAAAGATGGTGTACATCGAAAACGGATGTGTAGGCTGCCATACCCAGCAGGTACGGAATGTGGAAATGGACAATGTATTCGGAAAGAGACCCAGCATCCCGGCAGATTATGCCATAAACAGGAGAACCGATTTCTGGAGAAATACGGCCAATCTGATGGGAACCCAGAGAGCCGGTCCGGATTTAACGAGTGTCGGCGAGCGGCAGCCGAGTGCAGAGTGGCACCTGATCCACCTCTTCAACCCCAGGGCAGCGATTGAAGCTTCGATCATGCCGTCCTACGAATTCCTTTTTATTGAAAGGGATTACCTGCAGCCGGGAGATGTAGAGGTAAAAGTGCCTGAACGTTTTTTGAAGAATAAAAGAAAAAAAATTGTGGCTACCCCAAAGGCCCTTCAACTGGTTGCTTACCTGAAGTCGTTAAAGCAGACCGATTATACCGATAAATCCATCGTCCCGGAATTTCTGTACAGGCAGCCGAAAAAAGAAGCGGGCGGAGGAGGATCCGGCGGCGGAAATTTACCGGATGGTGCGGAACTGTTTACCGCCAACTGTGCATCCTGCCACCAGGCCAACGGGGAAGGGGTTCCCGGTGCATTTCCCCCACTGAAAGGAAGCCCAGTGGTAACCGGCGGTGATCTGGAGCTGTATGTTACGATCATTATGAAAGGGTACGACCCGCGTCCGGAATTCGCTACCATGCCGCCGGTAGGGACGAATGCGAATTTTACACCGGAAGATGTGACTGCCGTGATCAATCATGAAAGAACAAGCTGGGGAAACAATGCCAAAAAGATAACCCTGGAAGAAGTGAAAGTAATTATGGATAAAATTAAATAGATATGAAAAACGGAGAAAAAATACTGACTTCCGTTCTGATGCTTGGAGCCATCGGTGTTTCAGCCTGTGAAACCTGCCAGACGCGGCAGCCTGAAATTACCAAAAACCTTACCCACGGCGCAGGCCCCGAAAGCGACTGGGACTGGTTTATCGTAGGAATCGTCATGCTGATTACCCTGGTTGCCTTTTACTATACGGTAAAATATCTCGTGAAGCCGGGAGAAAGAAACAAAGACCACATCAAGCATTCTTTTTTACAATGAAAAATAAAGGCTTATGACAAAAGACAGCAGTAAGGTTTTTCTCTTTGTGGACGAAGAACCGGTACCCATAGCCGAACTGGACACGCCGATCGTTTTTGATCTGGATACCCGGAAACTGACGGACGGTGAGCATGTGCTGAAAATCGTAAGCCGTTCGCCGACGGGAAGGGAAGGCATCCGCAATATCCATTTTACGGTAGCTAACGGGCCGGCCATCCGGATTGAAGGATTGAAAAACAAAGACGTGGTAGACGGCACATTATCCCTGATGATCAATGCGTATGACAAAGGCAACCAGAAAAGCTTTCTCATCACCGGGAGCGAAACCCCGAAAACGATTCCTTTCTGGATATGGATCATTGTGATTCTTTTTGTCGGCTGGGCGTTGTATTACGAAATTACCAGTGCCAATGTTCAGTAAGGATAGGGTTAGAATACGGAAAAATACCCAATACAATTTGTAAACTAAAAAAACAGCTATTATGATTATCAACGAAAATTATTTGCGCTCCGCAGGAGCAGAGATGAAGGAGTACAGTCCGGGAACCATTATTTTCCAGGAAGGAAATTCCCCTTTGTATTTCTACCAGATTATCGAAGGACAGATCAAACTGAATAATTTCACCGAAGACGGTAAAGAATTTATCCAGAACATCAAGTCCGAAGGGCAATGTTTCGGGGAAGCCCTGTTGTTTTTGGACAAACCTTACCCGATGAGCGCAACGGCGTTGTCCCAATGCAAAGTACTGCGCCTGTGCAAAGAAAACTTTTTCGGCATGCTGGATATTTATCCGAAGCTGTATCGGGACATCTGCCTTTCCATGTCGGATCTTCTGTATTACCAGTATGTCATGCTCCAGAAAAATTCATCACAGAACCCTTCGGACCGGCTGATCGGGGTGATGAGCTATCTGAAATACAACCAGAAAAAAAAGGAGCCTTTCTCCTTCAAAATTCCCCTTACCAGGCAGCAACTGGCCAACCTTACGGGAATATGCGTGGAAACGGCCATCCGGACCATTAAGATTATGGAAAAAAATAACATCGTAAGGATAAAAGACCGTAAAATTTTCTATTGATATGATACGCGTCATAAAAGAAGGCTTCTAAAGATCAGTAAATTAGCGTATTCTTCTTTGTCAGGTTATTCAAAAAAATAATAACACGATTACCACGATAAAAATCAAACTTTACGGATGAAATACTAGTCACCATCTGTAAGCAATCACCAAATATTAATTTAAAAAAATTTAGTTATGAGTAGCAGAAACTCAGGAAGAAGAAATTCAGGAAACAGTTCATCCGGCGAAAGGTCAACTTTTGAAGAAGTTTATCAGTTAGGATATGACCATGGATACAGTGATGCCTCGGAAGATGAGGATTACGATGATGATTTCTCGGATTACGAGGATTATTATGAAGACGAATACGATGAAGACCGGTATGACGATGAAGATGATGACGACGAAGACTACGATGATGAAGATGATGATGACGATGAAGACGGAAGAAACGGGGGAAACAACAGAAACCAGGAGCGTGACAGCCAGGGAAGGTTTACTTCCGGGGGAAGAAACTCCGGCGGAGGTTCCCGTGGCGGCTCAGGATCCGGCAGAGGAAGAGGTTCCAATTCAGGAGGCAACAGCGGAAGGTCCGGCTCAGGTTCCGGCAACGGGACTTCAAGAAGGGGCTTTGCTTCCATGAGTAAGGAAGAACGTACAAGAATTGCCAGAATGGGAGGCCAGGCTTCACACGGAGGCGGAAGATCTTCAGGTTCGGGCAACGGAAGTTCCCGTGGAGGCTCAGGTTCAGGAGGTTCCGGAAGAGGAAGCGGTTCCGGTAGCAGCTCAGGATCCGGTAACGGGACTTCAAGAAGAGGTTTTGCTTCCATGAGCAAAGCAGAACGGACAAGGATCGCCAGGATGGGAGGCCAGGCCTCTCACGGAGGCGGAAGATCTTCCGGCTCGGGCAGATCCGGATCAGGACGCGGTCGAAATTCATAGTTCATAGTTGATATTTTAGATTACCTCTTCTTTTGTGTTCGGAAGAGGTAATCGCTTTTTATAGCCTCTTCACATGCTTTCAGATGCCATTGCTTTTCAATCAATATTCAAGACGATTATTATGGATTGGGTGAATTTCCGGCGTCCAGCTTATTCGCTGAGATAATTGTTAATGTGAAAATGCAGGCTCTCTTTTACCGTAATGAATTCATATTGAAGTTCAGAGACAATTTTTTCATTTGATATGGCCTGGAAAGAGGCGAGGAATGCGATATTCGGTTGGGTAAGCATCCGCAGTACCGGAATAGACCGGAAAGTAAGGATATTCAGTATCCTGCCGGCCGCTAAAACAGATTTTGGAAGTACAACAGGTTTTGTTTTATTTAGTTTTTTCGTAATAATACCGGATAATTCCCGGTAGGTCTTGTTTTCGGAACTGATGAGGTAGTGTTCCCCAAACCTGTTTTCATCCATCAGCCGGACGGCAATGGCTGCAACATCCCTTACATCGGCACAGCCCGTGCCTCCCGGGAATGTATAAAACCCGTTCATAAAAGTACGGAGGAAGTCACCGCTGCTTTTTTTCAGGTCGCCGATAATCATTCCGGGGTTGATGATGATGGTATTCATCCCGTCCTGAAAAGCCCTGGAGACTACAGCATCAGCCCTGCATTTGGAACCTGCATAGATTGTAGCGTTTTTATCATTGATGAGGTACGGGCTTTCATGGATCAGTCCGTCCGCCTGTTCTTTATTAAAAACAACAGCTGAGCTTACGTACAGAAACTTGATGATGTTCATTTTCCTGCAGCATTCCAGCATATTTTCAGTACCCTGAACATTGATCTGATACGTCTTCTCCCGCTCTGCCGGGTCATAGCTTATCTTCGCCGCGCAGTGGTAGACCTCATGTATGCCTTTTAGCGCTGTGCAGATGCTTTTTTTGTCATCCAGGTCGATATCGGTCCATTCAATCGCATTAAAAAAGCCGTCCGGATTTTCCGTGTAATATTTCAGCGATTTTCTTACTTCTTCCAGGTTGCTGGACTCCCTTTTGGCGGCGCGTACTTTTTTCCCCTGCCTCAGAAGCTCTAAAACCACAATCCTTCCCAACATTCCTGTAGCTCCCGTTACCAAAACCATAATAAAAAGATTTAAGTTGCCGTACCGGTTATTTCGTATCGAGCCATGCCGCCATGTATTCCCTGTTCATCCTGGAAATATTATCCAGGGAAATCTTTTTCGGGCATTCCACTTCGCAGGCACCGATGACCGAGCAGTTTCCGAATCCTTCTTCATCCATGGCCTGCACCATATTCAGCACCCTTCTTTTGGCTTCTACCTTACCTTGCGGAAGCAGGGCAAAATGAGAGACTTTGGCACCCACAAAAAGCATGGCCGCCCCGTTCGGGCAACAGGCCACACAGGCGCCGCAGCTGATGCAGGAAGAAGCATCCATCGCTTTATCGGCATCTTCTTTGGGAACCGGAATGGCATTAGCATCCAGTGTATTTCCTGATGTATTTATTGAAATAAAACCGCCGGCTGCCATAATCCGGTCGAATGCGCTCCGGTCGGTAATCAGGTCTTTAATGACCGGAAAAGCAATGCTCCTCCACGGTTCGATGACAATAGTTTGACCGTCACTGAACATCCGCATATGAAGCTGGCAGGTGGTAATTCCCGTATCCGGGCCATGAGCTCGTCCGTTGATGTATAAAGAACACATTCCGCAGATGCCTTCCCGGCAGTCGTGGTCGAAGGCTACCGGTTCCTTATCTTCCCGGATCAGCTGTTCATTAAGAATATCCAGCATTTCCAGAAAAGAGGCATCGGTAGAAATATCCGAAACTTTATAGATTTCAAATTGTCCTTTGGTCTTTCTGTTTTTCTGCCGCCAGATTTTCAGGGTCAGGTTCAGATTCTTTCTTGTATTCATAACAAATAAGGATTGGTTGATTTAAAAATACGCTTAAAAAAGGTGAAGGTTTTATGAGCCGTCTCATAGGATAGCGAGAAAGTTATTTACCGGTTATAGCTGAAATCTGAACGTTTAGGGCAAGGAATTTGCTTTGTGATTACAATCATATTGGTACCGTTTTTTTACTTCTAATTTTATTTAAAATTCCTTGTGTCTGACGTTTGAATACAACTTTAAAACCTTTATATATGCTGATATCAGAAGAACTTTTACGAGCTTATGGAGCCGAGCAGGAAACGCTTCAGCGTTCTCATATTATTTTCCGTGAAGGAGACATTCCCAAATATTATTATCAGGTGGTTGAAGGAAGAATAAAACTGAACCATTACAATGAAGAAGGTAAAGAGCTGATCCTGGCCATTCTCGAGGCGGGGCTGAGTGTCTGCGAGCTTCTTTTATTTATTGATCAGACGTATCCTGTAAATGCCGTAACGTTTGAAGAATGCACCATCCTTAAACTTCCGAAAAGCGACTTCATTAAGCTGCTTGACGAAAATCCCCAGATTTCAAGGGACATTAATAAATTCCTATCGGAAAGGCTGTATTACAAATACATCATGCTCGAGAACAATTCTTCTTTAAGGCCGGTTACCCGTATCAAGGGAATGCTCGACTATCATAAAAGTTTCAGGGAAGATCAGAGCAAGTTTTCGTATGAAGTACCGCTCACCCGCCAGCAGATTGCTTCTATTACGGCACTAAGGGTAGAAACCGTGGTAAGGGCCGTGAAACAGCTTGAAAAAGAAAATTATCTGAAGATTATCAACAGGAAAGTATATGTTTAGTTTTTAGATACCACAGTTAATCGGTTCAGGTAAAAATGGTCTTATAGTTGCAGATTTACAGAAACCAGACACTAAAATATTTATATTATGGAAACTAAGACAGCTCCTAAAAAAGCACCGGCTAAAAAAACAACGGCCGCTAAAAAGACAACCGCTTCTAAAACAGCAACAACAAAGGCACCTGCCAAAACAACAGCATCCAAATCTGCTGCTAAGACTCCAGCTAAAAAAGGAGCCGCCAAAGAACTGAAAGATCTTTTTGAAGATTCGCTTAAAGATATTTATTGGGCAGAAAAGGCATTACTGAAAGCATTGCCGGTAATGATGAAAAACGCAACAGACGAGAAGCTGAAAAAAGCAATCGACAATCATATTACTGAAACCGAAGAGCAGATCGACAGGCTTGAAGACTGCTTCAAAGCGTTAGGCAAAAAGGCCCAGGCCAAAAAATGCGATGCCATGCAGGGACTTTTGGATGAAGGCAAAAGCATTATGGAAGAAACAGAACCGGGAACGGTAAGAGATGCCGGGATTATTGCCGCTGCACAGAAAGTGGAGCATTATGAAATTGCTACGTACGGAACTCTGGCTGCCTTTGCAAAAGTATTGCAAGAAGAAGATTGCCTGAAACACCTTTTAGCAACACTGGAAGAAGAAAAAAAATGCGATGAGCTTTTAACGAAAGTTGCTGATACCAACCTTAACAGCAAAGCACTGTAGAAAGAACGCAATCATCATAATAAAAGGAAACCTGATTTCGGGTTTCCTTTTTTCGTTATTGATTACCGGTACCAGTGCCTTCAAACGTGTCGTTGTTAAAATCAATTTTACAGTTATCGGTCAGAATATGGATTTTCAGGTTTTCCGCATAGATGGGAGCCCCTTTTTTTACGGTGCGGGTATTGGTCTGCCCGATGTTCCGGGCATTGATGATCCAGGCCATGCCGGAGCCGCGGCAGGTTGCCTTGCAGCCTTCCTCGATCAGCAGAGCCGTATCTTCTCCTAAACCGATTCCCCAGCACTCCTGATGAAGAATTACGGCATGCGCAAGCCTTCCAAACCTCGCGCGGTGAATAAAATGGGTATCGACGATACAGTTTTCTATAAATCCAAGACCGGTGCTCAGTTCGATATCATGCTCCAGCATGGCTTCGCCGTTTACCGCTTCCAGGATGACGATCTTTGGCATGCACATGGCACCTGCACTGGTTCCGGCAATCATAAAGCCTTCTTCTTCCAGGTATTTTCTTTTCAGAAGGTCGCTAAGCACAGACTCGTTCATACTGCCGCAGATTTTGCTCTGGTCGCCTCCGGTGAAAAATACCGTTTTGGCAGCTTCCACCCGTTTAAGATGAAAATCCGAATGCACCTGTTCGTCGCAGACATCCAGAAAACCGAAATTCGTATATCCGATTTCATTAAATACTTTCGTGTAGGTTTCCCGCATATCTTCCGGCTCCGAACTTGCTGTGGTAATCACCTCAATGCGGTCGTCTTTGGATTCTGCAAGCAGTTTCAGGATTTCCTTGGGGGAGAAATTATGGTTCTCTTTTTCCATTTCAGAACGGTCTTCTCCTTTGTCTTCTTTGCCGCCGATAATCAGCAGCCGTCCTTTCGGTATCATAGTTTCTATTTTAAGTTGAATTATTGTCTGGTGTTCCTGTTGGTAAAATTTAAATTGTAATCAAACGGCATTTCTTTAATAAGCTCGCCGCTGATCAGGTTAAGCGTGGAACCGGCGGTCAGGATATGGCCTTTCAGGTTTTTTGCATACACGGAAAATCCTTTTCTCGGTTTTTTCCTTCTTACATTTCTGGCATTCACGACAATCATGGAGCTGTTTCCGATACACCGGGCCTTGTATCCTTTTTCAATCACCAGCGCCATCCCTTCATTAAGGCCGATCCCGAGGCATTCGCGGTGGGAAACCACAGCTTTTACCAGGCTTTTGAACCGCGTTCCATGCCTGAATTGGGTATCGATGATGCAGTTGTTGATAAATCCGAGACCCGGATGGATTTCCTTTTCGTCCAGGAACAGCCCGGTAATAAACATGCCTCCTGCATTGATGCCTGCAATTGTAAATTCCTCCTCAAGCAGGTATTTTTTATAAATCAGCTTCGTAAGAGATGAATTTTTTAAGGTTTCACAAAGGTCCGCGCTTTCATCAATAAAGAAAACAGTCTTTGCCGCCAGGATGCGGGGATGATAGTCCTCCCGGGTATTTTTAAGATGGATAAAACCGAAGTTGGTATATCCTTCCTGCTGTAGTGCCGCCGAATATTTTGCTACGGTAGATTCCGTTGCCTCCGGAGATGCGGTGATGATTTCAATACGTTCGTTTTTCTGATTTGATAATAAGCGGAAAACTTCACTAGCCGGGAACTGTGTTTTCGGAATCTCCTGATCCACTCCATGAAACGTTTCTGCATCATTGCCGCCAATGATCATTAATCTGCCTTTCGGAGTCATAGATATTGCTGGAAATTTAAATTTATTCGTTATCGGTTTTTATATCTTTTGGGCGTTGCCCTGCAGCAGCGGTATCGGAAACTTCATTCAGGGTCCGGATGGTATCCGACTCTTTATTGTTTACCGATTCTCTTTTATTCTGTTGGTCTGTATATTGGGTTTCGGATTTCGTACATGCAGACAGTACACACAGCAGAAATGCTGATAATAGGATTTTTTTCATAATATAAAAATGATTTGATTACTCAAACTTAATGATGATAAAGGCAAAAAATTTATGACGCGGGTCACAACAGCCGTAAAATAAAAGCCTCTCGCAGAAAGGAGAGGCAAAGTGAGAATAAGTGCAAAAATTGAATAAGGATGTACTTCAAAGTTAAAAAGGATAATTCCTGAATTTTATGACGTTTATCATAATTAAAACATGAATTTCTGTTATTTTATCTGTAAAATTTCCAAAATGTGGTACTTTTTATTGTGATTAAAGGTTTACATGGTTTGTTATTTGTAGCTTTTTTTAAAAGAATAAGCTAAATATTCAGTCATTTGGCTGTTAAAATGAAGATATGATAATGTGCAAGGCTTTGTTGCCGGTGTATACTGAATCTTTAGCTGCATACGGAATGGCAGAGAATAACAATAACTGTCTGCGTGAAAAATAGAAAACCGGAAAATTTATTATAAAATATATTATGCATATATCTACAGGTTTTGACACCGCAGATTCTGGTCGGCGGTTACAAATGAAGCAATGGCAGAGAAGAGAATGCCTGCCGTTGCTTCATTTTTCTTGACTATCAAATAATAATCTGCAATTAAGCAACTTCCTTTTCGATTAAATAATGATAAAAAAAATAAGCTATCCAAACGGTAGCTTATTTTATATGATAATCGGGTCTGATTAAAAAGTATCTCTGTAATTAAGGTTTCCGGTAGCACCTTGGGGCAGGAAAACCACTTTTCTTTTGATGCTTTTTGCCTTCTCTAATGCCTTAATTGCCTTTTGGCGTTCCATTTCCCTGTTGAAGTGCGAATTGATGTTTTCAGTTTGTGCAGATGCTTTCATAAGTAATATTTTTTAATGTGTGTTGCCATCAACCAATCTAAAAGTATACCGTTTTGATAAATATTCTGCAAATAAGGTATCCGATAAAATATATTGCTGAAAAATTATTTTATTTCCGCAAAAAATAGCACGGCCCCATTCATGGCATAATAGTTGAATACTGTACTGCAACTATTAAAAAATAAGCACAATAAAGGGATCTGAAAATATTTCCCGGAGCAATTCGGGAATATTTTTTGATTTTTTACTTCACGAAACACCAATCATTTATAAATATTAATACTTTTGATTATCCTCGGTCTGTACTGGGGATTTTTTCATGTGCTTTAATTTGAATAACTTTACAGAAAATTACAGAATGGCTTATATCATAAAAACAACAGCAGGTGGTTTAATCTACATTAAAGCCTCTTACGTTATGAATGTAAAGAAGCCGAATTCGCTGGAAGGGGCAAAAGTTTTGGGTCAGCCATTGGTTGTAAATGCCGATAACATTGCTTTCCTCAGCTTTAACGTCGAAGGGCATGTTACTTATTTTATGACAAACGGTTTTGAAGTTTCCGTAAAAGTGCTCTATGAAGAAGCAGAAGACGCTTTCAATTGTGCCAAAGCAAATATGGAGCGGCTTGTAAGATAAATTATTTAAATAAAATGAAAAAGACGTTTCCGGGGAAACGTCTTTTTTTATATTCTTGGCAAACCTTTTTTCAGAGCAATTTCCGCCCTTTTTACGGCCACCTTTTCTTTCCAGTCCATATATTTTTTCCTGAAATTCTTCTTCATGATATCGTCGAACTTACGCTGAACCGTAAGATTCCATAAAGAGTGTGCTTTTACCGCCCAGGATTTGTCCCATGCCCGTAGGGAGATTGAGAAGCTGCCGTCCAGGTACTTCATCCAGTGCCACCATCCGGTAGGCATAAACAGGGTGTCGCCGTGTTCAAGGAAACATTCGATGCCTTCCACACCGTCCAGAGCCGGGAATTTTGTGAAATCTGGATTTTCAATATCATAATCTTCCAAGGCATAGGTGGCATACGGAATCTGATACAGTCTCTCTCTCCATTTGTAATCGAAAAGCAGGACATGCTTTCTGCCATTGAAATGGGTATGGAAAATATGCGCCATATCGATATCGAAGTGAAGAAAGGTAACGGAACCTTTTCCTCCGAAAAACATATTCGGGTATTTATCCAGGAATCCGCCCATCAGTTCCTTAGGCGAAAGATAATCTTCCAGCAGCTTCGGGGCAAATTTTATAGGATCGAACAGAAAGATCCTCAGATCCGTCGGTTCCCGCTGGATCAGATCAATATAATCCCCGAATTTCATTTTTGCAGCTGAAGCGTTAATGGGAGCGGCGGGATCGGCTTTCGAGCTGTCGTACAAAGGAACTTCTACATCACCTACTACCTCCTTCATATATTCCATGGTCCATTTCTGGTAAGCGGGCCACTTTTTTGCCATGTTCTTGATCACCACCGGCTTTCTTGGCTTCAGGTATTTTTCAATGAACTCCTCCTGCGTAATATCATCTACAATATCAATCGGCTTTAAATTGATTCCCATTTTTTAAAATTTAATGTTACAAAATTATTAAATTAAATAGATATGTTAAGAGTTTTAAGGTCTTTTTAATCTATCGCTCAAATTATTTTTACCTATTCAGACTAAATAAAAATATTAAATATGGAAACAGGAAGGTTACCAAAGACGTTTTCTTAACTTTAAGAAAGTCTGTCCGGTAAATAATTTTAGACCATCAACATCTTTAATTTATCATTGAAAAATATTTTTCCGGATAAAGATTTTATTTCGATAAGGATAATAAGATAAAATAAGAAAACAGATTCGGCTTTTTAAGCGAAAAATTTTTAAATAAATAACTCAAATATGTTGTGAATTATGCTTAATAAATACATCGTAATTTGCTGAATTTCTTATGCAACGGGTCTCAGAATATCTTCTTAGGTTTGTGGTATGACACAAATGGGAAATTCGCGAAACCTGCTGCGGTGTCCTGCCGCAGCAGGTGTTTCTTAAAAGTCATAATGATGCATCATCCGTGTTGGTATCTTATTCTAGAAAGAGATGGCCGGGCGGGAAAAATTATTATTAACAATTTAAAAAGCAATTTCTATGAAAAAGAAAATTTTAATTTTAGGTTGTACATGCCTATCAATGTTATCGTTTGCAGTATTCCATGTTACTTGGAATACGACCTGTGGAACTACTCAAAGTGCTGATTTTCCTGATAATTATTCAGCAGAGCAAGTGAAAACTTATATGCAGTATAATAACTACTATCAGTGTGGTGTATATGTGCCGAAATCAAACATTGTTTTAATTGATTTAAATCCTTAATTTTTAATTTTAACAACGTAAGATAGGATCTACCTATCTTACGTTTATAATAAATTTATGAAAAAACTGATCACAATTCTATTTACTTTAAACATAATATATTCAGCCCTCTCACAAACTATTCAGGGAGAATTCATCGCTCATTATAAAGGGACTATGCAGCTGGGTGACAATAACCTGAAGAACGAAGGTTTTACTTTTATTTTCGGCCATAATTCCTCGTATTTTGCTTCAGATACAAATTACCAGTTTGAGAATACAGGTGATTTCGGAATAGGAAGTTATTTCCCCGAAAGGTTTCTGTATATGAATAATATTTATAATGTAAGTGGCAAATATGTTCAGACTCTTATTGCTTATGATGAAAACACAAAATTTGACTGGAAAATACAAAATCATAAAAAACTGATTAATGGGATTAATTGTCAGCTAGCCACGACAAAAAAGTTTGGAAGGGACTGGTTTGCCTATTTTGCAAGAGAATATCCTTTTCCATTTGGACCTGTTAAATTCGGAGGTTTACCGGGATTAATTTTTGAGGTTTCAGACAGTGCCGGACAGTATAAGTTCATAATTGAAGATCTGAAAAAAGAGAATATCAATTTAAAGCTTAGTCTTAATAGCTACAAGAAACTAAGTAAGTCAAATTATCTTAAAGCCCGCGAAAATTCTGAATTTTCCATAGCAAGTTTTCCAGGAATGCCGGTGCAACAGACAAAAGAATTTGAAAAAAAACTTCAAAAACTCAGACAGATGAATAACAATCCTTTGGAATTGAAGCCTTTTGAATAAAAATCATTTTGTCATTCCGTAGGAATCCCGACAATTTTTTAAATAAATGCCTGGATTCTTAGGGAAAGGCAAAGCCTAAAGATTAGAAAAAAATGACTTATTTTTTTAAATTCTTAATTAATTCTTCAAGTTGTACACTAATTACTTTCGCCGCTTCAGAATCGGTAATATTAATGATAATATTTTGTTGAAAATCTGTGTGAGGAATAGAGGAATTATCTTTCACAAAATTTTCAAACCCGTTATCACCAGCATCTTTTTTTCCGGCTTCAAAAAGATCTAAAATGCTTACCTGAAAGATTTCTGCCAGTTTCGGAATATATTGAGACTTGATATCGGTGGATTCATTTTCCCACCGGTTGTAGGTATTCCGGTCCAGGCCCAGCATATCGGCAATTTCCTGCTGGGAAAATCTGGCCTTGGTTCTTAGTTTTTTAAGATTGGTTCCTATTCCCATGGTGATGTTCTTTTTTATAAATGTAGAGATTTAAACAAAAAATAAATAATCAAAAACCCTAAAATTTTATGGATGGCTTAAAGTGATCCATTAATTCCCATAAAAGAGAATTTTTAAGTGTTTTAAAAAGAGGCGAAAGATTTACCCTCACAGATACAATAAATATCACTATGTTTGTAGTGATAAAAAACGAACTTTAACTTTCCGCTTTTAATACAATCTTTATAAGGGTGTAACAAAATGCAGGAACCATTAACTAATTAGTCAAATAATAAATTATGAAAACGAAAATTTCTTTGTTTCTGATGATTTTTTTCTCTGTGATTGCTTTTGCACAGAAGACCGTTTCGGGAAAAATCACAGATGAAGACGGGGTTGGGATTCCAAGTGCCAGCGTAACAGTGGAAGAACCTGGAAAAGATGCTATCCTGGCTTATGGAATTACTAATGCGAAAGGAGAATATAAGGTTACTTTCACTTCAGCAGAATCCAATGTAGATCTTAAAGTGAAGGCTTTCAACCAAAAGTCTGTAACCCGCCAGATCAGCAACAGCGATCAGACCCTCAACTTTAAAATGGACTCGGAGGCAACGGAGATCAAAGAAGTAAAGCTTAAAACCAAAATGGTTACTGCAAGAGGCGATACCATCGCTTACGACCTGAAAGCTTTCGACAGCAAAAGCGACAGGACCCTGGCCGACGTTTTAAAGAAAATGCCCGGAATTGAAGTGAATACCGACGGAACTATCCTTTACCAGGGAAATGCCATCAATAAATTTTATGTGAACGGAAAAGACCTGATGGAAGGCGGCTACGGAACCATCAATAACTCGCTTCCGAAAGATGCCGTACAGAAAGTGGAAGTACTGGAAAACCACCAGCCGGTAAAAATCCTTCAGGACAAAGTACCTTCCGATCAGGCAGCCATCAACATTAAGCTTAAAAATTCGGTAACCATGACCGGAAGGGGAGAAGTAGGCGTCGGAGCCAGCCCGCTGCTGTGGAACATCAAGCTGACCCCGATGTTTTTCGGGCAGAAAAGCCAGTGGGTCGTGAATTACAAAGCCAATAATGTTGGGGAGCAGGTAGAAAACGAAGGGAATATCTTATCTTTCGGAAACAGGTTTGAAGGTAGAAGGATCAATGCTACCCAGAACGACTGGCTGAACGTGGAGAACGCAAGCACCCCGAATCTACCGGTAAAAAGATACCTGATGAATAATGTACATTATTTATCTGCCAATTACCTGACCAATATCGATAAGAAAAAAGAATGGGAACTAAAGGCCAACGCAAACTATACAAATAATGCGGTAGAAAGGGAATCTTACAGTGAACAGAATTATTTTAACGGGACGTCTAACACGATAAACATTTTAAACAATTTTTATACCGACAAGGCAAAAGGAGAATTAATCTTTACCAAGAACGCGAAAAAAGGATTTTTTAAAAATACGACCAGCTTTTCCCAATATTGGAATGCAGACCGGGGAGTTGTCGACAGAACGGCCAACGGTAACTCTATAAACCACGGTGAAGAAGCGTTAGAATCACCTACGACATCCTTCCAGAACTCATTGAGTACCATCGTTCCGTGGAAAGAAAAGATGGTAAATATTTTGTCATATATCAGCTATCAGACTGACAGGCAGTCCTTAGAGGTGTCACCGGCTTCTTACCTGGAAATTCCGGGATTTCTTCCTAAATCTGCAGATTTGGTAGGCCAGAATTTAAGGCTTAAAACTTTTGAAGCCAACCATTCTGCTAATATCGGGTTTTCTAAAAAAGGATGGACTTTTACACCTGAAGTCGGATTTAATTTTAAATCAACGGATCTGATTTCGCGTTTGTCAAATATTATAGTCAATCCATTTACCAGTCCCAGTTCTATACCTGCTTCACAATACAGTAATGATTTAAATTATACTACAGCAACACCTTATGGAAGCGTAGGGGTAAACTACAAAAGCGATTCCTGGATGCTATATGCAAACTTCCCGGTAAACTCCAATAATATTAAGGCCAGTGATCCTTTAAGACAGGTTTCAAAAGAAGTCAATAAAGTAACCTTTGAACCAAGTGTTTTTGCCCAATATAATTTTGCTTCTTTTTGGAAAGCTTCGGTAAATGCCAATATCAATAATAATTTTGGTGAAATTAATACCGCATATTCAGGATTCTTAATGACTTCACCAAACGGAATTAATGCCATGGATGCCAGAAATCCGATTCCTCAGAATAATAATAAATCCGCAGGAACCCGGATCGAGTACAGAAATCCGCTCAACAATTTATTTTTCAATGTCAATTACAGGTTCTCCGATGCAAAGAGAAACCTTATTTCAAATCCGACCATTGTTTCAGGATATACTTTAATGGGATATATTGAACAGGAAAACCATGTGTTAAGCAATGCCTACAGTGCGGAAGTGGGTAAATACTTCCCTAAATTCAAGACGAATGCTTCATTAAGCTACAACAACACGACTTCTGAATCTGATGCTTTTCTTGATAACAGATCTTTTACCAATAGCAACAACGGTCAGTCTTTCGGTGTGAAATTCAACAATACGTATTTCAGCTGGATGAGCGTAGATTACAATGCCAGCTTCAGGAGAACAAAACAGACAAGTGAAGGGAATGTGAACTCCAATGCTACGACTACAGGATTTAACCACAATCTTGCTCTGTTCTTTTACCCGATTGAAAATCATACCATCGGATTCAATTGGGATCAGGTAAATACCAATGCGCAAAATCAAAAGTATCACAACGGATTCTATGATGTATCCTATCAGTTTACCTGGTCTAAGAAGAAAATCGACTTCGAATTGAAATGGATGAATATCGCGAATAAGAAAGTATTTGAAACATTTGATATTAATACAATCAATACAACATTCACAAGATATTTGCTCCGTCCGAGCCAGGTGATGTTTACCGTAAAATTCAATTTTAAATAAACGGATTTTAATATATTTAGAAGAAGGCTGCCCCAAAAGGGCAGTCTTTTTATTTACCCCAATGCTGTAGAGATTTTTAAAAGATCGCATCTTTAGCAGATTGTTTTAACGGCTATATTAGGATAAACTCATCAGTAATTATATTGAAAATCAAACGGATAACAATTCGGTAAAAATAAAAAATAAAAAAAGCTGTAACAAAAACCGGAAAGCGTTAACTAATGCTATAAACAGTTTTATTACTATGAAAAAGCTATTTTCAATATTCCTGATTGCCATTTTTGCATTGGCAAGTGCCCAGAACACCGACTCAAAAGAAACGGCCAACCGTTTTTTCTATGAGCTTACCTTTAAGCCGAAAAAAGACTCTGCCAAGCTTGAGAAAGTAATCATGGCGCTGGACATCGTTAAAGACAGATCCATCTATCGGGATTATACGGCTGTTGGCCAGGATTCGATTCTTAAAGTTCAGTTTGATGCCATGCAGAAAGCGGGCGTGTTTAAGGATTTATCCAAATCTTTTAAAATGCCCAAGTTTTCGGAAAAAATCGTGAAAACATATCCCGATATGAAAATGCAGTATATCGAAAGAGTAGCCAACGGATTTACGCCAATGAACCTGGGGTATAACGAAACGATAAAATTCGACTGGAAGATTTCCAATGATAAAGCGAAAATCGGTGCCTACAACGCTCAGAAAGCGACCACCGAATTCGGAGGAAGAACATGGACGGCATGGTTCAGTACCGATCTGCCTTTTCAGGACGGGCCGTATAAATTTTCAGGACTTCCGGGTCTGATCGTAAAAATTGAGGACCAGGATAAAAACTACTCCTGGGTGCTTCAGGGAAATAAAAAAGTCCCGAACTGGGAAGAGCTGACCTATATGGAAAAGATTTCCAATGTAGGAACCAAAGTAACGGAAATGCCGCGTGAAAAATTCGAAAAGACATTCAGCGATTTTAAAAAAGACCCTTTTGCTTCGGCAAGACCTATGATGACCCAGGAAATCATGTCCAGAACCATTCCCGGAATGGACGGAACCATCGGGGATATGATGAAGAAGCAGGAGAAAATGTATAAAGATTTCTTTAATGCCAACGACAATCCGATCGAGCTCAACCAGAAGCCTGTTGCGGAAAAGAAGAAAAAATAACATTCATATTAACTAATTATATCAGATCAACCCAAATGTTTCCACGCATTTGGGTTGATTTTTTTCATGATGCAACGTTATTTAGATTAAATTTAAATAGCGTATATTTGCAGACACAAAAATCCTGGCTTTGAAAGATAGAGGTTTACATAAGTTGAGTGGCTTTCCCAAAAACAAGATGGGAAAGATATTGGGGTATGATAACGACAGTCTGAAGATGCCCAACAAAATCATCGAAATGGGGCTTCTTCCCGAAACCTCTTTCCGGATCTTGTACCAGGCTCCTTTCAGCGGACCGATGTATGTGGAATTCGGCGACGAAAGAAGCCGTATTGCTCTTCGTGAGGAAGAAGGCAACTATATTATTGTTGAAGAATTGAATTGATGCAGGACAGTCAGAAAAAACAGGTGCTTTTAGTCGGAAACCCGAACGTAGGAAAGTCGACGGTTTTCAATGCCTTAAGCAACAAAAAACAGAAAACCGGAAACTATGCCGGGGTTACCGTGGCCAGCCATTCCGGAACTTATACGTATAAAAACGAGGAAGTGGAAATCATTGATTTACCCGGTTCCTACAGCATTTACCCCAGTTCTGAAGACGAAGCGATCTTTTCTAAATTCCTGATCGATGAGCAGAAGAACTACGCCGGGGTCATTTACATCCTTGAAGCATTGAGCCTGAAAAGAGGGCTCCTGCTGTTTCAGCAGATTCAGGATCTCGGGATTCCGATGATTTTGGTGGTCAACCAGATCGACCAGGCCGAGAGAAGGGGAATTACAATTGATATTCCAAAGTTTTCCGAAGCTTTAGGGATAAAGATTATTCAGACCAATGCCAAAGAGCAGATCGGGATTGATGATCTGAAAGAGGCCGTTCTTCATAATGAATTTGTAAAAACCGACCGGATTTCCTTTGAAACCCCGAACGAGCATAAAGATTTTATTCAGAAATTAGCATCCCATAAAGGGTTTGACAACGAATACAAAGCCTGGATGAGCCTGTCCCTCGGGACGGATCTGGGCAGGATCGAATCCATTGTCGGGCTGATCGAAGAGCCGGAATCCAAAAGCCTGGTCCCAAAAAGGCTTCAGGTTCAGGAAACGGTACGGAGGTATCAGAATGTTGATAAAATCTTAGCAGATGTTATTTCTAAAAAGCCTCAGTTCAAGGAATTGCTGACGGAAAAACTGGACAAAATCCTGGTTCATAAATTCTGGGGATATGTTGTATTCCTGATGATTCTGCTGGTGATTTTCCAAAGCGTGTTCTTCCTGGCGGAATATCCCATGAACTGGATCGAAAGTTTCTTTTCGTGGTTAGCTGCTTTCACCTCGGAATATTTACCGGAAGGCCCGGTCAATTCCTTAATTTCCAACGGGATTGTTCCCGGCATCGGCGGAATCGTGGTTTTTGCGCCGCAAATCGGAATCCTTCTGTACTTCCTGTATCTCCTTGAAGATTCGGGATACATGGCAAGAGTGGTTTTCCTGATGGACCGGCTTTTGCGGCCATTCGGATTAAACGGGAAAAGTATTGTTCCCCTGGTTTCAGGAACAGCCTGTGCCATTCCGGCAGTAATTTCCACCCGGAATATCGAAAACCTTAAAGAAAGACTGCTCACGATCCTGGTAACACCTTTCATGACCTGCTCGGCAAGGCTTCCGGTGTACAGCATCATCATCGGGCTGATTATTTCAGATGGCTCTTTCCTGGGCATAAAATACAAGGCACTGGTACTGATGGGCATGTATTTGCTCGGTTTCCTGGTTGCGCTGTTTTCAGCGGCCGTTCTTAAAAGGTTTATTAAAAATAAAGGCAAAACCTATCTGGTGATGGACTTGCCCACTTATAAAAAACCGCTTTTTCTCTACGATTTCAAGATGGTTTTGGGTAAGGTTTGGGAATTTATTACCGGGGCGGGAAAAATCATTTTCATTGTCAGCATCATCATTTGGTTCCTGAGCTATTTCGGTCCGAAACAGAGCCCGGATCAGTTTGTAGCAACCAATGTGGAGCTGGATCATTCATACCTTGCCAAAATGGGTAAAGGTATTGAGCCCGTTATTGCCCCGTTGGGCTACGATTGGAAAATGGGGGTAGGGATCCTAACCAGCTTTGTGGCAAGAGAAGTTTTCGTAGGAACGATGTCTACTTTATACAGCCTGGAAGATGATGCGCCCGAAGTAAAAGTAATCGATAAAATGAGACGTGATGTAAAACCGAACGGCGAAAAAGTCTTCAGTTTTGCCACAGGCGTTTCCGTCCTTTTGTTTTACGCATTTGCAATGCAGTGTGTTTCCACACTGGCAGTAGTCTACAGAGAAACCAAAAGCTGGAAATGGACCGGCCTGCAGGTAGCGATGATGACCGGTTTGGCCTACTTTGTGTCGATGATAGCTTATCAGATCTTAAAATAATGGATACTTCACTCATCTTACAATACATTATTGTTTTACTTATCGTTGCATTCGCCTGCTATTCCTTATTCAGGATTCTCAGGAAAAATTTCGCACCGAAAAAATTCAGCTCCAAAAGAAACAGCTGCGATAAGGATTGCGGGTGTTCTTAGCTTAAACCATTCTATTGAAAACATATAGGCCGCTTCAATGCGGCTTTTTATTTGGTGATAAATGGAATGCTTTATTTTCAGTTATCAATCCGGGGTTTTATTTGTAATTTTGTCTATCAATATCATCTTCCCGATATCAGGGAAATGATACTACTAAAAAGTTTATTATTAAAGAATAGATAAAGCAAAATGTCATTAATAAAAAGTATTTCAGGGATCCGCGGAACCATTGGCGGAAAAGTAAACGATAACCTTACGCCGCTGGATGTGGTGAAATTTGCTTCGGCATTCGGAACCTGGCTCCAGAACAATAAAAATAAAAAAGACCTGACCCTGGTCATCGGAAGAGATGCCAGAATCTCAGGACAGATGGTTTCTTCGCTGGTTTCGGCAACACTGCAGGGCCTTGGGATCCACGTAGTGGATTTAGGACTTTCTACAACACCGACGGTTGAAATCATGGTTCCCGAACTGAAAGCGGACGGCGGCATCATCCTTACCGCTTCCCACAATCCGAAACAATGGAATGCACTGAAGCTTTTGAACGACAAAGGGGAATTCATCAGCGGTGAAAACGGAGCGGAAGTACTGGCACTGGCTGAAAGCGAAGACTTCAATTATGCGGAAGTGGATGATCTCGGGAACTACGAAACCCGGGAAGATGCCTTCGATATCCATATTCAGCAGATTCTAAATTTGCCGATGGTAGATGTGGAAGCCATTAAAGCAAAGAAATTCAAAGTAGTTTTGGATGCCGTAAACTCTACCGGAGGAATTGCCATTCCGATGTTGCTGGATCAATTGGGCTGTGAAACCTTAAAATTATACTGCGAGCCGACGGGCCATTTTCCGCACAATCCGGAACCGCTGAAAGAACATCTGGGCGATATCTGCGAACTGGTAAAAAAAGAAGGCGCCGATTTCGGAATCGTTGTGGATCCGGACGTGGACAGACTGGCCCTGATCGATGAAAAAGGCGAAATGTTCGGGGAGGAATATACCCTGGTTGCTGTAGCGGATTATTTATTAAAACATAAAAACGGAGTAGCCGTTTCAAACCTTTCTTCAAGCCGTGCCTTACGGGATATCGCTCAGGAGCATAATTCAGAATATTTTGCCAGTGCGGTAGGAGAGGTAAATGTGGTAACCCTGATGAAGGAAAAAAATGCAGTGATCGGAGGTGAAGGAAACGGGGGAATTATTTATCCGGATCTTCACTACGGAAGAGATTCATTGGTTGGAGTTGCTTTATTTTTAACCCATCTGGCAAAAGAAAACAAAACGGTTTCTGAGCTGAGAGCAGGTTACCCAAGCTATTTTATGGGAAAAAAGAAGATCGAGCTTACCCCTGAAATCAATGTAGACGGTATTTTATCCCAAATGGAAAAAGAATATCAGAACGAAGAAGTGTCTACCGTGGATGGGGTGAAAATAGATTTTGAAAACAACTGGGTACATCTCAGAAAATCCAACACGGAACCGATTATCAGGATCTATACGGAAGCCAAATCACAGGAAGAAGCAGATCAGTTAGGAGACGATATTATCGCAAAGATCAGAAGCCTGATCGGATAGAATAAAAAGAACGGGACTGTTTGTTCCGTTCTTTTTTTAACTGATTCAGTTAACGGAAGGTGATCAGTCATCATAATAATCTGCCTTTATCTAAAGGTTAAATTATTAATAATTCTGTCCTTTTTATCCACAATGATTTGATAATAATGTTCTTTTTACTATCTTTAAAATAGAAATTTACGAAGAGGAATGTCGAAAAAATTTCGCAACTTTGCATACCTTTTGAATCTTAAATTTCAGAAGTAATATTAATTAAAAAAAGTTTATCGAGGTTTGTAAGCATATTCAGACATTGATTGACTAAGGATACAAGTATTGGAAGAGTATTTTGGAAATGAACTTGTAAAGAAGTTCGAAGAAATGATGGATAACCATGATGAGTTCTACTTCGATACCGAAGAACTGGAGGACATCATTGTTTATTATCTGGAGCTCGGAGATTTTAATTATGCCGATGTAGCGGTGAATTATGGCCTGAAGCTTCATCCCAATTCCCTGGATATCAAGATTAAAAAGCTTGAAATCCTTCTCGAATGGGAAGATTATACGACTTCGAAAGCACTTATCGACGAGCTGAAGGGCTCTTCTATGGAAAACACCGATTTCCTGGTGTGCTATGCGAAGTACTACTCGAATCTGGGAAACCCTAAAAAATCCATTGAAATTTGTAAAAAAGCATTAGAGCTGAGGGAAGAAGAAAATTTCCTTCACAACTTTATTGCAGATGAATATGTGAATCTGGGCGACCCTTTTAACGCTCTTAAACACTACAAAAAAGCACTGAAGGAAGATCCTACGGATGAATATTCCCTGGAGAACTGCATGGTGTGTTTTGCGGACCTGAATAAGAGTGATGAGGCGATTGCCTTTCTGAACGAATACCTGGACGAATTTGCCTATTCCGAAATAGCATGGTTTGAATACGGACAGTTTTATTTCAACAGGAAGAATTATGAAGAGGCCATTAAGGGATATGATTACCTGTTGGCGATTAATTCCAATTCGGTAGGAGTATATGCCAATAAGGCGGCCTGCTATGAAGCATTGGGGCAGTATAAAAAAGCAATCGAAGTGTATGAGGAAATGCTTGAGCTGGAGTATACCAAAGCATTTACCTTTTACAAAATCGGGCTTTGCTACAAAGCGTTGAAACAGCCGATTGTTGCTTTAAATGCCTTTCAGAAATCGCTGAGGGAAGACCCTCAGTTTTACCTGGCGATGATGGAACAGTCGTATATCTATGAAGAAATGGGTGGAATGACGGAAGCATTGCATTTTGCAAAAGAAGCTACTCATCTCAACGAGAACAATCTGGATTATCAGAAAAGACTGGCTTTTTTATTCATCGATTCCGGAAAGTTTGAAGAAAGCCTTTCCTGCCTGAAAAAGCTGGTGGATGCGGAACCGACTAGATTTTACAACTGGTATGCCTACTCGGAAGTCCTGATGCTTTTGGGAGAATATGAAGAAGCCGTAACGCTTTTGAACAAAGCTTTAAAAGCACATACCAGGGCTGAATTGTATTATCAGTTAAGCAACTGCTACTTCAACCTGAAAGACCAGGAAAAAGGTTTGGAATCGCTTCATAAAGCGTTGGAGCTGGATCCTTCCCTGGTAACGGATATGCAGAAAAAATATCCTTTCATCAAAGATGAAGTAAAGAAGGTAAAGGCCAAAGTGAAGAAAAGAAATTCGTAAGAAACGTCAATTCAATTTTTACGTCTGATTGATCTTTTAGAATTAATTATTAAACTTAAATATGATCCTGCAGCAATGCAGGATTTTATTTTTGTACAATATTTGGCTTCGCCCTTAGAAAAATAAGTCCGGCAATAATGATTCCTGCGCCGACAAATTGCATGACAGAAAGTTTTTCGCCATCCAGGATGCCCCAGATAATCGCTACGATCGGCATCAATAAGGTAACGGTAGAGGCAAACAGCGGGGAAGAAACCTTCAACAGGCGGTAATTCATCATCATGGCCAGTCCGGTTCCGAAGATGGATAATAAACTCACGAAAATCAGCCCGGTAAGATGGCTTTCATCTAAACTGAACGTCGAAAAAAATCCGGTAAAAGTCAGTGCGATAAGCGAAGGAAAAAACAGCACGAACGAAAACACAAAAGCGGATAACACCGTAGACGAAACTTCCATCAGTTTGGATTTCACCGTTGTGGTGCTTACGGCATAGCATAAAGTCGCCAAGAGCAGCAGGAGAATCGGGATCAGTTTGAACTGTCTTCCGTCACCCTCACCGCCGAAAGCAAGCAGGCAGACCCCCGTAAAGCTGATGAACGTTCCTACCGTCTGCCGTTGCGTCGTTTCAAACTTCCAGACCAGGGCACCGACGATAATCACGAAAATAGGCATCATGGAATTGATAATGCCTGCAATGCTGCTGCTTACTTCCATCTCCGCGATCGGAAAAAGGAACATCGGGATAAAATTACCTGTAAAAGCAGCCAAAATTAGCCATTTTAAATGTTTTTTCGGAAACAGTTTATACTTTGAGATCGCCACCGGCATCAGAATGATTCCTGCGATCAAAACCCGTAGTGCACCCACCTGGTAAGGGCTGAAATGGTCTAATGATTTTTTTATTAAAATAAAGGAGGAGCCCCAGATCAGGCTGAGCACAACCAGAAGAATCCATTTCTCTTTATCTGCGTTCATGGTTTTCTTGTAAAATTTTTAAAAATTCTTTTTTGGAAATCATTGTTGCGCCAAAGCTTTCGAGATGTTCCGTGTGCGACTGGCAGTCGATAAGCTGAAGGCTTTCTTTGTGGGTTTCTACAAAATGGATGAACCCTGCTTTAGACGCATTGCTCACCTTTGAAAACATACTTTCCCCGCAAAAGACTTTACCGATCCGGATGCCGTAAAACCCGCCTACAAGATTCCCGTCCTGCCACACTTCCACGCTCTTTGCCAGCCCATATTCGTGAAGCTGGATAAACGTCTGCATCAGTTTGTCCGACAGCCAGGTTCCGTCCTGCCCGCGGCGGCTGATTTCCTGACAATTTTTAATCACTTCCCTGAACTGCTGATTTTCCGAGAAGGTAAAGACATTCCGGTTCATTATTTTCCGCATGGATTTGGAGACCTTCAGATCATCCGGGAACAATACAAAGCGGGGATCGGGACACCACCAGAGAATTTCTTCCCCGGGATTATACCAGGGGAAAATACCCAGCTGATAGGCAAACCAGACCCTTTCCGCCGAAAGGTCGCCGCCAAGCGCAATGACGCCTTCGTGTCCGTCATAAATCTCAGGATCCGGAAATGAAATTTCGTTTTCGTCTAATCGGAACATATTCAGGAAAAAAAATCCCGCTCGGAAGCAGGATTTATATTAAAGGTCATCTTTTAATTAGAAAGGAAGATCGTCATCGTCGTCTCCTGCAAAAGGATTCTCGTTAGAAACCGGGGAAGCAGATTGAGAAGGTGCAGCCTGGGTAGGTTCTGAACCGTTATCAAAAACTTTCTCTACTCTCCATCCTGTAATCGAGTTGAAGTATTTCGTCTCGCCCTGAGGAGAAACCCATTCTCTCCCTCGGATGTTGATTCCTACTTTTACATTCTCTCCTTCTTTCAGATTATCCAATAAACTGATCTTGTCGGACAAAAATTCTATGTTTATTGGCTGAGGGTACTGCTCCTGCGTCAGAATCACCATTTCTCTCTTTTGGAAGCCGCTCGCAAAAGTCTGAGCATCAAATATTTTCTTTACCGTTCCTTGTAATTCCATATCATATTAATTAACGGTGTAAAAGTAATAAAATCAATTGTAATAATGGGTATGACGGAAAAAAAATGTAAAAATTTTAATTTTTTTTGCTGAAAAGTTTGGAGGTAAAAGAATTTATCCTATCTTTGCACCACTGAAAACGAAACAAGTTCTTTAAAAATACAACTTAAATAAAAACTGCGGATGTGGTGTAATTGGTAGCCACGCCAGACTTAGGATCTGGTGCCGTGAGGCGTGGGGGTTCGAGTCCCTTCATCCGCACAGTTTGCGAAAATAGCTCAGCTGGTAGAGCACAACCTT
>CAJYRQ010000079.1 GCA_913777465.1 uncultured Chryseobacterium sp.
TGAAAATCAAAATTATAAATATCATAAATATAATGATTTAAATTTCATACATTCTGCTTTTGAAACCACATTACAGGCCATTTTCACCACCAAAAGTCTTATTTTAATAAAAAAAAATTAACCAAAAACAGGGTCTGCTACCATAAATCGGGCAATACTCGAGATACTTTGTCGGATTAAGAATGGATGTGCAGGATGAGCATTAAGCGGGATTATCCGTCCTGGGTTTTCTTATTCACTTAATGACAAGCAATCATCAAAAAACTTCCATCAAATGACTTTAATGGAAGCTCGTTTTTGACTGAATTTAGGGTTTGCTGAAATGACAGTTACAGATTAACTTTAAGCCGGCTTTTCCTGAAACGGATTGACGCTTATTTCAATCATCAATTGTTCAAAGTAAAAATAAAACCCGAATGTATTCCTGATTTTCCTGGGTTCGGCTTCCAGTTTCAGACTTTCGTCCTCTTTGAGTTTCGTGTACAGTTCCCAAACCGCCTCTTCATCCGGCTGATAAAATCCGATATGGAAATTTTCCGGATATTCCGGCACTTCTTCTTTCTTATTCAGGACCTGTCCCCAAATAACCAGGGCGAAGTTATGGTCGTTTTCCAGTACGGCCATTTTGCTGCTGCGGTTGACAATCAGGCGAAACCCTAAACCGTGGGTAAACAGATGCACGGCCTGATCTACCTCTTTCACGACCAGATTGATATGATTTAGATTCATGATTTCTTTTGTTTGATTAACAAGACAAAATTAGCCTTCAGGCATCATGCTCAATTGGATAAATCGGTCGTTTTCGTTTTTATTTAAAAAGGTAGGCTTTACACCTGAGAATTTCTTTACCTCCCGGATAAAATGCGACTGATCACCATAGTTCAGTTCCGGATAGAAATTACCGTTTTTGAGTTGTTTCATGGAATTTGAAAAACGGATCATGTTGAGGTATGATTTTAAGGAAACCCCCAGCCAATGATTGAAATACCGGTTGATCTGCCGGCTGCTCCATCCGGTCTGTTGTGCGAGTTCTTTTACCGTAACGGCTCCTTTTAAGGAATAAATCAGTTCAAACAGTTTGAGCTTGCGGGGATCCACTTCTTTTGTCAATTGCAATTCAATACGGTTGCACGCTTTTTCGTAAAAGTGTTTAAAATCCGAAAGATCTTCTGCACGGAATCCCCAGTAATCGCCGGGAAGCTTCTGCCTGTTGTTTTTTAAATCTGCAAAGGACCGTTGAAAAATATATTCAGCGGCTATCGAGCGAAAGCTCATTACACCCATGGTCGATTTCGGAAACGGCGGCTTGATGATCGGACCGGTAAAGATGCCGGATATAAATATCTCAAAACTTCCATCCTCCATGGCTAAGAATGCTACATCTATTTTTCCGTCCGGCACAATAATACTTCCTTCCTTTTCATCCGTATGATACTTCATCATCCAGATGCTTGCCACGAGGTCTTTCAGTACTCCATCAGGTTTTAGCGCGGTATATTCCAGGTGATTTTTTGCTGAGTGTATCATAACAGGCTGGTTTTATAAGACGATAAATAAAATTAATTTTAACCCGTTTTGTTTTTGGCCCTAATCAATTGCTCTTTTTCGCTTCGTCTTTTAAAGACTGAAGGTGTTTTTCAGCATAAAAATATTTTGCGATTCCAATGTCGATTCCTTTCTGAATTGCATCTTTGAGGATTTGAATTTTGTTTTCTTTGGTTTAATTTCATTTTATTTATTTTAAATCGGTTCGATGGATATCATCATCAATAGGAATGGGCTTTAGCCAATTTACCCTAAGATATATCATAATTGGCTTTAGCCGAACATTATTATTCATAAGCTTTGGCTAAAGCCGGATTTTAACCTCATTCATTATATCGGGCTAAAGCCCGACGCTATTGATAATCACCTAATACACTAATTATTACCTATTTTAAATTATTTAAACATGTAATTTACGTAATTTGACATCGATAGATTAAAGTTACCGAATTTTCCAGTTTTCTGTAATCTGTTTCATTTTACTTATTTTTTATCGGTTCGATGGATATCATCATCAATAGGAATGGGCTTTAGCCCATTTACCCTAAGATGTATCATAATCGGCTTTAGCCGAACATTATTATTCATAAGCTTTGGCTAAAGCCGGATTTTAAAGACATTTTTTTCATCGGGCTAAAGCCCGACGCTATTGATAATACATTTAGTACGTTGGTAGTTAAATATTTTAAAGTTACCGAATTTCCGGTTGAATTGAATGGCATATTAAAATTACCAAAAGAAAAACCACCGGAAAAATCCGATGGTTTAATATTTTTAAAATTATTTTCCGGTGTAATCACTTTCCGGGGCACCGAGATAGCTTGGCTTCAGTCCGCCGGTATCGATCAGGATTTTCTCCAGGACGATTCCCGGTTCCAGCACCCTGAACCGCAGCGTATGCTTTCCGGGCTGTGCAATCTGGTGTTTGGTCATCGATCGGATGATGTGCTCCGACTGCCACCTTCCCAATTCTCCTTTGTAATGACCGTTGAAATTCACCACCTGCGGTGCCTGTCCATCGAATGAGATTTCGTAGCGCAGACCTTTGTTGTGGTTAAAATTCAACGTCGGAGCCAGCAGCAACTGGACTTCGAATTCACCTTTGGATTCAAAATTTATGTCGTATTCCAGATAAACGTTTTCATCCGCTTTCGGATAGGCATTCTGCGGAAAGGTTGTTACGCCGGATTTGGTTTTTCCGAAATCAGGAATCACTTCCCAATGGATCCGGTCTGAATTCTGCATCCGGGCAAAGTTTTCCGCTTCTATCGAAACATAGCCGTTCTTCTCCTGGAAAATCTTCTCTTTTGGAATGTCCGCTTCAGAAACATAGGTTACTTCGGGCATGATATTTTCCTTTCCGTCGGCCCAGGTTTTGTAACCGATCCGCATCTGGTCCATCATATGCTGCCATTTTCCGCCGGCCATCACATTGTTGTAATAGTTGTCCAGCTCAGCATTTCTTTCAAAACATTGTTTTACTTGATCGGCATATTGATTGGCTTCAGGATCTTTTTTAGCAGCCAGTTCCCGGTTTTTAGCAACAGCATAATACATTTCATACAAATTACTGCATGCATCAATCGGATACAGCACCAGCTGGTAATAGGCATCCTGATATTCCGCCGGAATGTCTTCTTTCAAACGCAAGGCTTTCAATGCCAAAGCCCGGTAATCATTGAGAACCGTTTCAAACTCGTTGTAATTCTCGAGGCTATAGGTTTTCCAGTTCAGGGTTTCTGGTGTTACGCGGCGGTTATATTTGGCGTAAGTGTTGATCATTTCTGCAATTTCTTTCGCGTGTTTTTCACCAAACTGCTGCGCCGACCATTTTTCCGTGTACTGGAATAAATTATTCGCATTAAACTGCTTCGGGTTCCAGGCCATGTCCAAGAAAAAGCTGATTGGGAATTCCATCGGTTTCAGGTCACCGACATTCACCACCCAGACCTTATCCACTTTATGCTCGTAGGAAAGGTTCATCTGCTCCCAGACACGTTGGATCGGACTGATGTTGATCCATTTGGAGTTTCTCGGTCCGCCCACGTAATCGAAGTGGTAATACATTCCGTAACCGCCTTTGTGTAGTGGTTTTGACAGGTCCGGAAGTTTTCTCACGTTGCCCCAGTTGTCGTCGCAGAACAGCAGAATCACATCATCAGGAACACGCATTCCTTTGTCGTAATAATCCTGAACTTCTTTATACAGAGCCCAGACCTGCGGTGTTCTCTCCGGTTTTTTCCCGGTGACATCGGCAATGATCTTCCGCTGGTCTTTCACGATTTTTTCCAGCAGGGCAATATTGGTACCCTCTCCCATCGCCTCATCACCGTCGCCGCGCATTCCGACGGTGACCAGCTTTTCCCAGTTTTTGCTTCTTTCCATCCCGGATCTCCAGAATTTCTTCAGGACATCGGCATTTTTAGCATAATCCCAGACATTCGGGAGGTTGTTTCTCTTGATGTACCGGTGCCAGTCGGTTTGCGCCAGGGCCATCGGTTCGTGATGCGAAGTTCCCATGACGATTCCCATTTCATCAGCCAAAGGACCGCTCAGTGCATCGTCGTCATAAAACGCTTTCCCCCACATCGCCGGCCAGATGTAGTTTCCTTTCATCCGCAGGATCAGTTCAAAAACTTTCTCGTAAAATTTGGAATTGATGCCACCAAAAGTGGCTCTGGCCCAGCTTCCCAGGGAAGGTTCTTCATCATTCAGGAAAATTCCGCGGTATTCCACGGCAGGTTCTCCGTCGGTATAGATTCCTTTTTTAAAGTAAATATTTTCCTTTTTCTCAACCGGAACATCTGCCCAGTAATACCAGGGTGAAACGCCGATCTGCTGCGACATTTCGTAGATTCCGTAAA
This sequence comes from uncultured Chryseobacterium sp., assembly GCA_913777465.1. Classification (GTDB taxonomy): domain Bacteria; phylum Bacteroidota; class Bacteroidia; order Flavobacteriales; family Weeksellaceae; genus Chryseobacterium. The sequence goes on from CAJYRQ010000079.1 coordinate 4,410, forward strand.
TCGTTCCCCGTTTGTCGCTTCCCGCAATCACAATCGCTTCGGAAACACCGGGAAACGGATTGCTTATGTTTTGAATGATAAATTTTTCATTTTTTCCCAAAAGGGATTTTCCGTCAATCTTTTTTTGCTTAATCAAGGCATCGATGGTTTTGCTGCTTCCGGCCTCACCGATGATGACGAGCATTCCGTTGACCCCGGAATTCTGGGAAATAAGATGGGGCTGAATGCCGGTAACTTTCTGGAAATCGGACTGAAGGTTCGCCACTGCACGGAGAATTCCCTTATCTGAATCACTGTCTGAAAACAGTGTCAGCCCAGAATTGCCTTCTTTCAATACCACCGAATTCTCTGCCTTTACAAAAAAAATAAATGGTTCGGCCGCTTTCACCATGGTTGTAAAAACCAAGGCGATCAAAAGAGAAAAATAGTTAAATATCGTCTTCATAATCTTTATTTTCTACGTATTTATTTAATATTTAGGATAAATCAAAACTTACCAGTCATCGGTTCTGAAGGGCGATGCCAGCAGGCCTTCTGCATTTTCCAGATTCGCCTCTTCGGGATTGTTGCTCCATGCATACCGTACCGCCACCGGATTTTTGATGTCCTTACTGCTGACCACAACGGTATTGCCTTTGATTTTTGCTTCTGCCCAGACAAATTTTTTATCGCTTCCGGCAATGGCAAAATGTTTCAATGCTCCGTTTATGCTTTTCAATCCTTTTCCTATGTTGTCAAATGAAAGGATAATCGCTGAATTTTCTACTTTCATCGACCTGAAAACGGGGCCGCTGCTAACCAGCTTTTCACCGTACACCAATTTACGGGCGGCCAGGAACAGTCGTTTGGCCATATCTTTTTTATTGAGCGGATGAATGTCATTCCACTCCCCGAGATCATAATTCACGCTCATTGCTGTGTACGGAACGGCTTGTGAAGTTTTAAACTGAGCTTCACGGATCCCCGCCCATCCGCTAGGTGCATTGGGATCGTTTGTTTTTTCCATAAAGTTGGGAAGCTGAACAAGTAAAAACGGCATCTGCTCCCATTGAAATACTTCCCGCCAGTTTTCGATCAGATTTTTCAGTAAACCAGCATAGTTTTCAGGCTGACCGGCGTTGCTTTCCCCCTGGTACCAGATCGCTCCCCGGACTTTGTAGTCGCGGATCGGGTAAATCATCCCGTTGTACAATCCGGAAGGTGTATTCCGCAGGTTTTTCAGCTTTGATTTATAATCTTCATCCTTGCTCATATCCCGGCCGATGTTGTATTTCCATTCGCCTGTCAAATCCACGGTAACGCCGTCTCCTACGATCTTATAAGGCTTGTCGGCGACAAATTCACCGTTCCCGAAGTTGGACGTCAGCTGGATGACAATGGTATTTTTCCCCTGTTTCAATATTCCGCCGGGAATATCATATTTCCTTGGGGGATACGTGTATGAGGTGGAGCCTACGAATTTTCCGTTGACGAAAACCGAATCGCTGTCGACCATCACGCCCAGGTACAACCTCGCAAACTTCCCGTCCATGGAAGCCGGAAGTTCAAAATTTTTCCTGAACCAGACGGTCCCTTTGGCCTGGATTCCGTTTTCTTTCCATGTTCCGGGAACTTTTGCTTTTGGCCAGTTTGCGTCATCAAAATTCTTCTGATTCCAAAGATTTCTTCCTTTGTCGAGTTTTGAGGAATTGAGTGCGGACAATGCCTGCTTGTCAATCAGGTCATTGGGAAAATCCTTCAGGTGCTCCTGGCTGATCCAACTCTGAATGGCCGAACCGCCCAGACTGGAAACCAGCATTCCCTGCGGAATTTTGGTATGTTCATACGCTTCCAGTGCGTAAAAATAAGCAAAAGCGGTCCAGTTCATCACTTCCGAAGCCGTTCCGGTGAACCATTTCCCGCCAGTTGCGATATTCTCCTGAACGGATTCCACATTGTTCTGGGTAGGTACTTTGAAGTATCTGATTTTATTGAAATCCGAAACATTGATTTCCGGGAAACGATCGGTTAACCGGGCAATAGGCGTTTCCATATTGGATTGTCCCGAAGCGAGCCAGACATCGCCTACCAGGATATCCCGGATCGTAATTTCATTGATTTCCATTACGAACGGACCTCCTGCCTTTTGCGGTTTCAACTGTACAGACCATTTCCCGTTCTTATCCGGCGAAGTATTGTAGGTTTCATTCCGGAACCTGATGGTAATGTTTTCGCCCTGGTCCGCCCAGCCCCAGATTTTTAGCTCCACATCACGCTGCAGCACCATTTTGTCACTGACCAGATCCGGGAGTTTTATTTTCCCGAACACCAGCTGATGACTGAAAAAAATCATCAGAAAGAACATGTTAAAAATCAGGGACGGCCTGAAATATACGGTTTTCATTTTTAAGATTTATTTTAAGGTTTAAATCAGGATTAATGAATAACAAATCCGCCTTTGGACTGGATCTCTATTTTTAATTCCCCGTTTTTATTGATGGTCACGGATTTCTCTGAAGTCATTCCTTTTGAGTCATCATTGATGAGTTTTACCGTTTTTCCGGACAACATCGGAAGTTTCAGCGTTAATTTCTGAGCGTTGTTTTCAGCATTGACGCCGGCAACATACCATTGGTCCTGATGCCTTCTGGCAATAACGGAATATTTCCCGGGATAGCCGTCGATGAAAACCGTTTCGTCCCACAAGGTCGGGATTTCCTTCATAAAATCAAGCTCGAATTTCGGAGCGTCCTCCAGGTTGTTCGGCATTACGGCAAACATCTGAACCGGGTTCTGGAATAATACCGCCGTTGCCAATTGGAAGCCGTCTGTCGTGTAACGTTTGTTTTTTTCTTTATTGGATTTGGTTAAATATTTATTCAGAAAGGTTCCGCCGAATTCCATACTTCCGACCGTGTTCCGGATGAATGGGTGGAGTGACGCAAAAAAGGCTTCCTGCTTACGGACATCTTCTGAGAAATACAGCATTTCGGAAGCCAGGACGGCTTCACTTCCGGCGTAATTCGGGTATATGACTTCCCAGCCTCTCGGTAAAGTGGCCCCGTGGAAAATGATGGTAATACCGAAATCGTTGGCATCGGAAAGGATATCTTCATACAAGCGCATCGTTTCCTGTTTATCACCACCGAAGAAATCCACTTTCAGTCCTTTGATGCCGATTTCTTTCAGCCATTTCATTTCTTTTTTACGTTCGATGGCAGAGCTCATTTTATTCCTCGGACCCATCGGTGCATCATTGGCTGCTCCGTTGGAGTTGTACCAAAGCATAACGCCTACATTTTTAGATCGGGCATACTGAACGAGTTCCCTCATCCGTTCTTTACCAATATTTTTATCCCAAAGCGCATCCATCAGGATGAACTGGTAGTTCATGGCCGCGGCCAGGTCGATGAATTTCTTCTGGTCGTCGTAATTCATACTGTTGTCCTGCCACAGGATCCAGCTCCAGGTCGATTTTCCGAAACCGTATTTTTGCGAAGGCGCATACATCGGCTCCACAACATCGAAAGGAACGGTGGTTTCCACAATCGGTTTCAAGGATTCCCCAACGGTAATGGTTCTCCACGGTGTTGTTCCCGGCAGTGAAATGGCCGCACCGGTGCTTCCGAACCCATTGTTTTCCGCCATATCCGGGTACGCCACCTGGTAGAGATTTTTTTCGGATGTCGTATCGAGATGGGATGCGCAGTACAGGCTGTTCACACCGGTTTCAGACAGTAAAATCCAGCCGTCGTTACCGATATGAAACAGTCCCGGGAAAACGTAACCGTAATCCGCTTTTGTTCCCAGTTCCGCATCCGCTTTATAGCCGCTTTCATAGCTTGGGGCGGTTCTCGCGAAACCGGTCATCGGCTTCATCATCGGAGACAGGAACGTCGTAGCTTGTGAAGGAAAACGGTATCCCGTTATTTCCGACTGTACCACGGCGCTTAAACGGTCTTTCATCGGCTGAAGATCATACCGGAAAGCGATGTTGTTGTTGCTTACCTGAAAATCTATACCAAGCTGGTACTGGTCGACATTGGTAAAATGAACGGCCAGGGTATTGGCGTTGTAAGCCACCTGAGATTTTTTGATTTTTTCGTTGGTGTAGGTTTTTGAGACCCGGTCTGTTTTGCTGTCGGCAAATTTCAGGT
>CAJYRQ010000080.1 GCA_913777465.1 uncultured Chryseobacterium sp.
AAAGTTTGCTTTGCAAATCATCAAGGAGCATGATGATAAACTGAGCCTCAAGAAGCGAAAGGTAAGAGCCGCATATGATGTACAATATCTAAAAAAGTTAATCTCATAATTTCATGCGTTTGCCCTAGTTATAATAAACAATTAATCTTGTTAAATTATTATTTGACTATTCTTACTATATCGATACATTGCTACACTGTTAAATTGTTACATTAATAAATTGTTTTAATTTTGTATCTATGAATTTTATCAAAAACAATCTGGCCAACGCCATTACGCTTGGGAATCTCCTTTCCGGCTGTATCGGTGCCATTCATCTGATCCTGGGTGATTATCAGACGACCGCGGCCTGCCTTATTTTATCTCTGATCCTGGATTTTTTTGACGGATTTACGGCCCGGGCCCTGAAAGCCAATTCCAACCTGGGAACCCAACTGGATTCGCTGGCGGATATGGTGAGCTTCGGACTGGTGCCGGGATTGACGATGTTTAAAATTCTTGAGCCTTTTGGAAATGATCTTTCAGGACTCTCCTTACCTTTTGAAATTAAATATTTCGGATTGCTGATTACCTTGTTTTCCTGCTTAAGGCTGGCCATTTTCAATCTGGATGAAGAACAGAAATATTATTTCAAAGGTTTGAATACGCCAAGCAATACTATTTTGATTTTCGGACTGTATTATGCTTTTAAAGAAAGTCAGGGCTTTGCTTTTCTGCTGAACGATGAGATCTTTTTAATTATTTTAACGATTATCTCATCATGGCTTCTGATTTCCCCGATTAAAATGATCGCGATGAAATTCAAATCGATGAAACTGAAGGATAATTACCCGAAGATTGCTTTACTGGCAGGGGCTGTCCTTATTTTGCTTATCTTTAAAACAATGGGAATTCCTTTAGTTATCATTTACTATATATTAGTTTCTTTAATCTTTCAAAAACAATTAAAATAGGATTGATTTAAACGTAATTCCATCTTCAAATTAACACATTCTCGAATTTTCAAATATAAAAATAAAACATAGGCGAAAAAGCAAACAGCAAACCGCCATTAGCTAAAAGCAATTTAAAATGAACTTAAAATTACATAAACCGCTCTGCATATTCGATCTGGAAACCACAGGAACCAATATCGGGAAGGACCGTATCGTTGAGATCTGCATCCTGAAAGTAAATCCTGATGCTTCAAGGGAAAGCAAGACCTGGAGGGTAAATCCGGAAGTGCCGATCCCGAAGGAATGCAGTGAGATCCACGGAATTTATGACGAAGACATTAAAGATGCGCCGACCTTTAAGGAAATCGCTGCCAAAGTAATGGAAATGATTTCGGGAGCAGACCTGGGCGGCTTCAACTCCAACCGTTTCGATGTGCCTTTACTGGCTGAAGAGCTGCTGCGGGTAGGAATGGATTTCGACCTGAACAAATTTAAATTGGTGGATGCCCAGACGATTTTCCATAAGAAAGAACCGAGAAACCTGAGTGCCGCCTACCAGTTTTACTGTGGAAAGACGCTGGAAAATGCCCATTCTGCAGAAGCGGATGTATTGGCTACTTTTGAAGTGCTGGATGCGCAGATCGGAAAATACGAAGACCTCCCAAAAGAGATCGCCCAACTGAGCGAATATACCTTCCATAACAAAAATGCCGACCTGGCAGGATTTATCGGGTATTCCGACAAAGGCGAGGAGATCTTCAATTTCGGAAAATACAAGGGTCAGGGCGTAAAAGCGGTCTTTAAGAAAGATCTTGGGTATTACGGATGGCTTCAGAACGCCGATTTCCCATTGTATACCAAGAAGGTATTCACAAAAATTCAGCTGTCAAGTAAATTTTAAGACATGAGCGAACTGGTAAAATTCAAATTCTACGAAACGGCGCTTCAGGCAAACCGTGACAAGCAGATCCTGGCGGAAAGCGGCATCAACAGCTTTATTGCCAACGAACAGCTGATCCAGTCGGACTGGCTGCTGTCTCAGGCGGTTGGAGGCATCCAGCTGCAGGTATTTGAGGAAGACCTTGAGAAAGCGCAACAGGCCCTCATTGATTACAAAGAAAATGAAGAGTTTCCGCTGGAAGTGGAACACACCATCGATAATCCTCCGTTTGATTTCGTTTGCCCGAAATGCGGCTCCAACCACATTTATCGGGACGACAGCGCGACGAGCTTTTTCGGAATTTCTATTCTAACGAGCCATAAGTTTGTGTGCTATTACTGCGGGAATGAGTTTACGCATTAAGAAGTATGACGGGCAGGGTAAGAAAAGCAGCCAGGTATCTTGTAATTGTTATTTCAGGCTGTCTTTTATTGCCATCGTCACTTATTTTATGACATGGAAAAGCGTGATGATCGATCCTGCAGTCGGTACAAAACCCTTATTTAAGGATTTCACCCGTCAGAAACAGGAGGATATTCACAGAGGAAAAAGCGATAAGCAAAAACCAATAATTTCCGGGTAAAAGCGGACGGATCATCTGCTGAATCTTACCGCTTCGATATTCAGGATTTACCCTTTGTCTGCAGATCCGGTTTTCAATTGGAGACGGCTACAGCGGTGGCGGATATATCGTGAAAATCATCAGGAACCGGTACCGCATTACGCCTTATCACTATACGGATAATCTGCGAGCATTTGATTTCCTTCATGAAGATTATTACAAAATCCTCAGCAGCAAGGTGATTCTTGATAAGGCTTACTATAAAAAAGGGGACAGCATTTTCGGATACGGAACTTGAGGTTCAGAAAAGATACGGCCCTGAAAATATTTTGAAAGAGGGAAAGGGTATTTCAGCGGAATTGTAAGATGAATGTTGATCAGGCAGATTCATTTTGATACGAACCTTCTACCCTAGCCCTGATTGCAGCGGCATCCTTTTGTGAAGCGCAGCGGAGTAAAAGATACAGCGGAAAGCAGGAAACAGCTCCTAAAAAAACCAATCGGAAAAACCGGAATAAAAATCAGGTTGAATGATCGGAAAAAGGATGCTTATAGCCGGAAGCTTTTGAAAATAATTTGAATAAAACCACATTAAATAATAAAAAAAAAAAATTATGAAGATCATCTGCATCGGAAGAAACTACAGCGAACACGCCAAAGAACTGGGCAACGAGATCCCGGAAAGACCGGTGATCTTTATGAAACCGGATACCGCCGTACTGAAAGGGAATGATTTTTATATCCCTGAGTTTTCGGATGACGTTCATTATGAGCTTGAAGTGGTGGTGAAAATATCCAAGGGCGGAAAATACATCCAAAAGGAAGCGGCTGCCAAACATTATGAGGAAATCGGCCTGGGGATCGATTTTACGGCAAGAGACCTGCAGAGCGATCTGAAATCGAAAGGGCTGCCGTGGGAACTGGCCAAAGGATTTGACGGCTCTGCCGTAGTAGGAAACTTTTTCAAAAAAGAGAATTTCAACCTGGAATCTTTAGGTTTTTCGCTGCTGAAAAATAAGGAAAAGGTACAGGACGGCAATACAAAGGACATGATGTTTACCATCGACGATATTATTGCATTTGTTTCCCAGTACTTTACGCTGCGGGTTGGCGATCTTATCTTTACCGGCACTCCTAAAGGGGTAGGAAAAGTAGAGGAAAACGACATCCTAGAAGCGTATCTGGAAGAGGAAAAAGTTCTCGACGTCCGCATTTTGTAGGCCTTTTTACGGGTTGTTTGGCATAATTTTCCTATCTTTAATAGACAAAATTAGAAATCATGGTAAATATAGTATTACCCGTAGATTTTGGGGAAAAGACCGATCAGCTTTTAGAAGGGGCTGTACGATTTGCAAAGCAGATCAACGGCAGGATTTATCTCATCCATGTGGCACCTTCCGATATCGGTTTTGCCATTGGCGATATGGGCTTCCAGTACTTTCCGGAAGTTGAGGAAAACGAAATCCGTGAAGAACTGGTACAGCTGAATAAGCTTCAGCAGCGGATTCTGGCCGACGGCGTGGATTGCGAACATATCCTGAAGCAGGGATTGGCCAAAGACATCATCCTGCAGCATGCAAAAGATAAGGATGCAGATTTCATTGTGATGGGATCGCATGGCAGAAGCGGAATCTATGATGTTTTCGTGGGAAGCTTAACCAAAGGCATCACGAAAGACTCTGATATCCCGGTGCTGGTGCTGCCGATTCATGAAAAAAGTGAAAATTAAATTTTAATCGTTAATAAAAAAGCCGATCAGATATAGAATCCGATCGGCTTTTTACTATATAACCAATTAATTAACCTTCGTTTTTATAGATGGTAGGATCGTAGTAAGGATGCTTACCTTCCGTTGGAGAATAGTAGTCTTTATCTTTATTGTTCCCTAAAGTGGATACCAAAACATAGCACCAGTAAGTGAACATTACGCAGCAAACGATAAACAGAATCCAGTTCAGAACATTACCGAAAGCATCAAAGAAACCGAAAGACCATTTGAAAACTTTGCTTAAGAATAGAAAGAAAGACGTCATTATTTTCCTTTTTTAAATTAACTTTGTACAAATTTATAAAAAATGTTTAAATTACTTTCAAAAGAAAGCAATATTTTTTCAATTCCTGTGTACATCGGGTTTCTTCTTTTAATCGTAATAACTTTTAATTTATTGAATTTCAACACCTATGAGGCCATTATTGCCGGAATTACTTTTCTCGGCATCGCATTGGGATATTTCTGTTTTCACAGCATTGCGCTGAATTACCAGACCCACCTGCCTCTCTGTTTATATACTTTCTTTATTTTCGGTCTTTACCCGGGACACTTAGACATCGGGATTGCCGTTTCGCTGCTTACCAATTCTTTCCTCTTGTTGTTGCTTACCAGTACCAACGAGGATATCCGGAAGCGGTCTTATGTTCTGGTGGGGTCTATTGTTGCGCTGAATTTTATTTTCCTGCCGACGACCTGGCCGATGGCGGTTTTCGTGATCATCCACGTTATCGCTACTTCAGAGCGGATCGGGCTGAATATTTTCAGGTTTTTGCTGGGAACACTTCTGATTGTACTCAGCTATTTTTCAGTTATGTTCTTCTTAGGCTTTACCAGTTGGAACGTTGATTATTTTCCTTTCGGAAAGATTAAGCCGGCTGAGGATTATATGGAACTGTTGCCGTTGATCCCGGTTATCCTGATGCTGATCTATGCGATCTACGACCATTTCAGCAATTACAATAAAAAGAGCCCGATCAGCCGTTATAAGTATACTTTTTTACTGGTTTTTTCCGTGGCACAGCTGATTACCATTGTGCTTTATATGAATAGGAGCTATGAATACCTGCTTCTCCTTGCTTTCCCTTCGACGATCATCATCAGCCGGATGCTGAAGTTTCTGCCGAAATACTGGATGCAGGAAGTAAGCCTGTGGCTGATTATCTTCAGCATGGTAGGTTTTAAAGCCGGAACTTATTTTAATTTATTTTAAAGATTATGATTCAGATAGACGATAAATTGATCTCCGAGGATATTTTTTCTGAAGAGTTTGTTTGCAACCTTTCAAAATGCAAAGGGGCATGTTGTGTGGAAGGAGATGTAGGTGCTCCTTTAGATAAAAGTGAACTGGAAATTTTGGATAATATTTTTGATAAAATCAAACCTTATCTTACCCAGGAGGGCATCAAATCCATTGAAACCATAGGTACGTGGACGACCGACCCGATGGACGGCATGTATGTAACACCAATGGTGGACAACCGGGAGTGCGCCTACGTAACTTTCGATGCAAACGGCATTACGAAATGCGGGATCGAAAAAGCGTATGAAGACGGCGCAATCGACTGGCAAAAGCCGATTTCGTGCCACCTTTACCCGATCCGCGTTACGGAATATTCTACTTTTAAGGCGTTGAATTATGATGTCTGGAAAATCTGCAGCGATGCCTGTGCCTTAGGTAAAGAATTGCAGGTTCCCGTGTACAAGTTCCTGAAGACGCCTTTAATCCGCAAATACGGAGAAGATTTTTATCAAACGCTGAGCGAAGTGGCTGAAGAGTGGAAGAAGGAATATGGAGGATAATTGGGTTTGAAGGTTAGAGAGTTGAAGAGATTTTATTTTATGCAGACTCCACTGATGTTTTATCACGCAGATTTTTAGCACAGATTAAAGGCTACGCCCAATTTAAATCCTTTATAAGCAAAGCGGCTCCGTGAACCTTTTGCATGGAAGCATCAGCATAAGTTTTTTGTGCTCTTTTTATCGATAAACAAAACCGTCCCGGAAATATTCACGGGACGGTTTCTTTTTGAATTTATATCGAATGTCAATGAATTGAATGATTAATTCGCTGCTCCGGCTTTCATGACTGCGGTTTCCGTTTTGGCCTCATCTTTTTTGGCATTCTCCCAGCCGTCTTCCGGCATCAGGGTGGCAACGATCCTGCCTTTGGTCAGGTATTTTTTCGCCACGTCCTGAAGGTCCTTTACCGTCAGTGCCTGCACCTTTTCTTTATAGTTCAGGATCTCGTACTTATCGGTACCGTCAAACTGGTTTTTGGTGAGGTTGTTCATCCAGAACATATTGTCTTTGATCTGGGTATTGTAATCGTTCATTTCACCTTCTTTGTACTTGTCAAGGTCTTTCTGGTCCGGACCTTTGTCAATCAGTTTCTGAAGTTCCGTGATGGCACTTTTCGTCAGCTTATCCACATTTTCAGGTCCGCAAGGGAAGTTGATGCTGAAGCTGTAGTTGTTGAACGGTACTTTATACATTCCGCCTCTTGCACCGCCGCCGTAGATTCCGCTTTCGTCTTCTCTCAGTTTTTCAATGACCTTAATGGTTGCGACTTCACCCAAGGCTTCAAGAGCCAATGCTTCTTTTTCGTTGTAAGGCGCTTCACCGGTGTAGGAAATCGTTACCATACTTTTAGGATCTTTCCCTTTTTTGTAGGTTTTGGTATAATCTCCGGTCATCTGTCTGTAGCCGGTATCCCTGAAGGTGGTGCTTTTTCCGGTAGATGGAAGACTTGCAATATACTGCATAACCTGATCCTTCAGTTTTGCTTCATCCACATTTCCTACAAAATAGAAATGGAAGTTTCCGGCATTGGCAAATTTCTCCTTATAGATGTCGTAGGCTTTTTTATAATCCGTATTGGCCCAGTCTTTCTCCATCGGAATGATCCCGATAAACCTCGGATTTTTCTGATTCATGAATTTGGCGTGCTCGCTGGAGAAATAGAACTGCGGGTTCGAAAGCAAGTTATCCAGCATCGCAGACTGTTTTGTTTTATAGGCATTAAAAGCATCCTGATTGTAGTTCAGTCCCGTGAAGTAAGCATACATCAGCTCCATTGCCGTTCCCAGGTCTTTCTGGTTGGTTCTTCCGGAAATTCCGTCATAATAGGAACCTACCATTGCATTCACGTTCGCCTGCTTTCCTGCCAGGTAATTGGTAAGGTCGGCTTTTGAAAATCCGTTGACCCCCGCTTCGGATAAGGCAGGGAATGCAAACTGGGTCTTTTTGAAATCTTCGTCATTGATCAGCGAGCTTCCGCCCATGCTTCTTGCCGTGAAAACAATTTCGTCGTCCTTAAAATCTGTTTTCTTAAAGGTTACTTTTGCTCCGTTGCTCAGCGTCCAGGTTGTGGTTCCGAGTCTGGCATCGGTTTCCGTTTTGGCGATTTTCCCTTCGGATTTGAAAGGCTTTACCAGATTTTTGATGGTTGCCTTTTCCTGATACGGTTTAAGGTCGGCCATTTTTACGGTTTCAAAAGTATTCATCACTATTGCTTCCGTCGGCATCTGAACATTGTCTTTTTTCGGACCGGTAATTACCACGACCCTGCTGTCATCTTTTACAAACTTTTTAATCACCTCGTTGGTCTGCGCCAAAGTAACGGTCGGTAAGAATTTTTTGGTATCCTCGTATTCCCAGGCGATTCCCGGCATCGGTTCCTGCTCCAGGAAATTTCTTACATATTCGTCTACCAGCTCATCGCTTTCCGTTTTATCCCTGTTGTTGTATGTTCTTTCGATATTTGACATGACCTGTGCTTTGGCCCGGTCCAGTTCAGATTGTGTAAATCCGAATCTTTTTGCCCGTTCCGTTTCTTCCAGAAGCACCTTTAAGGCGTTCAGCTGGTTCCCTTCTTTTACCATTGCAAATCCCTGGAATCCTTCCTTGCTTCGGGCATAGGTCCCGCCGTGGTATACCGAACCATAGGTAAACGGAGGATTGGTAGAATTTACCAGCTCGCCCAACCGGTTGTTCAGCATCGTGGTGGTAATCTGCTCCACCAGGCTCTGGTTATACTGTTCTATGGTAACATCCGGCTGATAAGCATCCGAGTCTTTCATGATGAACTGTACCATTGAGTTGGTGGCATCAGGATCCGTTTCAACAGCAACAAGGGTTTCTTTATGGTTTGGCAGATCGAAGCTTTTTCTTTCCCTGGGTTTTGACGGGTTTTTATACTTGCTGAAGTTGTCTTTGATTTTCTTTTCCACTTCATCCACATTGATGTCTCCTACGACTACGATCGCCATAAGATCCGGCCGGTACCAGTCTTTGTGGAATTGTCTGATCACTTCCGGCTTAAAATTTTCCAGCACGTCTTTTTTACCGATCGGAAGCCGATTGGCATACTGGGAATTGTACAATAGCTTCGGAAGGTACTTATCCGACATTCTTTTGTCGGCTCCCAAACCAAGCCTTAACTCCTCCAGTACAACTCCTCTTTCTTTGTTGATCTGCTCATCGGAAAGCGTGGCATTGAATGCCCAGTCTTCCATCACCTTAAGACCGGCATCCAGGTTTCCCGGCTTATCCAGCGGAACGGGAAGCATGTAAACGGTTTCGTCGAAACTGGTATAGGCATTTAAGTGCTGACCGAATTTCACCCCGATCGACTGAAGGAAATCCACCAATTTGTTGTCGGGGAAATTTTTAGTTCCGTTGAAGTTCATGTGCTCCATGAAATGGGCCAGTCCTCTCTGGTTTTCATCTTCAAGAATGGATCCTGCATTGATCGCCAGGCGGAAATCCACTTTCTTTTCGGGCAATGTATTTTTTTTGATGTAGTACTTCATCCCGTTCGGAAGCGTACCGGTTTTTACAGAGGCATCCATCGGGATGTTCTGAGCTGAAACACCTGCAGACATCAGAATGACTACGGCAAGTGACGAAAACATTTTTTTCATAGCTTGTTGATTATTAATTTTTTTAACGGTCCAAAAATACCATTTATTCACTTAACGATGAAATGTTAAATATATTATTTAAAGTTAAATTTTTCGTAAAATATTGTTAAAACCAAGCAGATTTCACCGGGCTGAAAAAAGAAGTATCATGTCCATTAAATATTAATGTACATAGACCGGGAATATTTTTATCCTGATTTATAGCTGTGCTTCTGCAAGCAAATCTAAACAAATCAGGAAGGACCGGCAATCGGTCATTCGTTAAATTTTAGTTAAAAATTCCATATCAATAAAAAAAGCCGGCAAAAGCCGGCTATATTATGTTAAATTAATGGATTTTATTTAAAATCTTCATCTGAAACTCCGGAATTGATGGCAACCTTTGTAGTTTTGATCGTTATTTTCTGTCCGTTCCCTTCTGCCTCGATTTCCTGCGGGAATTTGATTCCGTCTACTGTCATATAGCTTCTGACCGTTGCGCTTCCTTCTTTACCGATGGTTTTATAGAGAAGCCCTGTAGACACATCGAAGTAAAATTTCCCTTTATCGGAACTCAGGACGTTATATTCCTTGCCGTCCAGTTTTTCAACCGTAGCGGATGAGTAATTGGCGGCATCGTATGCCAGTGCATCGATTACCTGACCTTTTTTAAGTTCCGCTATTTTATCAGCAGGAATGTCCTGCTTCTGTCCCATTTTTTCGAAATACCCTTTCTCGCCATCAAACAGCTGAACCATCCTCTGCCCCATAACCGATTGTTCGGATCTGAACCTGTTTCCCATTTTTTTAGCCACCATAGAAACTTCCATTCCCTGTACACTGATGGTATTTTCCAATATAACCGATTTTACGCTTTCCAGTTTTTCTTTTCCACCTAATGCTTTCAGATAGTTATCGATCACTTCTTTCGGTGTCAGTTTCGATTTTACAGTCTCGGTCTTTGCAGCAACAGTATTTTTCTGAGCCGCTGCAGGAACAGAGAAAAGCACAGCACAGAAAAAAGGAATGATGATCTTTTTCATAAATAAAGTTTAGACCGTAAATATAGGAATATCGGATGAATAAAGGGGAAAGCCGTTCCATAAAAAAAACCACCGTATGAACGGTGGTTTTCAATTATTTATCGTAAAATAAATTACTTTTTAAGCTCTTCTAAAAACTCGTCGTGAGAAATAGCGGTTTCTTTTTTCGTTGCCTTTTCCAGGATAACGTCTTTCAGCTTTGTCATTGCCACTTCAGAAGAAATCTGTCTTACCTGCTCCTGGTCTTTCAACATTTCAACGGCATATTTCTGGATTTCTTCATCCCCTAAATGGTGGATTCCGTAGATGGCCAACTGGTTTCTTACCAATTGCTCCGCCTGACCCAAAACATCTGCATAATCCAATTGGATTTCGTTTTCCGTCATCAGTTTTCCTTCGATGATCTGGTATTTCAGCTGGTTTTTCTCAGATTCAAGGATTTCTTTTGCCTGTTCCGGAGACTGTACGTTCTGGTTGGAGAACATTAACCATTTTACCAAAAATTCTTCAGGAAGCTTTACTTCTTCTTTTTCAGAAACCTGCTCCAATACTTTGTTCACAAAGTGAACGTCTGCATTCTGCTGGAAATATTCGTCCAATTCGGATTTTACTTTTTCCTTCAGTTCTTCTTCAGACTTGATGTTTCCTTCTCCGTATACTTTATCGAATAATTCCTGGTTAAGTTCAGCTAAGTTAAGACCATAGAAATCTTTTACTTTTACCTCCACTTCATTGTGGTGCAGGTGCTCAACTTCTTCTTTAGAGAATCCCAGTTCTTTAGCCAGTTCTTCGTTTGCAGCAAGGTCTTCTTTGGAAACTTTTACCGAACCGTCCATTTTCAGAGACTTTACCAATTTGAAAGCTTCTTTGTTTTCAGCAGTAATGGTAACGTTTTTCGGCTGGTGGTGGTGCTCTCCTTCCGCGCCTTCTTCCACAACCTGTGAAACTTCTAACGCGATGTAAGAGTCTTTATTGATTTTGTCCTGAGGAGCCTGCTCTGCGAAACGCTTCTGCATGTTCTCAATACTTTTGTTGATTTCTTTTTCAGAAGCTTCCACTTTGTAGTGAGGCGCTTCGTATTTTGCCAAATCGATAGAAAATTCCGGTTCAAATCCAATTTCGAAAGCAACCTCCAACTGATCCGCATTGTAATCGAATTCGTTTACCGGCTGTGGTACAGGCTGGCCAACCAGTCTCAGTTTGTTTTCGTTGACGTAGTTGTTTAAAGCATCAGAAACCTGCTTGTTGATTTCTTCAAAAGCAATACCCGCTTCATATTGTTTTCTAACCATACTCAAAGGCACTTTCCCTTTTCTGAAACCAGGAACTTGTGCATTTTTAGCATAATTAATCAATTGTTTTTCAACTTTTTCCTTATAGTCAGATTTTTCTAATGTTACTGTAAGCAATGCACTTACATCATCATGGTTTTTTGCAGTAACCTTCATTATTGATTAAAATTTTAGGTTGCAAAAATATGAAAATTTTATGAAAATCTATCAATTAAAATCAACTTAAAAAGCCAAATACTGTTAAATAAAAAACCGCCGGAAAATTCCGGCGGTTTTGCTAACAAGATTAAGGATATTAAAAGGTTATTTTAATTCGTAATGGTATAATTGGCCTGCGCATCGGTTTCCCCGCCTACCTGGGTTCCGAAGGTGATACCGTTTCCGCTGGTCTGAGAATCTTCGGTAACGCTTGCCGGCTCATGATACAGGGTAAAAATCAACTGGCTGGTAGCTGAAGGATTTTTTACGGCTTTGTTTACTACCCATTCGGTTTGCAGACCTACCCGCTTTCCGTCTTTTCTCGTGGAATTCGCATTATCCGTACGGGTAAGGGTAATATCCGAGTTGGTAAAATTAAAAACCAGGAAATGTTCGTCTTTCGCATCTATGATTTCCTGTGTAGCATCCTCGTTTCCGTTTTTAAACTGTGCGGTTACCTGATAGGTTTTACCGTCCTGCAGTTTAATAGCCTGCGCTCCTCCTGCACCCATGCTGTAATTATAGCTTGTTGTTGTGTTGGCCGACACATCTTTTACATTCAGGATAATATTGGTAAGATCCTCCTGCGGCAAATCGTCTTCAGCGGCAGATCCGTCCCGCTGGCACGAAACTACTGTAATGGCGATGAATAAAACAGCTAATAGTTTAATGATATTTTTGGTATTGAATGATTTCATTTTTTTAAATTTTAAGTTGTTATTTTATTTAATTAATTGCTGAATGCTTAGAATCGGTATCTAAAATTCAGGATAAAGTTTCTTCCTGCTTCGTCTGCAAAAAAGCGCATCCTGTTCAGGTAATTTCTGTAGGAAACATCGAACACGTTATTAACGATGAGTCCTGCAGACAGGTTTTTGGTAATGTTGATGCCGGCCTGTATATTCCACAGGGAATATCCGTCAGGCGGTGTGCTCAGGTCGACGGTTTTCTCCACCTCCTCACCGTTATTGTAAACAGGAATGGTTGCATTGTACACCGGAAACCGGTTTTGTCTCAGAAAAGTCTGGTTTTCCAGGGTAACGTACAAATGGTTCCAGCTCTCTTTACTGAACTGCAAGGCATTGGAAAAGTTCGGCGGCATCATTAGAATCAACGGAACGTTGTGGGTATTATCCTGTCCGTACACATAGCTTCCTCTTCCTATATAAGCAAGATCATTCGTCAGCTTCAGGTTAACATCAATATCCACCCCGTACATCGTAGCGTCGATCTGCTGATAAGACCAAACCGGGAACACTCCTCGGATCGTGTTCTGCACGCCCGTCGGAACTTCGTTGATGAAGTTTTCGGTGATAAACAAATAAGGGTTCACGGAAATATTAAGCCCTTTCAGAACATTGAACCGGGAGTCAGCCGTTAGATTGAACTGGTGCCCCTGCTCATTTTTCAGTCCCATATCCCCGATTTCAATTACTGAAGCCGAGTGGTGCAGTCCGTCGGAGAACAGTTCCGCAATGTTCGGGGTTCTTCCTACTTTGGCATAATTGAACTTCAGGTCAAAATTGGCATCCGGCCGGTATTCAAGTCCGGCATTGAATGAAAAATTGCTGTAATTCAGTTGAGGCCGCGTCAGGATCCTGTTCTGATCCGTCTTTACGTAGAACTGAGGATAAGCATCGGCATACCGCTGTTCCCAATCGCTTTTGTCGTACCATTTGGTAACGTCATAGCGGGTAAAATCATATCTCGCTCCGGCTTCCACATTGAAATCATGCGAAATCTTATATTTGAAAACCGAATAAATTCCTGCCGCATATTTATCATAGTTCGGGATCAGCCGTCTTGCTTTGGTCGCCGGATCAGAATAATTGTTCTGGAAGCTTGCATCAATCCCGGTTTCCAGGGAAAACTTCCTTCTTTCCAGTAAATCGTTAAGATTGAACTGATGGGTCATCAGCTCCAGATCCAGCGAAGGCAGGTCTTTCAGATCGCCTCTCCGGATATCATACTCCTGGCGGTGATTGAACTGATAGCTGTACGTAGCGGAAACTTTCCCGATGTTCTCAAACCTCTTAAAAGCGGAAACTTTAGCAATATGATGCTCGATCACCTGCTTCGGATTATCGATATCATAACTGAAATTCCCTGTATAAACCGGAATCTTCGAGGTTGTGGCATTATAGAAATCTTCATTGTTTCCTACGTGCGATCCCCTGTAAATCCCGATATTCTGATTGGTTAAATAATAATCAAATGAAATTCCTCTTTCATACGTATTGTTCTGAACCGTAAAGTTGAATGAGGAAAAATCCATTCCGGTATTCATCAGGTTGTAATCCGGTGCATGTTGGTCTCCCAGTTTTTTGATGCTTCCTCCGGTCTTTACCGCCCAGCCGTTTTTCCAGGTTTTAGCCACATCAGCATCCAGGCTAAGCCCTTTTCCATTGGAAATTCCCGAAAGATTTACAGAACCTTTGATGGTATCTTTTTTAGGGAACACCTCAGGTTCAAGAATGACAACCCCGCCGATGGCATCGCTGCCGTATTTCAATGCGGAGGCTCCCTTGATAACATCGATATGCTGAAAATTATTAACGTCCACATTCGGTGCATGCTCAACGCCCCACTCCTGCTCGGCCAGCTTTACGCCATTGTTTAAGATGGAAATTCTGCTCCCGTACAATCCGTGGATGATGGGTTTCGAAATATTGTTTCCGGTTTTTAATGCACTGACGCCTGAAATTTTCGTCAGCAGGTTTCCCAGGTTATCGGTAGAATTCCTTTCGATATCGGACTTATCAAGGGTTTTAACGACCAGGGAACCGTTGTTTTTATGGCTTCCGTGAATCGTTACCGTCTCAATATCCTGGATATGGTGCTCCAGGGTAATCGTCAGGTGCACATCCTTTGTAACTTCTATATTTTCAGTATAATCATTACAATCCGGATGGGTGGCAGTAAGGGTATATTTTCCCGCAGGAATGCTGCTGAAGGAAAATGTTCCGCTTTTACCGGTTATTGCAGAAAAATTTCCAATTTTCACGACGGCATTTTCCAGCCGGGTCTTGTCATGGAAATCCTGTACCGTTCCCTCCACCGCATAGGTCCGCTGTGCGTTTGATAATGCAAATCCGCAAAGAATCAGCATAATACTATAGATCAATTTCATTGTTGAATAGATTGATTTGTACTTTAATTCAAGTACTTTTTTTCGAAAAAATTTAATAAGCAGGCTGAATAATGTTTAAAGTAGAATTTAAACATGCTCAATATGAAGCAGGTGTGTGCTTAAAGATATTGAACATCAAATCCTGAACTTTAAACCGTTAAAGCCATAAAGAATCTATGAAATTATGCAATGGCGGGCGGACCGCGGAGCTGAAAGGTAAATTTGGTCTGCGACCATATTTTTTCCTGAAGAACAATACGCTGTTTTACTTCGTGGGTAAAATTTTCAAATGATAAACTGAATTCCTCAGGAACCAAAGTATGTCCGGTTGCTAAGAAATGACAGGCCAGACAGTCGGCTGCTTTTTCCTTTGCCGTATTCTTGGTGAGCGTATTTTCCGATTTTTTAAAGCTGAAATTCTTAAATACCTCCTCCGAGCTGTGGCTGTGGAAGTTTTGGGAAAACAGCGCAAGAAAGTAGATCCCAAACAACAATTTGGAAATGATATTCTTCAGATTTCTGCTTTCTTTAAAAATCATGCTTCAAAATTATAAAAATATTTTAAAAGATCGGGATTAAAGTTTTCTTAAAATATCTGCACCCCATTTGTCGTTCCTGCAGCGAGACAAACATAGGATTAGAGACAAACCGGAAAGATCCGCGTTTAGATTCTTGCAGAAATCGAAGATTCGACGAAGTCAATGACAAATTTGACGTTTTATTGCACTTTTAATTCTGTCACAAAATCCTGCATCCATTTGTCATTCCCGCAGGGAATCTCAACAGCGTATGAGAGCACTAAAATTATTGGCGCAATCACTTCAAAAAATCAACCCAGCTGAGATCCCAGATATTCCCATTCCTGCAAAGCAAGTTCCAGTTCCTCTTTTGTTTTGCTGTATTTTTCCAAAGTTTCTTCAGAAGGGTTTTCTTTGGCGAAAGAAGCTTCAAACTCCTCTACTTTGGTTTCAAGTTCGGAGATTTTCTCTTCTACTTTTTTAATTTTATTCTGAATATTTTTCTGCTCTTTGCTGACAATCGTTGCTGACGGTTCACTTTTAACGGCAGCTTTTTCTTCCGCTTTTTTCACCTCAGCTTTAGGAGCTTCATTGTGAAGCTTAGCTTTCTCCGCCGAAATTTCACGGATCGATTCTTTTTGTCTGAATTCAAGATACTCGTTGATATCGCCTAAGAACTCCTTCATCTTTCCGTCGCGGAACTCATAAATTTTATCACAAAGCCCCTGCAGGAACTCCCGGTCGTGCGAAATGACGATCAGCGTGCCTTCGAACTTCTGTAAAGCCAGCTTGATGATTTCTTTGGACTGGATATCCAGGTGGTTCGTCGGCTCATCCATGATCAGGGTATTGAACGGGCGCAACAACAGTTTACAAAGCGCCAGACGGTTTCTTTCCCCTCCGGAAAGTACTTTCGTCTTTTTGTTTACCGCTTCTCCCTGGAACAGGAAAGATCCTAGCAGATCACGCACTCTTGGTCTTGTTTCTTCGGTAGCGGCATCTTCCGCTTCTTCCTGAACGGTTTTATTCGGAGTCAGCACCTCTTCCTGGTTCTGGGCAAAATACCCGATGTTGACATTATGCCCCAGGTTCCAGTGTCCGGAATAGTCTGTAATGTCGCCGGCCAGGATCTTTGCCAGGGTTGTTTTCCCCTGTCCGTTCTGTCCAAGCAACGCGATCCGGTCGCCACGCTGAACAATGAAATCCACGTCATCGAAAATCTGTTTCTCTCCGTACGCTTTTCCAAGGTTTTCCGCCTCAAAAATAACTTTCCCGGGAACTACCGACTGCACGAAACGGATGTTGAATTTGGAAACGTCTTCGTTATCCACTTCAATCCGCTCGATTTTATCCAGCTTTTTGATCAACGACTGAGCAAAGGAAGCTTTGGTAGCACTCGCACGGAATTTATTGATGTTATCCTCCATCTGCTTGATCTCCGCATCCTGGTTCTTTTTGGCCTGGATCAGTTTTTCGCGGCGGTCCTCACGCATAACGAGGTATTTGGAATAGTTGGCTTTATAATCGTCTACTTTCCGGTTGTTCACATCAAACGTACGGTTGCAGACGGCGGTCATAAACTGCTTATCGTGGCTTACCAGGACAATTGCCCCCGGATATTCTTTCAGGAAATTCTCCAGCCAGATGATAGATTCCATATCCAGGTGGTTAGTAGGCTCATCGAGAAGCATCAGGTCGTTTTTCTGAAGAAGCAGTTTTGCCAGTTCGATCCTCATTCTCCAGCCTCCCGAAAATTCATCGGTGATTTTCTGGAAATCGTCGGCTTTAAAACCCAGACCGAAAAGGACTTTCTCCACATCACCTTCCAGGTTATAGGCATCGTGATGCATCAGGAGATCATTAAGCTCGGTCATTTTATTGATCAGGTCCGTATAGGAATCGCTTTCATAATCGGTTCTTACCGTCATCTGATGGTTAACTTCCTCCAGCTCATCCTTCCATGCATTAATCTGCTCAAAGGCCTGCATGGCTTCCGCCCATACCGTCCTTCCTTTTACGAAATCGAGGTCCTGCTTCAGAAATCCGATGGTGATATTGCCTTCGGGAACAACGTTTCCTTCATAGAAGGTAATTTCCCCGGAAAGCATCTTCAGCAAAGTGGATTTTCCCGCTCCGTTTTTACCGACCAAACCAATTTTATCATCCTTTTTGATTGTAAAATTTACGTTTTGAAACAGATAGTTTCCCGAATGATGTAACCCTAAACCTTGAACCGAAAGCATGTCTTAAATAATGATTAATGTGAATAATGAATTTTCGGGTGCAAAAATACGGAAAATAAAGCAATTCAAGATAAAGAAAAAGAGCCACTTAAAAAAGCAGCTCTAAAGGGGGAAAAACTTATACGCTTATAAGTTGAATACAGCAAAATTCAGGAAAATAAAGCGGATCCGGTACCGTAGAAATAACCAAAATTTCCGTTCCGTATTTTTACGGAGCAGAGATCAGACTAAGGCTATCTTCCACTCTTTGCTGCCGGATTTTATACTTATGTAAAATCAGTTTATGAATAAAAAAGAGCTGCCAAAATGGCAGCCCTACACCTAAATTTAAAACTGAAAAAGTACTAACATTTGTTGTAAAGACTTTCTTTCATTAGAATCGTACGGTTCCATTGGTCGTTGTTCGGAATGTTGGTTCCATATGCGTAGTCTACCACAGAATCTTCAATGTGGTGGATCTCCGACTGTGACCTGGAGCCGTTTTTATGGTACTGATCGCTCGAATGGCCCGGGACATTCAACCCGTTATTGATGAATTCTGCAAAAGCAGTACCTCGGGGATGCTGAAGCAGCGCCTCATGATACAATCCGAAATTGGCCGAAATGTGGGTATAATCCGACAGCATGGCGTAATGGTAAACCGGTTTCCTATCCGGCGAAAGGGTCTGCACATACTGCTGCAGGTTTTTCGATAATTCAACCAGGCAAGGATGTTCACATTCCTCAATTTCGAAATCCGATGGGCTGAAATCAGTCCTGAAAACCAGCTTCTGAGTATTGGTCTCTGCGATCATCAGCTGCCCGTAAACCTTTGGCAGTTCATTATAAACCCATTCTTTGGCGATGTAGGCCTGTGAGGAAACTCCGTCATAATCTACTCCGTAACCGCTCAGAAGATCATCCCAGATTTTATCTCCTTCCGCATCTACCATTGTGGCCCTGATGTTTTCCATATAATAGAAAAGTTCCCGGTTTTCCGTAAAGGCCGGCGAAACATAGACCGACTGTGATCCTTCCAGATACCCTCCTCCCACATCGGCGTGGGCGCCCGGTACAAAAACCTCTTTCCACACCGAATGTTCCGTTACAAAACAGGTATCGTTTTTTTCTTTTGAGTCTTCAGACAGACCGGTAAGCGGGAAAAAAAACCGGCACTCGTTCAGCGCGCCGATCTGCAGTACCCGTTCCGTCTCCGGCAGGATGGCCACTTCATGGTTACTGAAGGCTGATGATTCCACGGTATCGAAAACCCCCAGGAATTTTACTTTCACCGCAAGGCCCGAAAACTCCGAACATTCCCTCAGCAGTTCATAGCAGAAATGCCTGGCCAGCATCGCACCGCGACCGAATCCATACACGTAAAAGTGATACTCCGTCGCTTCGCTGCACGGCAGGTTTCGTACAAATGAAAAAGCTTTTTCCAGCTTATCATCTGAAGAATATCCTGAAATCCCCGCAGGATTCTTACTGGTCGCTATGGCAAAATCCTGGTCTTCGGATCCGGTGACGGTTCCTATTCCTTCTATGTAAATTTTTTCATCACCGTTGAAAAGACTGAATAATTTATAGATATTGGTAGCAGCACCATAATAGCTTTCATTATTTTTGTCAGGCTTCCGGAGGGAAGCTGCGTTCGGCCCGTTGTTTCCGGTACCGTCGAAAAAAACTCCGACGGAGATTGTCTTATAATTCATTTCACTTTGTGGTTTTATATGATCTTCATTATGGATAATGAAGTGCTTCATTTTATGAATTCCCCAAAGTAACGATGAAAAAAGACAGTACAATAGCGTAGAAAATACCAAATAAAAAATTCCGTATTTCTACGGAATCATATTCTTTCTAGCGGATGAATGTTGTTGATGATGGCATAAATCACGATTCCCACCGTATTTTTAGCACCTATTTTTTCAACGATCCGCTGCCGGTGGCTCTCGACGGTTCTCGGGCTGATGTACAGCTTTTCGGCAATTTCGTTGTTGGTGTATTCCTGGCAGATGAGTTTAACGACTTCTTTCTCCCGCTCGGACAGCTCGTCATCCATTTCGAAAAGTGTTCTTTTCTTGGTGGGACTGTTCATATAGGAGAAGATCATCTGATGATCTTCCGGGGTAAAGAAGATCCCGTTTTTATAGACCATGGTAATGGCTTCGATAAAAGCATTTCTGTTGGAATTTTTTGGCAGGAAAGCAGAGACTCCCAGTTTCACCATATAGCCTAAAATCGTGGTCTTGTAATGTGAAGAAAGGATGATAATTTTAAGATCGGGATATTTCTCTTTCAGTATTTCCACCAGTTCAAAACCGTTCATCGGGAGCATCTGCACATCTACCAAAGCGATGTCGGGGAAATCTTCCGGAGAAGTATTTTCAAGGGTTTCCAAAAAATCGGGCCCGTTGTTGGACATCGCCACTACGGAAATCTCCTGTTCCGAAGACAACAGCATTTTTACCGCTTCAAGGATCAGCTGCTCATCATCCACTAATGCTAATTTGATCTGAGAATTCATTGTTGTATGGAATTTTAATAATTAACCGGCTGCCGTGCCCCAGGACATTTTTCCATTTATGCGCCGCATTCATCGATTTTATTCTGGATTCGATGTTTTTGATCCCCATCCCCTTTTTCACTTCTTCATATTCAAAACTTGTTCCGTTGTCTGATATGATGACGGCAAGGCTGGTGCTATTGTCTTTGATATAGATCCAGACCCTTGTTGCCTCCGAATGTTTGAGAACATTGGTGGTAAACTCCTGAATGATCCTGTACAGCTGCACTTCTACAAAAATTTCTTTTTTCTGAAATTTCGGGCTCACATTCAGGGAAATGTTGATCCTTCCCGCGAGATTGGCAATCAGCTCTTCGATGTACAGCACCAGCCCTACGGATTCCAGGTTTACCGGATACAGGGAATGGGAAATGCTTCTTGCCGAATCGATCAGTGAAGACATCTGGGTCGTAATATTTTTTTTGATCAGCTCATCCCCTTTCGTGTCGAGGTTATTGAGCCATAACGAAAGAATATTCAGGCGGTTTCCGATATCGTCATGGATCATAACGGCAATTCTTTTCCGCTCCGATTCCTGTGCTTTTATGTTTTCTAAAACCAGTGTTTTCTGATACTGCACCTCCGCTTCATACTGCGCATTCTTTTCTTTAACGATCCGCCGGATAAAACTTCTGTAAGCCAGCAGAATAAAAGACATGATGATCGCCATTACGGCAAGCATTGCAATAAAGAAGGTAATATTTAACGTTATTTCTTTAATTTTAAAAATGTATAAATAAGTGAGACATACAAAAGGCTGCAGAGAAGATTGTTGACATTCCAGATCATTTTGGCATCCTTTGCTTCAAAACCAGCCAGCTGACTAAGTACGAAAAACATAAATACCGACATGGCATAATACAGGAAAATTAGGCTGTCCGCAATAATGAAGCGGGCATTGATTCTGGGATTGCTGATTTCCATCAGAAGCGCGTATCCTGCAAAACAGATAACCATAATACTGGAAATTACTTTTTTTGTCTCATTGACGATGATGCCATTGCTCAGCAGGAAAAATCCGGCCGTCAAAACCAGCGGAATATATAGATAAGACGAAAGATTCAGCTTGCGGATAAAGAGCGTTCCTAAAACCAGGAGTTCCCCCGAAACGTAATACGGAAAAATATGATTCAGCTCTTTTGCATGAAGGCCATAAATAGTTATGTTAATGGCACATTCTATTAAAAAAAGAAAAATGATATAATAAACATACCATTTTTCCGTATTTTTAAAAGATCTGTATTTTATAATCCCAACTAAGACACAAATTACAAGTAAGATGTTATTAAGATAAATTATTACCCCGGAAATATCCACAATACAATCAATTTTTTTTTATTATATAATCCCACAAGCCGGCGGACAGGCATGAGACCAATCATAGGTATTCGATATGGTTTTTACGCTTCCGTTATCTTCAAGATTTTCATAGAAAGAAATAAAAATAAGGGTTGGCAATACCCGTCCATAAATATCGGAGTACTTCAGCCCGAATGAACAGATAATATGCGTCAGCGTCTCTTTTGTCTCCTCTTTCTTAAACTCCGAATGAAGGATGTCCTGTGAAGGCACATAGAATCTCCTGAAAATCCTGTCTCCTCTAAATTCCGTACATTCTCTGTAGAACCACATCATGCCTTCGTCTCTCCATGATTCTATGGCTGCTACAGCCCGATCCTGAGCCAGTACCGGCTTTCCTGAAACCGGGAACGACGTATCGGAAGTGTCGTCCACTTTTTCCAGATCTTTCGAAAGAACGGCGTTCTTAACGATGGTATACATGGCAATTTCCTTCAATGTTAAGTTATGTTGCAATTCCTGTAACGCACTGTAAGGATACCCATCAGTAACAATCATCTGCCCGTCTGCATCCATCGGACAAAGGATGGCGATCAATGCTCCCTGATAAACACCAATCTCTGTACAGAACTGGCTGTTTCCACTTTCTCCTCTCATCCATTGGATTTCCGAAGAATCGAAATTAAAAACATAGTTGGTAGGGATCAGTCTTTTGATCAATTCATAATCAGAACAGCAGTTAGACCATTCTATAATAGCTGCTTCGCATGCTTCTCGATTTAATATATTCATTTTTTCACGGTTTAATGCGTCAAAATTATAGAAACTAATTTATCTGTGCAAGTATCTCACAAATAATTGAAAATTTGTTAATAATTCCTTACCGTAATATGAAAACAGCTTTGCTGCCTCTCTTTAATGTAATAAATTTTTCCTGCATCACAATAGTATTTAAGTACTTTTTCCAGAGCGGCTTCCATTTTAGGATTGTATCTTAAAGCCTCATTAAAACGGACGTATGAAATATCGAAAGAATTACCGTAATTATGAGAACTGATCCCCAATGCTGCATTGGCATTTACTTTTCTCAGCCGGCACTGGTCTTCCAGCGTCCGGGTAAGGGAAGAAACCGTAAAGGTAGTGCCCTTTGTTTCCTTACTGAACCGGGCTGCTATCTTTTCAAGCATCAGCTTGCCTTTGGAAACCATCCAGGGCCTGCTGTAATCGAGCTTCTGAACACGGTAGCCTTTTCCCGACTTTTTTATTTTATGAAGCTTACCGTTGTTGATGTATTTCTGAACCGTCTTTGAATCTTTCAGCAGCTTTATGCCGAAACTTTTCGCAGCATCCAGATGCGGCCTGTACAATGCGGTAGGCTCTACCTTCACTACTTCTTTCAGATCGTAGCAGGGAAAATCCCGGCTGGTTTTCTGGGTGAAAAAAAAAGGTCCTAAGAACAGGATATGGAGGTACAGCAGTTTTTTCATCTGAGAAATCAGGTAAAAATTAATACAGGCAATTTATCTTAACCAAATATATTCATTTAAAACAAAACCATAAATTTTTATCGATATAAATAATAAGTTAAAATATGTTAATTAAATAAACAAATGCAACAATATAAAGCCATAAAAACTCATTTATCCTGATAAAATGAAAATAATTTTGAATTATTAATTTTCGTACATTAGACCCTTAACAAAAAAAAGATACAATGATGATTTCAAAAACATCCAAATTTGTAGCAGAGATGCTGGGCACGATGGTGCTTGTTTTTATGGGCTGCGGAAGTGCCGTTATTGCCGGTGCAGACGGCACCACCGGAGTCGGACTTCTGGGAATTTCTTTTGCTTTCGGATTAAGTGTAGTGGCGATGGCTTATGCGATCGGACATATTTCCGGTTGCCATATCAATCCGGCCATTTCGATTGCGATGGTTGCTGCAGGAAGAATGAAAATGGACGAAGCTATACGGTACATTATTGCCCAGATCCTGGGAGCAATCCTCGGAGCCGGGATTCTCTATGTTATTTTCATGGGACATCCGGGAGCAGAGATGAAACCCTGGGCACTGGGTTCTAATGGCTGGGGAACGGGCTATCTGGACCAGTACAATACCCTTTCGGCATTTGTGGCAGAATTTGTATTTACCTTTATTTTCCTGATGGTAATTTTGGGAGCTACCTCCAGCAAGAATATCAACGGCGGTTTTGCCGGGCTGGCGATCGGTTTTTCACTGGTACTGATCCATATTGTAGGGATTAAGGTAACCGGTGTTTCCGTAAATCCTGCAAGAAGCATCGGCCCCGCAGTTTTCGCCGGAGGAGAAGCCCTGAGCCAGCTGTGGCTGTTCGTTACAGCTCCCATCCTCGGAGGTGTTGCAGCCGCTTTCACTTATAATTTTCTGATTGAAAGACCTGAAAAATAAACAGAACGAAATTCAATCGTCTTTAACAAAAAATCCTGTTTGACCAACAGGATTTTTTTATCTTAATTTTTTAATCTCGAAGGGGCTTCGGAAAATCAGCTCTTCGTGTTTGCCTTTGATCTGCAGTTTCTTCTGTAACAGGCTCAGTGCCATTTTCCGGATGAAAACGTCCTTGTCATTCAGTTTCCAATACGAGTCCTCATGTACGCGCTTGGGCTCGCGGATCCGGTAAAATTCCGTATCCCAGGTATCTACATTATGATAAAACTCAATAATCCCGCAATGGGCAGGAATCAGGCTGTGATCTACCATCCCCATTGGCAAAAGGAAACTGAACGCATTGCAGATGTAATCGCCACACGAAATTTTATCATGCTTCAGAAATTTCTCGCCGGTATTGGTATTAGTATAAGACTTTTTAAAATCATTCTTAAAATCGCTTTTCGAAAGCTTGATCTCGATTTCATGGCTGTAGCCTTCCGCATCGATCAATAAAATATCGGCTTCCCAATCGGCCTGAAAATGATTGGTAAGCACCATTTCCTTCTCAAAATTACATTGAGAATGGATAAACGCATGTACCAATTCTTCTATTTTTAACACTTTTGTTTTTAATTAAAATTTAATTGATTATACCTCTAACGGAGAATCCGCCATTTTCTTTTACATCTCTAGACATATTCCCACTCTTAAACACTTTCACACTTACACACGCACACATCACATCACCTCAACTCACCAGCAGGCTGCAGCCGCGGATGTCCGAATGGTCGATTCTTCCCAGTACCTGAAATTTATTTCCAAGGCTCTTTCCCAGATCCTGGGTGGCAATAAACGCACAGGAATGAATGTTCGCCAGGTCGATAATGTTAATGGTTCCGGTCCGGCCTTCTTTTTCATAGCTGAAAGGATCTTCCGCATTCCGGATCATGATTTTCATCCAGCTCGGGCATTCGTATTCATTGTTTCCCAGCGAATAGGCCTGCGAAAGAAGTTCCGTCATCGAGTATTCCGAATAAATCTTATCGGTTGTAAAGCCTTCCTGCAATATTTTCAGCAGCTCGTCTTTGGTCATTTCTTCTTTTCTCCCTTTCATCCCTCCGGTCTCAATGACGATGAGACTTTCCGGAACATTCAGAGAGCCGTCGCTTTTCCGGGATCCGCAGTAGTCGATGAAATCCAGCAAGGCAAAGGAAACACCGAATAAGATGACTTTTTTGCCACCCAGTGTGTTTAAAAGATCAAACAGATCTTCATGGTTATACAGGAAATACCCATTCTCGGGCCTGCCCGATTTCTTCATCAGGTAATCGACCATGTAAATCAGCGAAGAATTCTGTCTTTCCAGATAGCTTGGCAATAATCCCAGAAAAATAAAATCCTCCGGCTTCCCGATAAACTGCTCGAAACTCCGGTAGATGCTTTCTTCATATTTCTTTTCATCGGCGATAAAATGTTTTGAAAGATTCATCTTTGTGGTTCCCGAACTCTGAAAAAACAGGCCGGCCTCTGCATTTTTATCTAAAATCTGATGATTTTTAAACATTTCAATCGGCAGGAACGGAATATCTGCCAAGCGATCTATTTTATCCGGATCTATGTTCAGGTAATCCACAAAACGCCTATACACCTCAACATTTTCGTATTGGTAGCGGAAGGTTTCCAATGCTGCCGCTAAAAATTCATGCTCTGTCTGTATGCTGAATATATTTTCCACTGCTGAACTCTTTTTACTTATAATCTCATTATGAGCTGATTAATAAAACAACCTCTGTTTTTAATATTTTTTTAATAATTAAATTAAATTTTGGTCGGCTTATTGTATTTGAATAGGCGGAATATGGATTAAAAACAAGAATGTATTTTCATTCAAAGATTACCTCTTTTTGAGGTAATTTTTTTGTGTTATCCCCAAAGGTTTCCAGCTGAAAATCATGTTCGAAAACCCCGTAGGTAAAATACGAAATCCAGTCGCCCAGGTTGATGTACTTTGCTTTGCCTTCAAGATCCAAAACCATCGGAAGATGGCGGTGACCGTAAATGAAATAATCGATCGCCTGTGTTTTGAGCTTTTCTTTGGAATAAATGATTAAAAATTCTTTGTCTTCGCCCAGAAATTCCTTGTCTTCATCCCCGGAAATCATTTTGTTCTTCTGAGACATGTACAGGGCGATCTTCATGGCAATATCCGGATGCAGCCATTTAAAAAACCACTGGGCCACCGGGTTGGTAAAGACTTTTTTCATCCTTTTATACCCTTTGTCGCCAGGTCCCAATCCATCTCCATGGGCCAGCAAAAACTGTTTGCCGCCCATTTCGAAATACTGCTTTTTGTAGAAAACCGTACACCCGATTTCATCTTCCAGATAATCCTTCATCCACAGATCGTGGTTTCCCACAAAAAAGTAGATGTGAATCCCGCGGTCCTTCAGTTCGGCGATCTTTCCCAGCACCCGCACGTAGCCTTTCGGGATTACATGTTTCCATTCGTGCCAGAAATCAAACAGATCTCCCATCAGAAAAAGAACCTGCGCATCATGCTTGATCGCGTCCATCCAGCGGATAAAACGCTCTTCCCGCACCTTGCTTTCTTTGGGGCTGGGCGCACCGAAATGCTGGTCTGAAGCGAAATATACTTTTTTCCCGGGTTCCAGGTTGATGGTTGTCTTTAACACCTTCTGAATTTTTGTTGAATAAATTACTGATTATCCTCTGCAAACCATTCTCCATAAGAGTTTTCAGTTTCATGGAGCTTGAGGTAAGCCAGGGAAATCCCTTCCGGCAGCTTCGATTTTATTTTGGCTGCAATGGCATACAGCATATTTTCACAGGTCGGCTGAAAAGTACAGTAGATCACTTTATGACCTTTCTCTTCCAGGTCCTCGCCCAGCTCGCGGTGCGGCGAAAGCCCATTGATAAGCACGGCATGGTCCCAGACGTCTACAATCTCAGACTTTACGATACTTTTGATATCTCCAAAATCCACCACCATCCCGTTTTTGGGATTCTCCAAATCATTAACCGGCTTTCCCTTCACCGTTACAAACAGCTTATAGGAATGCCCGTGCATATTTTTACATTTCCCATCGTAATTGTACAGGACATGAGCGGTTTCGAATGTAAAAATTTTTGTTATACGTATCATAATGCAAAGATAAGGAATTTGGTTTGAGTTTCGGTTTGCTTAATTGTTGATCATTGGCTCGGGAAAATTATTTAACTTTAATTATAAAATCAGGAATATGGAAAATACGGTCGATATAAGAAAAAAAATTCACGAATTTATTAATTATGCTGACGAAAGAATTCTCAGGATTATGAATGCCATTATCAGCACTGAACAGGAAGAAGAAATTATAGGCACCGAACCTAAGAAAATATTGGATCAGCGGCTGAAAGATCACGCGGACAATAGGAATTCCGGAAAATTGTGGAATGAAGTAAAAAACAATCTTCAGGAAAAATATGGATTATAAGCTGATCATTAAACCGGAAGCTAAGAATGATATTAACGAAGCCATTGAATGGTATAAAGAACAAAGTGAAATTCTGATCGGGCAAGTGTTGAATTAAATTGATCAATGTTTTATAAAGATATCTTTAAATCCTAAGCATTATCAGAAAAAGATATAAAGATGCAAGGGTTATTTTCACTAAAAAGCTTCTCACGGAATTTATTACACCGTCGATAGCAACACCATTTTCGTACGTGCCATCCTGCATACTAAACAAAATCCAGAGACTATCATAAAAAGAAAAGGTTAAAATCTTATTTAAAAATATTAAACTTGATGCTAATTACGGAATTCCTGAGAAAGCAATCAAAGATCATCAAACCAATCACCTTCCAGCCTTTTGACTTTCTGCGTTTCCGCATCCACCAATACCCAAAGGGTCGTTGAATCCACCACCAGCTGATCCTGACAGTAAAATTCCACCTTGCGGGGCTGCCGGATGCCTTCGGGTGATTTGGGATAGGTTTTTATGGTAATGGTATCTCCTAAAAACACCTGCTTTTTATATTGAATATGATGATCCAGGAGCATCCAGATGTCCCTGGGATATTTCGTTTTATGCTTTACAAAATCCCAGTGTTCTCCCGCGATCTCTTCAACCCAATGAACATACTGAACATTGTTCACATGGTTAAGGCCATCGATATGTTTTTCCGTAACCGTAATTTGTTTTTCAAAAATCAGACTCATCTTCCTTAATATTTACTCAAAAGTAAAACTTAAAAATTAAATACGACCTATTCCGAAAGTTGTTATCTTAGCAAAAAATACCTACACAAATGATTGCCGACCTTTTTTTCCCGAACCGCTGCATCGCCTGCAGCCGGATTATAGATCCCCGATTACTCACCTGCCCGCTCTGCATGGACCAGATTCACTTCAGCCATACCGGCTATTTTGACGACAGCTTCATGAAACAGAAATGCAGACTCCTTTTTCCTGTTGAAAATGCTTTTGCCCTGATGAACTTTGAAAAAGAAAATGTAAGCCGCCGGATTATTCATGATTTGAAATACAGAAGCCGGGAAAACATCGGAAGAATCCTTGCCGACTGGGCCACCGAACGACTGGACTTTCGGAACGAAAAACCCGACCTGCTGGTTCCGGTGCCGCTTCATCCGAAAAAGCTGAAGGAACGGGGATACAACCAACTGCACCTGTTTACCGAAGAACTTTCCGCATTTTACAATATTCCCTTTGACCACGAATTAATTAAAAGGAACCACTATTCCAAAGCGCAGGCTTTAAAGGACAAACAGCACCGGCTGGAAACAAAAAATACCTTTTCCGTTACCAAGAACATTTCAGATAAGCACGTTCTTCTGATCGATGATGTTTTTACCACCGGAACGACCCTCGCCACGATTGCCTGGGAAATCCTGAGCGCAGGGAACAATAAGGTCAGTGTCTTGGTGATGGCGGTAGATGTGTAAAATACAATTAATATTATTCTAAATGCAATCTTTACACTAAATGATCATATATATATTAGTAAAGTATAGATTAATAAGTACATATACTTATTTTTTATTTTAAGTATTTCCACTGATTTGATACTATTATCAAATCTATACCTTTACTTTATCAAATTATTACAGACGTCTAAAAAATTAAGTTTGATTGCGTTATCCGAAAAGCATTTAGAGTAGGAATTTAAAAATAAACTTATAATTATGAATCAATCATGTAAAGTAGTCTTATTAGAGGCTCAAGGAAAAGAGAACGGAAAATATCTAAGTCATGCAAAAGGAGAAGTTTCTCTTCAAAACGGAATTCAAGGACTTGGAGAGGTTTTCATTTTGGAAGAATTACCTAACAACCGGGTAGCACTGAAATGTACCAGCCGGGAAGAAGGGATGTACTTAAGCCATGCTTTTGATAAACTGTGGCTTCAGAACGGAATTCAGGGCGAAGGAGAAGAATGGATCATGAAGACACATGATAATGAAAATAAAGTTTCATTTGATTGTTGTGGTAAAGAAGTTGGTAAAACTCTTAGTCACGCATTTGATAAAATGTGGTTACAGGAAGGTTATCAGGGCGAAGGAGAACTTTGGCATTTATTTGATTAATATATTTAAAATCCAATAAAAAAAGAGGCTGTATCATTGATGAAACAGCCTCTCTTTATTTTATCATTTATCAAATATAATAACAGTATAATACGTGATGGAATTACCGCTGCAGTTTTTCCCCGTAGCTCAGGTCACCGGCATCACCTAATCCCGGCGTGATGTAGCCTTTGGATGTGAGTTCTTCATCAATGGCGCCAACCCAGATGTTTGCATCAGGATATGCTTTCTGAAGGGTTTCGACACCCTGCCTGGAAGCAATCGCTGCCACGATATGAAGCGACGATGGCTTTCCGTTTGTCAGCAGATCCTTGATGGCTTCAATCAGTGAAGCACCGGTGGCGAGCATCGGATCTCCGACAATTAAGGGCCTGCCTTCAATATCCGGGCAGGTAAGATAATCCTGTTTAATGGAGAAATAATCGTTGGAATCGTGCTTGCGGTAGGCAGCAACAAATCCGCAGT
The DNA here is from genome assembly GCA_913777465.1 of uncultured Chryseobacterium sp. Taxonomy (GTDB): domain Bacteria; phylum Bacteroidota; class Bacteroidia; order Flavobacteriales; family Weeksellaceae; genus Chryseobacterium. The sequence goes on from CAJYRQ010000080.1 coordinate 29,861, forward strand.
CTGCCCTGTCCAAATAGTTCAGCAATCCTTCAAACAAAGGCACTCCCGCTCTCAAAATCGTGGTGATGACAGGCTGAACGGCAATCTCCTTTACCTTGATTTTATCCAGAGGGGTCTGGATTTCCACTTCCTTGTACTCAAGTGTTTTGCTGATTTCGAACGCTGCAATCTCACCGATCCTTTCCATGTTTCTCCTGAAACGCATCCTGTCCTGCTGCACCTCAACATTCCGTAGCTCGTTGATCCAGGAATTTACCAGAGAAAACTTTTCTGATAACACAACTGTATTCATTATTGTAAAACTTTTTATCTAAATATAAATTGAATAAAGAATAAAATCCCTCTCAGAAATCTGAAAGGGACGGATATTATTTTTGTCTGAAATACACTTCAATCGGCACTCCGGTAAACCCGAATTCTTTTCTCAGCTGATTTTCGGTAAATCTTTTATAAGGCTCCTTTACATATTGCGGCAGGTTGCAGAAGAACACAAACTGCGGCGATGGCGTCGGAAGCTGTACACAATATTTGATTTTGATGTATTTTCCTTTATTGGCCGGCGGCGGCGTTCCTTCAAAGATCGGAAGCATCACCTCGTTCAGTTTGGAAGTCTTGATCTTCTTTTTACGGTCTTCATATACCGTCATGGCTGTCTCCACCACTTTAAGGATTCTCTGCTTCGTCAGTGCTGAAACAAAGAGAATCGGAATATCGCTGAACTGCCCGATTTTATCCCTGATGGCATTTTCGAAATCCCGGGTGGTATTGGTCTGCTTGTTTTCTACCAGATCCCATTTGTTGACAACAATCACGATTCCTTTCCTGTTTTTCTGTGCCAGTCCGAAAATATTCATATCCTGGGATTCCCATCCTAAGGTAGCATCCACCATAATAACGACCACATCGGAAAATTCGATGGAACGGATGGAACGCATGACGGAATAAAATTCCAGATCCTCGGAAACTTTCGACTTCCTTCTCATCCCGGCGGTATCTACCAGTACGAATTCATGCCCGAATTTGTTGTACAAGGTCTGGATGCTGTCCCGTGTGGTTCCCGCCACATCGGTTACAATATTCCGGTCGGTATCAAGCAAAGCATTGGTCAGTGTAGATTTCCCTACGTTCGGACGTCCGGCGATGGTGATTTTCGGCAATCCTTCAAACGGATCCTTGTATTCCGTGGTTGGAAAATCCCTGACAATATCATCCAAAAGGTCACCGGTTCCCGAACCGGTAGCCGAAGATAAAGTATAATATTTCTCAATTCCTAATTGGTAAAATTCCGTAGCGGCCAGTTCTTCTTTAGACGAATCCACCTTGTTTACGACGATGTAAACCGGCTTATTCGATCTTCTGAGCATTTCATAAATCTCGTAATCGGTATCGGTAAGGCCTTCTTCCACGTTTACCATGAAGATTATGGATGTAGCTTCATCCACGGCAAGCTGAACCTGCTTTGAAATTTCCCCCTGGAATACATCATCGTTGTTCACATCATATCCTCCGGTATCAATGACCGTAAAATCAACCCCGTTCCAGTCGGATTTCCCGTAGTGACGGTCACGGGTTACCCCAGCTGTAGAATCTACGATGGCCTCTCTCCTTTCGAGTAAACGGTTAAACAATGTGGATTTTCCTACGTTGGGACGTCCAACGATTGCAACAATATTCGACATAAAAAAATGTTTAATAATCCTTCGACAAAGCTCAGGACAAGATTATCAATGGGTTACTCCAACTTTTGGAGCCCAATTTTTTTTGCAAAGATAAGATTTTATTTAATTAAAATACTCCTGCCGGCAAACCCAACCGCCGGAAATCCGTTTAAGATACAGTACCGCCCGCTGTTTCAATAGGAAAATATGATCAAATTAATTCTTTGACTATCAATAAATAAAAGCTTTAGCCGTAATTTTTCATCAATTAATCTTGCCGTATCGTTTTTATTTTTAAAATAATTTTTCTAATTTCGCGGTACAGAAATACAGACCCATGGTGTAGCGGTAACACTACTGATTTTGGTTCAGTCATCTGGGGTTCGAATCCCTGTGGGTCTACGAAAGCCATCCTGAAAAAGGGTGGCTTTTTTAATTACAGGTTGCACAATATTTTTTATCTACATATTCTTTATTGCCTCCGGAAGACAAATAGTAGTAGCCTCCTTTTTCTCCTACATAAAGCTGATGTCTATTATACCTACAATATTCCTGACTGTTGTTGTCTCCACCTCCCGTGTCTCCACAGGAATAAACCGTCAATGCTGCTAAAGCAAGCCATACTAATTTTTTCATGATCAAATTTTATATTAATGAGACGATAAAACTAGAACGGAAATAGTTGTGAAAAATACGGAAAGCCATAAGGAACTAAAAAAGGCAGCCCAAAGGCTGCCTTCAATCACTTAACACTATAATATTACTTTATATCAAACCGGTCCAGGTTCATTACTTTTACCCATGCAGCTACAAAATCATTGATGAATTTCTGTTGGGCATCGGCGCTGGCATAAACTTCGGCAATCGCCCGCAGTTCGGAATTGGATCCGAACACCAGGTCGGCGCGGGTGGCCGTCCATTTTTTCTCCCCGGTCTTTCTGTCGGTTCCTTCGTACAGCTCATTATCACCGGAAGCTGCTTTCCACTGCGTGTTCATATCCAGAAGATTCACGAAGAAATCATTGCTTAAAACACCCGGATTCTGTGTAAAGATTCCGTGGGAAGATCCGTCATAATTAGCGTTTAACGATCTCATTCCGCCGATCAGGACGGTAAGTTCCGGAGCGGTAAGCGTTAACAGCTGCGCTTTATCGATCAGTAAAGATTCCGTAGAAACCGAGAATTTTTTCTTCAGGTAATTTCGGAATCCGTCTGCTGCAGGCTCAAGGAATTTCATGGATTCCACATCGGTCTGTTCCTGTGAGGCGTCCATTCTTCCCGGTACAAAAGAGACGATTACGTTATAGCCTGCATCTTTAGCAGCTTTTTCTACCGCCGCACTGCCGGCCAGTACGATCAAATCGGCCAGACATACTTTTTTACCGCCTGTCTGGCTTTCATTGAATTCATTCTGAATATTTTCCAGAATACCCAAGACTTTCTGCAGCTGAGCCGGATTGTTGACTTCCCAGTCTTTTTGAGGAGCCAGGCGGATCCGTGCCCCATTCGCACCTCCTCTTTTATCGCTTCCCCTGAAAGTAGAAGCTGAAGCCCACGCAGTAGAAACCAGTTCGGAAACACTCAGCCCGGACTCCAGCACTTTAGATTTCAAGGCTTCGATATCCGAATTGTTAATCAGGGCGTGATCCACTTCAGGAATCGGGTCCTGCCAGATCAGCTCTTCCGCAGGGACGTCCGGTCCCAGGTAACGGGCTTTCGGCCCCATATCCCTATGCGTCAGCTTGTACCAGGCTCTGGCAAAAGCATCGGCAAATTCTTCCGGGTTTTCGTAGAAACGTCTGGAAATTTTTTCATATTCAGGATCTATTCTCAGGGAAAGATCCGTTGTCAGCATCGTTGGAAGGTGTTTTTTTTCAGGATCAAAAGCATCCGGAATGATGGCTTCTGCATTTTTTGCTACCCACTGATGGGCTCCGGCAGGGCTCTTGGTCAATTCCCATTCGTTTTCGAAAAGGTTTTTAAAGAAATAATTGCTCCATTCGGTTGGGGTTTCCGTCCACGTCACTTCCAGTCCGCTGGTAATGGTATCCGGACCTTTCCCGGATCTGAAGCTGTTGTTCCATCCGAATCCCTGTGCTTCGATCCCGGCGGCTTCAGGCTCTTTGCCCACATGATCGGCCGGTCCTGCGCCATGGGTCTTACCGAAAGTGTGGCCTCCGGCAATTAAGGCAACCGTTTCCTCATCATTCATCGCCATTCTTCCAAAGGTATCACGGATGTCTCTGGCAGCGGCTACAGGATCGGGATTTCCATCCGGCCCTTCAGGATTTACATAAATCAGTCCCATCTGTACGGCCGCCAACGGCTTTTCCAGATCGCGGGTATGGATTTTACCGTCTGCATCATCATCGGCGGAAAGCACGCCATGCCCTTCAACGCCTTCGGAGCCCTGGGAATACCGGAGATCTCCGCCGAGCCATGTTTTTTCTGCTCCCCAGTAGACATCCATATCCGGCTCCCAAACATCTTCACGTCCGCCTGCAAAGCCGAAGGTTTTAAAGCCCATCGATTCCAAAGCCACGTTTCCGGTAAGGATCATCAGATCGGCCCATGAAATTTTCTTTCCATATTTCTGTTTGATCGGCCACAGCAATCTCCGTGCTTTATCAAGGCTCACGTTATCGGGCCAGCTGTTCAGCGGGGCAAAACGCTGCTGACCTGCTCCGGCTCCGCCTCTTCCGTCACCTACCCGGTAAGTTCCCGCGCTGTGCCAGGCCATACGGATAAACAAAGGACCATAATGACCGAAATCGGCCGGCCACCAGTCCTGGGAATCCGTCATCAGTTCGTGAAGGTCTTTTTTTACCGCCTCAAGATCAAGGCTTTTGAAAGCTTCTGCATAATCAAATCCCTCATCCATTGGGTTGGAAAGATGGGAATGCTGACGGAGAATATCTACACGCAGCTGATCCGGCCACCAGTCTTTGTTTTGGGTACCGCCGCCGGCAACATTTTCTTTTTTTTCTTTCTCCATGCTTCCGTTGTGGAAAGGACATTTGCTGATGTCTCCTGATGTGTTTTCCATATCGTTTAAATTTTTTTATGTTGATAAACAGTTTTGTCATTTTTGAATAAGGCAAACTTACAATTGTTGTATCATAAATACAATCTATCAAAAATATTTTCGCAATAGTTAAAAACAATAATAAATTCAATCCTACCTAATCATGCAATTAAATTAATCATTTTTACACAAAATAAAATATAACGGAAAGTTAAATATTGATATTCGGAATAATTTCTTCCATAAGTTCGACTGCCACATCATTTTACTATTCTTTATTATGAAAAATTTAATTAACTTTATCTGTTTAAGAAATTTATATCTGATTGCCGGTAAATTATGAAAATGAGTACTCCTCTGATTATTTAATTCTGAATATCAGGCTTAAACCTAAAACTTTAATTATGAAAAAAATACTGACTGTTGTTCTTGTTGCATTTATCATTATCCAGTTTTTCCCGATTGATAAAACAAACCCTGCTCCTACTCCGGGAATGGATTTTATCAAGATTAAAAATACCCCTCCTGAAGTAGCCCAGATAATCAACCGTTCCTGCTATGACTGCCATTCCAACGAAACGCGTTATCCATGGTATTCCAACATTGCTCCTTCTTCCTGGATACTGAGAAACCATATCAAAGAAGGCAGAAAAGAGCTCAATTTCTCTACCTTTGCCGTATACGAGCCTAAAACACAGGCACACAAATTGCAGGAATGTATAGAAATGGTGGAGAAAAAGGAAATGCCGTTGGAATCTTATTTTATCGGTCATCAGGATGCTAAGCTGACGGATGCGCAAAGAAAGATTTTAACGGATTATTTCAAGAGGGAAAAACAGGAAACAGAACGGAAAATGTCGCTTTAAAAAACAAGCATATGGAAGGGAACTGGCAGGATAAGCATATTGTATTTTTCGACGGAGATTGCGGCGTTTGCAACTTCTGGGTACAATGGATTCTTGAAAGGGATAAGAAAGATCAGTTTAGGTTTGCTTCTCTACAGTCGGATTTCGGACAGGAATTTTTATCTGAGAGAGGGCTGGATACAAAAGTTTTCAACACCATGTATCTTTGGAAGCCGAATCAGTATTATCTTGAAAAATCTGCGGCTGTACTGAAAATAGCCAATCTTTTAGGCGGAATTTATAAGCTTTCGGCAATCGGAAAAATTATTCCGAAATTTCTCAGTGATAAAGTGTATGATAAAGTTTCGGAAAACCGGATGAAACTGGCGAACCAGAAATGTTATCTTCCAACACCGGAGGAAAGGAAAAAATTTATCCAGGTTTAAGAAATAAGAATAACAGGCTGGAAGAGGGAAACTTGTCCAATAGTGTAAATCAAACAATGTATTATAAAAAGAAGACTGCTTTTAAAGGGCAGCCTTCTTTTTTATATGATTATACCAATTACTGATTTAAAGACCAGATGGAATAGGAATTAGGCGGGCACTGGATTTTTACCCATTTATCGCCCTGCGTTGTCGGGTACCAGGAGGAGTTGCCGGTAAAATCCTTAATCTGCTGGCTGGCCCAGTTGGTCTGTACCCATCTTTCCTGCCAGCCGGAAGAACTGTTGATGTAAACTACCAATCCAGGGTTTCCGTTGTAGCCGTTTCTACGGGCAATATATTCATCGTTATCGGTATAAAGGATCGAAGTTGTTCCGGTGGCTTTGTTGTTGTGAATCCAGATGAGATTATTCAGTCTTTCTTTATTCAGCCATTCCTCATAATCCCTATAGAAAATGGTAGGATAGCCTTCATGGGTAAGGATGTAAGCGTATGCCGGCATTTTGTTGTAAATAATATCCGTATCGTGGTTGGCCACAAAAGTTACTGCTTTAAAAGGATTCCTTTTCCACATCATATCATCGTTCAGGACATTGAGGTTTCCGTTATCAAAAGCTTCATCCATTTTATAATAAGCAGCGAAATCGAATACTGAACTGTTGGCATTATTGGCCCATGATTCCAGGGTATTTACATTGGAATCCCACAATTCGCCGACTGAGAAACCGCCGACATTGGCGTTCCAGTTGTTTACCACCCACGCGCCGAAGCCTTTTACATAATCGAATCGCCAGCAGTCGAATTTCATTACGTTTTTATAATATTTCCCCACGGAATCATCCCTTTCCCAAAGCCAGTCCTGCACATACGGATTGGCATGGCACAGATCGGGAAAGCCTCCGAAGGCACCTTCATCATTATTGCCATACGAATTTTTATAAAAATCATTGTAATTCCTTGGAAACTTCCCTGAAGCGACTCCTGAAAAATTGGTCCAGGTATTCGAGCCGACATACGGGTTGTATTCCGACTGTCCGCCGCTGTTGTGGTTGATGACAATATCGGCATATACCTGCATGTTCTCGGCATGTGCTTTTGTAATCAGGGATTCAAGTTCCGCTCTTGATCCGAACCGCGTTTCAATGCTTCCGTTCTGGTTGTAATTTCCGAAATCATAATAATCCGTCGGGTCATATCCCATGGAGTAAGCGCCGTTCTGGGCTTTGGAAGCCGGAGGAAGCCAGACGGCACCGATTCCCGCATTCGACCAGTCGGTGAGTTTTCCTTTAACGGTATTCCACCAGTTGCCCCCATCCGGAACATCCCAGTAGAAACCCTGCATCAGAACACCGCCGCCGGGTCCGGCGGCAAATTTTCCGGCAACGGAAGCTCCGGTGCTGAAAGGACGACCGTCGTGGTGGGTAACGTTCACCACTTTATCATGAACACCTGAGTCTTTCTGATCCTCAGAGATCACCTCATCACCGGTCCGGCAGGAATTCATCATTCCCAATGCCAGTAATGAAAGAACATAATATGCTTTTTTCATAGGGAAGGTTTTAATTATTAATCTCTTACCTAAATTACACTTTTATTGATACAAGTTCTATATCATGTGAAATATTTTTTATTTTCAACATAAAACCCGATCAAATCCCTGTTTCAAATATTCATTAAAAAAACATAAACTTTTAAGATTTTCGGTACAATTTTTCTTTTAATCCATATATTTGCAGACTATGGAATACAACACCCAAAAAACTCAGCTTCATTTGCCCGAATACGGCAGAATTATACAACAGTTGGTTGAACGTTGCAAAGAGCTTTCTTCAAAAGAGGAAAGAAACGAAATGGCAATGGCGATCATTGATTTTATGGGTCAGAGAAACCCTCAGCTGCGAGACGAAGAAAATTATAAACATAAACTTTGGGATCATCTGTATATTTTAGCCGATCATGACCTGGACGTAGATTCACCCTATCCTTTTCCCACCAAGGAAGAGCTTGAAGAGAAACCTAAAAGGATGGAATATCCGAAACTTCAGGGCGATTTTAAATTTTACGGAAAAAGTATTCTTCAACTGATTGAAAAAGCGATTGAACTGGAGCAGGGAGACGAAAAGGAAGCCCTGATCGAAGTGATTGCCAACAATATGAAGAAATCCTATAATGTATATAATAAGGAACACGTAACGGATGATGTGATTTTCCGTCATCTGAAGGAACTTTCGGAAAACAGGCTCGACCTTACCGGAATCGATACGCTTGAAAAGAGCAAAATCTATTACACCAATAACAATAATAACCGAAACAACCAGAACAACAACCGGAATAACAACCGAAACCAGAACAACCAGAACAATAAGAGACGACACAATAACAACAATAACAATCATAATAAAAACAGGAAGTAAGCATGAGTGGAACATTTCAAATACGGGGAGGAAAAAGACTGCAAGGTGAAATCACTCCACAAGGGGCAAAAAATGAAGCCCTTCAGATTCTATGTGCCGTTTTATTGACTGATGAGGAAGTACGGATCAAAAATATTCCGGATATCCACGACGTTAATCGATTAATTGAGATTTTGGGCGACTTCGGCGTTAAGGTTACCAAGAATGCGCACGGCGATTATACTTTCAAAGCCGACAAGGTTAATTTTGATTATATCAAATCCAGCGAATTTAAAAAAGACGGGGCCAAACTGAGAGGCTCCATTATGCTGATGGGCCCAATGCTGGCAAGGTACGGAGAAGCCTATATGCCTACTCCTGGAGGTGACAAAATCGGAAGAAGAAGGCTGGATACCCATTTTCAGGGATTGGTGGAGCTTGGTGCCGAATTCAACTATGCCGAGGAAGAATATTTTTATTCTTTAAAAGCAACAGAGCTTAAAGGAACATTTATCCTTCTGGAAGAGGCTTCCGTAACGGGTACCGCCAATATCGTGATGGCTGCTGCACTGGCTAAAGGCAAAACAAGGATTTACAACGCGGCATGCGAACCGTATCTTCAGCAGCTTTGTAAAATGCTGAACCGGATGGGTGCCAATATTTCCGGGATCGGATCGAATTTATTGACCATCGAAGGGGTGGAATATCTTCACGGAACCGAACATACGATGCTTCCGGATATGGTGGAAATCGGATCGTGGATCGGTCTTGCTGCCATGACCAAATCTGAAATCACCATTAAAAACGTAAACTGGAACCAGCTGGGTGTTATCCCGAATACTTTCAGAAAACTGGGGATCGAGCTTGAGCAGAGCAACGACGACATTTTTATTCCTGCCCAGGAACATTATAAAATCCAGAAATTCATCGACGGTTCTATCCTGACGATTTCTGATGCCCCATGGCCGGGATTCACGCCGGATCTGCTTTCTATCATCCTGGTTGTTGCCACCCAGGCTAAAGGAAGTCTTCTGGTACATCAGAAAATGTTTGAATCGAGGTTATTCTTCGTGGATAAGCTGATCGATATGGGTGCCCAGATCATCCTTTGCGATCCGCACAGGGCAACCGTAATCGGACTGAATCAGGAAACACCGCTGAGAGGCACGACAATGGTTTCCCCGGATATCAGAGCAGGAAATGCCCTTCTGATCGCCGCTCTTTCCGCAGAAGGAAAATCGATCATCCATAACATCGAACAGATCGACAGAGGATATGAAAACATCGACGGCAGACTGAAAGCCATCGGTGCCGATATTGAAAGAATTTAATTTATATTATTATACTGAAACCGCCCTCCCGGCGGTTTGTTTATGACTTCTGATTTTTTAGGAGCAAAATAAAACGGCCGTCATGAACCGACGGCCGCTTCCTGTAATCAAAACCATATGAAATCACTTAGAAATATTTACGGCAGGTATAGGCTACCGTGGTATTCAAAAGCTTATTTTTATTAAGGTAAAATTCAAGCTGCTCAAAATCGTCCGGACATACGTTCAGGTACAGCTGCACGGTTCCGAAACTCCTTCCGTTGATATACTCCACATTCGCCGACAACACTTTATGGCAAATCCCGAACTGCCGGTAAATGGCATGCATCAGATGTTCAAACTTCATTTTTCCGTTCAGTTCGATTTCCAGTATCAGTTCTTTTCTGGGAAGGCTAAGGGTATTCTGTAAAACCTGAAGCCCGGGATTAGATGTTATCATACTTCGCATTTTAAGGTTGAGCATTACTAAGCCTTTAGAGATTCTGCTTCTCTTGTGTTTAGCTATGACAAAAATATAAAAAATTATTAGTCTACAAAATTAGTAGGATAGTAATTTTCAATTTTAACATTTATCTTTAAAGGACTAAAAATTCAAGAAAATATAAACAAGGTGAACTTAAGGGTTAAATGGCTGGAAAAACGAAGACGGATGCTGAAAGTTTCTTCTGTCGATTGTTAAATAGTAATACCGGATTTGCACCAGAACCTAAAGTAGTTCATAAATAGAAAATATACAATATTACCGATTGCTAATTACCCATTACTCATCATTTCAGTTCCATGATCCGCTCCAGTTTATCGGAAGCAGCCAGCCCGTTCGGGTTGCAGCCGGGTTCGCCTTCCGGAACTTTCAGATTCTTTTTCTGATAAAATTCTGCCCAGAACACATTGGTTTTTCCTGTTTTCGGATCAATAAAAGTCATGGGCTCTAACCTGAAAATATGGTTGTCCCTGAATACCCTTTCGATAAAATCCGAGCAATAGTAGGAATTTTCATCCAGGATGTAATTGAAATTATAAGGCTTACCCAGCATCGAATTGGCTTTGCTGACAGCGGCAGGGATCGCATTTTTGTATTGATCTTTCAGGCGATAAACTACTACCCGTTGCCCATCGTTTTTCCGGTCTCTCAGAAAATCTTTCAGGCTTTGCTTTTGGGAACCGCCTTTCGGAGCGGCATGAAGAACGAAATGCCCCGTTTTATTCTTTTCTAAAATCCCGATATGATCAAAAGCAGCATTTTCCTGTTTCCGGGTAACGTTATTAATGGCTCCGGAAAGCCCCGTTTCTTTAGCGGTTACAAACAGCAGGTCCCCGTTTTCCAATCTGGAAACCGGTGTGCTTTTGCAACTTGTGATCAAGTTTAACAGAATAATTACAGCAGACAGGTGCCGCAGAAAATTATTTCTTTTTAAAATTGGCTTCATAAATACCGATCCACTCTTCAACAGTCATTTTTTTACTCAGTTCCGCCAAAAGTTCCAGCGGGATATCATCCATCTTTTTAAAGCGGACACAGGATTTTCCCATATCCAGTTTTCTTTTGGAATATTTGGGATATTCTGCTACGAACCAGTCCAGCAGTTCGGGCTTGGCATACATTCCCATATGGTAAAGTGCTATGAAATTTTTTTGGGAAGCGATACTGATAAACGGCAGCGGCGAGCCTGGCGTACAATGGTATCCCGCAGGATAGGTTTCGAGAGGAACTGCCCAGCCAACCATTCCATAGCTTGAACCCTGGGAGAAGCCTTCCGGAAGGTTGTTATTAACGGTACTAAAAATCTCCCTGAAGATTTCCTGTCTTTCTTCGGGAATCTGGGAAATATAGTCTTCCACGGAAACGGATTGGATCTGCATGTTTTATCGGTTTTAATGGCTGCCAAATTAATAAATTTAAATGAAACTGATTTTATCAAAAAAACAATTGAATACCATCTGTTCAATAAATTTATTTACTTCAAAAAAAAGTTTCAGAAAACCTTTACCATCCTCCCGAAACAGACACTGCAGAAACCGGCTTCAGTTCTTTTATTCAGGATCCGGATAAATACCATATCTAAAAGGAATCAGTATAAAAACCTTTCTTTACAAGCTTTATTTTAATATTGAAAAATTAAATCTTATTTTTGTCATACAAATTTTTTGAACAATGCCGAATATTTCAAACAGAGCACTACACATGCCGCCGTCGCCGGTAAGAAAACTGGTTCCTTTTGCCTTAAAAGCAAAACAAAAAGGGATCAAAGTATATCACCTCAACATCGGGCAACCCGATATTGAAACCCCGGAAACGGCACTGAATGCTTTAAAGAATATTGATCTGAAAGTATTGGAATACGCGCTTTCTGAAGGAAATATCGAATACAGAAAAGCACTTACGGAATATTACCACTCGCTGGATTTTACGGATCTGACGCCGGATAACTTTATCGTAACCAACGGAGGGTCGGAAGCTTTGAATTTTGCCATTTCCACCTTGTGTGACGACGGTGACGAGGTAATCATCCCGGAGCCGTATTATGCCAACTATAATGGGTTTACCAGCACATTTAACGTGAATGTAGTGGCGGTTCCTTCTACCATCGATACCGGTTTTGCACTTCCTCCGATTGAAGAATTCGAGAAAAAAATAACAGCCAAAACCCGAGCCATCGTCATCTGCAACCCAGGCAACCCTACCGGTTACCTTTACACCCGTGAAGAACTTCAGAAACTGGCGGAGATCGCCTTGAAATACGATATCGTTGTAATTTCCGACGAGGTTTACAGAGAATACGTATACGACGGGAAACAGCAGATTTCCATGCTCGCTTTTCCTGAACTGGCGGAAAACTGCATCATCATCGATTCGGAATCCAAACGTTACTCCATGTGCGGCGTAAGAATCGGATGCATGATCACCCGTTCCAAAAAAATCCACGATGCAGCGATGCTTTTTGCACAGGCCAGATTAAGTCCGGTTTTATTGGGACAGATTGCAGCAACGGCAGCGCATCAGAACGACGGCGCTTACATCCGTTCCGTAAGGGAAGAGTATACCCACCGGAGAAACGTCCTGGTCGATTCACTGAACGCTATTCCGGGTGTCATCTGCCCGAAGCCTAAAGGCGCCTTCTATTGTGTCGCGGAGCTTCCGGTAGACGATACCGAAAAATTTGCGCAATGGCTGCTTGAAAGCTACTCCAGCAACAACGAAACCATCATGGTAGCTCCGGCAGGAGGTTTCTACAGCAATCCTGAGCTGGGTAAAAAGCAGGTAAGGATCGCTTATGTTTTAAAAGAGCAGGATTTAAAGCGAAGCGCAGCCATCCTTAAAGATGCTCTCGAAAAATACAGAGCCGAATTCAGTCTTTAATCGTTTAAAAACAAAATATGTCAGCAATAAAATATTCCGGTTTGAAAATATCCTCAATCCTTATTTTATTGCTGATTTTTATTTCCTGTAACCGGAAGGAGTCCGAACCCGTCAGCAGAGCTGCCAACGAAATCATCTCAATCAGCTATTCGGAAATCGGGGGACCTTTGGGAAATTATATTATTATAAAGGTAACTGAAGATTCCATTCATGCGGAACAGGGCGTTACCAAAAACAAAACCCATCAGGAATGGAAGTCGGCCATCAGCCCGCAGACCTGGAAGAAACTGACCGCCAATATCGATGTAAAGGCTCTGGACAGAATAAAAAGCTCCCCCAGCCAGCAGTCGGTGGACGGATTTGACGAGACATTCCAGATCAGGACGCCGAAAAAATACCATGCGTATGTAAACGCTTTTGTAGATACTGCCCATTACGGACAGCTGAAAAAACTGAAAGACCAGATGCGGGCCCTTCTTCCAACAGAATACAACTAAATCATGCAAGAAAATTTCTCATTAAAACCCTATAACACATTCGGGGTTGATGCAAAAGCAAAGTATTTTACCGAAATACATACCGTTGAAGCATTAAAAGAAGCCCTTAATTTTTCAAAAGACAACGGCCTTCCCCTGCTTTTCCTCGGAGGCGGAAGCAATGTTTTGTTTACCAGAGATTTTGACGGTCTGGTCATCCAGTTGAATCTGAAAGGAGTTTCTTTACAGCCTTTGAATGAAAATGAAATGCTGGTCACTGCAAAATCAGGAGAAAACTGGCATGAACTGGTGATGTTCTGTCTCGACAAAAATCTGGGCGGACTGGAAAATCTTTCGCTGATTCCCGGAAACGTGGGAACTTCCCCCATGCAGAACATCGGGGCCTACGGAACCGAAATCAAAGACATCTTTGCAAACTGCACTGTACTTAATCTTGAAACCCTTGAAACTGAAGTTTTGGATCTCGAAAAATGCAGGTTCGGCTACAGGGATTCTATATTCAAACAGGAAGGCAAAGGAAAATACGTGATTCTGGATGTTACTTTTAGACTGACCAGCCGGAACCACCGCATCAAAACGGAATACGGTGCCATAAAAACCGAACTGGAAAAATCAGGAATTGAAAACCCGACCATTCAGGAAGTATCCCAAGCCGTGATCAGCATCAGGAAGAGCAAACTTCCTGATCCGAAAAAAATTGGGAATGCAGGAAGCTTTTTCAAGAATCCGACAATTCCTTTAACACAGTTTGAAGCCCTGAAGCAGCAATTTGAAACGATACCGGGTTACCCGAACGGCGGCTCCGTAAAGGTTCCGGCCGGATGGCTGATCGAGCAGTGCGGATGGAAAGGGAAACAGACCGGCAATGTTGCTTCCCACAAATTGCAGGCGCTGGTGATCATCAATGCCACAGGAAATGCTTCCGGAAAAGAAATTTTTGACTTTTCAACAGAAATTATTAATTCCGTCAAAGAAAAATTCGGGATTGAATTGGAAAGAGAAGTGAATATTATTTAACAGAACTTTGTCAAAGTTCCGATCTTTGACAAAGTTTTCATACTATTATTTAAAAAAAATACACATATGAAAATCGCTATTCTCGGAGCCGGAAACATGGGCCTTTCCTTTTCAAAATCTTTTTTGAAATACGAACTCATCAAACCGGAAAACCTCCATCTGATTACCAAAAACAAATCTAAGTTTTCTAAAATTGCCGAAGAATTTCCTACATCTAAAATTTCTGTTTTCGAGGAAGTGCAGGAACTGGATGCTGATCTGATCATCATTGCGGTAAAACCGCAGGATTTCGCCCATGCTGCAGAAAATTTCAGGTTTCAGCTGAAAGAAAAACAGATGGTTTTATCGATCATGGCAGGAATTAAAATCGGAAAAATCCAGAAACTGCTGGACCATCCGTTGGTCGTAAGGGCCATGCCCAACTCTCCCACCCTTCTGGGAATGGGAATTACCGGATATACTGCAGCAGAAGGAATTTCCTTCAGCCAGCTTATCCATATCGAAAGATTACTGAACTCCACAGGACGATCGGTCTATCTGGAAGATGAAAACTTGCTGGACAGCGTAACGGCTCTTTCCGGAAGCGGACCTGCCTATTTTTATTACATCGTCGACGCCATGATCAAAGCAGGGACCGAGATGGGAATCGAAGAAAATTTATCCCGGCTTTTCGTACAGCAGACGATGTTGGGGGCCTATCACCTGATTAACAATTCCGACAAAAGCCTTGAAGAACTGATTAAAGATGTAGCTTCTAAAGGCGGTACCACCGAAGCCGCCCTGAAAACATTTAACGACCGCAGCCTCAAGGAAATTCTTAAAAACGGAATCCTGGATGCGGAAAAACGTGCGAAAGAACTGAATGGGTGATTGGGATGAAAAACTTTGTCAAAGTTCGGAACTTTGACAAAGTTGCTGAACATAGATCCGGATCACTTCACAAAATATTCAAACCTTTCTTCTACATTTTTTTTAATTAAAAAACCTAAAAAGACCCCGAAAGTATTCAGAAGAATATCGTCCACTTCAAAAATTCCCATCCTTGAAAAATACTGGAGCGCTTCAATGATGGTAATTGCCGAAACAAAAGTAAAAACCAGGTTTTTAAGATGATTCAGCCCGGGAAACAGCCACCCGAGGAATCCGAATGGCATAAACATCACGATGTTGCCCACAACGATCCTGAAAGCATCTTTCCAGGAAATGCAGCCTTTAACGAAGTTGATGGTGGACATGATAGGCGCCATGGTCAGAAGATTGTCGTCCATCTGTTTCCGCCCCATCCCGAAGAACATCAGGTACAGCAGAAATACAGTATAAGGAACAATAATAATCTTATAAAATTTCTTTAACATCGTTTGCAAATGTATTCATTTCAAAAACATTAAATTTGTGTATTAAAACAAATTCATGAAATACGTTTTGCTTACGCTCATTTCGGCGATGCTCCTATCCATTTCCTGGCCTACCTACGGGGTTCCGTTTTTTATATTTTTCGCCTTGGTTCCTCTTCTGATGATGGAGCACGGTGTATCCAAGTTTTCGGATTACAACCGGAAAAGCTGGGTGGTTTTCGGGCTCTCCTATTTATGCTTTGTCATCTGGAATACCGTAACCACAGGCTGGCTGTACGGCTCCAGAAATCCTGACGGAAGCCACTCGATGATGGCGGTTCTGTTTCCGGTACTCGTCAATTCCTTTTTGTACGCCCTGGTTTTCCAATGCTACCACTGGTATAAAAACGCACAGGGAACCTATTGGGGACTGGCCTTCCTGGTGGCCATCTGGATGAGTTTTGAGAAATTCCATCTGGGCTGGGAACTTACCTGGCCGTGGCTGAACCTGGGGAATGTTTTTTCAGATTACCCTAAGCTGATCCAGTGGTACGATACCTTGGGTGCTACCGGCGGAAGCTTCTGGATCCTGCTGGCAAACGTCCTGATTTTCTATACCGTAAGAATCTGGCAGGCAGGAAGAAAGAGAAAGGATTTAATTAAAAACACCTCTATAGTAGCGGTGTTAATCATTCTACCGATGATCATTTCGATGGTAAAATACAACCGCTTTGATGAAAAAGCGATCGGCAGCGTGAATGTTTTAATGCTTCAGCCCGACCTTGATCCTTATGCTGAAAAATATTCACAGGACAGCCTGACGATCGAAAACGACCTGCTCAGCCTTGCCGAACGGAACTCAAAAGGAAAAATAGATTATTATATCGCTCCCGAGACTGCACTTCCGGGGAACGGGTCCATTTCGGAAACCGCTTTTGAAAAAAGTGTAATCATCAACAACGTAAAAGCTTTTCTTTCAAAACATCCGCGTTCGGTTTTCACGACGGGAATTTCTTCCCACCATTTTTATACTTCGGAAAATAATTTGCCCAAGGAAGCCTATCAGCTCAATCCCGGTCTTTGGGTAGAACGTTTCAACTCAGCCATTCAGGTGATCCCGGATCAGAAAGTGGAAGTTTACCATAAGGGCAAACTGGTTCCGGGAGTGGAAATATTCCCGTATATGAGCTACCTGAAACCGCTTTTGGGCGATGCAATGATCAACCTCGGCGGTACTGTGGCTTCCCTGGGAACCGATAAAGAGAGGACGGCATTTTCAAACCCTTTCAACAAAGGCAAAGTAGCCCCGATTATCTGCTATGAAAGCATTTATGGTGAATTTACGGGAGACTATGTAAAGAAAGGCGCCAACTTCCTGGCCATTATGACCAATGATTCCTGGTGGGGCGTTACGGAAGGCCATAAGCAGCTTTTATCCTATGCCCGGCTGAGAGCCATAGAAACCAGAAGGGAAATCGCCCGTGCCGCCAACAGTGGAATTTCCGCCCATATTGATGCAAAAGGTGAAATTATCGAAGATACTTTTTATGGTGATAAAACCGCATTGTACGCCAAATTAAACCTTTATGACGGGATGACTTTTTATACGAAAGCCGGCGACCTGCTCTCCAGGTTTTCCATTTTCGCCTTCGGATTCCTGCTGTTTTATTTTCTGATTAAATGGTTCCAACAAAAAATAAAGAAATCCTGATTTAAATTTTAAAATATTGCAGAGAAAGGAATTAGCACCCGGTGAATTTATCATTCTCAGACCCAACGCCTTTAGCTGCCACGGAAATATCAAAAACCGGAAGACGATTGATAATTTATTTATAAATAATTTTGTGAAAGATTTGTCTATCTGAAAAATTCTTCGTTATTTTGCACTCTCAAATATTATAGTACAAATAAGAACATCGAGATATGTCAAGAATTTGCCAAATAACAGGAAAGCGTGCAATGGTTGGTAACAACGTTTCTCACGCTAATAACAAAACGAAGCGTC
>CAJYRQ010000081.1 GCA_913777465.1 uncultured Chryseobacterium sp.
ATTTTCAATGGCTCCTCCTGCTGGGCTCGAACCAGCGACCCTCTGATTAACAGTCAGATGCTCTAACCAACTGAGCTAAGGAGGAATTTTCCTCTATTGGAGTGGTGCAAATATAAAAGGAATATTGCGATTACACAAATTTTTATTTTAAAAATCTTGATATTTTTACTGTGTTCATCAGGTTTATAGCTTATTTCGCTATTTATCAATCGGTTAAATTGCTGAAAAGAATTTAAATTTACACCATAAAAAAAGACCTACATTTCTGTAAGTCTTTTTGCTCCTCCTGCTGGGCTCGAACCAGCGACCTTCTGATTAATAATTATATATAAAATTATTTTTATTTTGTATATGCTTTAAAAGTAAATTTTTTAAATAGTTTTATTTACAGTTAATTAATATCAATGTTTTTTTAGAAGAATTTGAATGAATATAAAAGAAAAAACCTCCGGTAAGGAGGTTATATAGTTAATTATTGTTGTTATTTTGTTTAGGAACTATTACTTTTGAAAGGAAGGCACTAATTATTGCCAAAATAACACTTCCACCAAAAATAGAACCTAAAACTTCATGATTACAATAGATCAACCATGACGAAAAAGCCATAGCTGCTAAAGTAAGAATAAATGAGAAAACAAGCCCCATTGTGTTTACTTTACGAAAACTTCTTTCATTATTTCTTACCAAATCTGTCTTTGTCTCGAAAGCTTTATGCCTAAATGCTTGTTCTTTATCCGCTGATTGTTTCAGCCATTCCAAAATATGCGGATCAATTGCATAAAGTTTTTCAATTTCTGCAGCATCAAGTAAAAGATTATCATCAAAGACCTCTTCAACCATGTGTCCATGTTGACCCTGTTGTGTACGTACAACTTGTTGTCTGCGTTGTTGTTTAGCCATTGCAAGTTTCTGCTTTTTCGAAAGCTTGTCTGTAAGAGTTTGCAGCATTGCTACGATCTTTACTTAAGTTTTGCCTGTCATCTCTAGTAGTAGGAATTCTTAAGTTTTCAACTTCCTTTTTGATACGTTTGTACTCTTTGTTTTCAGAACTAACTTGACCGGAATAAGCAGACTTAATATTACCAAGTGCCAAAAGAGACGCTTTTAGAATTATATTAATAAAACATCCATATAACTTTCAATTATTTATATAAGATCATGAATGAAGAAATTATGGTTTTAGAATTCAAATACATAAAACTCATTTTTACTAAAAAGATTTTTATCGTAAGTATATAGATAAAAAAAGACCTACATTGCTGTAAGTCTTTTTGCTCCTCCTGCTGGGCTCGAACCAGCGACCCTCTGATTAACAGTCAGATGCTCTAACCAACTGAGCTAAGGAGGAATGTCCTTTGTTTTAAGTGGTGCAAATATAGGACGAATATTTATACCCTGCAAATATTTTTTTATTAAAAATGAAAAATATTATAATTTTCCGGCAAAGATCTTAAAGATATCACTTCCGAAAATTACCAACATCAAGCCTAACAGGAAGATAACCCCGATCATCTGGGCATTTTCCAATACTTTCTGAGGAACCGGTTTGCCAACGATCATTTCATATAAAGTGAAAAGAACGTGTCCGCCGTCCAGTCCCGGAATCGGAATCAGGTTCAGGAATGCCAGCCATACCGAGAACATCGCCGTAAAGCTCCAGAAGGCCGCCCAATTGATGGAAATACTGCCGTCCGCATCTTTATCCACCGGCATGTTTTTAACGATGGCAATAGGTCCGCCGACGTTTTTGTATCCCTGGATTTTGGAGTTGAACATGATTTTGAATTGCTTCACCTGCATGGTTAAAGCTTCAATGGTCCTTTCAAAACCTCTTGGAATCGCTTCCGCGAAAGAATATTTTTTATCCGTCACCACCGTGGCCAGTGCTTTCTGATCTACCCCGACTCCCAGTTTACCGTCTTTATCAACAGCTGCATTAAAGGTTTCCTGCTTTCCGTTTCTAAAAACTTCTATCGCAACGGTCTTTCCTTTGTTTTCAGACAGGGCAGTGCTCACTTCGTCGAAAAAAGGAGTCGGTTTTCCGTTAATGGCTACCACTTTATCCCCTTTAGCCAAACCGGATGCTTTAGACGCAGGGCTTGCCAGGGAATCGATGATCATCGGGAATCTGGGGGTAATGTATAATTTGGCTTCTTTTTGTTTTAAAACCTCTGCTACCCCTTCTTTTTCAATTGGGAATGTAACTTCTTTCCCGTTTCTGATTACAGTTACCTGATCGCCCAGAAGAATATTAATAGAGGCGTTTTCCAGTCTTTCTACAGGTTTGCCGTCAATATTAATGATTTTATCACCGCTTTGAAAGCCCATTTTTTTACCGGCTTCCGTTACGCCGATTCCATTGTTGAATTTCGTAAGATCGGTATACATCTCCCCGTTGAAAAGAGACAGGCAGCTGTAGATGATCCAGGCCAGGAAAAAGTTTACCGTAACCCCTCCCAACATGATAATTAGCCGTTGCCAGGCCGGTTTTGCCCGGAATTCCCAAGGCTGTGCAGGCTGCTTCAATTGTTCGGTGTCCATGCTTTCATCCACCATTCCGGCAATTTTTACGTAACCCCCGAAAGGAAGCCAGCCAATCCCGTATTCGGTTTCACCCACTTTTTTCTTTACCAGCGAAAACCATGGATCGAAGAAAAGATAGAATTTTTCAACTTTGGTCTTGAAGTATTTTGCGGGTAAAAAATGGCCGAGTTCGTGAAGGATGACCAGGATAGAAATGCTCAATATAAATTGAAACAGTTTGATTGCTATTTCCATTAATGCTTTGTATGTTTAATTTGCAAAGGTAACAATTCTCAAAACTATGCCAAATAAAAAAGCCTCCCGAAACGGGAAGCTTTGTCATATAAAGCGATGATTCATTATAAATTAATGGAAACCCCTAGACTGCCATTGTTGCCGACTTCGGCGAAAACGCCGATTCTCTCGGTGAAAAAATACCGGGCACCAATGTGTGCCCCAAGCCCGAAGTTTCGTCCCACAACCCCTACATCAACTCCCGGATAGATATCCAGCTTTTCCGGCAGCTGCAGGGCATCTTTCAGGTGGAAATTCACCCTTCCGAAAGCGAAAATCCGGTTTTCGTCATCGTTGTCCTTGTAATTGTCGAAATAAACATTCAGTCCGGCTCCTACGGAAATCAGGCCATTCAGTCCGTAGTCATAAGTCCCGGTGAGTCCCGTGCCATATCCCCAGGCACTGAGCCCGGCATTGATTTTCTGATCCCCTTTCCCGGTCCAGGCCTGGGCATCTGCCGCTGTGCCGGCAAAAATCAGAATCACCATAAAAAACAGTTTCTTCATAAATTTATTTTTTATTGTTATTATTATTTGGTTAAAAGAGGCAGCCGGTTTTACAGCAAAACATCCGCAACAAAAATAAAACCGAAATCATTGAAAAATCGTATTTTTAGGGAAGTTTTTTAACAAAGTTTATGAAGATTACAGGATTGAATCTGGATATTGTCTGGAAAAATAAAGCGGAAAACTTTCAGCTTGTCGAACAAGAATTACAGCATCAGGAAGCAGATCTCTTTCTGCTCCCGGAAATGTTTTCTACCGGTTTCTGCATGGATGCTGCGGAAGTTTCCGACCGGAACCTGGAGTCGCTGGAGTTCCTGAGGAAAATGGCCAAAGCGAAGAACGCTGCTTTCTGCGGAAGTGCTCCCGTAGAAGACAACGGCCGTTTTTACAACAGGATGTACTTTGTGCATCCGGATACTCAGGCTGACTTTTACGATAAAAGGCATTTGTTTTCCTTTTCTGGAGAAGATAAAGTTTATAGTCCGGGAAAGGAGAGGGTGATTGTAAACTACAAAGGGTTCAGGATCTTACTTCAGGTCTGCTATGACCTGCGTTTTCCCGTCTTCGCAAGGAATAATGGTGATTACGATGCCATTCTGTATGTGGCAAACTGGCCTGAAAAAAGAGTAGGCGCCTGGGAGCATCTGTTGAAAGCGAGAGCGATTGAAAACCTTGCCTTTGTTTTTGGTTTAAACCGCATCGGGACCGATGGGAATAATCTGTTTTATCAGGAAAGCTCCCATTGCTTTTTTGCAGACGGAAAAGAAATATCAGAGAAAAACGGTAATCTTGTTACAGCAGAACTTGATTTAGAAGAACTGAAAGAATTCAGGAATCATTTCAGTTTCCTTAATGACCGCGATTCTTTCTCAGTTGAATTGTAATGATTAAGGCTAAGATTGAGATTCGGAAACCTGGTCTCAGCCTTAGCCTTTATTTAAGCATATTGATTTAAAAGCTGGGTCAGGGTATTTACATCATGTACGCCGCTTTCTTTCCACAGGATTTCTCCCTTTTTAAAGATCGCCAGGGTAGGGACGCCACGCACCCCGTACTGGCTGGCCAGTGCAGGATACTGGTCTACATCCACTTTGATGATCCTGGCATTTTCGCCGACGTTTTCTTTTACGGCATTCAGTACGGAAGACTGTACTTTGCAAGGCTGGCACCAGGTTGCAAAAAAGTCGATCAGGACCGGTCTTTCGGAGTCGATAATTTCCTGAAATTTTTGTGACATAGGGTTGGTTTTTAGTTAAAAGAAACACTTTAGTTTATAAAATTTAAATCACTTAAAATAATCCGAAGGGTACCGGATCCGGTGTCTTAAATATTTTTCTTTATAAACTAAAGTGTATTGAATTTGTTATGTAAAGGAATAACTACAAAAATAATTCCATTCCGGATCAGATTACTTTAGACTGGCAGATAAAATCTGACGTCGGTAAGCTGCCTGTTTTTTTTATCGCTCCAAAGCCTCCTTCTATTTCCGTAAAATTGCGGATTCCATGCGAATTCAGGATGCTGGCCGCGATCATGCTGCGGTAGCCTCCTGCGCAATGAAGGAAAAAATGTTCGGCGTCATCAATGGTTTTTACCCAGTCGCTGATGGTATCTAAAGGTTTGTTGTAAGCATTATCGATGTGTTCTGCAGAATATTCGGAAATCTTGCGTACATCAATTACTTTGGAGTTTTCGGTAAACTGTCGGGTAAATTCTTCGGCAGAAATTCTGTTGACCTCGTCGGTTTCCTTACCACTGTTTTTCCATGCTTCAAAACCACCTTTCAGATAGCCCTGCACGTTATCGAAACCTACGCGGCTCAGTCTCGTAATGGCTTCTTCTTCGGTTCCTTCATCTGCAATTAAGAGTATGGGATGTTTTACATCAACGATTAAAGTGCCTACCCATGGAGCGAAATCCCCTTTCAGGCCGATGTTGATGGAATTCGGGACAAATCCTTTGCAGAAATCCCCGGGACTTCTCGTATCCAGGATCAATGCTCCGGTTTCTTCCACATAAGCCTCGAAATCTTCGGCCGGAACCGGTGTCAGTCCCTTGTCCATTACGGTCTCAAGGCTTTCATAGCCGCCTTTGTTCAAGGCAACGTTCATCCCGAAATATTTAGGAGGAGCGGTAAGGCCGTCCAGCACTTCGCGGATAAAAGATTCTTTATCCGGCTGGTTTAAGGCATAGTTTGTTCTTTTCTGATTTCCCAGAAGGTCTACGGTTTCCTTCTGCATGTTTTTTCCGCATGCGGAGCCGGCACCGTGCGCGGGGTATACCGTAATGCTGTCGTCCAGAGGCATGATTTTCGTCTGCAGGCTGTCGTATAAAATGCCTGCCAGGTCTTCCTGGGTAACGCTGCCTGCTTTCTGCGCAAGATCAGGTCTTCCCACATCGCCTAAAAATAAGGTGTCTCCTGTAAAAATAGCGGTTTCAATACCGTTTTCGTCAATCAGCAGGTAAGTGGTGCTTTCCATGGTATGGCCCGGTGTATGAAGCGCTTTGATCTTTACCTTTCCGATTTCAAAGATTTGGAGGTCTTCGGCAATAAGGGCTTCAAATTCAGGCTGGGCCGTCGGCCCGTAGATGATGGGAGCGCCCGTTTTTTTGCTCAGATCCAGGTGTCCGGAGACAAAATCTGCATGAAAATGGGTTTCAAAGATATATTTTAAAGTAACTTTGTCTTTCTCCAGCCGGTCGAGGTAAGGCGCTACCTCCCGGAGCGGATCGATGATCGCGGCCTCATTTTCGGATACGATGTAGTACGCACCCTGAGCCAGGCATCCCGTGTATATTTGTTCGACTTTCATTCTGTGATTGTATCCGTTTAATGTTTCTTATTTGAGATACAAAAATCGGGTTTATTTTTTTAATACCACTAAAAATAAAAAATGGATATTGATAGAATAAATCTATAAAGTAAAACCTAGTCGAGATTATAGAATATTTCATTAGTGTCTTCAGAAATATTCTGGTCTATCTTAAACTGAATATAGTCTGCTGTTCTATTTTCACCCGCCGGATAATCTATAAGTCCGTGATACATTTCATAAATATGATCTTTCAATCGGCCGTTCTGGGCGATTCTCCTCATTTCATCAAAATACTTTTTGGTATCCGGGTGCAGCTGCCAGTCTCTTTCATGCACCTGATAATAGTCTAGCATTTTTTCAAGCGAATGCACTTCGGAATCTATCTTCGTATCATGAAAACCGGTAAGTAATTCTTTTTTATCCAGATTTTGGGAAAGGTAGACAATTTTGGCTTTTGCTGCTTCAGAAACGGCATGCATCATCATCGAATCTCTTTTTACGGAAGCCGATAATAAGATGTCCGGAACTTTGGTAATCGGAAGTGGCTTTACCGAAGCGATCTGTAAAACCCTAAAGTAATTTTCGGCTTTATCCTTCAGTTCTTTTAATTGTTCAGGAGTCATATCGTCGCTGGAAGCCCTGATTTTAAAAGTCCATCCGCCGCATTCGTAGATGGAAAGAAGAGAATTTTTATCCACATATTTTACCCCTTTGAAAAAATCCTGCTGCCCCAGTGCGTTCTTGAAAACCGAATAAATAGAGCTTACCTTTAAACTGTCACCGGAAAGGGTTCCGAAAGACGGTTTGATCTTTACATGAGTATTGGAGTTCTGGTTTAAGGCATAATCGTAAGAATAAAATTCATCCCTCAGCATCTGGTTGTCGATGTATTCTTTAGGATAAATATAGAAGGTTAGGACCGTTTTGTTTTTCTTGGAAGGCTGATGGATATAGCTTATCCCTACATTGGTATTGCCTGCATTGTAAGAAACGACAGCCTGTCTCTGGAAACCTGACCACAATTCAGGAAAAACCGTTTTTGTAGCGGGGTGGGTATAGTCTCCTTTTATTTTCAGTTCAGTGGGCGGGCTTTTTTTCTGGCAAAAAGCAAAAGCAGAAATAAGGCAGATCATCAGAGCTAGGTACCTTTTCATGGTAATATAAAATAAAGTTGCTTCAACAAAAATATTTATAAAAAGAATAGACCCGGTAATAAATCTACAAAAGCTCATATTATTTTGCTTTGTTTACAAATCTTTGACATTCGTCAGGCTCCCAAATAAAAACATCGGAATCCATTGGGTTCCGATGCTGTGTTTTATAGACTGCCAGTTGGATTAAGGCAATGCCGGTGCCGGTATTGAAGCTACTCCGGTGGTTACGGCATTCATGTTGTAATCGATCTGAGTATTTATTGTTGTAAGCATGTCTCTACGATACGCACTGATGCTGAGGCGGATCTCAGCGGTACGGTCAAATACACGTCCACTGTTTGGTGTAAATTTAATCCTCCAGGTTTTATTGGTTGCTGTTCCTGTAGGTATAAATGAACGTGCTGAATATTGAGGAATATAATCACCCAGATTATTCGGGCGGGTAATGTTAATATTGGAGTCATTATTTTGTCCTCGTACGATAAATCCTCCGATCACTACATAATATTTTTCTACTGAAATGCCGGTATCAAAATCTGTTACCCCACTTGTGCTGATGTTGGTAATAGAGTATACTGTACTGTTGATCGCACTGAATGCAGAGGTTGCCGGTACATATCTCTTAATAACATTGTCGCTTTTGTCTTTTACCAAAAAGTAAGATCCCGCAGAACTTCCGGTATAGATACCCGGGTTTTCAAAGAAAAGATTTCCTGTAAGCTTTGTATTTCCGCTTACTTCCAAAGTGTGGGTAGGAGTATAGGTGCCTATTCCCACTCCGTTGATTTGAGCTTTGAAAATTAGGGAAGTGCATATAAAAACTAATATGGCTAAAATATTTTTCATAACAGTTATGGTTTTAGATTCCGCTTGGTGCTGAAGCGGCAGATGCGTTATTGGCTCCGTTAAAATCGACATTTATGGTTCCAAGGTTCTTAAAAAATCTTTTTGAATAGATAATGATGTCGAAATTATAGGTATATCGGTCTGTCGTATTTTGTGTATTAAGTACAGGATAGCCGATGTTGACATGCCAGTTTTGTCCCGATTCAAAAACCCTGATGTTGAAACGCCCTCTGTTGGTGTCGGAATCCGGAGTAACTATAGGCGAGTAGATCCCGTTGTTTCCAGATGAAGGAATGGCTTCAAAGTTGGCAATGGTGATAAAGTATTTATCAGTAGGGATATTAAGATTCACATCATTAAGGTCATCTCTGTAAATGTTGCTGATAGAATAAGGCTGTACGATAAGCGGAGTGTAGATTGTTTCTGTGGAAAGAACTTCTCCGCCTACCGTATTGGATAAAGGATCGGTTGCCAGTATAGTAAAGCCTGAAGCATTATTAACATAAACTGTCGGGTCAATAGTTACAGATTGGTCTACAGTCATACTTCCTGCAACCTCAAGTCTTTCAACGGGAGACTGCACGCCGATACCGACCTGAGCCATGCTTAATGCGGAAAACAATAAGGAAATAAATAAAAAATTCTTTTTCATAGGATTAATTTTATGGAAGAATCGGAGCGTTGTCTGATCCTGTGGTTGTTCCGTTAAGGTTAAATGGTCCGTGTTCAGGGAAAATCTTTACGTAGGTTTTAGGATATACCGCACATACGATCGTCCATACTCCGTTTGAAGCAGATGAAAGCTGGGAATAGTCTGCATAAATCTGCCATTCATTATTTACGCTCTTCACTCCATAGGACGGAATAGCGATATTTACGCCAAAGAGTGGGCGGTCAAAATAAGCAGATAGTACCATCAGTGAATAATCGTTTGAATTAATCTTGGTATTGAAATTTTCTACCCAATCCCCCTGTACATTCGTAAGTGAATAGGTAACGATGCTTGCAATCCCCGGAGCATTCGCCTGTGTAGGATCAATTTTTTTTATCGTATTATCGGCATCACTATGTGCAAGGAGCAGATAACGGTCTTTTTCGGTGCTGCCAATTTTTGGAATTGAGTTAGTGTCTGTTATAATTTTCCCTGTTTTGTAAGTCCCGGCAACTTCAAGCTTGGTGCGGGGAGTACTGGTATTGATTCCTACATTCCCTACTTGGGCGAGTGCAAAACCGGAAATGCATGAAATCGCAAGAAATAATGTTTTTTTCATGTAATCTTTGTTTTAATAATTTGGGTGCAAATATATTGATTTTTTATAGAAAGGCAAATTATTAATTATGAATGGTTTAGTGCCGTTATTTCACTGTATTTTGATATTAAGTTCACTTTTTCTGTGCCGATTCCTTCTGCAAGTGTGTTTATAGAAATATCCATTCACCATTTCGTAAATTTATTATTGACGATATGTAGAATAATTTCTACAAAATATAGATAAAATAAACGATGGTCATTCCTTTTTGATCGGAAAAAATGCCATTTTTTGAACAAGATATTATGGTTTAAAGGGCGGGATGTTTTTATCGGATTTAAATCGGTGGGAAATTTAGCCTATATGCTTATTTTTATTCGCGATCGGTTTATAAAAACTTTATATTTAGCAGATAAAAAAATCAAATGTCAGACAAAGCACAATTTATTGAGGAGTTAAATGCAAGATACAATCCCAAAGGGGATCATATTATATTAGGTAAAGGAATGCTGGACGGAGAAGTGGTGCCGGAAGTAAATGTTAGTATTCCTTTGAAGACCGTCAATCGTCATGGGCTTATTGCCGGAGCTACGGGAACGGGTAAGACCAAAACCTTGCAGGTTTTTGCAGAACAGCTTTCCCACCAGGGAATTCCTTCTCTGGTGTTGGATATTAAAGGTGATTTTTCAGGGATTGCTGAAGCGGGAACCGATAATCCTGCCATTCAGGAAAGGTATGCCAGGACGCAGCTGCCGTATCATCCGCAGGCATTTCCGGTGGAACTGATGACCATTTCCGGGGAGAGGGGCGTGAAGCTCAGGGCTACCGTTACCGAATTCGGCCCGGTGCTTTTAAGTAAAATTTTACAATTAAATGAAACCCAGCAAAGCATCATGTCGATCGTATTTAAGTATTGCGACGACAAAGGTTTACCCCTAATTGATCTGAACGACCTGAAGAAAGTACTTCAGTACGTTACCGAAAATCCGCAGGGGAAAGCGGAACTGTCTTCCAATTACGGCTCTATCGCATCCGCATCACTCGGTGCTATTCTGCGGGCTATCGTTGCGCTGGAGCAGCAGGGTGCCTCCTCTTTCTTCGGCGAGCTGAGCTTCGATGTTCATGATCTGCTTCAGACGAGGGATGGCAAAGGCGTGGTGAACATCCTGCGCGTGGCGGATATCCAAAGCAAGCCCCAGCTGTTTTCTACCTTTATGCTTTCACTCTTTGCGGAAATCTACATGACGTTCCCGGAAGAAGGCGACAGCGGAAGACCTAAACTGGTTTTGTTTATCGATGAAGCCCACCTGATCTTTGACGAATCTTCAAAAGCACTGGTTTCCCAGATCGAAACCATGGTCAAGCTGATCCGTTCGAAAGGCGTCGGGATCTATTTCATCACCCAGATTCCGGGCGATGTTCCGGAGTCCGTTCTTTCGCAGCTCGGATTAAAAATCCAGCATGCGCTCAGAGGTTTTACGGCAAAGGATAAAAAGGAGATTTCAAAAGCGGTGGAAAATTATCCGACAACGGATTTTTATAATGCCTCGACACTCATTCAGAACCTGGGAATCGGGGAAGCCTTTGTGACGGCTCTGGACGAGAAAGGGATCCCGACCCCGCTGGTACATACATACCTCATCTCGCCGGAATCCAGAATGGATGTCCTGAATGATGCGGAAATCTCCGAATTAACCGGCCGTTCGGCTTTAGTCGCCAAATATGAAAAAGTGGTAGATAACGAATCGGCCTATGAGATTCTGGTAAGAAGGATGGAACAGGCTGTTCAGGAAGCAGAAGCCAGCCGCAACAAGAAAACCAAGCCAGTAAAAGAAGAGCCCGGAATGTTTGAGCAGATTCTGCAAAGCAAGGCCGGGAAAACCTTTACAAGTACGCTGGTGCGCGAAGGAGCGAAAGCGATTTTGGGAATGCTGGGCCTCGGAGGACGGAGAAGATAAATATTTTTACTATTTTAGCAGGATTCACCTGTTTTTATGATCTGTTGGCATAAGTTGTGCAAACATACCGGCATACTTTCAAGGAAAAGCGGGCTTGTTATTAATCTAAAAGAATATTGTATAAATTTTAAATGTATTCCATAATTGACATAGAAAGTAATGGTGCAGGTTACAGAAAAGAATGCATTATCGATATTGCGGTGTACCGGTACGACGGCCAGAAGATCGTTGACCAGTTCATTTCATTGGTAAATCCTGAAAGTGATATCACCCCTTTCGTTCAGAAATTAACGAATATTACCCCTAAAATGGTGAAGACAGCGCCCAAGTTCCATGAAATTGCACGCCGGATCGTTGAAATTACCGCCAATACCACTTTAGTCGGACATAACATCGACTTCGATTACCGTATGCTCCGCCAGTCTTTTCAAAGGTTGGGGTATGATTTTAAAATCAATACTTTAGATACGATTCCTTTAGCAAAAAAACTGATTCCGGATGAGGTAAGCTATTCCCTCGGAAAGCTGGTGAAATCTCTGGGGATTCCTCTGACGAACCATCATCGTGCAGACGGTGATGCCCGCGCCACGCTGGAACTTTTTAAATTGCTTATTTCAAAGGATACCGAAAACGAGATTATCCAGAAACACCACGAAGAGAAAAACGCCAAAACGTATATTAATAAAATTAAAGTTCTGACGCAGGATCTTCCCAATGAAAAAGGTTTTGTCTATTTTCAGAATAAAGAGGGGAAGATAATCTTTTCGGATTATGTACAGGATATCAACAAATTTTCAAAAAAAGTTTTCAATTCCAAATCCAAAAGATGGGAGTCGGTCCAGCAGGAGGTGGAACAGATTAACTATGAGCTTACCGGAACGGATATCATTGCCAAACTGATCTTAAATTCAAAAGGCATCAAAAAAAAGGAAACCCTGCCTTTCGGGCTGTATCATAGAAACGGTAAGTATGTAGTAGAGAAAAACAAGCTGAACAGGCAGGAAAAACCGATCCTGAAGTTCAGATCCTTCACCCAAGGCTCAAAGGCTGTACAGTTTATCGGGAAATTCGGGGAATATGAAGATATTGATGTTTTCAAGAGAAAAATCGATTTTAAGAAACGGAACGAGCTGTGGCTTGGGCAGGGAAGGAAGCTTGGGGAGAAATTATTTCTGATCATCGAAAACGGAAAAGTTGTGTCATATGGCTTTTACGAGCTTTTTACCCAAATTCAGACTTTAAGCAAGCTCATGAAACTGAAAATCGATTTGCTGTATCAGTCTTCAGATCTGGTAAACGAACTGCAGCTGGCTTTACTTCGGGGAGATTTTGAGACTTTGCCGCTGCCGAAATAATTTAATCACCGTGAGTTCGTCTGATAAAAACCCTTCATTCTGGAAATATGGCCTCTTTTATTATAATAAAGAAGATCAAAGGCTGTTCC
Organism: uncultured Chryseobacterium sp.; assembly: GCA_913777465.1. Taxonomy (GTDB): domain Bacteria; phylum Bacteroidota; class Bacteroidia; order Flavobacteriales; family Weeksellaceae; genus Chryseobacterium. The sequence continues at coordinate 12,792 of CAJYRQ010000081.1, forward strand.
CGCCTAAAAGATATGGTTTAGGATGGACAGTAAATTTTGCCAATTCTCGTTCTGTGATTGCGTTTTCAGTGATCCTGGTTCTTATTTTCATAATTGGTAAATGCTTAAAAAGCTAAAATAAAATTCTTTAAAACCGCAATTAAAAAGTATATTATTCTGTTTGAATTAAAAATTAAGTATAATCTTCTATGTGGTTGATTTTAAATTATTAACAATTTCTTACTACCTTTGCTCTTTCTATTATAACAAAAAAAAGAAGTTTTTACTTATTTATTATGAATCCAAAAGAATTGCTGAAGATTGCCAATGAGTTTGGCACGCCGGTGTATGTGTATGATGCTGAATCTATCAAGACTCAATACGAAAAACTTACCTCTTCTTTTTCTAAACACACAAAGTTCTTCTATGCTGCAAAGGCGTTGACCAACATCAACATCCTGAAGTACGTCAAGAACCTGGGTGCGTCTTTGGATTGCGTATCTATTAATGAAGTAAAGCTGGGCCTCAGAGCAGGGTTTCCCAAAGAAAAAATATTATTTACCCCAAACTGTGTGGATCTTGCTGAAATTGAAGAAGCAATGGCCTGTGGAGTACATATCAATATTGATAATATCTCAATCCTTGAGCAGTTCGGTAACAAATACGGAAATTCTTACCCGATCCTGGTAAGAATCAATCCGCATATTTTTGCGGGAGGAAACTATAAAATTTCTACCGGTCATATCGACAGCAAATTCGGGATTTCCATACATCAGGTCCGTCATATCGAACGGGTGATGAAATCCACGAACCTTAATGTAGAAGGCCTTCATATGCATACCGGAAGCGAGATCAAAGACCCGGATGTCTTTCTGCAGGCGCTGGACATTATGCTTGAACTTTCCGAGCATTTCCCGAATCTGAAATATCTGGATATGGGAAGCGGATTTAAAATCCCGTATCAGGATACCGAAGAGGAAACCGATGTAAAAACACTGGGTAAAAAGGTGGAAAAAGTAATCTCCGAATTCTCACAGTCTACGGGAAGAAAGTTCGAGCTGTGGTTTGAGCCCGGAAAATTTTTAGTAGGAAAAAGCGGCTATTTGCTGGTAAAGGCCAATGTGATCAAACAAACTACCGCTACGGTTTTTGTAGGAGTGAATTCAGGATTCAACCATCTGATCCGTCCGATGTTCTACGATTCCTATCATGTAATCGAAAACCTCTCTAACCCGAAAGGTGCTGAAAGGATTTATACTGTTGTCGGAAATATTTGTGAAACCGATACTTTCGCCTGGGACCGCAAATTGAATGAAGTGAGAGAGGGGGATATTCTGGTATTCCGCAATGCGGGAGCCTATGGTTTTGAGATGAGTTCCAATTTCAATTCTAGATTGAAGCCTGCCGAAGTTATGTTTCTGGACGGAAAAGCACACCTGATCCGCAGAAGGGATGAATTTGAGGATCTTCTTAAAAATCAGATTGAAGTGTTGTAGATTATCATTAAAAGGCTTACCTTTAAAAGATAAACAATACCAATGAAAAAATTATTTTCTTTTCTGGCAATAGGCTTTTTTATTTTGTCTTTTTCTCAGACCTATGTGAACGTTTCTCTTGATAAAAACCAGGTGGAAATCCTATACAAAGGCGGGCAGAAAAAATTTGAAACCGACCTGTCCGATAATTTAAGATATACGGGCAATGTATTTCAGGCAAACGGCGACTTCAGATTAAGTTTTGACGTCAATGACAAAGGTGAAATTGCAAATGTGAAGCTGTTACCGGAACTTTACGATAAAACCTTTGAAAGAGAGGTTAAGAGAGATCTTAAAAGAATGGAAAAGCATCTTGCGGGAAACCATAATCAGGAGGTTTCCGTCAATTTAAGCTTCGGCAGGGATATTCCGCCTTCAGATGCGAGGGTGGCCTTTCAGGCAAGAGAGCCTTTTGCCGGCCAGACGGGATCAAGATAATTCAAAGATAAATCATCAGGCTCTGCAGAAATGCAGGGCCTTTTTTTGTGAATTGCCCTGCCATGGATTTCTTGGCATAATCTTTACAGCATATACTATCGGTCTGTTTCAGATCATCTTTTAAATAACACCAAAAAACAGTAATAATGGCTAAAAATATTGCAGAACAAATTGTAGAGATGCTGGAAAGCGCCAATGTGAAAAGAATTTATGCCGTAACGGGTGACAGCCTTAATCATCTAAATATCGCCGTAAAGAAAAGCAGTATCGAGTGGATTCATGTACGACACGAAGAAGTAGGGGCCTATGCTGCCGCTGCCGAGGCGGAACTGGACGGTTTTGCCGTGTGCGCAGGAAGCTGCGGGCCGGGACACATTCATCTGATCAATGGAGTTTACGAAGCGCACCGGTCCCACGTACCGATGCTGGTGATTGCTTCCACCATTCCGAGCGAAGAGATGGGGATGGATTATTTTCAGGAAACCAATACGATCAAACTATTCGACGACTGCAGTTATTATAACCAAATGATCACCAGACCGGAACAGGTTCAGAGAACGGTTCAGACGGCTATTCAGCATGCAATTTCCAAAAAAGGCGTTGCGGTAATCGGCCTTCCGGGAGATGTTTCGGAACTGGAAGCGGAAGAAGCAACAACCTCCAATAAAATTTTCAGGACCAACCCTGTTCTCCGTCCTTCGGATGAAGAGCTGAAACAATTGGCAGACCTGATCAACGAAAGCAAAAAAGTAACCCTGTACTGCGGGATCGGTGCTGAAAAATCCAATGCAGAAGTGGTGGAACTATCCAGATATTTGAAGGCTCCGGTAGGATACTCTTTCCGCGGGAAAATGTCGATCCAGCCCAATAATCCGAATGAAGTGGGATTAACGGGACTTCTTGGGCTTCCTTCGGCTCATCACGCCATGCATGAAGCAGATCTTCTGGTTCTTCTGGGAACCGATTTTCCTTACGATAAATTTATGCCCGTTAAAAACAAAATCGTACAGATCGACGAAAGCCCGGAAAGGCTGGGCCGAAGGGCTAAGCTTGAACTTGGATTAACCGGAGACGTCAAAGAAACCATCAAGGCACTGTTGCCTTTACTGAACGAAAAAACCGACACGGATTTCCTGAAACAGCAGCTTGAATTTTATGATAAAGTTAAAGAAAATCAGTTGACCTACGTAAAGGATCCGGGAACGGAAAACGGCATCCAGCCTGAATTTGTTACCTATACCTTAGACCGGTTGGCCACAAAAGACGCTGTTTTCACTGTAGATACGGGAATGTGCTGCGTCTGGGGGGCGAGATATATTACGGGAACAGGCGAAAGGAAAATGCTGGGTTCCTTCAACCACGGATCGATGGCCAATGCCATGCCGATGGCCATCGGGGCTTCACTGGCTTATCCCGGCAGACAGGTGATTGCGATGTGCGGCGACGGCGGATTGTCAATGCTTTTGGGGGATATGGCCACCATCTCCCAATATAAGCTGCCGGTAAAAATTATTGTTTTCAACAACAGATCTCTGGGAATGGTAAAGCTGGAAATGGAAGTTGCAGGAATGCCGGATAACGAAACGGATATGATCAACCCGGATTTTGCGATGATTGCCCACGCGATGGGGTATCCCGGAAAAAATGTTAATCAGCCTGATGATGTGGAGAATGCCATCAGGGAATGTCTGGAATATAACGGTCCTTATCTTCTGAATATTTTTACAAATCCTAATGCTCTGGCCCTGCCGCCGAAGATTGAAGCCAATCAGGTATTGGGAATGACAAAATCCATGGCTCAGCTGATGTTGGGCGGTAAAATGGAAGAAGTATTGGATACTGTTAAAAGCAACTACAAGCATATCAAAGATATCCTGTAGTAGGAGATCAGCTTAATCAACTGGGATCAGAGAGTTTTAAATACTATCTTTGTCTAAGTAAATTCAATTTATGAGAAATTCTTTAAAAATGCTCACCCTGCTGCTGATGCTTTTTGTGTCCGGTTCTGCATTTGCGCAACTTAACGATGTTGAGGAAAGGGATGATAATTTTATTATGGAAAATAATAAAAACATCCTTAAAATAGATATAAAAGAACCGCTGCTTCAGGTAGCAGTAAAAAACTGTAAAGATTTTAAAGCGGCAAGCTTTGAAGGCGGTATTCCGGCTTATAAAGAAATGCTGAGAAAATATATGTATGTGTATCTGAATACGGATTTCTATGTCCTTAACGGAGACTTTACATTTACTTTAACGGTAGACGAAAAAGGAAAAGTTATCCGCATTGAAGGAACACCTAAAGTAGCCAATAGCCAGGTGTTTTTTGAAGACATGAAATATGTGGTCCGGAGGATCAAAAAGAACTGGATTCCCGCTATGTGTAATGGACAGCCGGTAACCTCGCAGATCAAGATCAATATGAATCTGTCTTCAATTGCAACGGATATCTAAATTACGGTACTTATTTTAACCATGAAAAAATACCTTTTAATTTTGCCTTTATTGCTTTTCAGCAGTAAAGGTTTTTAGCAGGTGGCCACTTCTCAAACTCAGGCTACAGCCGTAAATTATCAGAAAGCAGAATTTCCCGGCGGCGATGAAACTTTTCAGAAAGAGTTTATGAATATGGTTCACGCCTATATCGATATGGCCCTTTATGCTGTTCAGGGGAAAGTTATCTTTATTTTTAACATTGATCCGAAAGGCAAAATCAGCAATATTGATGTGCTTCCGAAGTTTAAAAACAATTAAATGTTCATCGACGATATAAAATATGCTGCAAGAAAGGTAAAGGGAAAATGGAAACCTGCCATGCAAAACGGGATCCCGGTTGATTCCAAGTTTGTAATGAAAGTGAATTTCAGTCACAAAACCTATGATCACGATTAAAAATTTCCGGCAGTTTAATTAAATTCATCTCCTGCCATTCTGTCACAATATTTTGTATCTTTGCAAATCCAATATGTTCAAAAAAAAAAATTCAGGAATCCAATAATCTTGAATTTTTAAACTTGAATTTTAAACCGATTATCGTGCAGGAAAAATATATAGACGAAACCAAACAGGGTGAAGCTTTTGCCATTGCGGAAAAAGACGGAAACTCAAAGAAATTGTTTTTAGAGAGCTACGGTTGTCAGATGAATTTCTCTGACTCTGAAATTGTTGCGTCCATCCTTAATGAGCAGGGTTACAATACGACCCTGAAAGTTGAGGAGGCTGATCTTATCCTTTTAAACACCTGTTCCATCCGTGAAAAGGCAGAGCAGACCGTAAGGATGCGTCTTTCCCAGTTCAAGAACCTGAAGAAAGAAAAACCGAATATGACGGTGGGGGTTCTCGGATGTATGGCAGAAAGATTAAAAACCAAATTCCTGGAAGAAGAACAGCTGGTGGATCTTGTGGTAGGCCCTGATGCTTACCGGGATTTACCCAATCTTTTAAAGGAAACCGAAGACGGCAGGGACGCCATCAACGTGATTCTTTCAAAGGAAGAGACCTATGCAGACATCAATCCGGTTCGTCTGGGCGGGAACGGAGTTACGGCTTATGTGACCATTACCAGAGGATGCGATAATATGTGTACTTTCTGTGTGGTTCCTTTCACCAGGGGCCGCGAAAGAAGCCGTGATCCGCATTCTATTTTAGAAGAATGCAAGGATCTTTGGAACAGCGGTTACAAAGAAATCACTTTGCTGGGCCAGAACGTAGATTCTTACCTTTGGTATGGAGGCGGTCCTAAAAAAGATTTCGCCAAAGCTTCTGAAATGCAGCAGGCAACGGCTGTTAATTTTGCCCAGTTGCTTGATTTGGTAGCGAAAGCCGTTCCGGAAATGAGAATCCGTTTCTCCACATCCAATCCTCAGGATATGAGCCTGGAAGTATTCCGGATGATGGCGAAACATGACAACATCTGCAAATATGTTCACCTGCCGGTGCAGAGCGGAAGCAACAACATGCTTCTGGCGATGAACAGGCAGCATACCCGCGAAGAATACCTGGATTTAATAAAGAAAGCAAAAGAAATCGTTCCTGAAGTGGCATTTTCTCAGGATATGATCGTGGGTTTCTGCAGTGAAACAGAAGAAGATCATCAGGATACGTTAAGCCTGATGAGGGAAGTGGAATACGACTACGGTTATATGTTTGCTTATTCCGAAAGACCGGGAACTCCGGCTCACAAGAAAATGGAAGACAACATTCCGGCTGATGTAAAGCAGAGACGTCTGGCAGAAGTGATTGCCTTGCAGGGGGAACTGTCCAGAAAAAGAATGGCCTCTTATGTCGGAAGAGTTCATCAGGTCCTGATCGAAGGAACTTCCAAAAAGAACCAAAACCAATGGAAGGGAAGAAACTCCCAGAATGCCGTTTGTGTCTTCGATAAACTGGAAGGTCAGCAAATTGGTGACATTGTGGACGTTTTCGTTTTCGATAATACACAGGGCACACTTTTAGGGGAAACTGTTGCAAAATAATGATGCCTGAGGGATTAACCAATGAACAGCTTTTAAAAAATATTTCCGCATTGCTCGAAAATGCACGGAATAAAGTTGTTGTTGCCGTTAATCAGACCATTGTGCTTACCTACTTTGAAATCGGAAGAATGATCGTGGAGGATGAGCAGCATGGTGAAAGCCGGGCTGAGTATGGGAAAGAACAGCTTAAGTTTCTTTCTAAGAATCTGACGAAAAAATTTGGTAAAGGTTTCTCAGAAACAAACCTTAAACAAATGAGGCAATTCTTCCTGTCTTATTCAATTTGTCAGACAGTGTCTGACGAATCTGGAAGTTTAGATACAATTCAACAGTCATCACTTATTAATTTCAACCTCTCCTGGTCGCATTATCTGAAATTGATGCGGATTAAAGATCCGAACGAAAGAAGTTTTTACGAGATAGAAAGCTATAAAAATAACTGGAGTCTTCGGGAGCTGCAAAGACAATATGATTCAGCTTTGTATACCAGATTGTCGTTAAGTAAGAATAAAGAAGAAATCCTTCAGCTTGCCGAAAAAGGGCAGATTATAGAAAAACCGAAAGATCTGATTAAAGATCCGTATGTTCTGGAATTCTTAGGTTTATCTGAAAAACCGGATTATTCCGAAAACGATCTGGAATCTGAATTAATTGATAAATTGGAACATTTTCTTCTGGAATTAGGGAATGGTTTTACATTCGTCGGAAGACAGCAAAGGATTACTTTTGAAGAAAAGCATTTTTATATTGATCTGGTATTTTATAACAGGATTTTAAAATGTTTTGTATTAATTGATTTGAAAATAGGTGAATTGAAACATCAGGATATTGGCCAGATGCAGATGTACGTCAATTACTATGATCGTGAAAAACGTCTTGAAGACGAAAATAAAACCATAGGGATTATTCTTTGTCAGGATAAAAGTGAGGCCCTTGTCCAATATACCTTACCGGAGAATAACGAACAGATTTTTGCCAGTAAATACTTTACGGTATTGCCAAGTAAACAAGATTTTATTAACATTCTAAACTCAGACAATGGAAAAATTTCATAAATATTGCCTAAGTGTATTGTTGGTAATAATCTGCAGCAATATTTCAGCCCAAATCACCAATGGAACTGCTGAGAGTGAAGACTGTAAGCAGCTGTACGAGCTCTATCATCAGATATTGGGCGACCATGGGGAAAACCCGTCTAAGATTTCTGTAAATGAAAACACTGCTCAAAATTTAAGGATTGGCCAAAAGCAAAATGCTGCTGATCTTTTCAGGAATATTTTTCAGGGGAAAGAATATAGAAATTTTAATAAAAATAAATCAGAACCGGGCGTTTTTCAGGAAGGAAAATACAGTCTGCTTCTCAAAAACTTCGAAAAACAGGGTGAAGAAATCTGCTTTGCCCAAATTTTATATTTTAAAACAAAAGTTTCAAAAGTCAGAAATAAAGATTATTTAAGGATCACAGGTTAATCATTAAAGAGAAATCATTTAAAAAATTAATCAAACCGCAGGAACTGCGAAAAATAATCTAAAAACTTTACTTATGAGCAATGACTTACAAAATATAAAAAACCGTTTCGGAATCATCGGAAACTTTCCGGCCTTAAACCGTGCGTTGGAAAAAGCCATCCAGGTAGCACCCACCGACATTTCGGTCCTCGTGATCGGGGAAAGCGGGGTCGGGAAAGAATTTATCCCGAAAATCATCCATTCGGAATCCAAGAGAAAGCACCAGCCCTATATCGTTGTCAACTGCGGAGCCATTCCGGAAGGAACTATCGACTCCGAACTGTTCGGACACGAAAAAGGAGCGTTCACCGGAGCAACGGCAACCCGGAAAGGGTACTTCGAGGTGGCCGACGGCGGAACGATTTTCCTGGATGAGGTGGGGGAACTGCCTTTACAGACGCAGGTCCGTCTTCTTCGGGTATTGGAAAGCGGTGAATTTATGAAAGTAGGTTCTTCCCAGGTCCAGAAAACCAATGTAAGAATCGTGGCAGCCACCAATGTGAATATGATGAAGGCCATTCAGGACGGGAGATTCCGGGAGGATCTCTATTACCGTTTGAATACCGTGCAGATCGATATGCCGCCTCTACGGGAAAGAAAAGGCGATATCCATTTGCTGTTCAGGAAGTTTGCGATCGATTTTGCAGAAAAATACAGAATGCCGGAGCTCGAACTTGAGCCAAGCGCCGTTCATTATGTAGAAAATTATACATTCCCCGGAAATGTCCGTCAGCTGAGAAACCTGGTGGAACAGATGACCGTTGTGGAAAGAGACCGCCATGTAACGGTAGAAAAACTCGCCGAATACATCCCGATGGAATCCCATCTTCCGATGGTAGTGAATACGCCGAACAACCAGAAGCAGACCGATTTCGGCAGCGAACGGGAAATCATGTACAAAATTCTGTTTGACATGAGAAACGATATTAATGATTTAAAATCCTTAACTTCGGAACTCATAAAGAACCGCGGAACTTCGGATCTCAGCAGCCAGGAGAAAAATTTGATCAACAGGATTTATACGCCTGAGACACAGCAGCAGAATGTAGCGCCCAATTCGCTGCTGTATTTTGAGAATAGCAGCAATACCAATCCTGTCATCCAGAATCCGACGATCATGTCTGAGCCGGAAAACAGCTATGAAGACATCGAAGATATTGAGATTGAGGAAAACAGGCCGGAATCCCTGTCGTTGCAGAATAACGAAAAAGACCTCATCATCAAAGCGCTGGAAAAACACAAAGGAAGAAGGAATAAAGCGGCAGATGAGCTTGGAATTTCACAGAGAACCTTATACAGGAAAATAAAACAATATAACTTAGAAGAATAAACTAAAAAATTAAATTATGGTGAAAATTAACGCGAAACCAGTCAACTTTAAACTGGGTGAATATATCAGTAACGGCTTCGACTTTATAAAAAATAATTTCGGAAATCTGTTTGTCGCTTTTCTGCTTTGTATGGTCATGAGCATCATCCCTTTCTGTGGTTTGCTTGCCGTAGGTAATTTTTACAGATACTGCAGGGATCTACGGGCGGGAAGACAGGCTAGCCCGGGCGATATTTTCAATTTCGATAATTTTACGCCTTATTTTATTTTACAGTTAATTTTGATCGGTGGGATCATGCTCATTTATATCCCGATGATTGTAGTGATGCCGTTGATAGCAGACAGAGATCCTTCAGCAGGACTTTCTGTATTTATTATAATCTACGCACTTGCAATCTACATTGCGATCATCATTGTATGTCTGAAAGGATTTTATATGCCTGCACTGATTTCTCTAGGAGGGGTTACAGAAATTAAAACGGCATGGAAAATGTCTCTTACTATGACCAAAGGTAACCTGCTGACCATCTTTTTATATGCGTTGGTCGTAGGTGTTTTGGCACAATTGGGAATCATAGCGTGTTTTATCGGTCTTATTTTCACAATGCCACTAATGTATGCCTGCCATTATTTTGCTTACGAAGATGCAATGAAACAGGTGACCTATGACGAAATTCAGGAAATTGGAATAAAAAATGAATTTTAAAATTAAAAATATCAAAATCGGACAGCCAAAATTCTGGCTGTTATTGCTGTGCCTGGGAGTTCTGAATTCCTGCTACAGCTTTACGGGATCTTCCCTTACGGATGAAAAAACCATCCAGATTAATGAATTCCCCAACAATGCACCTCTGGTGAACCCCACCTTATCGCAACAGTTTTCCACGGACATCCAGAACCGTTTCCTGCAAAGGACGACACTGAAAGGAACCAAGGAAAACCCGGATATCCTGGTAGAGGGGGAAATTACGGATTATTCCATCACGCCGACAACCATCGGTTCCAATACGGTTACCAACCAGAATACCGGCGGTGTAATACAGGAATCCCAGAATAAACTGACCATCACGGTGAAAGTTCATTATGAAAACAAACTTCACCCGGATTTCAGCTTTGACAGAACATACAGCGACGAGGCTGTTTTCAACAGTAATCTTTCGCAGTCTGAGATCGAATCTTCTCAGGTGAAAATTGCAACGGACAGAATTATAAACAAGATATTTAACGATATTGTAGCGAATTGGTAAGATGAATCATAGAGTTTTAGAATTATTAAAGGCCCCAAAAAATATTCAGTCAGGAGATCTAACCCTTCTGAAAGAAGAGATTAATTCTTTTCCCTATGTTCAGAACATCAGAGCCTTGTACCTGTACGGGGTACATTTGTACGATAAAGAAAATTATCAGCAGGTACTTTCCACCACGGCAGCTTATACTACGGATAAAAAAATCCTTTACCACCTCATCAACGGTAAGATCCAGCAGCAGCAGCCGAAACCTGAAATAAAAAAGGAAACGGAAAAGCCCGCCCCTGCTGAAAATCATTTAAAAACCCTGTATCAGACCAAAGAAACCGGTTTTCCAATTAAAAGGGAAGATGCGCCTGTAAATGCCGAACCTGAAATCAAGGAACAGGCTCTAGCAGAAGCGGTTAAAGAGCAACAGGATGCAGACGGCCGTATTCTTCCTCCGCCAAGGGAAGAAATTAAACATCTTTATGTAAACGGAGCGCGCAACAGGATTCTTTTCGAAGGTGAAGAAAACTTCCTTGATGACGATACGGTAGAAACCATCGACCTGGAGTCTACTCTGGAATCCGGCTCAATCGTTACCCAGAAAATTGAGAAAAAAGAAGAACCGGCTCCTGTTTCGGAAGAGAAACCTCATTCGGAAACGGCCTCTCCTGAAATTTATAAAGTACAGGCAATCGGAGAAATAAAAGAATCTGTACCGGAAACTGCTGATGAGGAAGAAGAAATCCATGCGGAATCTGAAGAAAAACAGAGTACAGATGAATCAGGAATAGTTCTTCAAAAAGAAGAGGCCGAGCTAGATCATCAGAATGGCTTCAAAGAGGAAGCAGAAAGCCGTCCGGTAGAAAATGCCTCCTTTGAAAATATTGATGGACAAACAAGTGAGGATACGGAGGCAGTTACAATCGAACTGATTGAAGAAGAAAAGGATGCAGAACCATCCGAAGCAGACTTCCACGAAATAAAAGTGATTCTGGATACCCTGCAGGAAGACAATACTGAAGAAACAGCAGATGATGAGGCTGCTAAGCCCCAGTCTGATAGCTTGGAAAGTGTCCAGCCGGAAAAAACAGAAGAGCTTAAACCGGAAACCATTATTGAAGAAGAAAAAATTAATGCTGAATCTGAGAAAGAAGAAATTCTGGACGAATCCGAAATGAGTTTCCACGAAACGGAAGCCTTTATGCCAGAAGTCCAGATTCCTGTTGATGAATCTGAGAAAATAGAGACGCCTGAAAGCTCAGACTCAGATCCTGCACCGGAAATTTCAGAATTTACGCCTGAAAAAATTATTAACGAAGATGAAATTTCATCTGAAAGAGTAGAAGAGACCATTCAGAATGAATCCGAATTAAGTTTCCACGGGACGGAATCGTTTCTGCCGGAAGTGAAAATACAGGCCAATGAAGAGGAAACGATAAACAAGCTCCCTGAGCAGAACCTCAGCAAGCATGAAGATGAAATGCGCCGTCTTATTGAGGAGGTTGAGAAAAAAATGAAGGAAAAAGCAGCTTCCGAAGAAAATAAGAAACCAGAAAAACCTGAAAATACAGGACATGATATCAGCTTTGCGGAGACCCGGCAGTTTGAAATAAAGCCTGCTGAAACGGAAATGCCTGAGACCAAAGAAGAGGTAAAAGAAAACTCCGCTGAAACAGTAGCAGAGCTAAAAGAAGAAAAGGAAGAGATTCAAAATTCTAAGCAACCTGCAGAAAACCCTGCAGAAGAGCAGGTCGAAACGAGATCATGGAAACCGATGTCATTCGACTCCAATATTCCTGATTCTTTGTTGAATAAGCCTGCCGAAACTTCTCAGCCTGTTGCGGAAGTTCCAAAAGAAGAGACCGTTAAAGAAGAACCTCGGGATGAGAGTCCGGAAGAGACTGAACCGGTATCAGAAACAGAGACTGAAGAGATCCCGGATTCGGAAAACAATACCCCTGAAGATGCTGAGGAAACGGCTGAGCCTACCGGGGAAAATAAGGAAACGACCCAGGAAAAAACTGAAGAAGAAGAACGCGTAATGAATGTCTCCTTTTTCGGTTCCGGATGGACCATCCCACAACCTGAAAAAAAGAAAGCTTCTGAAAAAAACGGTGATGCAGCTGAAAAAGATGAGCCTGAAGTTCATGTAGAAAAACCTTCAACCCCGAAAACAAGCGTTTTCGACAGCAATGTTCCCGGGTTTATAAATACCTGGCAGAGCTGGCTGAAGATCGACCGGACGGAAGAAGTGGTAAAAGAAAAGACCGAGCTTAAAAATAAGGTCATCGAAACCTTTATCGAAAACAATCCGAGGATCAGCCAGCTTAAAGAAGAAAGCAGCTTTGTCATCAGGGAAAAGGGAGACGATATTTCGCATCTGATGACGGAGACTCTGGCCAATCTGTATTTTGAGCAGAAACTGTATACAAAAGCCATCAAAGCATTTGAAATTCTGATCAAGAAAACGCCTGAGAAGAAAAAATACTATGAAGGTAAGATTCAGGAAATCAAAGATTTCAGAACCAAAGGATAATTACAGAGGATTTAAATGAATATATTGTCGATCACAGTTTATCACATCATTTTTGCTGGTTTAGGCGTAATCTTATTATACAGTTCTGCAATAGCAATTCTGTATAAAAACAAATCGGGGCTTCTGCCTTATCTGGCAATCCTGTTTTTTCCGATCATAGGTTCTCTGGGAATCATCCTGGGAAATTTATCCCGACAAAATAGAATGAATAAACTGAATTAAAATAGAATCGGCGGAAATTTTTCCGCCATTGTTTATGTTGGCCGGGTCATCGCTTTCTTTTTTCTAAATTTCCGCCATAGTTTCCTTCCGAAAAATACAACACCGATAATCAGGAGAAGGGCACAGACCGCAGCAATAACGGGCGCTGCCATTGCCAGGAAAGCCATAAGGCCCGCTCCTGCCGTTTCCGTGGTTCCGACCACCGAATTTCCCAGCCCGCCGGTTGTCGCTGTTGAAGCAGCCCGGAGTCCCGCAAAGCCTGAGCTTATCGTCGCTGCCGTTCCGCCGCCGGCAATCAGTCCTAACGCCCATTGCGGAAAAGTTCCCAGCTCGGTAAACTGGCTGGCAAACAAAACGGATCCTGCAACCGTAGCCATCGGAACCGAAACCGTATCTAGCAGATGATCAACAAAAGGGATATAATACGCCAGAATTTCGACAATTGTGGCAATGCCGGTGGTGATAAGTGTCGGAAGTCCTGCCAGCCACTCAAAGCTTTCATTCATGGGAATCCAGTGAAGGTAGGAGGCTAGACTTACGGCAAACATCGGGAGAAATACCCTGAAACCGGTGGCCGCAGCGAGACCGATACCAATAAATGCACTCAGGAGATAAGAACAATAAGGAACATGATCTAACATATTAGTTTTCAGATTTATTGTTTTCCTTAAAGATACGAAAACTAAGGTAAGAATTTTATACCGACTTTAAATTTAACCTGAACCCGGAGAGAATCGGATTAGTAGGCTGAAAGAGGGCAGCCGGATGCCGAAAGTGCCTTTTATAAAAAATACAATCAAAGGGATTGATGATCACTAAATGATTGCCGTTCTATGAAAAGCAATTCTGTTTTTTAAGCCTCACTTTTATTTTTTAAATTCATTAATCTGCTGACTATAATTTAAATAATGTAAATTCGGCCTTATCAGTGTGATATTCAGGTGTTTAATTAATTAAAAAATAAAGTTAATGCTGATTCAGTCAGGATTATGGATAGAATTCCTCTCGGTAAAATGAGTAAACGGTTTACGCTTCTGATAGTATTTTATCCTATCCTGTAATAAGTCATCCCTTCGGGATTTTAAAACAATATAAATCAGATCATAATTTAAGGCTTTTATTCAGGATTAAACGAGAATTTCCATGATAGAATGGTAAAATGTTTAGTTTGATTATCAGGCCATTTTCATTATATTTTTGACAGGAGAGACTTCCAGCATCCAGCTTCCCTCTTCCAGCCGGTTAACTCCGGTTCCTCTTCGAATTCACGTTAAATAGAGTCGAATTCATGTTAAATGATATGGGTGATTAAAAGAGAATAGCTGCTATTTTTTCTGAGCCTGGCAAAGCCTGATGAACTGTGCTTCAACTTCCTGGAATTTTCCGGGCATTTCCGGAGATGCCCAAAAGAGCATAGCGATGGTCTGGTTTCCGAAAGCTTCTTTAAAAAGATCTTTATTCAGACGGTAACATTCGCGCAGCAGCCTCTTGATGCGGTTTCTGTGAACTGCTTTTTTGAAATATTTTTTGGAAACCGAAACGGCAAACTTTGTACTTTCAACAGGGGTTGCCGGCTTGTTTTTCAGGAGGATAATCCTCAAATTCCCGTTTGTCCTCCATTTTCCCTTTTCAAAAAGTAAAGAGATCTCGGTGTTTTTTTTGAGTTTTTCGGCTCTGGGATATTTGAAGTTTGTCATGACAAGGGTAAAGATAAGGGATAATTTTTATTTATGGCGAGGCTCCGGCGTTGCACGGCGTACTTATGCGGTAACAGATGGCCGGATATGCAGGAGCTTTCAATACCTCACTAATCCTTTTTCATCAGATAATTAATAACTTCCGAAGCCGCATACAATCCGAAAATAGCCGGCATATAGCTGATGGTTCCGTAAAAAGACCGTTTGTAGTTGGTTCCGTCCGTCATTTTAAGGCTTTCCTCGTTCTGGATTTCACCGGAAAATACACAACGCACACCCTTATCGATTTTTTCTTTCTTCAGCCTTTTGCGGACCTGTCTCGCGAGGTGGCAGTCTGCGGTCTTGCTGATATCACGTACCATCACTTTGCTCGGATCGATCTTTCCGCCCGCTCCCATGGAGCTTACGATTTTTATCCTCCGTCTTTTTGCGGCAATAATCAGACAGAGCTTTGGGGTTACGCTGTCGATGCAGTCCAGTACATAATCGAAGGTTGTGGCATCCAGTATTTCGTCCATCCTTTCCGGATTCAGGAATTCATTGATCTTTGTAAGGTTAAGCTGAGGATTGATATCCAGAAGCCTTTCCGCAACTACTTCCACCTTGTGTTTTCCTACAGTTGAATGCAGGGCCGGCAGCTGCCTGTTGATATTGGTAATGTCTACGGTATCCCCGTCTACGATTGTCATGTTTCCGATTCCGGCTCTGGCCAGGAACTCAGCTGCAAAAGAACCGACGCCTCCCAAACCGACTACCAGGACGGTCGCTTTGTTCAATTTTTCCAAACCTTCTTCCTTGATGAGGAGCTCCGTTCTTTCCAACCAGTATTTATCCATTTTTTATCGTCTCTAAATTTTCTGTAATCTGTTTGTTTAACTCTTCCAGTGAAATTCCCTTCAGTTCCGCCGCTTTCCCGTACAATTCTTCAATGCTGAAATCATCATTGTCGGTTTCCAGAAAGATCTTGTTTAAAGGAGTAATTTTCAAAGTATTTTGCAAAGATAAATTATACAAAACCGCTTTTCCAAAACTCAGATAAAAATTATTTTTCAGCAGATCACTGGCAATGCTTTCTTTTTTATTAAAACCATGGATGATCATGGGCTGCCCGGTATATTTTTTAAACCCGATCACTTCATAAAATTTCCGGACACAGTGGATGATCAGCGGCTTTTTTATTTCGTTGGCCAGCCGGATCTGTCTTAAAAAAACGTCACCCTGAATTTTCTGATCCGTTTCTGCAAAAGAATCCAGCCCGCATTCCCCGATGGCAAAGCAATTTTCCGTAATATCCGCATACAGCCGGTTCCATTGGTCTTCAAACTGATCAGCATCAATCATGTTGGGATGAATTCCTGCCGAATAAGGAAACGCAGGCGGTGTTTCTCCGGGTTCAAGATTATAAATGCCGTTGGCGATATTTTTTTTATGGTGATGAAAATCAAAAAAATCCATTCCCAAAATTACTATTAATTTAGATTTAATGTAAATTCCTTAAACGAACGTTTATAAATTTGTTAAAAATTTCTTAACTTTACTCAAAGTGCATTCATGAAGAAAAAATTTACAGAAAAACAAATCCACATTTTAGATATTGCCGAAGAGCTGATTGCCAAAAAAGGCTACGAAGGCACATCGGTAAGGGATATCTGTTCCAAAGCGAATATCAACGTCGCTATGATCTCTTATTACTTTGGGTCCAAAGAAAAAATGATGTCTTACCTTTACCAGTACCGGGTGCTGAAAACCCGGGAAAACTTTTCAGGGTTTGCCGATACCATCAAAGACGGAAAGCCGGAAATGCAGATGAAGGAAATGATCAAATATATCGTCGGCCAGTTGTTCAAATACAATTATTTCCATGGTTTCGTAACCCAGGAACTCCGCCATACCGATCATGTAAAGGATGAGCTGATGGATTTTTATCAGCTGTTCGTTAAAAAGCTTGATGAGGTCATTAAAAAAGGAGTGGCTTCGGGCGTGTTTACCTTTACCCCGAAACCGGAAGATGTGCTCACCACCATTATCGGTTCCACCTTATTCGTGATCCGCAACCGCAATTTTTATGAACTTTATGTTCCCAATAAAAATGATGAAACCTACGCCAAGGAGGCAGAGAAAAAGGTAAGAATGAATCTTTTAATGAGCGTTTTTGCGATTTTGGGATACGCTGCCGACTAAATTTACGTTAAATAATCATAAAAAAAAATCTATTGGCAAAAAAGTTATATTTTTGCAAATTAGTAAATCGGCTGTAATCCGAAAACTGTTGAATTTTTTATATGAAAAAATATATTTTAGGTATTTTTGCTGTAGCGGTAGTGGCATCCTGTGTAAGTAAGCAGGAAAGGGCAATGAGAAGTGCGGATAAGAATCTGATCTTAAAGACGGCCAACGAAAACTTTGCTAAAAAGAAGTGGAAAAATGCTTTGGCACTTTACGACAGGCTTCCGAACTTGGTAGCGGGAACAGATGATGCCCCCAATGTGGTTTTCAATTCTGCCTATGCCAACTACTACGATAAAAATTACAGATTAGCGGGAAACCAGTTCAAGAATTTCGCAATCAGCTTCCCTCAGGACAGCCGTAAGGAAGAGGCATCTTATATGTCGGCTTTATGTTACTATGAAGGATCAATGGATTACAACCTGGACCAGTCTACTACCCAAACGGCGATCAACGAGCTTCAGGACTTCCTGAATAACTACCCGAATTCGGAAAGATCCAAAAATATCAACACCCTGATTGACGAATTATCGTACAAGCTGGAATTTAAGGCTTACGAAAATGCAAGACAGTACTATAAAATGGGCGAATACAAAGCCGCAAACGTAACGTTTGAAAATGTATTGGAAGATTTCCCAAGCACAAAGCTTCGTCCGCAGATTTACGATTATATCGTTAAATCCCGTTATGAGCTTGCTACCAAATCGGTTTATGACCTGAAAGACGAGCGTATCGAAAGTGCATTGGCCTTCACCAGACAGATCGAAAAAGAAATGCCCAATACCGAAGTGGCTAAGACGGCTTTAGACCTCAGGGAGAAGCTGGAAAAAGAAAAGAAAGATTTTGTTGTCGTTAAAAAGAATACCGAAGCCAGAATCGCCGCTTTAACGGAGAAGCAGAAAAGGCTGGAAGCGCAGAATGCCGAGAAGGTTAAAACCGAACAGCAGGTGAAAGACCAGGTAGATGCTGAAAAGAAGGCAATGCAGATCCAGAGGGATAGTGCAGCGATAAATACCCCTCCGCCGGCAGCGACTTTCAAAATTCAAAGATAATTCGTAAATTTGCGAACTTAAATAAAAAATAATATTCTCAAAATGAGTGTAAAAGATACAAAAGCAGAAGTAAATACAATTACTTACGATAAAGATAAGATTGAAGACAATGTAGGCTCAATCTACGAAGCGATTGTTATCATGGGAAAAAGAGCAGAGCAGATCAACGCTGAAATCCGTACGGAACTTCACAATAAGCTTGACGAATTTGCCGTGCACAATTCCACGTTGGAAGAAGTTTTTGAAAACAGAGAGCAGATCGAAATCTCCAAACATTACGAAAAACTTCCTAAGCCGACATCTATTGCCATTGAAGAATGGTTAAACGGTGATGTGTACTTCAGAAAAACGGAAGAAAGAAAATAAATACATCTTTTTGTTATCATGCATAATTTTAATTTTAGCATGATGAATCATAGAAAAACATTCTGTAAAATATAGGTTTTACAGAATGTTTTTTTTAATATAAAAAACAGGGGCTTATTTTTATTACTTTTACGGCGTAATATTTTAACGAAACATTGTGCTGTTCAATTCAATAAGCTTTTTACTGTTTTTACCGGTAGTCTTCATTCTGTACTGGTTTTTTTTCAATAAAAAATATAAGTACCAGAACATCCTTTTGCTGGTGGCCAGTCTTTACTTTTATGCATGCTGGGATTGGCGGTTCCTCCTGCTCCTTATGTTTTCCATTGCGCTTGATTACTTTTCCGGAATACAGATCGAAAAAAGCAAAACCCGGCATGCTGCAAAATTCTGGCTGGTTTTAAGTATAGGTATCAATCTCGGTTTCCTGGGTTTTTTCAAATACTATAATTTTTTTGCGGAAAGCTTCTCGGAGCTGCTTCAGGGATTTGGTTTCCACGTCAATGTGATGCTCCTGCATATCGTATTGCCAATCGGGATTTCCTTCTATACATTTCACGGGCTTTCCTATATCATCGATATTTATAAAAAAAGAATTCCGGCAGAAAAGAACCCGGTTGATTACGCTGTTTTCGTAAGCTATTTTCCGCTGTTGGTGGCAGGCCCTATCGAAAGGGCAACGCACCTTCTTCCGCAGATCCAGAAAGAAAGGGTATTTAATTATGAGCAGGCGGTAGACGGGATGCGGCAGATCCTGTGGGGTTTTTTCAAGAAAATTGTAATTGCGGATAATTGCGCCCCTATTGTAAATGAGATCTTTAACCATTACCAGACCGAAAGCAGCAGCAACCTGGCCATCGGTGCCGTTTTATTTGCTTTTCAGATCTACGGGGATTTCTCAGGGTATTCGGATATTGCTTTAGGAGTATCGCGCCTGTTTGGCATCGAGCTTCTTAAAAACTTTGCTTTCCCGTATTTTTCACGGGATATTGCCGAATTCTGGAGAAGGTGGCATATTTCCCTGTCTACCTGGTTCCGGGATTATCTATATATTCCTTTAGGAGGCAGCAAAGGCGGAATGTGGATGAAAATAAGGAATACTTTTATCATCTTTCTCGTCAGCGGCTTCTGGCATGGGGCCAACTGGACATTTGTGATCTGGGGTGGATTGAATGCCGTTTATTTTTTACCACTTCTGGTATTCGGTAAAAACCGGGAGAATCTTGAAGTGGTGGCTATGAACCGATTGGTTCCTTCCTTCCGGGAAATTTTCCAGATCCTGATCACTTTTTCACTGGTATGCCTTGCCTGGATTTTCTTCCGTTCGGAAAGTGTTTTACAGGCAGTTCTGTACATCAAAAGATTATTCGGTAAGACCTTACTCTCGTTACCGAATCCTATGCCGTATAAAGTACTGGCTTTTGTTGCCGTTATGATTATCATCGAATGGCTCAACAGGCGTAAGTTTCACGGGCTGGAAATCCGCGAATACCATCCGTGGCTTCGAAGAGGCCTGTACCTGGTAATCGCCTTTATCATCCTGCGTTACGCCAATTTCGGCAGCCACGAATTCATTTATTTTCAGTTTTAATATGAAGAGATTTATCATTAAAACAGCATGCTGGCTGCTGTTCCTTTTCCTGTTGGGATATGCTTTGGCATCTGTTACAAAATACAAGCTTTACGGGGAATATTTCATCAGGCAGAAAGTCAATTATTACAGTAAGCAAGGCGCAGGATATAATGCATTGGTCTTCGGCAGCAGCAGGATGTACCGTCAGGTGAATACAGGATTGCTGGATTCTGCAACAGCGCATCGGGTGAAAGCCTACAACATGGCAAGCGGGGGAACTTTCTTTTCCGAAAGCATATACGAATACCGGCATACAGACATTCATAAAAATGTAAAATACCTGTTTTTCGAAATTCAGGATGTACAGCCGTTTGATATCAATGCGTATACGGAGAAGTTTCTGTATTATCATGATCTCCCTACTGTAAATTTCGAACTTAAATATTTTGTTCATAATAATGACTGGAACTCTTCATTTTTATCGGTTTCCCATTTTTTTGCCAATATTTTTTACTTCAAGAAGTTAGGGCAGCGGGATAAAACCGTGAATGAATTTACCGACTATAACAACGGCTATTTCCCTTTGGAAAAAGATTACAAAAACATGGTAAGTGTCAGAAAGGCAAGGTCAGCTTATCTGAAAGATACCACGATGATCTATAAAAACCGTATTAATGCCGAAAAAAGCCCGAAAAAGAAACTTAATCCCGCATTAATTTCAGAGATCAGGCTTTTGGCTGAAGACTGTCAGAAAAAAGGAATCAGATTATTTCTCGTACTTCCTCCGTTTTGTACCCCGACCGATTTGTCGGATATCAAGACCATTCCTGATACGAAAATCCTGGATTTTTCTTCCCGCAAGGCATTCAGCGAATTTTATACCAACAGGAACGCTTATGATAACGGCCACCTTAACAGTCACGGAGCTGTTTTATTTACGCATAAACTGGCAGACAGTCTTAATCGGATCATCCGATAACAGTCTTGTCAGGCAGAGAACGACAAGCAGTTTAGTCAGAGTTTTGAGGCGTATTACATGAAAAATAAGTAATTTAGTATTCTTAAAATTAAAATAGGAATGGGTCTTTCCGGTAAAAAAATTCTCATCGCGATTTCCGGAGGAATTGCAGCATATAAAATTCATTTTCTGATCAGGGATTTCGTGAAAAAAGGAGCGGAGGTTCAGGTCATTATGACCCCTGATGCCGAAAACTTCGTTACCAAACTCAGTATTTCCACCCTTTCCAAAAATCCGGTTTATTCGGATTTTTACGGGGACAACGGAACCTGGAACAGCCATGTGGAGATGGCGTTATGGGCAGATGCAATGGTAGTGGCACCCTGCACGGCATCTACTTTGGCCAAGATGGTCCACGGAATCTGTGATAACCTGCTGATCGCTACCTATATGTCTGCCAAATGTCCGGTTTTCATCGCTCCGGCCATGGATCTGGATATGTATGCACACCCGTCTACAAAAAAAAACCTGGAACTGGCAGAAAGTTATGGCCACAACGTTATCCCGGCAGAGAGCGGCGAATTGGCCAGCGGGTTAATCGGACAGGGGAGAATGGCAGAACCGGAAACCATTGCAAAAACCATTGAAAACTTTTTTGAGGCAGAAAAAAAGGAAACGCTGAAAGGCAAAACCGTGCTGATTACAGCGGGTCCTACTTATGAAGCCATCGATCCTGTACGCTTTATCGGAAATTATTCCTCAGGAAAAATGGGCTATTCCTTAGCGGAGGAAGCCGCCAGAAGAGGAGCGGAAGTTATTCTGATCTCCGGGCCGAGTGCTCAGAAAGCCGGTCATCAAAATATCAAACTGCATAAAGTAACCTCAGCCAAAGAAATGCTGGATAAGGTTTTTGAGTTCTATGATCGGACGGACATCGGTATTGCCAGTGCTGCCGTAGCGGATTATGCCCCAAAGGAAATTGCTAAGGAAAAGATTAAAAAAAATGATGATCATCTAACGATCGAGCTGGTGAAAAACCCGGACATTCTGAAAACGATGGGAGAAAGGAAAACCCGTCAGTTCCTCGTAGGTTTCGCGCTGGAAACCCAGAATGAAGAGGAAAATGCCAAAGCGAAACTGGAAAAGAAAAACCTGGATATGATTGTGCTGAACTCGCTTCGGGACAAAGGTGCCGGATTTAAAAACGATACCAACAAAATAAAAATATTTACCCGGACGGAAAAGAAAGAATTCGATCTGAAATCCAAAGAAGAAGTGGCCAAAGACATTCTGGATTTCGTCGAGGCTCAACTTTTAAAATAAATTTAATAAATTTCCGTTCTCAATTTTTACTAGATAATGAAAAAATTTTTAAGCATATTTTTACTGCTCTTTATATTTAATACGGGTTTTTCCCAGGAGCTGCTGGCGACGGTACAGGTAAATTCCCAGCAGTTGGGAGGAAGCAACCAGTCGGCGTATAAAGCTTTGGAGAAGAGCCTCCGGGATTTCATCAACAATACGAGCTGGACCGGAAAAAGACTGCAGAATTTCGAGAAAATAAAATCGAATTTTGCCATTGTGATTACCGAAAGAGACGGAAACCGTTTCAGGGGGAGCATTGTGATCCAGGCAGTACGACCTGTATTCAGTACGACCTATGAATCGCCGCTGATTAACCTTCAGGACAACCGTTTTTCTTTTGATTATGTGGAAAATGAAAACCTTATTTTCAACGAAAGGCAGTTTTCGGGAAAAAACCTCATCGATGTCATCAGCTTTTATGTCTATGTCATTTTAGGCCTGGATGCCGACAGCTTCCAGTCGATGTCCGGAACGCAATGGTACCAGAAAGCCCAGCAGATTGCCCAGAACGGGGAATCCCAGAACACCTACGACGGCTGGAAGCAGATCAACGAGCCGAGAAGCCGTTCGATTCTGATCAAAGAAATCATGAGTCCGAACTGGAGCCAGCTGCGGGCTACCATCTATTCTTATCACCGGGCCGGATTGGATACCCTGTTTAATCAGGACCAGACCCAGGGAAAAAAAGTGATTTTCGATGCCCTGATGCAGCTGAAACAATATGAAAATTCTTTTCAGCAGGCTTATTTCTTCAATCTTTTCATGGATACGAAAGCGGACGAGATCTTCAACATCTTCAATTCCGGAAACAACGGCGGCATTGTATTGGGTGACCTTAAAAACGAAATGATCATTCTTTCGCCGAAAAATACCGAGTCCAGATGGAATAAATGGAAACAGTAAGTTAACTTGAATTCTGAAATCTAAAGTTCTATATTTGCAATAGCTAAAATAATCGCTATTATCAATGCTTTCGAGAATTTACATTAAAAATTTCGCCCTGATCGATACCCTGGAAGTATCGTTGCACAACGGATTGCAGGTCATCACCGGGGAAACCGGTGCCGGAAAATCGATTATCCTGGGCGCGCTGCGGCTGATCCTCGGGGAGCGGGCGGACGTAAAATCCATCTCCAAAGCACAGGAAAAAAGCATCGTTGAAACTGAATTTTCTTTAAATAATCAGTTCAAAAAGTTCTTCATCGAAAACGACCTGGATTATGAACACCAGACCATCATCCGTCGGGAAATCTTACCCTCGGGAAAATCTAGGGCGTTCATCAATGATGTTCCGGTAACGCTGGATATTTTAAGGGAATTGTCTTCTCAGCTGATCGATATTCATTCCCAGTTTGAAACCTCCAATCTTTTTACTTCGGAATATCAATTTAAAATTATCGACGGGCTTTCCGAAAACAGACAGACGATACAGAACTATCAGAATGAGTTTTCCGATTTTCAGAGCCTTAAAATACAGCTTAAGAAACTACAGACCCAGCTTTTGGATGCCAACAGGGAAAGCGATTACAAAGCCTTTCTTTTAAATGAGCTTGAAGAGCTCCATCTGGATGATGTGGATTTTGAAGATCTTCAGAACCAGCTTTCCATCCAGGAAAATGCAGGAATGATTTCCGATAACCTGGCGCAGGTTTTATCCCGGTTCCATCAGGAAGAAGTGGGAATCTTTTCTTTTTTTAACGAAGCTAAAAACAAGCTGGGGAAAATTGCCGAGGTTTCCCAAAGCTTTGCAGAACTTCACGGAAGACTGGAAACTTCTTATGTAGAATTGAAGGATATCATTTCCGAACTGGAAGATGAAGCGGAAAGAATAGAAATAAACCCTGAAAACCTGGCCGTTCTTACAGAACTCCATAACCGGATCAATGCCTTATTCCTGAAACATACGGTGGGCAACATTACCGAACTCCGGGAAGTAAGGGATCAGCTGGCCGGCGATCAGAAAGGAGCTTCCGAGCTTGAAGCACAGATTACCGAAGTGGAAGAAGGGATTTCCAAAAAAGAGAAATCGCTTCAGGTGATTTCCGATAAACTTTCCAAAAAAAGGAAAAAAAGTATTCCTGTATTTATTAAAAAAGCCGAGGCCCTTCTGAAGAAGCTGGGTCTTGAAAAAGCAAGGGTAGATATTGAGCTGAAAGAGGCGGCAGAATTCAATATGTTCGGAAAAGAAAACATCCAGCTTTTGTTCCAGGCGAATTCCGGGTTTCTACTGAAACCAATCCAGACGGCTATTTCGGGCGGTGAAAGATCAAGGGTCATGCTGGCCGTAAAGAAAATCATTGCCGAAAGCGATGAGCTTCCGACTTTAATTTTAGACGAAATCGATACCGGGGTTTCCGGAAAGGTGGCCGAGGAAATCGGAAACCTGATGCGTGAAATGTCTGCTGACATGCAGCTGATCGTTATTTCCCACCTTGCGCAGGTAGCAGCCAAAGGAAACAACAATTACAAAGTCGTAAAACGGGACGTTGCAGGAAGAACCCAGTCGACCATCATCCCTTTAAATGAAAAACAAAAGCTCAATGAAATCGCTCAGCTCCTTTCCGGAAGCAGGATTACGGAAGCGGCGCTGGCGCAGGCGAAGGAGTTAATGAGCTGAGCTTTTTAGCTCAACTCATCAATTCTTTTTTTCAGAAACTTTATTTCTGTATCTTTCTGCCGGATTTCCTTTTTCAGCATCTCTACCAGTTCTTTCTGGCTTTCTAAAAGGAATTCGGGAATATTACAATAAAAGTTTCCTGCCACACTTCCAAAAGAACTACTTGTAACAGTATTTTCAAAATAATTATTGATATTTGTTACCTATTCATTTTCTTTTATTTCATCAACATTTATTTCTAATAATTTAGAAATCCTTTCCCATTCTTCATCGGAAATTTCGACTTCTCCTTTCTCTTTGCGGCTGTATTGGGTCTGGCTGATGTTCAGATATTCTGCCAGGTCTTTCTGTGTAAACTCTTTTTCGTTTCTTTTCCGGATCAGTTTTGTCTTTACCATAGGGTGTTTTCTGCAAAAATAAATATTATTCGAATATACCCGAATAAACCCGAATAAAAAAATGTGTGGTATGTAAAAGAAATTGGTTTTCTTTGCAGCAGAATTAAAAAATTAATACACTATGAAGAGAAATTATTTCATAATGCTTCTGGCATTGGCGCTTATTTTGTTTTCCTGCCAGACGGAAAATATGACTGATGAACCGGTTTCAGTTGATACCGGAAATAAATTTCAGCTCACTTCCCGAAGGATTTCCTTGAATGACAGTAAACATAAGCTAAAACTTACCCCGGAACTTTCAAAAGCGGAAACCTTTCTGAAATTTTTAAAACCAGATGTCTCCGGAAAAACCGTCAGCTACGGGAACGGCGTTTCCATCGATACCGATGATGTGATTTACATTGAGAACGGACTAAATTACCATACCTATACTTTTCACATCAAAAGAGAAAATGCACCTGAGAATGCTCCTTTGGAAAACC
>CAJYRQ010000082.1 GCA_913777465.1 uncultured Chryseobacterium sp.
AATCCAATACAATTTCTTCGGACAATAAGCAAAACGCGGGCTACGACTATCACCTGGTTAAATTAAACCAAACGGGAGAACAGGTTTGGGAAAAATATTTCTCCGGGAAAAACCACGATTTTTTATCAGCAACAGTTAATACACAGGAGGGCGGATTTTTAATTGCCGGAACTTCCTACAGCGGAAAAGGGCTGGAAAAGAAGGAAGAATCCAAAGGAGGATCGGATATATGGCTTATTAGAATTTCTGAAAACGGGGATGAACTATGGCAGAAAACCATAGGCAGTGCTTCGGATGAAGAAGCCAGAGCGGTGATCCAGACCACGGATTTAGGATTTTATATTGCCGGAAACATTCAGGGCTCCGAAAAAGGCTATGGTTCAAAAGATGTATTTGTCGTAAGGCTTGATAAAAACGGAAAGGAAATTTCCCAGCTTGTTTTAGGCGGAAGAGGATTGGATGAAGTGGAGAAAATGATTCCGACCCTTGACGGTGGCGCTTTACTGGGAATTTATTCAAGAAGCGGAGCCGTGGCTCTAAATAGTAAAGCCATTAACTATCAACCAAAAACCACTCCCAACTATGGCGAAGCTGATTTTTGGGTCATAAAGCTTTCAAAAGAGGGAAAAGTAGAATGGGAAAAGAATTTCGGCGGAACCGGCGATGATCATTTAAGAACCCTAGCGATGACTTCCACCGGTTACCTGATCGGCGGGGAATCGAGATCGGACAAATCGGGCAATAAAACCGTAGGCATCGAAGAAGGAACAGACCTTTGGCTCATCTCCGTAAACACTAGGGGCGAAGAAATCTGGCAGAAATCCTACAATTTTAAAAACCGTGATGTTCTGATGGGAATGAGTGTTCTGCATGCTTCGGATGATAAATCAACCAAAGGAATCCTGCTGGGTGGCTACACGCAAGCGGAAGGACGGATTGAAGCGGATGATGAAAAGTTCTGGATGCTGTACCTGGACCAGAACGGCAATGAGCAGTGGCGAAAGCATGTGAAAGGGGAATCCAGTAAAAGGGAAGAGCGGCTTTCGGACATCAAGCTGAACCGCGACGGCTCGATCATCCTGGCCGGAACCAGCGCTGAGGAACTCGGCAAAGAGAACTGGAAGATCGTGAAGCTTGGTGATAAGCAGATTGACCAGCTGATTGAAAAGCAGGATATTAAGATCTATCCGAACCCGGTATCGGATTACGCTTATGTTGAAATCGGCTTCCCTTCGACAGGCTCAGGGATCGGCTTTTCCGCGGAGATTACCGTCTATGATATGGGAGGAAGGCAGCTTCAGAGCATCAAAACAAAAAATAAAGTAACCAAAATTAATACGCAGCCGCTGGTGCAGGGGGCTTACCTGGTGTCGGTGAAGACGGATGCAGGGAAAACGGCGAGTGCGAAAATTATTAAGAAATAAAACAAATGAGAAAAATATATTTATCGGCATTATTGCTAAGTATAACTGCTGTTAAAAATAACTTGAATGCACAAAGCAATATTGATAAAGCATTACCGAATATACAGCCACCATCGGCAGAAACATATAAGATAAGTACATACAATCTGGATTTTAACAATTCGCCTTCAGGAGAATTCACTTATAATTTACCAATATATTCTTTAGGCGCCGGAGTCAGTATACCGATAAGCCTGGGATATAACAGCGGTGTAAGAGTTGATGATATCGGTGGTAGTTTGCGAATGTCCTGGCAGTTGTCTGCCGGAGGAGCCATTTCAAGAATCGTTAGAGACGAACAAGACGAAACTTCAGCTTCCGTATGGTTTCCTGAAACTATTGACATTAATGCAGATGCAAATACAATCAGGGCAGCTGCACATCCTGATAATTCCATCGATACAGAATATGATTGGTTTAGCTTCTCTCTTTCAAACGGACTTTCTGGTCAATTCTATATTGATAAAAGCCTGAATGTTCATTATAATGGCGGAGATGGTTCTAAACTGATTATTACAGATAAAACCACGATGCATACTCAATATGGAAAAAATCTGGAATTTATACTTACTGATAATCAGGGGAATAAATATTATTTCGGAGGAGAAGAAAAATTTTTGGAAAGATCCAGAAATAATTATAAAGGACCTGATAAATATTATACTTCCGGATGGTATTTGGCTAAAGTTGTTACGCCAAAGAATGAAATCATCAATTTTGATTATACTGTAGAAGAAACCAGTTATTATGCGTCAATGGGCGCATCTTTTACTATTTCTGAAATGTGCTGTGTTGAGGCTTGGGAAAATAGTGGTCTCACAAAAAATAAGACCACCCTGTTTACATTTAAACCAAGATTATCAAGTATAGATGATGATTTATCCAAAATTAATTTTAACTACACTAAGCAAAGAAAGGATTATATTAACGGAAGTGGGAGATTGTTAACATCGATCGAAGTTCTTTCAAAAAAGAATAACCGGATCATAAAAAACTTTCAATTAAGTTATGATGATGTAGCAGCCGCTTCTGCAGCTACATATTATAATCTGGCATACAATGAACAAAGTACTGTGAACCGTCATTTTCTAAATAATGTCAATGATATCATTTCCGGACAAAAGTATAAATTCGAATATTATTCAAAAGAAAATATTCCTGCAAGATTCAGCCTGGCTACAGATTTCTATGGTTATTTCAATGGGAAATCGAATCAGACACCTTTCGCAAATATAGCCGGACAGGTTCCCAATCATATTATTCCAAAAGCTAATGGCTGGGCTTCGGCTAATAAGGAAGTTGATCCGGGCAGAAATTTCTTTGGAAATCTCAAAAGAGTGTATTATCCTACAGGTGGCTTTTCCGATATTACTTATGAATCAAACAGTTCACTTGCAGAAGTGCCGGTAGAGAAGTTTGAAACTTCCAACCTGGCTGCTTCGAGAAACTGTACAGGAGCCAGGACCGTAAGCAATTCTCTTACATTTACATCAAACGGTTCTCCGGTCAGTTATACGGCCTATGCATCAACCGATCATTCCACCTGCGGAGAACCTGATGAATTGCATGAGATCCACGGTGTACAAATAAAGGATCTAACTACGGGTTCCGTTGTGAGGTCTATCAATAAGAAGTATTATGAAGGTATTGAAGCAAATAATAATGTATGTTTTAGTTCAATGTCTATTGACCAATGTCCTGTAGAGACCATATCAGGACATCAGTATGAAATAAAGTATTCCGTCACCTCTTATCTGGGAAAAATCAGCGGGTCTATGTCGGTAAACTATAACTCGCATTTTGAAAATGAGAATGTATTAATCCATTATGGCGGAAGCAGGGTGAAAAAAATTGAAAATAACAACAATGGAAACGGCATTTATACCCGTTGGTTTTATTACAATACATTACAAGAGCGTTTGTCACAGAAAACAAGCATCGCCAATGCCCCAACAAGAAAGTTTTTCCAGTACCTGATGACGATAAGAAACTGTAAACAGGAATGTGATATCTCCAGTAACACAGAAATGAAATATTCTAGAACACCAATAGCTGTATACCGATTCTTTAAAGATAATATTACGACTGATTTCAACGACCGATCCAATAAAATATTCTATAGTTCGATAACAGAAATTGTAGAGGGAAAGCAGGCTGTCGAAAAAAGTTACCTGTATGAAGATGATAATACCGCGTATGCATATGATCCGCAAGTGTTGGATGCCCCACATAGTAATAATGGCCAGCTAAAAAGAGGATTATTAAAGAATGAAAAACATTTTGATTTTAGAAATAATGCTTTTACCCTTTTAAAAGAAACAGATAATACTTACACTTATATACAGAGTGCCGTAAAGTCTTTTATCTTTAAAGAAAATTTTAATTTTAATACAGGTTATATTTATAATACCTCGGACGGTCCCATACCTAACATATCATATACATTTTATCAGAATTACTTTGGATATTCTAAACTGAATGAAACACTTTCAAAAGAGTATATAAATGGAAGTATTTTAAATACAAAGGTAAATACGACCTACGAACCTAATCAGCATCATCAGCCGATATTAAAAAAGGTTACTCATCCTGATCTGACATTTAGTGAAACCACCTATTCCTACGCCCATGAGAAAAATAACCAGCTGATGATTGCTAAAAACATGACCGGCATCCCATTGGAGACCACGACCACGCAGACCATCGGCGGGGTAACCAAGACCTTGGGTAAAACCGAGACTATTTACCCAGCTTCCCTTCCCACGTCCCAGGCCGGTAACCTGGTACTGCCGTTGTCATCGGTTTCGTATAACGTTTTAAATAACGCTTCTTCAACCGAAGCTACCTACGACAAATACGACGACAAGGGGAATTTATTGCAGTACACGGGCAAAGACGGCATCCCGGTATCTATCATCTGGGGCTACAGTAAAACCCAGCCCATTGCCAAAGTGGAAGGAATGACTTATGACCAGCTGATGGCAGCTGTTTCCATTGCTGGGATCGTCACGGCCTCGGATAACGATGAGGCGGACCCGGCCAAGGAAGGGCTTCTATTGGATGCCTTAAGCAGCTTCAGAAAAGAACCGGCTCTTTCCGGAAAACCGGTCTCCACTTATACCTATGACCCGCTGATCGGGGTAACGAGCATCACCCCGCCATCGGGGGTAAGGCAGAGCTACACCTATGATGCGGCAGGCAGGCTGAAAGAAGGAAAAGTACGAAGCAAAGACAATAGCGGAAGCTACATCAACAAAAAAGTTTCTGAAAACAACTACAACTATAAACCATAACACAAGCATGAGAACATACAACAAAACCAAAATAGCCTCCGTCCTGGCCCTTACCGCCGCAGCCATGGCCTTTGCGCAGTCTTCGAATGAAAACTACGTTCAGTCCAAAACCTGCCTGAATGACGACTGTAGCAGAAGATCCGAGACCATTACGTATTTCGATGGACTGGGAAGACCTAAACAGATCGTGAGTGTCAAGTCGACACCCACGGGAAAAGACCTGGTGACGCCCGTTACCTACGACGGGTTCGGAAGACAGGTTAGAGACATCCTTCCGGTTCCGGCTTCGACCCAAAACTCCTCGATCCATCCCGGGATCACGGATGAATCGGCAGCCAACACGTATTACGGCGTTAACAATGCCTACTCGGAAAAACAGCTGGAGAACTCCCCGCTGGATCGGCTTCTTCAGCAGGCCGCTCCGGGGGAAGCCTGGAAAATGAGCTCAGGAAAGACGCAGAAATTTTCTTATGATGCGAACCTGGGAACGGAAGTAAAGAAGTTTGTTACAACCACTACCACCAGCACGGTCAATAATGTTTCTACCGGGATCTCCGTATTATCGGTGGCCTCTGCCAACTCGGGATTCTATCCGGCATCGACCCTGTATAAAAATACGGTCACCGATGAAGACGGGAATCCGGTGACGGAGTTTAAAAACGGCCAGGGCCAGACGCTTCTGATCCGGAGGAATGACGGATCACAGAACGTGGATACCTATTATGTCTACAACGAATACAACCAGCTGGCTTTTGTGCTTTCCCCTAAAGCGGTACAACAGATCGGGCTCAGTAACAATACAATCAGCGAAGAGATCCTGAATGAGCTCTGCTACCGTTACAGATACGACGGGAGAAGCCGTCTGGTAGAGAAAAAGATCCCGGGCAAGGACTGGGAGTTCATGGTGTATGATAAGCAGGACCGGCTGGTGCTCTCCCAGGACGGGAAACTGAGGACTTCGGACAATACTTTTACAACCCGGGGCTGGCTCTTTACTAAGTACGATGAGTTTGGAAGGGTCGCTTACACCGGCTTTTACCCCAACACGGATTCCAGGACCCAGGTGCAGGACCAGCTCAATACTTTGACCGCCTCTTCCCCGAATACGGAAATCAGGATCACCAACCCGGTCTCTTTAAGCGGGACCAACCTGTATTACCGGAACCAGGCTTTTCCTTCTTCGGGCATTACGCTTTTAACGGTCAGCTATTACGACACCTATCCTTCGGAGGCACCGACAGTCCCTGCTACGGTACTGGGCCAGCCTACCATGTCCCAGACCCTGGGGAGCGGCGATGATGCTTCGACAAAAGGGATGGCAACAGCTTCCTACGTGAAAAACATCGAAGACAACAACTGGACAAAAACCTACCACTACTATGATTCGATGGGAAGGCCGATCGCCGTAAAAACCACGAACCACTTAGGCGGTTACACCAACACGGAAACCGAGCTTGATTTTGCGGGAGTGGCTCAGAGAACCATCACCTATCACAAAAGGCTGAATACCGATACGGAAAGAGTAATCACCGAAACCTTCACTTATGACAGCCAGAACAGATTGCTGGTTCATAAGCATAAGATCGATAACAATGCGGAAGAAATTTTAGCCCAGAATACTTACAACGATCTTTCGCAGCTGCAAAGTAAAAAAGTAGGGGGAACAGTTTCAGGAAGTGGTCTTCAGACGGTGGATTACCTTTACAACATCCGCGGGTGGATGACACAGATCAATGATCCTGCGAATCTCGGAAGCGATCTTTTCGGGTATAAGATAAAGTATAACAATCCTGTCTATACTTCATTAACAGCAGGAAAATACAACGGCAATATTGCTGAAGTTGACTGGGCGGGTTCCCAAGACGGCATCCTGAAAAGATATTCTTACCAGTATGATGCAATTAACAGGCTTAAAAAAGGAATTTATTCCGAGCCTAATGCTTCCGTTCCGCAAAACAATTATTTTAATGAAGAGCTGAATTATGATGTAAACGGAAATATTACTTCGCTTCAGAGAAACAGGAATGCAGAGTACATCGGAGTGGAGCTGATGGATAACCTGAGCTATACCTATACCGGAAACAGGCTCAATACCGTTACGGACAGTTCGGGTAATTATTTCGGGTATCCTGATACTTCAGGCACCCTGATCCATTATGATATAAACGGGAACATGGCCGATCATGAAGATAAAGGCTTATTGGAAATCAAATACAATTACCTGAATCTTCCAAACTATGTTAAGTTTAACGAATATGTGGTGCGCGAAGATCCCTTTGGTTTTGGTCCCGAGACAAAATATAAAAATACGGTTTACACATATCGTGCAGACGGGATAAAACTCAAAAAAGTGCATAATTACTTTTCCGGCCGCAGTCAGGCCGATGCCGATGCCATAACCGAATATCTGGAAGGGTTTCAATACAGTACTGAAAGCCACGGCTATTCGCTTCGTGTTGTGAAACTACAGTTTGTACCGACTTCGGAAGGCTATTATAGGGCAAACGCATGAAATTATGAGATTAAGTCTTTTAGATATTGTACATCATATGCAGCTCTTACCTTTCGCTTCTTGAGGCTTAGTTTATCATCATGCTCCTTGAGGATTTGCAAAGCAAACTT
>CAJYRQ010000083.1 GCA_913777465.1 uncultured Chryseobacterium sp.
ATTTGTGGAAGGAAAAATAAAATCGCCTTGACGATTTTATTTGGGGAGGTGGTGTAAAGGTTAGCATGCCGGTCTGAAAATCTAGCGATGCGGGTTCGATTCCCGTCCTCTCCACTACAAAGATAATGATTTTTTTAAATATAATGATATATATTTAGGTAAATCAGCTGTGAATTGCTTTCATTTTTGAGAGGCTTTGCGCCTCTCCTTTTTTACCTATTTACGGTTTGCCGTATTTGTATAAAATTATTTCTCATTAATTTTAAGAACTTTCAATAAAACAATAACGCAATGAAAAAAAATATACTTGGACTTGATCTGGGAACCAACTCAATTGGTTGGGCGTTAATCAAACAGGATTTTGAGAATAAGCAAGGCGAAATTCTTGGAATGGGAAGCCGGATTATTCCGATGTCCCAGGATATTCTCGGTGATTTCGGTAAAGGAAACTCGGTTTCGCAGACGGCGGAACGTACCAGATACAGGAGCGTCCGAAGATTGCGTGAACGCTTTTTGCTGAGAAGAGAGCGGCTCCATCGTGTTCTGCATATCCTGAATTTTCTTCCGAAACATTATGCCAATCAGATTGATTTTAACAAACGTTTCGGAAAATTCAAGTCGGAGACCGAACCTAAGCTTGCCTGGAAAAATACCGATGGAAAATTTTCATTCCTGTTTCAGGCTTCCTTTAATGAAATGATTGCAGATTTTAAAGCAAACGGAAATGATATAAAAGTCCCTTATGACTGGACAATTTATTACTTACGCAAAAAAGCACTTTCCCGAAAAATACAAAAGGAAGAACTGGCCTGGATTCTTCTGAATTTTAATCAGAAACGAGGATACTATCAATTGCGAGGTGAGGAGGAAGAAGAGAATCCGAATAAGTTGGTAGAGTTTTATTCATTAAAAATTGTAGATGTTCTGGCGGATGAGCCGCAAAAAGGAAAATCAGACATTTGGTATTCTTTGGTTCTGGAAAACGGATGGATTTACAGGCGTTCAAGCAAAACACCATTATTCGACTGGAAAGATAAAACAAGAGATTTTATTGTCACCACTGATTTAAATGATGACGGAAGCATAAAAACCGATAAGGAAGGAAATGAAAAAAGAAGTTTCCGTGCACCCGGTGAAAACGACTGGACGCTCGTAAAAAAGAAAACCGAACAGGAAATAGAGAAATCTCACAAAACGGTAGGTACCTATATCTACGAAAACTTGCTTCAAAACCCGAAACAGAAAATCAAAGGAAAGCTGGTCCGGACCGTTGAGAGAAAGTTTTATAGAGAAGAATTGACACAAATCCTGGAAAAACAAAAAGAATTTCATCAGGAACTGCAGGATGAGAATCTTTATAACGATTGTATCCGTGAATTATACCGCAACAATGAAGCACATCAACTGACGCTGAGCA
Source organism: uncultured Chryseobacterium sp. (assembly GCA_913777465.1). Classification (GTDB taxonomy): domain Bacteria; phylum Bacteroidota; class Bacteroidia; order Flavobacteriales; family Weeksellaceae; genus Chryseobacterium. The sequence continues at coordinate 1,418 of CAJYRQ010000083.1, forward strand.
AAAAAGACTTCGTTCATCTTTTGATGGAAGATCTGATTTTTTATCAACGGCCCCTAAGAAGTCAGAAATCCTCAGTTTCAAACTGTACGCTGGAATCCAGAAAATACAAAGATGGAAATGGAACAGAACATATCCAATATTTAAAAGCGATTCCAAAATCCAATCCTTACTATCAGGAATTCCGGATCTGGCAATGGATTTTCAACCTGAATATTTATAAAAGAGATTATGAAGATAACGTCACAAAAGAGTTTCTGAGCACAACCAGAGATTACGAAAATCTGTTTGACTTGTTGAACAGCCGAAAAGAAGTTGACCAAAAAGCTTTACTCAAACATTTTAAACTTACTGATAAAACCCATCGTTGGAATTTTGTAGAAGATAAGAAATATCCGTGCAATGAAACCAGAACAATGATTTCATCAAGGTTGGACAAGGTAGAAGGGATCACAGATGATTTTCTGACAAGGGAAACCGAACAGAAGATCTGGCATATCATCTATTCTGTAAATGATAAAGTAGAATACGAAAAGGCTCTGAAATCCTTTGCCGTGAAAAATAACCTGGAGGAAAATTCATTTTTTGAGGCATTCAGAAAATTTCCGCCGTTTAAAAGCGAATACGGTTCTTTTTCGGAAAAAGCGATTAAGAAATTACTTCCTCTGATGCGGGTGGGAAAATACTGGAATTATGCGGCTATCGATGGAAATTCCAAAGAAAGAATCCAGAAAATCATCACCGGAGAATATGATGAAAATATCAAAGATAAAGTAAGGGAAAAAACGATTCATCTGAAGATTGAAAATGATTTCCAGGGACTGCAATTGTGGCTGGCCCAGTATATAGTTTATGGAAGGCATTCCGAAGCTTCAATGATCGGGAAATGGAATTCGGCAAATGACCTGCAAGTGTTTTTAAATGAATTTAAACAGCATTCGCTTCGTAATCCAATCGTGGAGCAGGTGATTACGGAAACGCTTCGTGTCGTAAAAGATATTTGGGTTAAATATGGAAACGGGGCTAAAGATTTCTTTGATGAAATTCACATTGAACTCGGAAGAGAGATGAAACTTCCGGCAAAAGAAAGGGAAGATCTCGCCCGTAAAATGTCGGAAAACGAAAGTACGAATCTCCGCATCAAAGCCTTGTTGGCGGAAATGATGGATGACCACTCGGTGGAAAATGTCCGGCCTTATTCCCCGATGCAGCAGGAAATTCTGAAAATTTATGAAGACGGAATCTTAAAATCGGATATTGAAATTGAAGATGATATCCTGAAAATCAGCAAAACGGCTCAGCCCTCACCTTCAGATTTAAGAAAATATAAGCTTTGGCTGGAACAGAAATACAAATCGCCTTACACCGGGCAGATTATTCCGCTGAATAAACTCTTCACGCCGGAATATGAAATTGAACACATCATCCCGCAAAGCCGGTATTTTGACGACAGTTTCAGCAATAAAGTAATTTGCGAATCGGTAGTGAACAAACTGAAGGATAACTATATTGGACTTGGATTCATTAAAAAATTCGGAGGGACTGTCATTGAACTGGGATCCGGTAAAAATATAAAAGTTCTTAAGGCAGATGAATATGAGGATTTCGTTAAAAAACATTATGCAAACAACCGGGCCAAGAGAGGCAAACTCCTGATGGAAGAGATTCCGGATAAAATGATTGAGCGTCAAATGAATGATACACGCCACATCAGCAGGTATATTTCAGGTCTTCTTTCCAATATTGTCAGAATAGATGAAGGGCAGGCAAAAAAAATAATTGATGATGCAGAAATTTTAGCAAAAAAAGAAATTGATGAGGAAAAAGCGAATAAAATAAGAAGAACTGCAAAATCAAAGGCGACCGATGACGGGGTGAATTCTAAAAATATTATTCCCGGTAACGGAAAAATAACCACGCAGCTGAAACAGGATTGGGGATTGAATGATGTCTGGAACGATTTGATTTTACCGCGTTTCGAAAGAATGAATCAGCTGACTAAATCTACTGATTTCACAGCCTGGAATGAAAGCCATCAGAAATTTTTGCCCACCGTTCCCATTGAGCTTTCAAAAGGATTTTCAAAGAAAAGGATAGACCACCGCCACCATGCTTTGGATGCTTTGGTGATTGCCTGTGCTACAAGAGACCACGTAAATCTGCTGAATAATCAGTCGGCGAAATCGGAGACCAGCCGTTATGATCTGAAAAGAAAGCTGATGCCGTTTGAAAAAGCAGTGTACAACGATCCTCAAACCGGAAAGAGAATAGAAAGAGAAGTTCCGAAAAAATTTTTAAAACCTTGGGATGGTTTCACTGTTGACGCAAGAAATAAGCTTGAAACGATTGTTATAAGCTTCAAACAAAACCTCCGTGTAATCAATAAAGCAACCAATTATTATGAAAAATACACAGAAAAAGATGGTAAGACAACCAAAGAAATAGTAAAACAGACGGGAATAAACTGGGCGATCCGGAAGCCTATGCATAAAGATACGGTTTCCGGGAAAGTTGATTTACCATGGGTGAAAGTTCCGAAAGGAAAGATTCTGACGGCAACAAGGAAAAGTCTTGATTCTTCCTTTGATTTAAAAGCCATAAGCTCTATTACTGATACCGGAATCCAGAAAATTCTTAAAAACTACCTGGACTTTAAAGGCAGTCCTGAAATTGCATTTTCGCCCGAAGGAATAGAAGATTTAAATAAAAATATTGAAAAGTATAACGACGGAAAACCGCATCAGCCTATCGGGAAAGTAAGAGTTTTTGAATTGGGGAATAAATTTCAGGTCGGGCAAACCGGAAATAAAAAGGATAAATATGTAGAAGCCGCAAAAGGGACCAATTTATTTTTTGCAGTATACGAAGATAAAAAAGGAAAGCGGAGCTATGAAACCATTCCGTTGAATGAAGTTATTGAAAGGCAAAAGCAGAGCTTATCGGTTGTTGAATTAAAAGAAACAACGGATTTTTACCTCTGTCCTAATGATCTGGTCTATGTTCCTTCAGAAGACGAACTCCAGAACAGTAGCCGTATTGATTTTAAAAGCATTAAAAAAGACCGGAGCGAAAGAATTTATAAAGTGGTAAGCTTTAGCGGAAATCAATTGTTTTTCGTAAGACAGGATATTGCCACCTCCATTGTTAATAAAGCAGAATTTTCAACTTTAAATAAAATGGAACGTGCCATTGACGGTTCGATGATTAAAGAAACCTGTATCAAACTGAAAGTGGACCGTCTCGGAAACATTTCAAAAGCATAATCTAAAATTATTAAAATGTCTAAAACAGCCCTAAAAAAAGAACTTCAGAAGCTGACGAAAGAAAAGCTCATCGAACATATTCTGGAACTGTATGAGAAAAACAGCTCAATAAAAGAATTTTATAAATTCAACCTAAATCCAGGCAATGAAAGAGCGTTAGCCAATAAATATAAAAAGCTCATCCGTAAAGAGTTTAATGTAGAAAATCCGATGATGGGTACCCAGAAGTTCTCTGTTGCCAAAAAGGCAATTTCGGATTTTAAAAAGTTGCAGCCGTCACCTGAATCTCTTGCAGATGTGATGTTGTATCTGCCTGAAAGTGCCTGCGAACTGACCGCGTTATATGGCGATTATTCGGGTCCGTTTTATAATGCGGCTTATAACAACTATAGGGCAGCACTCGTATTTATGAAAGAGAATGATCTGCTGGATGATTTTGAAGTGCGCTCCGAACAATGTGTTAAATGGTCGAAAGATTGTGGATATGATTTTGCGGACGATATGAGAGATGCCTTTGATGAATTTTATAATTAAATCGTAAAAACTAAAAACCATGATCACCCGCTCCATTTATATCGGCAATCCCGCTTACCTCAAGCTAAAAGACGAACAGCTGAAAATCCTTTGTCCGGAAACGAAAACGGAAAAGGGGAGTGTACCCGTCGAAGATCTAGGATTGCTTATGCTGGACCATTACCAGATTACCGTTTCGCACAACCTGATCCAGAAGATGATGGGGAATAATGTCGTGGTCGTAAGCTGTGATGCCCATCACCTGCCGCATGGGATTATGCTTCCGTTGTATGGTCATACCGAGCATTCGGACCGGGTAAAAGACCAGCTGGAAGCCAGCGAACCGTTGAAGAAACAGCTTTGGAAACAGACCATAGAATGCAAAATTGAAAACCAGAAAAATGTGCTGATGAAACTTGGGAATTATTACGAACCGATGCTGGAATACCAACGGAACGTAAAATCGGGAGACATTACCAACATGGAAGGAATTGCCGCTCAGCATTACTGGAAATACCTCATCAGCCTGGATTTTCTGAGACAGCGTTTCGGAGATTCACCCAATCAATTTTTTAATTTCGGCTATGCGGTACTCCGGAGCATTGTTGCCCGCGCTATTGTGGAAACGGGACTGCTTCCTGTTCTTGGGATCTTTCATAAAAACAAGTATAATCCGTACTGCCTGGCCGACGACCTGATGGAACCTTACCGGCCGTTTGTCGATCTACTGGTCATGAATTGGCTTAAGCTGCATCCCGAAAATGATGAATTGTCGAAAGATTTTAAAGCCCACCTATTACAGATCGCAACAAAGGATGTACGCATTGATGATAAAACAAGGCCATTACTGGTTGCTGTGAAAATGACGGCCTCATCGCTTTACAAATGCTATACCGGGGAAAAACGGCTGATCTCTTATCCTGAACTGATCTGATAAATTGAATTACTTTTCACATTGTACATTTTACAAATAAAAATATGGACGCCGAAAGGTTTAATGCATACCGGATTATGTGGATAATAGTATTGTATGATCTCCCGACCGAAACGAAGGCCAATATGAAGGACGCCAATCGTTTCCGTAAAGCCCTGATCGATGACGGATTTACGTTGTTCCAGTTTTCGATGTATGTACGCCACTGCCCGAGCCGTGAAAATGCGGAAGTGCATATAAAACGCGTCAAATTTATGCTGCCTAAAGCCGGAAAAGTAGCGATTATGTGCATCACAGATAAACAGTTCGGCGATATCGAGATTTTCTTTGCCAGGAATAAAGAAGAACCGCCTCCGACCTTCCAGCAACTCGAACTCTTCTGATTTTTTAAATCCTAATCAACAAATAAACCCACTGCAATTCAGTGGGTTAAATGTTGAGGTTGTGTTGTATCCCAAAGGTACGATTAAATGAAAGCAATTCACAACCACATGTGAGAATGGATATGTTGGATGAGAGTTGTGTTGTATCCCAAAGGTACGATTAAATGAAAGCAATTCACAACACACGATTTATCCGACTGGTTTAGTTAAAGGTTGTGTTGTATCCCAAAGATACGATTAAATGAAAGCAATTCACAACATAAGGTATTCCAGGAGATAAACGAAATCAGTTGTGTTGTATCCCAAAGATACGATTAAATGAAAGCAATTCACAACTGCAATGAATACCGTCACGATTTCAGACAAGTTGTGTTGTATCCCAAAGATACGATTAAATGAAAGCAATTCACAACAAACACGACATGGAAACGTGAAATTATAGAGTTGTGTTGTATCCCAAAGATACGATTAAATGAAAGCAATTCACAACCTGGGGAGAAAATGCCGATGATCCGGATTCGTTGTGTTGTATCCCAAAGATACGATTAAATGAAAGCAATTCACAACAAAAGCCGTATTGCCCGCAACGGCTGATTCGTTGTGTTGTATCCCAAAGATACGATTAAATGAAAGCAATTCACAACCGTACGTGTGTTATCGCTATTCCTTACATTGTTGTGTTGTATCCCAAAGATACGATTAAATGAAAGCAATTCACAACTTAGAAAGCTTGGCACCCCATAACATCTGCGTTGTGTTGTATCCCAAAGATACGATTAAATGAAAGCAATTCACAACATGTATGAATCTATTAAATCAATCTATTAAGTTGTGTTGTATCCCAAAGATACGATTAAATGAAAGCAATTCACAACTGAATGGATTAGCAGTATTGAATCCAGCGTGTTGTGTTGTATCCCAAAGATACGATTAAATGAAAGCAATTCACAACTCACCCAGAGTAATACATATTCGGCGCTTGGTTGTGTTGTATCCCAAAGATACGATTAAATGAAAGCAATTCACAACGGCCAACTCATTGTTTCTTTTAGCTTCTTCGTTGTGTTGTATCCCAAAGATACGATTAAATGAAAGCAATTCACAACGAACCTGAAATCGAACAGGAAAACGAACCAGTTGTGTTGTATCCCAAAGATACGATTAAATGAAAGCAATTCACAACCAACCAATAATCAACGCCTTTAATGCTCAAGTTGTGTTGTATCCCAAAGATACGATTAAATGAAAGCAATTCACAACACATGCTCCGCATCCTCTCTCATCAGTTCCGTTGTGTTGTATCCCAAAGATACGATTAAATGAAAGCAATTCACAACCTGGAACCTATTCTTTCGGTAGCTGTACCGGTTGTGTTGTATCCCAAAGATACGATTAAATGAAAGCAATTCACAACACGGTGAATCCTTCGTTGCTGAAAAAGGTAGTTGTGTTGTATCCCAAAGATACGATTAAATGAAAGCAATTCACAACCCGCCTTTGTTTTATTCAAATCCGATTGCTGTTGTGTTGTATCCCAAAGATACGATTAAATGAAAGCAATTCACAACAGCAGCTTAATGCGGGAGGTGGACACTATAGTTGTGTTGTATCCCAAAGATACGATTAAATGAAAGCAATTCACAACCAGTAAGGGAATCGGAAATAATTACCTGACGTTGTGTTGTATCCCAAAGATACGATTAAATGAAAGCAATTCACAACATAAGCATATAAATCTTGGCAAATTTCACTGTTGTGTTGTATCCCAAAGATACGATTAAATGAAAGCAATTCACAACAAGATTTCAAAGAATACAGTGAAAGATTTAGTTGTGTTGTATCCCAAAGATACGATTAAATGAAAGCAATTCACAACTAGATGCTTTCTTCAGTCTCAGTTAGTCGTGTTGTGTTGTATCCCAAAGATACGATTAAATGAAAGCAATTCACAACTTCAATGCCGTACCTACTTATGAGGGCTTCGTTGTGTTGTATCCCAAAGATACGATTAAACGAAAGCAATTGGCAAATCCAGATATTCTGCATTAAAAAATTCTTACAACAAAACCACCCGCCGCATCCGGCAGGTGGTTTTATTTTAGGTAAAATGCGTCTCTATTTTTGAACTTCCGCCAGTGGTTTTACGGCAGACAGTGCACGGGAGGCGACCCAGCCGGCAAACTGGGCACAGGTGGTGTCAACCAGTTCATCGCGGGTAACTTCCCGTAGGCCCGCTACCAGATCCGATTTGGGAGGCTGTGGCAAAGGCTGGGAGAGGATCAGGCCGGGAACAACCGGGTCAAAAGAAATACCACGGTAAAGGTCAACGTGCTGAATAAACAGCTGTGACACATAATCTCTAATTGTTTGCGGAGGAATGTTGATTGTTTTGGTTCCATCCGAAGTCTGCGGAGTTCCTTCCAACGAATTGTTCCGGATCCTGGTATAAAGAACACCTGATTGGGTAGCGTCATAAACAGCGACCCCCTCCAGGGCATCCAGAAAGACAGCCGTCCAGAAGTCCGGGGATTTCCCATAGATTTTGGCCACTTTCAGCAGGTCCGGAAGATCCCAGGCGTGGGGAACCACATCAATGGAATTCCAATGCATCGTGTTCCAGCTCTGGTATGGGAGCGGCTGCGGCTCCCATCCGGATGGCAGTGCGGGGAAAGTGGTGTTGAAAAGTTCCGCAAAGTTGGCTTCACCGGGCGTCGGTCCGGCGGTAGGATACACCAGCGTCAATGCGAAGGCATCCAGGTCATTTTTTTGTTTCAGGTAAAGGGCGAGGGTAGGAGAAAGGGCACCGCCCAGGCTGTGTCCGCAGAAAATAACAGCCGTGTCATCCGCAGGTTTTGTACCGGTCAGGAACTGTTCAAGGCTTGTACCGGGAGCGGCTGCCGTATCCGGGGAAAGCATTCCGAGAAGGTTCTGAATGCCGGTCGCCGTCCCTTTGGAGATAAACGGGGTACCTTCCACATAAGGCGATGGAGTAAAGTGGGATGGGTAGAAGGTATTCCAGTTTACCACCGTGGAAACGGAAAAATCCTCATCGCCCCAGTCATATAGGGAATCGGGATTGGTTCCGGCAATTGCCACCACATAAGCGGGCATCACCTTCGGACTACCGGGAAAGGCCACGGCATCGCACTGGGCAACGAGCAGGGAATTATCGGCAACACCGGTCGGCACGCCGTTAATTACTTCTTCAAGCACCGCCGGTCCCCATACCAGTTTCCAGTTGCCCAAAACAGGGGTTACCGAAGAGTCAGCAACAGAAGCTGCCTGCGTGGGAATCAGAGGCGGAACATCGCTGAGATAAAAAGAAAGGTCTTTTTGAAGCTGCTGCTGAAGTACACTTTCCGGACCGTTATAACCGGCGGCGCGTCCTACGATGCAGGCCATTGCGAATACCTGCTGATAAACGTCTAATGTTGGATTGTTCATGAGTTAAAAGTTTTTAGTTATTAAATTAAAGCCATTGATCATTCTTGCCGATACCGTTTTACTTGCGGTAAAATGTTTCGGGGAACTGAGGTAAAGGAAGGAAGAAAAACCAAATAAAGGGTAAGTAGAAACAACCAAAGTGAAGAGTAAGTGTTTGTACTCAAAAGTGGCTTCGAGCAACCTTAGCCAACGTGTTTTGATTTGAATGTAGTCGGTGTTGTAAAGTTCCGGTGCCTGATTTCTCGAAGGCAGAGGAGTGTGGCTTCGAGGGCCTCAGCCACCGGGAAAGATTCACGTTTGTATCAGTTAAACCACAGATTGACGCAGATTTTCACAGATGATTGTGCATAAAGGAATGATACTGATACAACTTTTTATAACTTCCGACTACTTCCGATGACTGAGCGGAGCCGAAGTCACTGTATATGGTTCTGATTGATGTTATTTTAATTACCGTTTCAGAGATAAATTTTTAATTCAGAAAATTATTATTTTTATTTCTCAAAAAACATCGACGATGAAAGGATTTCTCTATATCCTCCTTTGCTCCGACGGCAGTTATTATACCGGAAGTACTAACGATCTCGAGCGCAGGCTGGCCCAGCATCAGTCCGGGGAAGGAGCTAACCATACCAAAAAGCGTCTGCCCGTCCAGCTGATCTATTATGAAGAATATGACCGTATTGATCTTTTTGCCGTGAAAAGCAGATTCAGGGTTGGAGCCGGAGAAAAAAGGAGGCTTTGATTGAAGGTTGGGATGAAGGTCTTAAAAAAGCAGCAGAATGCATGAACGGAACCCATTGGCGATTTCTGAAAAAAGAGCAGTAAGTGGCTTCGGCTCCGCTCAGCCACCATGTGTTGAATTGAGTTTTGTCTATGTTATGAAGATCTGATGCTTGAGGTTCCCGAAGGCATAGGAGTATGGCTTCGAGTGACCTCAGCCACCGTGTTTTGATTTAATAGTTGTCGGTGTTGTGAAGTCCTGATGCCTGAAATTTTCAGAAACGAGGAAGGTATCGGCTCCGCTCAGTCCCATTTGATACATCGGTTTAAACAGAATGAGCTGTTTTTAACATGGATTAAATAATCACTTACTTAATCCCATTTTACAACTTCTGACTACCTCCGGTGGCTGAGCGGAGCCGAAGTCACCGGAATCACCCCTATTTCAGCCACGGTACACGAATTTCCGGAGATCAGTCTTTCAGCAGTAAAACGGATATAACGTGCGGAGACCGGCTGTCTAAAAATAACCTGCTGCTCAAACGGGCTGGCTTTGATGTTGGAAAATTCACCTTCCGCCGCGCGCTGCCACCGGGAGCCGTCGGTGCTGGTTTCGATACGGTAATGGCTGATGGTGCCGTCTGATTTTCCGTCCTGTCGGGGCAGATAAACAAAACCCTTCAGGGAATACTGTTTTTTCAGATACACAATAATTTCTGCTTGGGATGAACTGGTGCTGAGCGCACTTTGCCAGAACGTTTCCGGATTATCATCAATAGCATATGCTAATGGATGGTCAGCATTTGTATTTTTGGGACCGATGATTTCCCAACCGGATTTTACCGGACCGAACCGGAGAACGGCGGTTTCGCTTTGCTGACCGTTGTTGACAGAGATCGCCTTTACTGTTCCATCATCAGGCTGTTTAAAAGGCTGATCGTATCTTAATGATTTCAGAGTTGGGATGCTGCCGTCGAGGGTATAGTAAATAGTTGAGCCAGCGTCTGCTGAGGACAGGGTGATTTTTCCTTCAGGACTTCTCCGGATCATAGGTTTAGCAATCATCACCGGTTCGTTATACAGGCCGAAGTCACTCAGCGCTATGGCTGCCGGCAATCGGGTAATAGTCAGGCGTATTTTACCGGTGGTGATCCGTTCAGGGAGACGGATCAGTCGGTTGGGACCGATACTGGTGGCCGAGGCAATTTTCTTCCAGGTTCCGTTGAGCAATGCTTCCACCTCAAAAGCTTCGATCCGCTGGCCCAGTTTTATATTTTCCCGTAAACGGATGATGTTAAAGGTTTTTTCAGCAGGAAGGGTAACGGTAAGCTGAGGGGTAGTGACTTCATCATCCGTGGCCCAATACGAATACCGGTCCTGATCGAGCAGATGTTGCGGACCATATTGGGAAAGGTTGTTTCCGCGGACATTGCTTGCCTGTAAAACGGCACCTTCCGCAAGATTGACGGCAAAAGTCTGTTTCAGCAGCTTGCCGAATTGCTGAAGGGAACTGACATCTTCAGGATCCAGCTGTCCCTTGGGATTGGGAGAAAGACCCAGGTCCAGATTGGCGCCCCGGCCTACGCTTTTGTAATAAAGATCCAGCAGTTCGGCCGGTGTCTTTACCCTGCTGTTTTCGCGGTCATGGTAGAACCAGCCCGGACGTAGGGAAACATCACATTCTGCGGGCATCCAGTACTTGCCGTTCCGGGTGCCTTCAATGCCCAGTTCATATTTCGTAAAACCGTTGGAAGGCTTTTTCCCTTCTTCAGGCGCCTGAGGTTCGTAAGTCGCCCAGCAGGTTTCCCCGGCATGGCCTTCCTCATTACCGACCCAGCGGACATCCGGTCCAACGTCCCCGAAAATCACGGCTTCCGGCTGCATGCGCCGGGTAATGGCCCAGGTAGCCGGCCAGTTGTAATACGTTGCCCGGTCGATTTTCCGGGTTTCACGGGCGTTTCCGTAGTAGCCGTCTCCGCCGTTGGCCCCGTCGTGCCATGAGGTAAACAGGTTCCCGTAACGGCTGTACAGCTCCTGAAGCTGTTTCCGGTACATTTCGATATAGGCGGGCGTGCCGTAGAGCGGACTGTTGCGGTCCCACGGCGAGCAGTAAATGCCCATTTTCATGCCCAGCTTTTCACAGGCTTTCTGATATTCTTTTACAATATCGCCTTTCCCGTTTTTCCACTGGCTTTTTTTAATGCTGTAATCCGTGGTTTCGGTAGGCCACAGGCAGAGTCCGTCATGGTGTTTCGCCACAACGATGATCCCTTTGAACCCACCGGCTTTCGCTGCCGAAACAATTTGTTGTGCATCAAATTTTCCCGGATTGATCAGGGCAGGGTTTTCATCTCCGTAACCCCATTCCTTATCGGTATAAGTGGCACTGCCGTAATGGACGATGCAATACATTTCCATCTCATGCCATTTCAGCTGTGCTTCGGTCGGAAGAGCTCCGTAGGGCTGCATTGGTTTTTGTGCATGCCCGGATATCATGGCTAAAATGATTCCGAAGGTGAGTATCCGTTTCTTCATTTCTCAGCCTTTATGTTTTGATCTAAAATCGAATGGTCCAGGGAGGGAAGTGCCGTATGCCCGGCTTGAACCTCATCGAAAACAATTACTTCATTCCTTCCTTTTTTCAGCCAGCACGCCGGAACATAAAGAGTCTGCTGCGGGCCGATGTTCCAGTATTTGCCCAGGTGATGGCCGTTCAGGAAAACAAAACCTTTCCCGAAGGTGCGCATATCCAGATAAGTATCTCCCACTTGCTGAAGGGTAAAACTTCCTTTGTACAAAGCAGGATGGCCGGTTTTCTGATCTTTATTTTTACTGAAAGAAAATTTCCCAGTCGTTTTAAAAGGGAAACGGTACATGTTCCAGCCGGAAATTACCCGGCCGTCAATCGAAACCGATCCGGTAATGCCGTGCCGGTTGTCATTCAGGAACGGGCCGTAATTGATCCGCCCGTTGTTTTCCACCCAAAGATCGAGGACGGCATCCGGGGAAATTCCGGTCAGGTTCATCGAGTCCTGCTTCAGCCTGCGGTCGAGGCTTCCCAGGTATTTTCCGTCGACGTACACCTGCGCGTAATCCCTGAGCTCTTTCAGCTTCAGCAGGCCTCCTTTTTTGATTTTGGTGCGGTACAAAACAAAACCGTAAGCCTGGTCCAGATCCTCAAACGTTAAAGGCTTTACAGACGTTTCCGGTTTCGGAAGCTGACTGAAAACATCAGCGTACTGTTCCAGGGCAATATCCGGCATCTTTATGGCAGGCTTAGTCTGAGGAACTGGCGGTAAAGTTTCCCCTGCCGGAAGATAGCCCGCAATCACTTTCCGGAACGCATAAAATTTTTCCGTCGGGTTTCCGGCTTCATCCAGCGGGGCATCGTAGTCGTAGCTGGAAACCTGGGGCGAATACGGATTGTCTTTGTTCATATTCGCACCGTTCATGAATCCGCGGGTGGTCCCACCGTGGAACATATACATATTGACGGAAATGCCGGCAGCCAGCAGTTTGTCCAGGGTTTTTGCCGACTGTTCCGCAGATACGTCCGCATGCTTTTTGCCCCAGTCGTCGAACCATCCGGGATACCATTCCGCCACATAATACGGCCCTTTGCCGTTATGGTATTTGTTGATCAGGGTTTTGACCTGTGCCGGATCTTCGAGTCCGTTAACCGCCGGAAGGTAGCCGGGCAGGTAACCCTTCGGCATCTGGTCGGCACCGTCGCAGGTGAAAAGGATGCCGTCGAAACCGGCTTCCCTGAAGATTTTCCGGTTCAGGTCCAGGTAGGTTTTATCGTTGCTGTAGGATCCGTATTCGTTTTCGATCTGGATCATCAGGATATTCCCGCCGTGGGTAACTTGAAGCGGGATCAGCTGCTTCGTCAGCGCTTTGATGTAGCGGGTGTAGGCGGAGATAAACTTCGGATCGGTGCTTCTTACCTGCATGTTCCGGTCTTTCAGCAGCCACCAAGGATATCCGCCGAATTCCCACTCCGCACAGACGTAAGGGCTTGGACGTAAAACCACCCAAAGGCCTTCTTCTTGGGCTACCTTCACAAATTCCGCAATATCATTATTCCCGCTGAAATCATAGACACCCGGCGTTTCTTCATGTACGTTCCAGAACACATAGGTTCCGATGGTATTCAGTCCCATCGCTTTCGCCATCTTCATCCGTTCGCGCCACAACTCCCTTGGAATGCGGGGATAATGCATCTCGCCGGAAATCATCTGCAGCGGTTTCCCGTCCAGTAAAAAATCGGCATCGCCCAATGCAAAACTATGCCGCACCGGCTGCTGGGCCGAACAAAAAAATCCTGCCCCGCAAAGGAAAAAGAAACTCAAAATAGCGTAAAGTCTGCTCATCTCGGATCGCTCATTTTAGAAACGCTTAAATTAATCCAAAACCGGCAATACCACAAATTCAAATGATGATTTGTGGGAATTCTAAAATGGTGTGGCTTCGGCTCCGCTCAGCCGCCGGTGTTTGATTAGATTTTTGTCATTGTTGGGAGAGTCCGATGCCTGAGGTTCTCGAAGGCAGAGGAATGTGGCTTCGAGTGCCTCAGCCACCGGTGTTTGATTTGATTGTTGTCATTGTCGGGAGAGCCCGATGCCTGAGGTTCTCGAAGGCGGAGGAATTTTGGCTTCAACCATTTCTAAATATGACCTGAATAATAATTTTACGGTTTCCCGTAATAGTGAAATCGTTTTTTTATCTATATTTGAAAAAACTTTAACCGTGAAAAAACTGTTTTTCCTGACCGCCCTCTGTGGCATCCTTTCCTTCCTGCACGCGCAGACCACTCCCAAATTTGTCTACGCTGAGATCGTAGGTGAATCGAGATTCCTCAGCAATAAAGTGACCGTGTCTATTGATTACGGGCAGGCAACTTCGTTTTTTGAGAATACGAAAGTCAAGAATGAAGACGGCAGCAACCGGAAGTTTAATTCCATGGTGGATGCGATGAATGGGAAAAGTCAATAGGTTATAAATTTGAAAAATAGAATCTGATCATCCATCTGAAAATTAAAATTTATCTCTGAAATTATCATAGAATACCGATATATTTGTGTTTTAATAGATCAAGACTAGACAATGGCGAAGAAGACTGCTGTAAAAACCAAAAGTACCGAAGAAATCCTCTGGGATTCAGCTAATAAATTACGGGGTTCTGTGGAACCTTCCGAATATAAACACGTGGTGTTGAGTTTAATTTTCCTCAAATTTGCGAATGACAAATTTGTGAAAAGGAGACAGGAACTCATTGACCAACACAAAGAAGCCTTTCTGGACATTCCTGAGTTTTACCAGGCGGAAAATATTTTTTACCTGACGGAAGAATCCCGCTGGACTTTCATCATGGAGAATGCCAAACAGGAAAATATCACCCTGATTGTAGACTCTGCCCTGAAAACCATTGAACGAACCAATAAATCCCTGGAAGGCGCGTTGCCCGATAATTATTTTTCCCGTCTCGGACTGGATCAGTCCAAGTTATCGGCTTTGCTGGACACCATCAACAATATCGATACCCTGAAAGACGAGGCCCACGATATCGTAGGCCGTGTGTATGAATATTTCCTGAGCAAATTTGCGATTGCCGAAGGAAAAGGAAAGGGTGAGTTTTATACGCCGAAATCCATTGTTAATCTGATTGCGGAAATGATAGAACCGTACAAAGGCAAAATCTATGACCCTTCCTGCGGTTCAGGCGGCATGTTTGTACAGTCGCTGAAGTTTATTGAAAAGCATAAGGGAAATAAAAAAGACATTTCCATCTATGGTCAGGAGCTGACGAATACCACCTATAAACTGGCTAAGATGAACCTTGCCATCCGTGGGATTTCTTCCAATCTGGGAAATAAAGCGGCAGATACCTTTGGCGACGACCAGCACAAAGACCTGAAAGCCGACTATATCATGGCCAACCCGCCTTTTAATCTGAAAGACTGGCGGGCGGACAGCGAACTGATCAATGATCCGAGATGGGCAGGCTATGAAATACCCCCAAAATCCAATGCCAATTACGCGTGGATTCTGAATATGATCTCCAAGCTGTCCCAGAACGGTGTTGCCGGATTTATTTTGGCCAACGGTGCTTTGAGCGGCGGTGGTGAAGAATATAAAATCCGGAAACAGATTATTGAAAATGATCTGGTGGAAGCAATTATCATCCTACCCAGAGCTATGTTTTATTCAACCGATATTTCGGTAACGCTTTGGATCCTGAACCGCAATAAAAGCGAACGAACTTTTGAAGTGAATGATGGTGTCAAAAACTACCGAAACCGCAAAGGAGAAGTATTGTTTATGGATCTGCGCCAGAAAGGGGAGCCGTTTGAAAAGAAGTTCATTCATTTTGGCGAAGGAGAGATTACGGCTATTGCTACGCATTATCACAACTGGCAACAAATCCATTGGGAAGAAACCTATCAAGATATTCCCGAATACTCCTACAGCGCCAGTCTGGAAGATATCCGTAAAAAAGATTATTCTTTGGTGCCGAGTAAATATATTGAATTTGTAAACCGTGATGAAAGTCTGGATTATGCTGAGCAGATGCAAAGTTTACAGAATGATTTAAAAGAACTGTTTCAGCAGGAAAGCCAATTGAAAGAGGAGGTTTCCAATGTTTTTAAAGCTTTGGGATATGAGTTATAAAAAACTTGGAAATTATATTAAACTAATAGATAATCGGAATAGGGATTTATCAGATGCTCCACTATTAGGAGTTTCTGTGCAAAAAAGATTCATCACATCGATAGCCAATACAATTGGATCCGATATGTCAAAATATAAACTGATTGAGAAAAATAACTTTGTTTATATAGCAGATACATCTAGACGTGGCGATAAAATAGGAATAGCATTATTAAAAGATTTTGATAAGGCTATGATTTCTCAAGCATATACATGTTTTAAAATAATTGATGAAAATAAACTTTCTCCAGATTATTTGATGATGTGGTTCTCGAGACCAGAATTTGACAGATATGCTAGATACCATTCCATTGGTAGTGTTAGAGAAGTTTTTGATTGGAAAGATATGTGTGAAGTTGAATTACCTATTCCTCCCATCGAAGAACAGCGACA
This sequence comes from uncultured Chryseobacterium sp., assembly GCA_913777465.1. Taxonomy (GTDB): domain Bacteria; phylum Bacteroidota; class Bacteroidia; order Flavobacteriales; family Weeksellaceae; genus Chryseobacterium. The sequence goes on from CAJYRQ010000083.1 coordinate 17,779, forward strand.
GATTGTTGCGCAATACCACAGCATAGCCAACAAAATAAAAGTCAACGAGCAGATTTGCGAAAAGTTGGAAGCTACTGCGCAGGCTTTGTATAAACATTGGTTTGTGGATTTTGAGTTTCCATATTCCCCTCTGTCGGAGGGATGTCCGCAGGACGGGGTGGTGATAGGACAACCTTACAAATCTTCCGGCGGTAAAATGGTTTGGAATGAGGAGCTTGGGAAGGAGATTCCGGAGGGGTGGGAAGTTGGGAAACTTGAAGATTTTGTGTTAATAAAAAATGGAAAAAGTAAGCCAATTATTGGCGGAAATATTCCTGTTTATGGAGGAAATGGAATAATCGAATTTGTGAATAAAAATAATTATGAAAGATTGAATATTATAGGTCGCGTAGGAGCGTATTGTGGTTCTGTATATTATAATGATAGCAAAGTATGGGTTAGTGATAATGCTTTAGCGGGTATTTCAAAAAATGACACTATATATTTAGATTTTCTCCTGCTGAAAAGTTTAAATCTTAATTCTAAAAGTGAAGGGAGTAGTCATCCGTTATTAACACAAGGAATTTTAAATAACATACAAGTTTTGAAAGCTAATAACAATCTTATTTACACAAATTTTGAAGAAATTATAAAAAAGCTTTTCGAACAAATAAAAAATATAATTGATCAAAACCGAAAAATCGCACAGTTACAAAATTTGTTGTTGTCACGGTTGGCGGTTGGGGAGGAAGTGGGTGCTTAAAAAAACTAAAACTTATAGCTATAAAAACTTACTACTATGATAAATAAAGGGTCGGAATGGAATATTTGGGATTTACATGTGCATACACCAGCATCAGGATTTGCATCAGATTCTGATTATCCAACTTTAATTGATAATTTGAAAACTTCCCAAGCTGATGTTATAGGAATTAATGATTATTGTTCTATACAAGGGTATAAGAAAATTATGAATTTGGGAGGAGTTGAAGGGAAAATTCTTTTTCCAGTTGTGGAGTTTAGAATGAATAATAAAATTAATCATAAAAATTCGACAGCTACCGAAGGTGGAGTAAGTATCAATTTTCATATAATTTTTGATAATAATACTGATCTCAATAGTATAGAAGTAGAATTAAATAGTTTAGAATGTAAATTTGATGGTGGAAACGAATCGAAATTAGGACATATTACAACCGTTGAAGAATTAAGTAAAATATCTTTCGATTATTTCGATACTATTAAAAAATTAAACTCATCTATTTTAAAAAATAAGTTTTTAGTTTGGGTGCCTTATGATGAATACGGTGGAATTGACGCTATTGATCCAATTAATGATGGATTTTTTAAATTAGGAATTATTAATATTGCTCACATATTAGGATCAGGAAACAAAAGGCAAATCTCTTATTTTTTAAGTGATAGATGCGTTACCGATGTTGGGAAAAACATTGCTTGTATTAAAGGTAGTGACGCGCATCAATTAGACTACCCGTTCGGAAAATTACGTGATAGAGATTCTAATCCAACAGATAGATACTGCTGGATTAAAGGTGAAAAAAGTTTTAAAGCTTTACAGCATTTAATTGTCGAACCTATAGATAGAGTTGTGATAAATGATAAAAACCCTATCGAACATAGAATTACAACAAATCGTACCAAATATATAGAATCTATTAAAATTAATCAGGTTTCGGGATATAATCAATCTACCCATGGTGAATGGTTTAATGAAGTGAATATTCCACTTAATCCTGAATTAGTTGCTATAATTGGTAATAAAGGAAATGGCAAAAGCGCTTTAGCAGATATTATTGGACTCTGTGGAGACTATAACGGAAGTCATGATGATTTTTCATTCTTAAATAAGAAAAAATTTGGTGAAAATAATGGTCGAATCTCACAAAATTTTGAAGCAAAACTAAAATGGTTAAGTGGAACTGAAAGTACCAAAAATCTTAACGATAAAATTGATACTTCATTTACAGAAAAAGTAAAGTATTTACCCCAAGGTTATTTTGAAAGTATAACAAATGAATCAGTAGAAGGTTTCAATAAAGAAATCGAGGATGTTGTGTTTACTCACTTGGAAGAAGATGAAAAATTAGGAAAGAAAAATTTCAAAGAATTAATAGATTATAAAAATAGTGTGAGTAAAGAAGAAATTACTCAACTGAAAGGTAAATTACATTTTGTTAATGAATTAATATTCAATAAGGAAGTAAAGTTAAATCCACTCTATAAAAAAAGTATTGAAGATCATATAAAGCAAAAGCAAGATGAACTGAATGCTTTAATTGAGCCTATTGCTGTTGCAAATCCCAATGATAATCCTGAACATGCGGTACAAAATAAAATTATCAATGATGAGATTGAAGGATTAAATAAGAATATCAAACTTCAAGAAGAGAAAATAAAAGCAATTGAAGAGTTAAAATTGAGTCTTTTAATTGAGATTAATGAGTTAAAATCACTTAAACAAAGGATAGAAAACAAAGTAAAAGAAGTTGTTGATTTTAAAAATAGTTTAGTTCCGGAATTATCTAAATATGAAAATCTTGATATTAATGAATTAATTAAAGTAACGTCAAATCTTGAAAATTTAGACAAATTATTATCCGAAAAGAATGCACTTTATGAATATTACAAATTAGCATTAGGAGAATCTACTTCTACTGATCCTAATTATAAATCTGAAAAGAACGTTTTAAAAGGATATATAGATGCAAAAGAAGATATACAAAAATCTTTAGGCGAAGCTGACAAAGTTTATCAACACTATCTTGTAGAAAAGAACAATTGGGAAGATCTTAAAAGTAAAATAATTGGAAATGCAAATCTCCAAGGTACATTGGAGTTTTATAAAAAGGAATTGAATTATTTAAATGTAAATCTTACTAGTGAAATTGAAGCTGAAAAAATTGAAAGATTAAAATTGATTAGAGAGATCTTTGAATTAAAAAGTTCTGTATTATCCACATACCAAAATGTAAAACAACGTATTGATACTATTATTAGTGAGAACAATGAAATGCTTTCTGCTTATCCAATAGAAATAGAAGCATCTTTTAGTCTTACATCAAATTTTCAGAAACGGTTTTTAGATTTTATATCTTTCAATAAAGTAGGGACTTTTTACGGAAAAGAAAATGCAGAATTACAATTTAGAAAAATAATCGAGAATGCAGATATTAGCAATTTTGAAAATGTTAGTAATTTATTAGAAAATTTGGTAAACCCATTTTTTACGGATTTTCGAGAAGGCGGTAAACAGACAAATATTGAAAATCAAGTAAATGATGTGGTTGATTTATATGATTATTTATTTGCCTTGGATTTTGTTGATTATAATTATGAATTACGTCAAGGAAGTAAAAACTTAGAGCAACTATCTCCTGGTGAAAAAGGTGCTTTATTACTAATATTTTACCTGTTACTCGACAATAATGATATACCATTAATCATAGATCAGCCAGAAGACAATCTCGATAATCACAGTGTTGCAAATATTTTAGTTCCATTTATTAAGAAGGCTAAATCAAAAAGACAAATAATACTAGTAACGCATAATCCAAATTTAGCAGTTGTCGCAGATGCAGAACAAGTAATTTATACTGAACTCGATAAAGAAAATAATTATAAATTTTCATTTAAAGCTGGCGCAATCGAAAATCCGGAAATTAACGAGTGCATTGTAAAAGTTTTGGAAGGAGCAATGCCTGCATTCAATAAAAGAAAATTAAAGTATTACGAGAATTTATAACCCATGAAATATATCGAATGCCAATTAGAAAAATCATTCATCCATTTTCTGGAAGAAGAAGGTTATGCGTACTTGAATGGCAAAGACGTCGTCCGGGCATCCCGTCAGGAAGTTCTGATTCGGGAAGACCTGAGTGATTTTCTGTTGTCACGGTATCCGGATCTGGAAACGGTAGAACTGGAAACCCTGATCAATGAATTGGCGTATCAGCCGGCTTCCAGTCTGTATGACAGCAATAAGCATATCGGGAAGCTGCTGGCCGACGGGATGATTTTCAAAAGGAACAATCCTGCCAAAAAAGACCTGCACATTCGGTATATTGATGTAGATGAAAGCAGCCTTTTGGAAACCAATCGTTTTAAGGTAGTGAATCAGCTGGAAATCCAGGGTACCGAACTCCGTATTCCGGACCTGATCCTGTACATCAACGGAATTCCGGTAGTAGTTTTTGAGTTTAAGACCTTAATTGAAGAGCACGTTACGATTTTTAATGCATACGAACAACTAACACAGAGATACAAGAGAGACATCCCGGAACTGATGAAATACAATGCCTTCTGTATCATCAGCGATGGCGTGAATAACAAAGCCGGATCTCTGTTTGCCCCTTATGATTTCTTCTACGGCTGGCACAAGATCACAGGTGACGAAAAGAAAGCCCTTACAGGAATCCATACCGCCACTTCCATTGTCCATGGAATGCTGAATAAAAAGCGGCTGTGCGATATCCTGCATCATTTTATCCTGTTCCCAGATACTTCCAGAAGAGAAGAAAAAATCCTATGCCGGTACCCGCAGTATTATGCTGCCAACAAACTGTTTGATAGTATACAAAAGCACCGGAAGCCCGAAGGTGACGGGAAAGGAGGGACTTATTTCGGGGCCACCGGCTGTGGAAAAAGTTTTACCATGCTTTTCCTGTCGAGGCTGCTGATGCGTTCCACGCAGCTAGCCAGTCCGACCATCATCATTATCTCCGACCGTACCGACCTGGATGACCAGCTCTCGAGAGAGTTTGCCAATGCCAAGAATTTCATCGGCGATGAAAATATTATCAACATAGAATCCCGCGCCGATCTGCGTTCCCGATTGAAAGGCAGGGAAAGCGGCGGTGTTTTTCTGACGACCGTCCAGAAATTTGCCGAAGACGATGAGGTGCTGAGCGAACGGAACAACATCATCTGTATTTCCGACGAAGCCCACCGCTCGCAGGTCAACCTGGATCTGAAAGTCCGGATTGATGAGGAAGGTGTGAAAAAATCATACGGCTTTGCCAAATACCTGCATGATTCCATTCCCAATGCGACCTATGTAGGATTTACAGGAACCCCAATCGATAAAACGCTGGACGTTTTCGGTCCTGTGGTCGATTCTTATACGATGTTTGAATCGGTGGTAGATGAAATCACTGTCCGGCTGGTGTATGAAGGCCGGGCTGCGAAAGTCAACCTTAATCACTCTAAAGTGGATGAGATTGAACAATACTACAAAAATGCGGTGGCAGAAGGCGCCTCGGAATATCATGTGGAAGCCAGCCAGAAGGCCATCGCGAGGATGGAAGCGGTGTTAGGTGACCCGGAAAGGATTGAAGCCATTGCTCAGGATTTCATCCGGCATTATGAAAAACGGATCGAAGAAAAAGCAACTGTTGCTGGAAAGGTAATGTTTGTATGTGCTTCACGGGAAATTGCATTTAAACTATTTACTGAAATTACCAAGTTGAGACCGGGATGGAATAAGAAAGAGATTCCGGAAAATCTCACTGAAAAAGAACGGAAAGAAGTAAAGGCCGTTGAGCGCGTGAAAATGGTTATGACCAGAAACAAAGATGATGAAGAGAGCCTCTGGAATATACTTGGCAACAGGGAAGACCGGAAAGAACTGGACCGGCAGTTTAAGCAGATCCATTCCAATTTTAAAATAGCCATCGTTGTCGACATGTGGCTGACGGGCTTTGATGTTCCGTTTCTGGATACGATTTATATTGATAAGCCTCTTCAGACCCATAATCTGATCCAGACCATTTCCCGGGTGAACCGGAAATTTGAAGGAAAAGACAAAGGTCTGGTAGTGGATTATATCGGCATCAAAAAAAACCTGAACCATGCATTGGGGTTATTTAATAATTCAACGGCCGCGGATGATTTTGAAGACCTGGATAAAGCCGTGATTGTTGTAAAGGACCAGCTGGATCTGCTTCGGCAGTTTTTTTACGGGTTTGATACCACCGGATATTATGAAGGGTCTCCCGTTGAGCAGCTGCATTGCCTGAACCGTGCTTCTGAGCTGGTGCTGCAGACTGAAAAGTCAGAAAAGTTCTTTGTCGACATCACCAAAAAATTAAAGTCTGCCTACAATCTTACCTGCGGTTCAGAAATCTTCAGTAATAAGGAGACTGATGAAATTCATTTTTATTTTGCTGTGAAGTCGATTGTCGTCAAGCTCACCAAAGGGGAAGCTCCGGATACCGCACAGATGAATGCCAAAGTAAGCAAAATGGTGGAAGACGCCATTGTCTCGGAAGGGGTGGAAGAAATCTTCAAACTGGATAACAACAAAGCCAACGCCATTGACCTGTTCAACGATAAATTTCTGGAAAAGATCAACGCGCTGGAATTACCGAATACGAAGATTAAAATCCTTGAAAGATTACTGAAACAGGCTATTTCTGATTTTAAAAAAGTAAACAAAGTAAAAGGCATCGAATTCTCCGAAAGGCTTCAGCGGATCATCAACAGCTATAATGAGCGGAGTGAAAGCGACCTGCTTGACTACAACGGGATACAAACCGATACCTCAGAACAGATCCTGGACCTGATCTTAAAACTCCGTACGGAGATGGCTTCTTTTGAAGAACTGGGAATCGATTACGAAGAAAAGGCTTTTTATGATATCTTGGATATGATCTGCAGACAGTACGGTTTTGAGTTCGATCAGGATAAAATGCTGGAATTGGCAAGGGAAATTAAGAAAATCGTAGACAATACCGCCAGATTCCCTGACTGGAATGACCGGGAAGACATTAAGGCCCAACTGAAAATGGAGATTATCGTAAAGCTTCATGAATATGGCTATCCGCCCATTACCCAGGATGATGTGTACAAGAATGTGCTGGAACAGGCGGAGAATTTTAAGAAGAATAGAAAATAATAGTTAAAATCAAAAAGTAATAACATGAAAAATTGGGAATTTTACAAAGAAGAATTAGACAAACTCAGAGAAGAACTGGAAAACGGTAACTATGATGCAGAACAAGCTGTTAATGAATTGCATGAGAAAATTGAAATTGCACTAGAACAGAGTTTTGATAAGGGAGATAAGTCATTTTATGAGGAGCTTATCAAGGAAATAGAAGCGATGAAAAAAGAGTTTGATTTTTACGACAGCGAAGGAGAATTGGATATGATGTTTCCCAATCGTGCTGATGATGATTTTGATGACGATAGTATGAATATTTTTGATAATGATTAATATCAAAATTTATAAATCACACATGTACGATTCATATCTATTTACGCAAAATACCCAATGACAAATTCAGAATACTATCAGCTTAAAAAAGAATTTCTAGAAGAGTGGCCACTAGATAAAATTAAAAATTTAACACTTGAAGAATATACAAACCTCGATAAAACATCTTTTTGTTATTGGGTTGAAGCCAAAACAAATTTATTGGGAAGCGTTTGGGGAGGTTCTGCCTATAAGTTTGGAATATACAAAAGAAGAAACAAAACTTCTCCGGTGACAATAAGCAACCGTATAACTGATGGTGAATATGCATGGTTTTTTAAATACGGTGAAACAAGGGAAAGAGCATTTGAATCTATTAGGAATATTCTAATTGATATTATAACCAAAATTCAGAATGGTAAAATAGAAGATATTGCTGCTATTGATCTGGGGGATGCGTATAAATGGAAAATTGCTTTTCTTTACAGTAATTTTAACGTCGTTAATATCTTTAAATGGGATTCCTTGTATAGTGCTGCTGAGTCTTTAGGGTATACCGGAGAAAAGAAATTTGTAAACCTTCATCGGTTTCTCTTATCTAATAAGCCTGCTGATCAGGATTATTTTGATTATACAAAATCTTTATGGGTTAATGACCGGGAGGAGGAAATTGAGGAAGGTGAAAAAGGAATATTTGATCTTACTTCACTTAATCAGATTTTCTATGGACCTCCGGGAACAGGCAAAACATATAAAATAAATTCATTTCTTAATACTGCAAGAAGTACAAAAATCGTAAAACCTGATGTTTCAGTAAAGGTTGAACGCCATAGGACATTCTGGCACTTAGCTCCCGGACAAGGCGGATATCTTTGGAATGACCTTAAGAAGGGAAACAGGCTAGGATATGAGTGGTGTAGTGTGAGCCTTGGTAACCTGAAAACTCTGGACAAAAATAAAACCGAAAACTATAAGATGCGGACTTATTTTGCTGATGTAAAAAAAGGCGATTATTTCTGTATCATTTCAGGTAAGAAATTTTATGGCATTGCTGAAGCACAACATGATTATGATTTCTCCAGAGCTGAAGCAACAAATTTTGATTTTCAGACTGTTGAAGTCCGATGGATTAAAATATTTGACACTCCCGAACTTCTGTCTGCTTCCTATACACCAACTTTTGGTAAACTTAATGGAGGTAAACGATGGAATTCCTTGATACAGGCGTTACAGGTAAATAATATTAATTTTAGTGATGCTGATCCTGAAGAGAAAAAGATAATAGCTCTGCCTGGTAATAGTTTCTTTACGACCTTTCACCAATCATATTCATATGAAGATTTCCTTGAAGGAATTAAGCCGGAATTAAATCAGAGTGATGACGAGAGTGTAGACAGCAATGATATTAAATACATTTTACAGGATGGTATTTTTAAATTAGCATGTGACAAGGCTGCTAATCTTGCCGGTTTTGAGGATTTAAATGATGCACTTACGAGTTCTCCAGAAGTCATTAGAGCAAAATTTGAAGTAAGTGAACCATTCTATCTTTTTATTGATGAAATCAACCGAGGAAATGTTTCCCAGATTTTTGGTGAGTTGATTACTTTGATAGAGAAGGACAAACGTTTAGGACAACCCAATGAAACAAGAATAACTTTACCCTATTCTAAAAGTGAAGTGCAGTTTTGTGTTCCGCCTAATTTATATATTATCGGAACTATGAATACAGCAGACCGCAGTGTAGAAGCTTTAGATACTGCATTAAGAAGACGTTTCAGCTTTGTTGAGATGATGCCTGATATTACTGTGGTAAAAAATAAAGTATTCTCAGATAATTTCAAGAGAGCTGAAATTATGGAGAAGATCAATATCAGATTAGAAATGCTTCTTGATAGAAATTATACGCTGGGCCATTCTTATTTCATGAAAGAGGATTTCAGATCATCCTTTAAAAATGAAATTATTCCCCTTCTACAGGAATATTTTTACAATGACTACAGTAAAATAGGACTTATTTTAGGAAAAGGTTTTGTAAGAGAGAAAGAGATTTTAAAAGTCAACCAGCAAAATGTTTTTGCAGATTTCGAAACAAGAACTGAAATAGATATCGTAAAGTCATATGAGTTGATTCCTTTTGATGATAAGGTCTTTAATTTTGAGAATGCACTGGAGACATTGCTTGCGTAAATGGCAGAGAAAAATATCATACAGGTTTTCGAACATAGCTTTCTTGCAACTGGTGACAAAGGCTTTCATAACAGTCACTTTGTGGCACTATCAAAAATCAATGCTTTACATAATTATCAGTATTTCGATTTGAAACATAATGGTATAGTTTTCAAACAATACGTCGGTGTTATCCAGGTTGATGGATTGACAATAGAAATCCTCCCTAAAATAGACCGTTACGAATGTGATACCAAAGAAAACAAAGATAAATGGCAGAACGTATTGATCCAGATGCTGAAAGCGACCAGGAAATTAAAAATACAGCAGGTTGGTCAGGCCAATGTATCTCGGCAATCGATACACCTGCTGGATATTTACTTTGAATGGTTTTTAGATGAAGTACAATTGCTCATTCATCAGGGATTGATCAAACAGTACTACCAACATACAGGAAACGTGAAAGCTTTAAAAGGTAAACTGGAATTTGCAGGGCATATCCAGAGAAATCTTGTGCATAAGGAACGCTTTTATACAACGCATCAGGTGTATGAAAAAGATCATCTGATTCATCAGATTTTAAACCAGGCACTGGAAATTATTGCTGGGCTTTCAAAAGGAACTTATATTTACGGCAAATGCAAAACCGTACAGCTTAATTTTCCGGAGGTAAAGAGTATTCAAGCTAACGAGAATACTTTCTTGAAAGTTCCGAAATCAAGAAAAACCGCACCCTATGAAACGGCATTGTCTATAGCGAGACTCATTATTCTGAATTACGCACCGAATATTTCTGGTGGATCAGAAAAAATGCTGGCTTTGCTTTTTGATATGAACCGTCTTTGGGAAGAATATGTGTTGATAAAACTGAAACAGGCAGCAGGAGGATCTGAAATTAGCATATACGGCCAGAACTCAAAACCTTTCTGGAACGGTATTTATATACGCCCTGATATCATCGTTGAAAAGGAGAATAAGGTAAAACTGATTATAGACACAAAATGGAAAAATATAGATCAGTCACAGCCTTCTACGCATGATCTGAGACAGATGTATGTGTATAATGAATACTGGAACAGTGAAAATTCACTTTTGCTGTATCCTGCACATAATGTTCAGGATAACACAAATGTATTCCATCAGTTTGTCCCTTTGAAAAGTGATAGCCATCATCACTGTGGTCTGGGTAAAATATCTGTTTTGGATAAAGACGGAAGGCTCGATCCGGATATAGGGAAAAATATATTTGATACATTTATAAACAAAGCCTGAGAATCCTCAGGCTTTATTATTCTCAATCAACTTCTCCATCAATCGAATCTGCTCATCCTTAGCCATAATCAACTCCGCATTCAGCCGCTTAATCTCCTCCAAAGCCTCAATCCATTTTTCGATAGGGTTAACGTTTGTTATAGGATGTACGCTCACACCACTTGATTGGTCATGAGTATTGAATGTATTTGCAATAACGGTGATCGCCTGCTCCTCATCAAAATTCTGAAACGCCTCCACGGGAATGTTCAGGACTTCGGAGATTTTCTGCAGCAGGGCTTTTTCCACCACGCTTTTCTGTTCGAGGAGGGAAATTTTCTTCTGGTTCCAGTCGTCGCCGAGGTCGAAGGCGAGGGCTTCCTGCTTGATGCCCAGCATTTCCCTGAATCGTTTGATGTTGCGTCCCTGGTGTATTTTCTGTTCCATGTGTGTTGTTTTTTGTTTTTGAGGTGCGGTAAAGATACGGCGGTTCCGTGAAAACCGGAAGGGTAAAACTAACAATTATCCGGTAAAAATCCTAATAAGGCAACTACAATATCCGTTTCGGGAATAGGATACCTGACCGTAGCTATCGTACTTCGTCCCTGAAAACATACAGATATGAAAAAGAAAAAACCGGATTTCGACGCCGCGTTCTGGGCAGGACGTACCGGAAGCAATCCGCTCCCATTGTTCGATGCATTTTTCACGACCTATCCGCTCAGTGAGGCGAAAGAACACCTGTCTTCGATGATGCGGTATGCGGTGAAACGCAAAGTGCTTTCGGAAAAGGATCCTTCGGTGGTCTTTCACTTTTATCTTTCGCTGCGGTCTTTCATCCGGGCGGCTGATTATCTCAGCCGGACCTCCGGGAAATACCGGCTCAACCCTTCCAAAGAACATCCGTCCCAACTGAAACAGGGAAGTTTGTCGGAGGCGGAATACGCAGACCCGGTCCTGGTCTTCCGGAGGGCGTTTGATAACCACCGCCTGGCAGTATTCGATCATTTCATCACGGGGATTGCTTATTTTTCCCTGGGGCCTTTCGGGGATTACCCGGAAGGGAATACCATTACCTATTTTCTCCATCTTCAGAAAATGCTGGATGCCGCGCAGCTCATGTTGGAAAGGGGAGAGGCCGGGTGATGGGAGATGGAAGATGGAAGATGGAAGTTCCTTTCGGTCGGTCGTATTGCGCGCGGTCTTTACGGTCAACGAAATAGTACGCTTTTCCATTAATGCGATCCATGTCGTGATGGGAGCGTCAACTTTCCCAAACCATTTTCTAAAGCTATTTAACCCTGACCATGCCGGGTGAAGGAAACCGGCGGATGAAAATTCGTGTATTGATCCATAGGGCTATCAGAGTTTACCGGTTCCCGAGACAAAATTCTTTTCAGGATTTTACTCGAATAGATTACTAAAAATGAGAAGAAAGATCAGTTATCCGGAAAATAGGTTATTTTTGCGGTTAAAATAATTAATAACCCTATATACGATTCAATGAAATTCATTTATCTTCTTCTTAGCCTGATATTTTTTGCCGGTTGTGCACAGAATCAGAAAGAAATCGCTCTGGAATACCGTCCGTCAGGAACCATTACCTATCAATACGATATGAATTCAAAACAGCTAAACATCAAAGGAAATCTTAAGACGGATTACACAAAAAATGATGATTTAGTTAATATGAATGTTGAGGTGGAAAGCTTATCGGCTGAATCGGACGATCATCAGGATTTGGGATATGGAGAATTCGTAGGACAGACCTATACCCGGACTTATACGAAATATGGTGCTTCTGCCGATTTGGATAACGTTCCGAAACAGATAATCAATATGGAGGTATTTGTCGTTGAATTTCCAAAAACACCTGTTAAGGTGGGAAGCCGGTGGAAGTCGAAAAAAACTGCAAAACCGGATATGTTTTTTGAATTTATTGACACAGAGTACGTTTGTACCTCGGTAAAAGACGATGTCGTAATGATAAAAGCAGTGATGAATTTTGTATCGTCAGATAAATATTCATCTCAGATGAAGTTAACCCGGAAATATGAAGGCGAATATATGATAAATCCTAAGAACGGCGTTGTTACCCATGCTAAATTTTATATGGATATGTTTTCAGGATTTTCAGAGTTGAAAGGTTCTTTTGAAATTCGTATGGTTCAGTAAAATATTAGAATTTTAGCGTTAGTAATTATACACTGATCTCAATTTTATTAATAAGATTCGGATTTTTGTCAATTCAAAATCCCCACATTCTTAATCCGCACACAAAACTCGCTTCCCAGAAACCTCGGATCCCCGTGCTTCTCCGACCAGAACCCGTCCAGCACATCAGGACTGAGGCAGCGGTAAACGGCAACGCCTTTGTAAGTCTGATCTTCTCCTTCATACCGGAAGTTGATCACCAGGATGCCATCTTTGTAGAACCCGGTGCCGTGTTGTTCGTGGTCGCCGATGAGCCATTGGGCGAGAATGCGGTCGTTCTCATCCAGAGAAAGGGTAAGGAAGCCGTGATAGGTCACAGCATCGGTCGCTTCCTGGTTGCTGCCCTGGACAGTATAGCTGCCCACCAGATCGTGTACGGTCATTGATATTCAGTTTTAGATAGAACAAAAATAAAAAATTCCGCTGTTAATTTCCAATGGGTTTGAATTTGATGAAAGGGTTTTCAAAAAACGGGATCTCCGGCAGATCGGGCAGATGAATCAGATTTTTTTTAGACAATTTATTTTTTGCTGTTTAAAATGGTTGGTTGGAGATTCGCAAAGCCGCAAGGAATACAGGAAAAGGCAACGCTAAAAGGCGCAAAGAATTTGATGCTGTCAAATTTTATTGCCTCTAATACCAATCTCTGAAATTTTATGCTTTAGAAATCAGCGTTCCACAATTGAAAACGGTTAGTATAAAAAGATCTGCGTGTCCTCTGTGTTCAGCAAAAGCTTGCTTCAAATTCACCATTCACTCCAAACCACCCCGTCAAAAATTATTTGAATTTTCGCCACCCCCTCCAAAAATTTCGGAGAAGAATTGCGGTTAAGGTATTTTTAGCGATTAACAATATTATCAAAGATAAAATCCTTGCGCCCTTGCACGCAAAGATTTTAAAATCCTCTTGCGCCGTTGCGTTTTTCCAACAATAAATCAGCTTTAATAAACTTCGTGAGCTCTTACAGGTAGAACAGTTTATGCTGAGCCTGTCGAAGTAGCTCTGTGAAACTCAAAAGCAGCAAGCATTTAAAAAAAATCTCCGTGTCCTCTGTGTTCAACAAAAGCTTGGTGCAAATTCACTATTCACTTGCAGGGCAAAATTCACCATTTACTCTAAAATCACCCCGTCAAAAATTCTGTGAATTTTCGCCACCCCTCTAAAAATTTAGGAGGGGAATTTTGATTAAGGTATTTTTAGCATTCCGCAATTTTATCAAAGATAAAATCCTTGCGCCTTTACACGCAAAGCATTCAAAAATCTCTTGCGTCATTGCGTTTTTCCAACAATCACCGATTATCAGAAACTTGGTATGCTTCTATAAGTGAAAAAGTTTATGCTGAGCCTGTCGAAGTAGCTCTGTGACACTTGAAAACGGTTAGTATAAAAAGATCTGCGTGTCCTCTGTGTTCAGCAAAAGCTTGCTTCAAATTCACCATTCACTGCAAAACCACCCCGTCAAAAATTCCTTGAATTTTCGCCACCCCTCCGAAATTCGGAGGGGAATTGCGGTTAAGGTATTTTTAGCGTTCCACAATTTGATCAAAGATAAAATCTTTGCGCCTTTACACATGAAGCTTTTAAAACCCTCTTGCGCCATTGCGTTTTTTCAACAATAAATCCTCTATGACCATCTCTGCGAGCTTTTATAAGTAGAACGGCTTTGTGAAACTTGAAAACGTTATGTATTAAAAAAATCTCCGTGTCCTCTGTGCTCAGGCAAAACTTCTTTAAATTCACTATTCACCAATCACCATTCACCATTTACCACCATACTTTCGGGAATATTCCTACCTTTGTCCCTCATGAAGTATTTTTTCCTCATCTCCACACTGATTACCTTCCTCGCTTTCGGCCTCGACAAACGTAGGGCCGAAAAGCATCAGCGGCGGATCCCGGAATCGGTGCTTCTTTTTCTCACCTTCATGGGCGGAACCGCCGGCGCCCTGTTGGGCATGATCTCCTACAGGCATAAAACTTCCAAAACCTCGTTTCTTATCAAAACCGGTCTGGTTATCCTCTTACAGGGCCTGATCATCTACGCGCTGCTCTATCATTTTTGAACTTGTCTGCTGATTTCAAAGAATCTCGATTAGGAATGATTTTTTAACACGCAGATTTTGCATATGCGGCAGATATTTTAATGATCACATATAACTGCAGCTATCATTCGCTGAGTGAATAGTTTATGCTGAGCTTGTCGAAGTACCTTAGCGAACGGAAAATATGTTCGACCCTTTTAAAAAAAATCTTTGCGACCATCGCGTTTGAAATATAGCTACGATAGTCAAAAGTCTAAACAGTTGTATCCTTTGTTCTATAAAGATTTTGCATATGCGGCAGATATTTTAATGATCACATATAACTGCAGCTATCATTCGCTGAGTGAATAGTTTATGCTGAGCTTGTCGAAGTACCTTAGCGAACGGAAAATATGTTCGACCCTTTAAAAAAATCCTTGCGACCATCGCGTTTGAAATATAGCTACGTTAGTCAAAAGTCTAAACAGTTGTGTCCTTTGTTCCATAAAGATTTTGCAGATGCGGCAGATCTTTTTAATGATCACATATAACTGCAGCTATCATTCGCTGAGTGGAACGCCGTAGCGACCGAAAAATATGCTCAATACTTTAAAGAAAACCCTTGCGACCGTCGCGTTTGAAATCCTACCAATTCAAATAAGCAATTTATCTTTTAACAAACATTTAGCATTTGTATTTTTCTCACGGCACCATTTTTTCTTCTACCTGAACTGTAAACACCAAAAAATTTAATATTATGTCTAAAAAAATCGCCATTTTGGCAACCCACGGATTTGAAGAAAGCGAACTGAAATCACCGAAAGAGCATTTGGAACAACAGGGATGGACGGCACACATCGTAAGTCCGGAATCAGGTTCCATCAAAGCATGGGCGGAAAAAGACTGGGGACAGGAATATCCGGTGGATAAAACATTAGACGAGGCATCGGCTTCCGATTATGATGCTCTGGTTTTGCCGGGCGGAGTGATCAATCCGGATCAGTTGAGAACCAATGAATCGGCTCTGTCTTTCGTAAGGGATTTCTTCGAGCAGCACAAACCGGTAGCAGCCATCTGCCACGGACCACAGATCCTGATCAACGCAGGGGTAGTGGAAGGCAGAAACATGACTTCCGTAAAATCCATCAGCCAGGACCTGAAAAACGCTGGCGTACAATGGGAAGACAGCGAAGTGGTAACCGATCACGGACTGGTAACCAGCAGAACCCCTGAAGATTTACCGGCCTTCAACAAAAAGATGGTAGAGGAAATCAACGAAGGGAAACATGAAGAGCAAACCGTATAAACCGTATACGAAACCAATAAAAAGGCCTGGGTCAAACGATCCGGGCCTTTTTTATGGCCTTTCATGAAAGTTGAAAAAATTTTCAAAGAAGATATGACCTTATGATTATTAACAATCTCTTTTAAACAACCGAAGATTTTTCAGGAGCTTGATCCTGCTATCCGCTATTACTCCTCGCGCCGCCGCATTCCCGCCCGCGCCCACATCAAATCCTCCACACGCCAACCTTCCAGCCGCGCTGTGGGGTAGCCGCTTCTATCAGGGCTAGGGCAGCTGGCCTTATTTTCACCGGAAGTGTAATCGTGAATTGTCAATCTGCTTCGCTGGTCAATGGTCAATTTCCCAACGTTATAAAACCAATTTGCTCCGGAGAAGCAACATCTGTGTAGCAAAATACCAGCAGGAGAGCTGAACTCCAGCGGAGTTTTATCTTTCGCCAACATGCTGCACAGGGTAGATAGCACACCTACGGCGTGCTGTTCATGGCTATCTTTTTTTTCTACACAGATGATATTCCTACGGAATATGGTGTCCTGAACAGATTGGATTACTGCCTGTATCTATCAATAGTCAATTTTTCCAACGCTATAAAAACCAATTTGCTCCGTAGGAGCAATATCTGTGTAGCAAAAATATCAGCAGGAGAGCTGAACTCCAGCGGAGTTCTATCTTTCACCAACATGCTGCATAGGATAGATAGCACACCCACGGCGTGCTGTTCATGGCTATCTTTTTTTCTACACAGATGATATTCCTACGGAATATGGTTTCCTGAACAGATTGGATTACTGCTTTCGTATACCTCCGGGTCCTTATCCATATGGATTATATGCTTATTATAAACCTTTAACCTCATGCTGGTGCGAGCCTCCGGGCTCGTATTCGTATTTACCTGCTTAAGAACTTACGACCAGCATGTTGCAGTAGGCAAACCATCCGCAAAAATGCTCTGATTTTTCGGCACCCTTCTACAGTAGGGGAATGAAAACGGGCCGTGGAGTTATGAGGACGGCGCGCTTCGGATTTCGGGGCTTCGGGAGCCTCAGCCACCTCGCTGATGTTAAGCTTAAGAGATCAAAAACCTTTTGTCCCTTTGCAAACAATTAAAATTGAAGGACGAATATCGTTAAAATCACAACTTTTCCTAACCTTCAGGGTTTTCAAAACCCTGAAGGTTTAAATACGGCTTTTCCGGTTCCCAGACTAAAGTTCTCATTATGAATTTGTTAAATTATTGGTCTTCATACACGGTATTTGATTTAAAATCACTATTTTTGCACCCGTAAAAATCATTCATGCAAAACATTAGAAATATTGCGATCATCGCACACGTTGACCACGGGAAGACGACTCTGGTTGATAAAATCATTCATGCTACGAACATTTTCAGAGAAAATCAGGAAAGTGGAGAACTGATAATGGATAACAATGATCTTGAAAGAGAGAGAGGGATTACCATTTTATCAAAAAATATTTCTGTTACGTATAAAGACACAAAAATCAACGTAATCGATACGCCCGGTCACGCCGACTTCGGTGGGGAAGTGGAAAGGGTATTGAAAATGGCAGACGGGGTAATCCTGTTGGTGGATGCCTTCGAAGGGCCGATGCCGCAGACCCGTTTCGTACTTCAGAAAGCGTTGGAATTAGGATTGAGACCCTTAGTGGTCATCAACAAGGTAGACAAGCCGAATTGCCGTCCGGACGAAGTTCACGATCAGGTATTCGATCTGTTCTTCAACCTGGAAGCGACCGAAGAGCAATTGGATTTCCCTACGTTCTACGGATCTTCAAAACAGGGATGGTTCAATACTTCATTGGAGCAGACTGAAGACATCTTACCGTTATTGGACGGGATCTTACAATACGTTCCGGCTCCGCAGGTAACCGAAGGGAACCTTCAGATGCAGATTACTTCCCTGGACTTCTCTTCTTTCTTAGGAAGAATCGCCATCGGGAAAGTAACGAGAGGCGAACTGAAAGAATCCCAGTGGATCGGTCTTGCCCAGGCAGACGGTAAAATCGTAAAAGGAAAAGTAAAAGAACTTTATGTTTTTGAAGGGTTAGGAAAGAAAAAAGTAACCGAAGTTCAGGCAGGAGATATCTGTGCCGTTGTAGGTTTCGACTCCTTCCAGATCGGGGATTCTTTCGTAGACCTTGAAAATCCTGAACCATTGGAAAGAACGGCCATCGACGAGCCTACGCTGAACATGACGTTCTCCATCAACAACTCTCCGTTCTTCGGAAAAGACGGTAAATATGTTACCTCCAATCACCTGAAAGAAAGGTTGACCAAAGAATTGGAGAAAAACTTAGCATTGAGGGTTCAGCAGACGGATGACGCCAACACATTCCTGGTATTCGGTAGAGGGATTCTTCACTTATCCGTTCTTATCGAAACAATGAGAAGGGAAGGGTATGAAATGACCATCGGTCAGCCGCAGGTAATCCTTAGAGAAGATGAAGACGGACAAAAACTGGAGCCTTACGAATCTTTGGTGGTAGACGTTCCTGAAGAATATGCTTCAAGAGTAATCGATTTGGCTACCCAGAGAAAAGGAGACCTTCACATCATGGAAACCAAAGGCGAAATGCAGCACATGGAATTCGAGATTCCTTCAAGAGGTCTGATCGGATTGCGTTCCCAGATGCTTACGGCTACTGCCGGTGAAGCGATCATGGCGCACCGTTTCACGGAATACAAGCCTTTCAAAGGAGCGATTCCGGGAAGAAACAATGGGGTACTAATCAGCAAAACCCAGGGACCGGCTACGGAATATTCCATCGCCAAACTTCAGGACAGAGGGAAGTTCTTCGTTGATCCGGGTGAGGAGATCTATGCAGGGATGATCATCGGTGAGCAGAACAAACCGGGAGACCTTGTGGTAAACATCGTGGAAGCCAAACAGCTGAACAACATGAGGGCTTCCGGGAAAGACAAAGATACCGGTGTAGCACCGAAAATCTTATTCTCCCTGGAAGAATGCATGGAATACATCCAGGGTGATGAAGCCATCGAGGTAACCCCGAACTTCATCCGTATGAGAAAGAAAATCCTTTCCGAAGAAGAAAGAAAAAGAGTGGAGAGATCTGCAAAAGCATAATTTCAATATTCATCTGGGCAACCGGCATCTTTGCCATTGCTACAGAACACCATACAGCCTTCCGTTTTTGCGGAAGGCTTTTTTATTGCTCATGTGGCTAATGTGTTAAAGCTTTTCCGTAACCATATGAATACTTACCAAGCTGACCCCGCGGCCAAGTTTTTGTATTTCCGTTTACTATGAGTACCATCAAACAAATATTCTTTCTATTCATCATTATCTTTACAATATCCGCCTGTAAGGAACTGAAGATACCCAATAAAATCTTTGAGGCTTCCGAGCGGGCCCGTTACGAGCGCAGCTATTCCGGGGCAGACAGCCTCATGACGCAATGGAAAAACAGTTTCTCTTCAGCCGTTGCCAATCGTCTGATGATAGGAGAAAGCAATGCCTTTACTTTCTTTGCTGATCAGTCTCAGCAGGATGCCGTTGGATATTCCCTCGAGCTGAAAAAGGGCGATCTGCTGGTGATCGAAGCGTCGGGTGTTGCCCCGCAGACAAAAATATTTGTTGATGTGTCTGCGCCGGATGAAGAGATCGGAAAGGCCAAAAGCAAACTTCTGGAAAACGGAAGATTTACCCGGTTTACAGAAAGCAGCGGTTTGCATAAAGTCGTTATTCAGCCTGAAATCGGATACCGGAACACGTTTGAACTTAAAATATACACCCAGCCGTCCATTGGGTTTCCCGTAGCGGGCAAAGGCAACCGGGACGTCCAGAGCTTTTGGGGTGCCAGCCGCGACGGAGGAGGAAGAAGCCACGAAGGCGTCGATATCTTTGCATCCCGCGGAACACCGGTGGTTGCGGTAACGGATGGGATCATTACCCGCACCGGAAACCAGGGCCTTGGCGGGAAACAGGTCTGGCTCCGGGATGGCATCTTAGGAAATTCCTATTATTATGCACATCTCGACAGCATCCTGACGGAAGGCAGAAGGCAGGTAAGGACCGGCGATACCCTGGGAAGAATCGGAAATACCGGCAATGCCGCCGGTGGTCCGACCCACCTGCATTTCGGGATCTATACAACCGGTGGGGCGGTGGATCCGTATCCGTATATCAGGAAGCGTCCGGTGCAGGCTTCCGGCGCTACAGCAAAAATGCCGGAAGAAAAAGTGATTAAAGCAGGGACTAATCTCCGTTCAGGTCCGGGAACAAAATATCAAAATCTTATCCTGATCAGCAATAAAGTTCCGGTTAAAATTCTAGCCGTATTTGGTTCGTGGTATCATGTGAAAGCGGCAGACGGGCAGGAGGGATTTGTGCAGAAAGAGAGGCTGCAGAAATAACCGATTTGCTTTATAAAATAATGTGAATTCAACGGTAATTACTTGTTTTTGACTGATTTGATGGAATTAAAAGAAAAGTGAAAATCTTAAAGAATTTAGCATAGTGAAAAAATCAGTGGATATTCAAAATTGCGGGCAATATCGTTAACGACAGTGCTTCGGGCATCCAGCACCCCTCTTCAAGCCTTTTAATTATGTTTTGTAATTCGATCCCGTTAAAATACTGACGCATTTAAAGTAAATGAATCAGGTTTCTATTGATGTAAAAAGATACCGGTTTCAGATTTCCAGAACCCCTTCAATGTGTAAAACTTCATCCATCCTTATGATTTAAAATGAAAGATTAACCTTATTTTTGTGAAATGAACCTCCGAAATATTAAATATACCCTCATCTTATGTTCAGCCGTTACGCTGACTTCCTGCGCATCACAAAAAGCGGCAACTCCTGTAAAAGCCCCTGTTTCAAAACCCAAACCGGATCTTCCTCCGAAACCGGTGGCTGCCATTCTGCCTGATGAAACGTTCAGGACCATCCTTCCTGAAATTAGAAGGGAGTTCCGGGGTGCTTGGATCGCAAGTGTAGCGAACATCAACTGGCCTTCAAGAAACAATTTATCGGTAGACCAGCAGAAAGCAGAAGCGATCGCCATGCTGGATATGCTGAGAGACAATAATTTCAACGCGGTTATCTTCCAGGCACGGCCTTCTGCCGATGCTTTGTACACCAGCAACCTGGAACCGTGGTCCTACTTTTTAACGGGGCAGACCGGCGCGGCACCTTATCCGAATTACGACCCGCTGCAGTTCTGGACGGAAGAAGCGCATAAAAGGGGTCTTGAACTTCATGTCTGGCTGAATCCGTACCGGGCCCATCATTCCAACGGAGGTTCCCCGAACAGCCTGTCGATGGTCAACAAGCTTTCCGATATTATCATCCGGCTGAAAAACGGGATGTACTGGTTTGATCCTGCCGATCCGAAAACACAGGGACACGTTTCCAATGTCGTAAAAGATATTGTTAAAAGATACGACATCGATGCCGTCCATTTCGACGATTATTTTTACCCGTATGCCACTTACAACAAAGGGGCAGATTTTCCTGACAATAAAACCTGGAATGCGTATGTAAGCAGCGGCGGAACTTTAAGCAGGGCAGACTGGAGAAGGGACAACGTCAATAAATTTGTGGAGCGGATTTATAAAGAAATCCATGCCGAGAAAAATTATGTGAAATTCGGGATCAGTCCGTTCGGGATCTGGAAGCCGGGGTATCCGGCAGGGATTACCGGTTCGTCGCAGTATGACGAGCTGTATGCCGATGCCAGATTATGGCTGAATAAAGGCTGGGTCGATTATTTTTCTCCCCAGCTCTACTGGCCGATCGAATCCAAAGGACAGCCTTTTGAAGCATTACTAAGCTGGTGGAAGTCTGAGAATACGATGAACCGCCACCTCTGGCCGGGACTGAATACGGTTGAAATCCGGTCTGCTGACCGTCCGGCGGAGATTAAGAACCAGATTGAAATTTCAAGACAGGTTCTGGGTAATGATGCCGGGGAAGTTCACTGGAGCATTGCCGGACTTACCAAAAATGCAGGTATGCTTCCGGTATTGAAGAACGGACCCTACAAAGAAAAAGCACTGGTGCCGAAATCCCCATGGATCAAAACCATCCCCTTGCAGACGCCAAGCCTCTTTATTAATGACAACGGAAGTTCCGTACAGGTGAGTTGGAGTACAAAAAATATAAAAGACATTTTCCAGTGGGTTTTATTTACCCAGTACAATGGCGTATGGGAAACCGAAATCCTGACCCTCGATCAGCTTTCAAAAGAAATCCCAAAGATGAAAGACGGGAAAATGCTGACTGCCGTCGCCATTAAAGCCGTTGACCGGTTGGGCAATGAAAGTGATTACACCGCGAAAATGATCAAATAAAGCCTTTATCAAATAACACGATTCCTGCAGTTCAACTGCGGGAATTTTTTTGTCCTGTTTATAGTGCAAGTGAATGGTGAATCTTCAATTTTGCTCTGCAAGTGAATGGTGAATTTTTCCAGCGGCCTCTACTTATTGTTGGGAAAACGCAACGACGCAAGAGCATTTTAAAAGCTTCACGTAGAAAGTCGCAAGGATTTTATCTTTGATAAAATTGTTAGATGCTAAAATATACCTTAATCGCGATTCCCCTCCGGATTTTGGAGAGGTGGCGAAAATTCTGCAGGAATTTTGACGGGGTGGTTTTAGAAAAGTGAATTTTGCTGCGCAAGTGAATGGTGAATCGTCAATTTTGCTGCGATTGTGAAAGATGAATTTTTTATGGCAATAATCTGGAAAATGCCAAAGTTTCCGTCATAACAAAATAATAAAATGAAAAGTCTGAAATAAATACCTTAACCGCGATTCCCCTCCGAATTGTGGAGGGGTGGCGAAAATTCTGCAGGAATTTTTGACGGGGTGGTTTTAAAAAGGTGAATTTTGTTGCGCAAGTGAATAGTGAATTTCTTACGGCAATAATCTTGGAAAATGCCAAAGTTTTCACCATTCACCGGCAAAACCGGATTCACCATTGAAATTGGACTGAGGCAGAAACAAAGGACCAATGCCTTAGCCCCGATTGCAGTGGAAATCCTTTTTTGAAGAAAAAGATTGCAACGGAAAGCGGGAAAAAGCTCCTGAAAAATAAAGTGATGAGAAGACAAAAGTTAAAAATTTGTGTCTGAAATTGTTAGTAGAAGTTTAGAATAACTATAAATTGTGGTATAAGATATAGTCTTTCAGGGCTTTATAAATAGCTGAGATTGAATTTGCCGAAAAGACGGAATTTCACGGAACCATTTTTGCATCGGTAGATTTATAATCACTTTAAAAAATATAAATTATGAATACCAACAGACTTTCGGCTAAACTTGAACAGGCACTGAGTGACCAGATGAATACAGAAGATCTACAGTCGAGAACGTATTTTTCATATGGGATCTGGGCTGCTGACAAAGGGTATGCCGGAATCTCCAACTTTTTGTTCCGTCATGCACAGGAAGAAAGAGACCACGCGGTAAAATTCATGCAGTATGTGCTGAACAGAGGAGGAAAACCGAAAATCACCGAGCTTCCTGCACCGGGAGATGAGCCTACGAGCCTGACACATTGCTTCGACCTGGTTTTCCAGCATGAGGTGAACAATACGACCTCCATTTACAAACTGGTGGATATGGCGTTTGAAGAAAAAGACTGGGCTTCGTGGAATTTCCTTCAATGGTTTGTAAAAGAGCAGATTGAAGAAGAAACGTTTGCCATGAACCTGATCGACAAATTGAAGATTGCCGGAGGAGACAGAGCAACCGACGAATCGCTGTTCACACTCGATAAGACCCTTGAAACATTACCGGATGACGCTGAGCAGGCACAGGATGCCACCGGCGCTAATCCATAAGATACAAAACACCCACTGAAAGAAAATTTATTAAGATCTGCCGAGCCCCGGCAGATTTTTTTATTATGAAACTCCCGTTAAATTCACTATCTTTGCCCGCTGAAAGTTCAGGGTTTTTATAATATCAAATCCCGGACGGTAAACATTAAACTTTGAATCTTACGTTATGAAATGTGGAATCGTAGGCTTACCGAATGTAGGTAAATCAACTCTTTTTAACTGCCTGAGCAATGCCAAAGCCCAGTCGGCCAACTATCCTTTCTGTACCATCGAACCGAATCTCGGAACGGTTTCCGTGCCGGATCAGCGGTTGTTCGAATTGGAAAAAATAGTAAAACCGGAAAGAGTTTTGCCGGCGGTCGTTGAGATTGTAGACATTGCCGGTCTTGTAAAAGGGGCAAGCAAAGGAGAGGGGCTTGGAAACCAGTTTCTGGCCAACATCCGCGAGTGTGAGGCGATCATCCATGTTTTAAGATGTTTCGATAACGGCAATATCGTTCACGTAGAAGGTTCGGTGGATCCTTTGAGAGACAAGGAAATTATTGATATCGAGCTTCAGCTTAAAGATATGGAAACTGTAGGTAAAGCGGTTGAAAAAGCGAAAAAGTTTATCAAGTCCGGAAAAAAAGAAGATATTCTGACGTATGAAACGCTTCAAAGCCTTCAGAAATTCCTCGAAGACGGTAAGAATGCAAGGGAGTTTGCTACTGATGATACTACGAAATCCATTATCGGCGATATTCAGCTATTGACGAACAAACCGGTGCTTTACGTTTGTAACGTGGATGAAAATTCCATTAAAAACGGAAACGAATGGATCGGTAAGATCGAAGAAATGGCTAAAGGCGAAGGAGCTGAAGTAGTTGTTCTGGCGGCACAGATCGAAGCCGACATCAACGAGCTGGAAACTTATGAAGAAAGAGAAATTTTCCTGGATGAATTAGGACTTACCGAGCCGGGCGTCAACCGTCTGATCAGAAAAGCATACGATCTGCTGAAACTTCAGACGTATTTCACGGCAGGTGTGAAAGAAGTAAGAGCCTGGACCATCGGACAGGGGTGGACGGCACCTCAGGCCGCTGGTGTTATCCATACCGACTTTGAAAAAGGTTTTATCCGGGCAGAGGTTATCAAATATGACGATTATATCACCTATGGTTCTGAAGTAAAGATCAAAGAAGCCGGAAAGCTTTCGGTGGAAGGAAAAGAATACATCGTAAAAGACGGTGATATCATGCACTTCCGATTCAACGTATAGTAAAGTATTAAAGTTAGTTATATAAAAAAACGCTTCGGAATAGGTTTTCCGGAGCGTTTTTTGCCTAAAATTAAATTTTAAAATTAAAGTTCGATATCAGGAATGGTCTGGCACTGCCTTTCTCCGCAAAACGGGCCATATTTTTTACATTCGCCTGTCATCATATCGATGCACATTTCCTTTCCGCCTAAAATGGACTTTAACTGCTTTCTGTTCAGTGAATTTTTATTTTTCATAATAAAAGGTTGGTGATATTTTTCTTAAGGTTCTATAACATAACGGCACTCAAACTCCGCGCATTGCCTGCCATAGGCTTTGCATTGCCCGGTATAAGGATCGATGCACTGCATTAATCCGCCGGTGATTGATCTGAGCTGTTTTTTATCCAGCTTTTTTCCTTTTGATAAGTTTTGATTTTTCATAATAATGGATTTAGGTATTTGCTGAGTTAGGTATCTATTGTGGTCTGCATTCCTTTTGGGCACAGGCTTTTGCAATGGTAATACAGCCATATTCATTTAATACCGGGCATCCGTCCAATGTAGGGCAATTACTTTCAAAACAGTTTAAAAGGCCACCCGTAATGGAACGAAGCTGTTTTTTGTTTAATTTCTTTCCGTTGGTAAGATTTTGATTTTTCATAATAAAGATGATTTAAGGCAAAATAAAGTTTTAATAAAATTGTTACGGACGGCATTCTGCCTGTGCGCAAAACGGTGAAATTCTGGTACACATGGACGCTGTGGGATCGCATGGAGGATCGGTGCAGAGTACAGGCTCCATACAGTTTAGTAATCCGCCGGCAATGGAGCGCAATTGTTTCTTGCTTAATTTCTTTCCGTTAATAGGGCTTTGATCTTTCATATTGAATATTGTTTTAATTTGATTGTCACTAATTTATGAAATATTTGGTTACTATATCACTTTGGTATGAAAAAAATAATAAAATTTTTATTTTGCATTGTTTATGGCAAGGATATTTATTTCTTACATTTGAATTTTACAAATCCTGAATATGGAAAAGACCGCCCATACAATTTATACTTCGCTGGATGATTTTTACCGTGAAATAACTGCCAAGCTGGGGACCGATCTGGAATCCGTTTTTCCGAAAGGTTTGCATAAAGATATCGGGCATTTCAATGTTTTTGATATCGCCCAGACTCTTGAGAGAGTAAAAACAACTTCGGAAATGCCTTATAATCGGCGGAAATATTACAAAATCAGTCTGATTCGTGGAAAAAACCGCGCCGAATATGCCGACAAGGTCATCCAGATCAAAAAGAACGCTTTGTTGTTTGCGACGCCCAGGGTGCCTTACCACTGGATCCCGGAAGATCCGGAACAGTCGGGGAGCTTTTGTGTTTTCACCGAAGACTTCTTTATAAAAGATAAATCCCGCACCACCCTGGAGGAGCTGCCGATTTTTCAGCCCGGAAATTTTCCCCTGTTTGAAATAGAAGATGAACTGGCGGACGAAATTGAGCTGCTGTACGGCAAGATCAAAAACGAAATCAGTTCCGACTATATTTTTAAATACGACCTTATCCGGAATTATGTGCTGGAACTGATTCATTATGGCCAGAAACTGCAGCCGGCTTCGAAATTATCAACTTCCCGGGACGCTTCCATGAGGGTGGTGTCTTTATTTATAGAACTTCTGGAAAGACAGTTTCCCATTGAATCTTCCGACCAGCGGCTGCAGCTTAAAACGGCAAAGGACTATGCCGACCGGCTGGCGGTTCATGTGAATTACCTGAACAAAAAACTGAAGGAAAGCACCGGGAAGACCACAACTGAAATTATTGCCGAAAGGGTAATCCGGGAAGCAAAGATCCTGCTGAGGCAAACCTCGTGGAATATTTCGGAAATCGCTTATGCGTTGGGTTTCGAGGAAGTGGCGCATTTTTCTAATTTTTTTAAGAAGAAAACCTCGATGGCTCCTCTGGAATTTCGTTCCTGATTTGAATTTTGCAAATTTATGTTTGAATCGGGCAAATGCTGCGTCCTTTAATTATCCCAACTTTGTACCATCAAAAAATAAAATCAATAATGGAAACAAGAACAAAAATTGCACTGATCACAGGCGGAAGCCGCGGCTTAGGTAAAAATTCAGCCTTGAAAATTGCCCAAAAAGGACTTGATGTAATTATCACCTACAAAAGCAATAAGGAGGAAGCGGATAAAGTAGTCGCCGAAATTCAGGCATTGGGCAGAAAAGCGATTGCTTATCAGCTGGACACCAAGAACATCAACAGCTTTGATGCTATGGTAAAAACAGTAGGTGATCATCTTGAAGAAAATACAGGAAGCAGGAACATCGATTACCTGGTCAACAACGCAGGAACCGCCCTTTATGCTCCGATTGCCGAAGTAACCGAAGAACAGCTGGACGATGTGGTGGATATCCATTTCAAAGGGGTATTCTTCCTGACCCAGAAATTTTTACCGTTCATCAATGAAGGTGGCGGTATCATCAATGTTTCTTCAGGACTGGCACGGTTTGCCCTGCCGGGATCATCGGTCTACGGATCGATTAAGGCTGCTGTTGATATGCTTACAAAATACCAGGCCAAAGAACTGGGAGCAAGAAAAATCAAATCCAATGTGGTGGCACCGGGAGCGATCGAGACGGATTTCGGCGGCGGAAGAACAAGAGACGACGAACACGTGAATGCCATGGTGGCCGGGGCGACTGCTTTGGGCAGAGCAGGGCTTCCGGATGACATCGGCGGCGTTGTGGCGTTCCTCTGTACGGAAGATGCCGGCTGGATTAACGGCCAGCGCATTGAAGCATCCGGCGGAATGTTTTTATAGCCATTGCAAAATTATTTTCAAACTGAAATAAAGAATGCAGATAATCAATCCCGGTAGCTGAGCGGAACCGAAGCCGCCGGGATTTTATTTTAATGAGAATTCGATCATATTTATTTTCAATAGATAACACAGGAAAATAATCAGGGATTTTAAATAAATTTTTCCTTTAAAAAAATATCATTTAATATTAAATACCATTAGCAATTATACCGACCAAAAATAACTTCCGACTTCCGGCTTTTTACAATTTCGATAAATTTTCAATCGCTTTCTCCAGAGTTTCCTGTCTTTTGGCAAAGCATAAACGGATTACTTTATCATTACGCTTATTCTGGTAAAATGATGAAAAAGGGACGCTGGCGACTTTGTGTGTAACTGTCAGCTCGGTAGCGAAATCAAAATCATTTTTATCCGAAATCTTATCGTATTGCAGCGCCTGAAAATAGGTTCCTTCGCAATCCAGCAAAGTAAACGGAGTATTGGCCAGTCCCTGCCTTAAAAAATCCCTTTTTTCCTGAAAGAATTGGTTAAGATACTCGTAATGCTCCGGATTTTTCATGTATTCCGCCAAAGCGAGCTGCATCGGTGTATTAACAGAAAATACATTGAACTGATGCACTTTCCGGAATTCATCCATCAGGTATTTCGGTGCGGCACAATATCCGGTTTTCCATCCCGTGACATGGAACAGCTTTCCGAACGAAGCCACCATCAGGCTCCGGTTTTTAAGTTCGGGATACCGGCAGATGCTCAGATGCTGTTTTCCGTCGAACACAATATTTTCATACACTTCATCACTCAGGATCAGGATAGATGTATTTTCAACGATTTTTATTAATTCCTGAATATCGTGCTCCGTGAAAATTTTTCCTGCAGGATTGTTCGGGTTGTTGATGATGATCATTTTCGTTTTGTCGGAAACCAGGCTCTTTACGGTTGTCCAGTCGATTTCATAATGAGGAGCATTCATTTCAAACCGTTTGACGATTCCGCCGAAAAGTTCTACTGTCGGCTCATAGCAATCGTAAGCCGGCTCGAAGATAATCACCTCGTCGTCTTTTTTTATGAAAGCAGCAATGGCTGTAAAAATGGCCTGGGTTCCGCCTGCTGTTACCGTAATTTCAGAATCCGGATGATAAACGGCCGTGTGGCTGTTTTCGATCTTTTTTGCAATTTCTTCCTTTAGCCCGATCATTCCGCCCATAGGTGCGTATTGGTTGAAGCCTTTTTTGATGAAGTTGCTTACATAATCCAACAGCTTGGAGTCTGCCAAAAAATCCGGGAAACCCTGCGACAGATTGATGGCTTCATTTTCAGTGGCCAGCTGCGTCATCGTGCTGAAAATGGTGGTTCCTACATTGGAAAGCTTCGATAAAGGAAGTTGTATCATAGAGTTTGCTTTTTACAAATCCGAATGTAAGGAAAAATCGGGTATTGGAGGTAAATAGAATGAGAAAAAATCGATAAAACGGAGATTCTTTTATTGTTTTAATCTGCCGGCAGACTCAACACATTTTGTTTACATCCATATCGGATCAACTGGTTTACAAAACAAATGATTAATAAATCTAAACGGATTTTCAAAAATTCAGACCGGATATTTTAAAGTTCCAGATGTATCGAATTCAATCAGAAATAAAAAAGCCGCCTGAGATCAGACAGCTTTTCATAACATTTAAAAGAAAATATTATTTTGAAATCAGAAGTTTCCGGGAAGTCGTTTTGTTTTCTGCTTTTATTTCGACGATGTAAATTCCCTGTATCAATTTTTCTGTGGCAATTCTTGTGCTCTGCCTACCGTTACTTACCGTTTGGGAGCTGTTGATCACCACTTTTCCTGAAGAATCTGTAATTTTTACAGCAACAGGGCCGCTTTCGGAAAGGTTCGTGATCACATCCACATAATTCTTTGCAGGATTCGGAACCAGCGTATAGTCTGCCTGAATCGGGCTGCCTGTTTCTGCCCGTGCGATATCCCGGATCTCATTCAGCGGAGATTTTACCGTAACCGAATTTTTTCCATCGCCGCCTTCCGCAGGTTTCGGGATACAGATGGAAATACAGGTTTTACATTTCGGCTTATCTCCCTCAAATTGGGTGACGCATACGGTATAATTTCCGGAAGAAGGGTAGCTATGGGAAGTCATTACATCGGAAATTGTCCCATCGCCCCAGTCAACTTTGTATAGACCAGGAGAATTTGTACTTTCCAGGAAAATCTGCCCGATCGTATAATTCCCGGAGGTGCTGGTGGTCGTCTGTAATTTGAAATTGGAGTTACATTCATTACAGCCTTCACAGGGCTTCACACAAAAGTTATCAAAATACATTACTTCTTCCTGGGTGGTGGTTATATCGGGAGAGACCGCAAGAATTTGTGAATTCATAATGATATTGTCAAAAACGGATGCGTTTACAGGATTCATCGTCCAAGCACCGTCGGAATTGCTTGGAAGAACACCGCCGCTGGAAAGCTGGATCGGCGCTTTTATCCGTACCCATCCGCTTCCGGGGGTTACCGTAATATTTGCTACGAATGAAGCGCTGTTGGTTCCGTCTGAAAGAACAATGTACGGATGGTATGGCATTCCGTAATTGCTGTCATTTTCAAGATAAAAATCAAAATAGATGCATTGCCCCAGAAATTGTTTTCCCAGATACTGGTAATCTTTCGTATTCTGATACCATGAACTGCCCGATTTATCCCTAAGAATCAGATAAGGGGAGCCATCAAGAGCGTTAGGCGAGCCTATTCCCACCCCTACATTTCCGTTAGGTGCCGGGGCAGGTCCCCAGTTTCCGTACGGATTGGAAGGATCGTTGAAATCTGAGCAGGGAGGGGTATTCTGTGCATGAAACAGAACACTTCCCAACAGAAGATACAGGGTTAAAAAATATATTCTTACCATAATGTGATATTGATTTTATACATCAAAAACCAACAAAAACTTTAAGAATTAATAATCATTTGATACAATTTGGTTTTCACCTTTTTTCCTGTTTTCAGGTTATTGGTAGAATAAAAGTAGGCGTAAATGACGTGTCACGCTACCGGCAATAAGCAGCTGCGGAAATATTTTGAGCAGGTGTCTGTTTTTCATTGATAAATGTGAAAAGCAAAAGCTGCCCGGAGACAGCTTTTGACCTATGAAAGAAATAGTTACGAATTTAAAATGAAAGGTTTATTAATCCTGCATCAGCATTTTTTTGGTGTCTGCAGTTTTACCGTCTACCGAAAGGCTATACACATAAGATCCGCCACGGATTCCGTTCAGGGTAACGCTGCCGTTGCCTTTATCTTTAAGCGGAATATTTTTGATAAGCTGTCCTGAAATATTGTAAATTCCAATGGAAGCCGTATTTACTTCTTTCGGAAGATAATACTTGATTACAGTTTCGCCTTTTCCCGGATTCGGAGCATTCTGGTACAGTTTCGGCTCGTTGGAAACGGTACCCATATCAACGCTGGTCCTGCTTTGTTTTAGCAGGTCTTTCAGTTCCTGAACTTCTTTCTTGAGATCATCGATCTGGGTCTGATAATCCGTTGCCTGGTTTCCGGACGGTCTGTAAAGATAAGTGTTTGCAACCATTACATTTCCGCTCGCGTCTACCACCAAAGCATTTCCGCTTCCGCTTGGCAGATTTTCCATCCTTACCTTTCCGTTGGTATGCAGAATGGCGGTAGGAGATGTGGTACCGATGCCCACCAATTGATCCTGGATCAGCATGGTCGGCGTTGAAGAAACCCCGAACATCAGCGATGAAGGAATATTGTTGGTCAGTTTGGAACCGCCTCCGGTTCCGGATCCGAATACGAATGAGCGGTCTCCCGTCGCAATCAGATCTACTCCGAAGCCGCCGGAATACGAAGACCTTAGATCTACACCAACGCCAATGGCGAACTGATTAGATGCTGAAATCGTATTTACCCATCCTAAAGCTACCGATTTACTGGCCTGTTTAATCACGCGGTTTCCCTGGCCGGCTACAATATTGGCACCTCCGGCATCAGCCAGATCGTTCTGCCAGCCGCTTACCATGGAGCTGTTGGCATTACTGCCCAAAACATTGCTGGATCCGGCAATGATGCTTCCCTTGGTCTTTGCAGCATTGGAATTATTGACGCTTTCCACCATAAACGTTCCCACTTCATTCAAAAGAGCCTGGCCGGGATTATTCGTAGCACCGTTGGTTCTCAGATAAAAAGGAACTGCATTTACGGTTCCTGCATAATTTGAAGGGGTAATTCCTCCGTTTCCGAAAGTCTGCCATGCCTGTGCACTGGCTCTTGCTGCCGAGAAAAATAAAGCTGCCGCTACAAGTCCCTTTAAAGATAATACGTGTGTTTTCATGATACGTTTTGTTTTTGGTTGTTTGTTTCTCAAAACTATCAAAACATTACCGGTCAGACTATCACCACTGATCAAATGGCGGCAAAAAATGAGTAAATGTAAATATTTATCAAATAAGTGTGAATTGTTAGACCATTTTGTGAAGAAATTCGTTTTTTCGCCGTATGGAAACATCCAGTATGGAATTATCGGCCATTACTACCTGTCCGCCTTTCCCTTTAATGTATTCCCTCAGGTGCTCCAGATTGATCAGGTGCTTGTGGTGGATCCTGAAAAAGTTATAACCGGAAAGGTTTTTTTCAAAATCACAGAGCGTCTTGGAAACCATCACTTTGGTTTTATCAAGCAGGTAAATGAAGGTATAATTGGAGTCTGCTTCACAACGGATAATTTCAGCAATGTTTACCCTTTTGAAGCCCTGCAAAGTCGGCAGGTTGATTTTACTGTGGGGTAGGGCAGGAAAAGAAGCTTTGCTGTTGCGGAAGTTTTCGATGGCTTTGTTCACGGTAAGTACAAAATTGAGATTGGTGACGGGCTTAAGAATACAGCCGGTAATTCCCCTTTTTACGGCCTGAATAGCTGAATTTTCAGAATCCGTCATGTAAATAAGAAGGGAGGGTTTTTGCTGGAATTCAGATAAAATCTCAAAGGTGGTTGCACTGTGCACGGGAAGATCAACAAAAAGAAGATCGGTGGAGTTTTTGCTGAGATAATCGGAAGCCGACCGGAGGTTTTCCGTACAGAAATCGATTTTGAATTCCGGGAATTCTTTTTTCAGAAGCAGGGAGATGGATTCGCTGCCATCTTTGTCGCCAAGGATGCAGGCATGGAATGTATTTTTCATGGTTTAATTGTGGTTTTTGGAGTTGGTTTTTAGGTTTTTTAAATTTAATACATACTGTTAATTTTGGTTTTTAATTAGATAAATTGTTAATGATTAGCGGGTTTTTAACAAATGATGTTAAAAATAAACATTATTTGTTTTTCACATCGCATTGAATAATGTAAATATAGAATTTCGCAGACAATCATGCAATATTTTTTGATAAATAATCGTAAAAAATGAAGGTAAATATTCGGATATTTTTTGGCAATTTCGTACTTTTGTATGTTTGCTGAAATTACATATGTCACAAGAAATAAATCCAATCTATTCCGAAGATAATATCAGAACCCTCGATTGGCAGGAACATATCCGTCTACGTCCCGGGATGTACATCGGAAAGCTCGGGGACGGCTCTTCTGCCGACGACGGTATCTATATTTTGCTGAAAGAAATCCTGGACAATTCCATCGATGAGTTCAGGATGAAATCCGGTAAAAGAATTGAAATAAAATTAGACGACGGCAAAGTTACGATCCGTGATTTTGGCCGTGGGATCCCGTTGGGAAAAGTAGTGGATGCGGTATCCAAAATGAACACCGGAGGCAAGTACGACAGCAAGGCCTTTAAAAAGTCTGTCGGGCTGAACGGGGTAGGTACCAAAGCGGTAAACGCCCTTTCCGATTATTTCCGCGTACGCTCGTTCCGTGACGGGCGTATGAAAGCCGCTGAATTCTCAAGGGGTCTGATTAAAGAAGATTTTGAAGAAAAAGATTCTTCAGACCGCAACGGGACCGAGATTTCCTTTATTCCGGATGCGGATATTTTCCTGCATTTCAAATTCCGGAAAGAGTATATCGAGAGAATGCTCCGAAATTATGCTTACCTGAATCCGGGGCTGAAAATCCTTTTCAACGGTGAGACGTTTTACTCCGAAAACGGACTGAAAGATTTGTTGGATGAAGAGCTGGAAAATGAAACCCTCTATCCCATTGTCCACCTGAAAGATAATGATATCGAAGTGGCGATTACGCACACGGATAAATCGCAGACGGAAACCTATTTTTCATTCGTTAACGGGCAGAATACCACACAGGGGGGAACCCACCTGAATGCCTTCCGTGAAGCGTATGTAAAAACCATCCGTGAGTTTTTTAATAAAAATTTCGATGCTTCGGATGTCAGGAAATCTATTGTAGCCGCGGTTTCCATCAACGTGGAAGAACCGGTTTTCGAATCGCAGACCAAGACCAAACTGGGATCCAATGACATCGGTCCGAACGGTCCCACGGTCCGCACCTTCATCATCGACTTCCTGAAAAGCAAGCTCGATAACTTTCTGCATAAAAATCCGGAAGTCGCCGAAGCGATTCAGCGGAAAATCTTAATTTCCGAAAGGGAAAGAAAGGAACTTTCCGGAATACAGAAGCTGGCCCGTGAAAGAGCCAAGAAAGTATCCCTTCACAATAAAAAACTGCGGGACTGCCGGCAGCATTACAATGATCAGAAAAATGAACGAAAAGGGGAAACCCAGATCTTCATTACCGAAGGAGACTCTGCATCCGGATCGATCACCAAATCCCGTGACGTGGAAACCCAGGCCGTATTTTCCCTGAAAGGTAAACCGTTGAACTGCTACGGGCTTACCAAAAAAGTCGTTTACGAAAACGAAGAATTCAACCTTCTTCAGGCAGCTTTGAATATTGAAGAAAGCCTCGAAGACCTGCGGTATAACCAGGTGATAATTGCAACCGATGCCGATGTAGACGGGATGCACATCCGCCTGCTGATGATTACGTTCTTTCTGCAGTTTTTCCCGGACCTGATCAAGAACGGGCATCTGTACATCCTTCAGACGCCGTTGTTCAGGGTGAGGAACAAAAAGGAAACAAGGTACTGCTATTCCGAACAGGAGCGGATCAAGGCGCTGAACGAACTGGGTAAAAATCCTGAGATCACGCGGTTCAAAGGGCTGGGAGAGATTTCTCCGGATGAATTCAAGCATTTCATCGGAAAAGACATCCGGCTGGAACCTGTGGTAGCAGGAAAAGACCAGACCATCGAGCAGCTTCTTGAATTCTATATGGGAAAAAACACGCCCGACCGGCAGACTTTCATCCTGGAAAATCTGGTGGTGGAAGATCCCGATATCGATAAAAGAGAAATACTGACGGAGGCGATCGGTGAAAACTAGTACAGTAGAAAACCATAAACCTAAAGCAAATTATTACAATGAGACTGAGCAACCGTAACAAAACTTCGGTGTACAGCTTTATCAACAGCCTTCTGATCATGTTTTTGCTCGGAGGTATCGGAGCTTATATTCTGGAAGAGTACAAATTCAACATTCTGGGAGGGGAAAGTCTGCTGCTGGTTATTATTCCGGTAATTATTATTGCCGTTTTCTATATCAGCGGAAGGCAGATTTTTGAATATGACAGCGACGGAGAAGCGCTTCATTTCAG
Organism: uncultured Chryseobacterium sp.; assembly: GCA_913777465.1. Lineage (GTDB taxonomy): Bacteria > Bacteroidota > Bacteroidia > Flavobacteriales > Weeksellaceae > Chryseobacterium. The sequence goes on from CAJYRQ010000083.1 coordinate 53,476, forward strand.
AAACCGTAATATCATTCCCTTTCTACAAAAGCCGTTAAGTGATGAATTTCCGAAATATAAGCTGCTGAAATTTGAGATCATCAATCTTTTCATTATGAAAAGACTTTATGTTACCATCTCAAGCAAAAATAACGGTTCTACCATTCTGAAGTATGAAATATCATATCTCACAAAGAAAGAAGTAAATGATTTACGATTCTCCTTACATAAAGTGGTGAAAACCAATAACGAGAAAAAGAGTTAATAAATTAATGATAGCAGAAGAATACTCGAATGAGGGTGACAGCTTAAAAAAGGTTTCCGGACTTTACAGAGACTGGTTCCTGGATTATGCTTCTTATGTAATTTTAGACCGGGCAATTCCATCGATCTATGACGGATTCAAGCCGGTTCAGCGAAGAATTATGCATTCCATGCGGGAGCTGGAGGACGGACGTTATAATAAAGTCGCCAACATCGTGGGAAACACCATGAAGTATCACCCGCACGGTGATGCTTCCATTACCGATGCGATGGTGGGAATCGGCCAGAAGGAACTTCTGATCGATACCCAGGGAAACTGGGGAAATATCTATACGGGTGACTCTGCCGCTGCGGCAAGGTATATTGAAGCCCGGCTGACGCCGTTTGCACTGGAGGTAGTCTTTAACCCGAAAACAACCGAATGGGCAAAATCCTACGACGGCAGAAACAATGAGCCGATCGACCTTCCCGTAAAATTCCCGCTGCTTCTGGCACAGGGCGTAGAAGGAATCGGGGTGGGGCTTTCCACGAAAATCCTTCCGCATAACTTCAATGAGCTGATCAGTGCTTCGGTAGCGTATCTGAAAGGAAAAAAATTCGAACTGTACCCGGACTTTTTAACGGCCGGCTATCTCGATGTCTCCGAATACAACGATGGGCACAGGGGCGGAAAAGTACGGGCGAGGGCCAAGATTTCCCCGCTGGATAAGCATACCCTGATCATCACAGAGCTTCCCTATTCCAAAACCACCAGCGACCTGATCGATTCGATTCTAAAAGCCAATGAAAAAGGCAAGATCAAGATCAAAAAAATTGAAGACAATACTTCGGATAAGGTTGAGATCCTGATTCATCTCCACAACGATGTTTCACCGGATAAAACAATTGATGCCCTGTATGCCTTTACCGACTGCCAGGTAACGATTTCACCGAACGCCTGTGTAATCGTTGGCGATAAGCCGATGTTTATGAATGTGTCCAGTATTCTGAAAATGAATACGGATCATACGGTTTCCCTTTTGAAGAAAGAGCTGGAAATCGAGCTTCATGAGCTGCAGGAAAGCTGGCATTTCTCCTCTCTCGAAAGGATCTTTATTGAAAATAGGATTTATCACGATATAGAAGAGGTGAAAACCTGGGAAGACGTTCTGAAAACAATCGCCAAAGGCCTCAAGCCTCACACCGGACATCTTTTGAGAGCAGTAACGGAAGAGGATATCCTAAGGCTGACGGAAATCAGGATCAAAAGGATTTCAAGATTCGACCTTAACAAATTCAAAGAGAATATTGCGGCACTGGAAGGCAAAATCGAACAGGTAAAACATCATCTTGCCAACCTGGTGCAATACGCCATCGATTATTACCTGAACATCCAGAAGAAGTACGGAAAAGACCGGCAGCGTAAAACCGAACTCCGGATTTTCGATACCATTGATGCGACGAAAGTGGCAGTGGCCAACGAAAAATTTTATGCGAATTTTGAAGAAGGTTTCATCGGGACTTCGCTGAAAAAAGACCAGTATCTGTTTGACTGTTCGGATATTGATGATATCATCACCTTCCGGAAAGACGGGCGGATGAAAGTGGTAAAAGTGGAAGCCAAAACGTTTATCGGAAAAGATATCGTGCATGTGGCCATCTGGAAGAAAAACGACAAACGGACGGTATACAACATGATTTACCGCGAAGGCAGGGAAGGCCCTTACTACATGAAGCGTTTTTCGGTAACCGGAGTGACGCGGAATACCGATTATCCGCTGGCCTCTGATAAAAGAGGGTCGGAAATGCTTTATTTTTCGGCAAATCCCAACGGGGAGGCAGAGACCGTTACCGTTCTGTTAAAACCCAACCCAAGGATCAGGAAGAATAAAATGGACCTGGATTTCTCCGAGCTTGCCATCAAAGGCCGTGATTCCAAAGGAAACCTGGTGACCAAATATTCGGTGAAAAAAGTAGACCTTAAGGAAGAGGGCGTTTCTACGCTGGCACCAAGGAAGATCTGGTTTGACGATACGGTGCGAAGACTGAATGCGGACGGAAGAGGAAGCTTACTCGGAAACTTCAAAGGGGATGATAAAATTCTGACGATTAATACCAACGGAGAGGCAAAGTTGGTATCCTTCGACCTGGGCAACCGGTTTGATGATCAGTATCTGGTCCTTGAAAAATGGAGACCGAATCAGCCGGTGACCTGTATTTATTACGACGGTGAAAAAGACATTTACTTTATCAAAAGATTCCTGTTTGAAAACACACCGAATGTTCAGACCTTTATGCCTTCGGAACACCCGAAATCATTTATAGAAAACATCATTGTGGCAAACGGTGCGACGGCGGAAATTATCTTTGCCAAGGATAAAGGCAAGGAGCGCGAGCCTGAAACGGTAACCATCGATGAATTTATAGCGGTTAAAGGAATCAAAGCAATCGGTAACCAGTTTACGAAGTTTAAAGTAAAAGCCATCAACATCACCATTCCGGAACCGTCGGAAGAAGAACCGGAAGTTTACGAAGAACCGGAACCTGCTGCCGGCTTCGATGAAGACGGAGCAATCGGGAATTTATTTCAGGGCGAAGAAAGCAATGAATAAGCATTTTGTATAATGCATTAGCAGATAAAAAGAAGACCGGCTGTTGATTCAGTTGGTCTTTTTTATGTCGAATTGTATTTTGCCGATCTGATTACCTGCATTTCGGGCATATCCCGCTGATCACGAGATTGTAGCTGCTGATGCTGAAATTTTCCGGAAGACTGATTACCGGGACCGCATTTTCAAGACAGATCACCGTATGGCATTTCTCACAGTTGAAATGAATATGGTCATGGGTATGGTCTTCGGTATGACAAGCATGACTGCATTTGGCGAAATTTACAACCCCGTCTACATTCGTTATTTTATGGATGTTGCCCTCTTTTTCAAGCCTTTCGAGGACGCGGTAGATCGTTACCCGGTTGCACAGATCGCCAACCTGTTTCTGGATATCCGCATGCGACAGGGCAACTTCTGAATTGTTGATGAGATTTAAGATCTCCGTTTTGGCCTGGGTATTCCTGGTCTGCTTCATATCATTGGGTAAAAACAGCAATGTTAACCGTTATTTACAAATACAAATTTACATATAATTTTAAATTTAAACTGTCCGATAAAGCTACGCTTCACTAAACCAGCTTACTGCTCTTCTTTTATCATAAATTCTGCATCAGGAACAAAAAACGTGCGCTTGAAAATCGTATGCGACCTTCAAACTAAGTTAGCTGAGCATCTGGCAGCTAATAATATTAAAAAAATCAATAAATAAATTGTCTGAAATAAGGCTATATTAATTTTATTTATTAATGCAACTTTGTTTCGTTAATTGTTTTTGTGTAGTTTTGTTATCTAAATTTTTTATATGAAAACAATTTTATTATCCGGCCTTTTTGCGGCCTGCCTTCTTAACGCCCAGTCTGCACCAAATCCCTGTACTTCAAATCTGGGCGGCGATGTTGATCCTTCTTTTATTGAAATCAGGATCAATTCAACTTCTTTCGATCATCAGACCTTTGCTTCGCAGAATGTCTTTTACCATGATTATCCTTCCTCAGGAAATACCACCGCAACCCTTGTTGTAGGACAATCTTACCAAATCTATACTTCAACTTCCTCAGAAGCTGTCATCGGATTCTGGCTCGATACCAATCAGAACAGTATTTTTGAACCGCAGGAATATACGCAGCTGGTCAATTCCATGAATACACAAAACACGACTGTCTTTACCGTACCGGTTTCCGCTGCCAGTGGAAATACCCGGATGAGAATCCGCTCCCGGGCTTATGGAAGCTCCATTAATTCGAACAATGCGTGTACCACTTTCGGTTCAGGAGAAACAAGGGATTATACCCTCAATATTACCGGAGCACAGCTCGGTACCCGGGAAGTCGGGCCGGCCGGCACTCTCAATGCTTATCCCAATCCGACAACTGATTTTTTGCAGATCGAAGGAAAAGAATTGATTCTTTCTGCTGAAATCTACAATATGGAAGGGAGAAAAATCGGAACCCGGGCCATCAATGCTGTGAATGCATTGCTAAACCTGTCTGAATATGCACCGGGAGAATATCTGGTAAGGATTTTTACCCGATCGGATAACAGGACTTTTAAGATTTATAAAAAGTAGGTATTTCTCCTTTTTAACGTTGGAAATTTTGTATTTTTATACCCATGGGAAAAGAGAAATCATTCAGCGGTTTCCCATTTTCTTAAAGTAGCATAAAACTTGCTTGAAAATTCTGAAAATTATACAATCTTAAAATGAATATTCTTATTTTAATTATAGCCCTTACGGCGATTATAAGCTTCGTTGCACCTAACGGAAGCAATAATTTCGAAAAATATAAGTTCAGCGTAGGAGCAATTCTCAACCGGAAGGAGTATGTACGGCTGATTTCCTCAGGATTTCTGCACGCCGATATTATGCATCTGGTGTTTAATATGCTTACCCTGTATTTCTTCGGGCCGGTTGTTATCCAGGGATTTGGGAGTCTCGGGTTTTTAATTATTTATTTTGGATCAATCCTTCTTGGGAATATGTTTTCATTATTTGTCTATCAAAGGCAACCATGGTATTCTGCCATCGGTGCAAGTGGTGGCGTATCCGGGATTTTGTTTGCATCCATCGCATTGATTCCTCATCTTGAAATCTACATGTTTTTCATTCCGATAGGAATTCCCGGCTATATTTTTGGCCTTGTGTATTTCAGTTATTCCGTTTATATGATGCTGAACCCCAATCAGCATGATAACATAGGTCACGCAGCCCATTTGGGAGGTGCCTTTTTCGGATTACTGTACGCTGTTGCCAATCAGCCGCAATCTGCAATGGCCAATGCTTTATACATCGGGATCATGGCTTTACCGCTGATTTATTTGGCATATGAAATTTTTGTCAGGAAAAGAATAGGATAAATATAAACACAGAACTAAAAAAAGTCAGCAGATTTTGCTGATTTTTTTATTGATGCTCCGGTATTCCGTAATATAGGATTGCTTTCTGTTTCAGTGGGTTTGTGCTCCATTCTTCCCATTCTGCGGTGTAAGGATTGTAACCGCACTTCAGAGGTTTTGAAACATCAAGCCGGTTTTCATCAAAGTGCGTCTGCTCCGTAAAGGCCCGGCAGTCTGTACAGATGTATCTGAACTCACAATCTTTACAAACTTCGATATGGTCTTTCGTAAGGTTCCAATATCTTTTAAAGTCTTTATGCTGTAAAGCTTCTTCCAGGGTCGTATCCTTTATATTTCCAAAAGTCTGGGGCATGGCCGGACAGTTTTTAATATTTCCGCCGATATCAATACCGATTTTCTTGTGAAGACAGGAATTATGATTTACGGATTCAAGGACTTTTGGGAGATTGGTGTTGAAATAATCCAGGCTTATTTTTCCGCAGGATGAAACTTTCAGAGGCTGATCGGTAAAGCTAATGGTAAACCTGAAATCATCTGCGACGTTAAAAGGAGTTTCTGGACAAGAGTAGAAGACCAGACTGTAGATTCTGGAGGTGCTTTTATCAAGAGCCTGAATAAAATCCAGATCAACCGTATTGTGAAACTGCGAAAAAATTTCAATGGTTTCCAGTGTAGAATCGGAAAAAATACGGTCGATTTCTACAAACTCTTCCGGCATGAGTGTCTTTGGGCAAAAGATAACCAGATGTTTTATTTCAAGATTTTCTATGGAATGCTGTAAAGTATCGAATACACTAAGATCATGAAGTTCTACGAAGATATCTGATATAACAGAAACTTCCTGATAATCTTGGGAAAGCGGCGGGAAATTTTTATCCCAATCGTTTTGAGTCAGAAAGCCGAATTCTTTTTCAAGCAAAAGATCCAGATATTCCTGAACTACCAACCGGGATTCCTGATCATAATGTTCAAGGGCTCCTTCCACAGATGCTGTTTTCAGTTCTTCGATAAGATCATGCAATTCGGTCGGATATAATTCTGAGATATTTCTCTGAAGGTCCGAAATCAGAATTCTCATCGCGCCCTTTGTGATCAGGATATTACTGAATAAATTGAAGTACTTCATAGCATTCTGATCAAAGATTTAAATGGCTTTTCCCTCACATAATAAGTGGTTTCATATTTTTCACACGGAATATAATAGACGACATTTTTGCTTTTCTTTTCCGGTCTCTTCCTTCTGATCATCTCAATGTATTTGAACGTAATGGGAAGATGGTTTTTTTCATTAAATGGATTTTTCATTAGTTTGTATATTTGGATATTATCAATAATTACAGATATTCTGCTATTTCTTTTTCAAGCCCGTAATTGCAGTCGAATGAAATATTTCCGAACTGTCCGATAGGATTAATTTCTAAAAAGAAATAAGTGTTTCCGGCCTTGATAAAGTCTAATGAACCGCAGTTCAAATCAAGGCTCTCCATCAGTTTGATGACTTTTTCTTCTACATCATCAGGAAGTTTGTACCGTACATTCCTGTTAGGATTTTCCATATTGTATTTTCTGAAATCCGTTTTTGTCTGCTCGTCGTTTTGCGAAAAAATCGCCATAGACCAGATTCTGCCGCTTAAATAGAAAGAGCGGATTTCAAAATCTTTCTCAATTTTTTCCTGAAAAAACGAGATGAAGAATTTCCGGCTGTCTTTTTCATTTATTACCGATGTATACATAATACCGTCTGATTCGGCATCTAAGACTTCAAGTATAACATTACCGGTTATCGATTTGGTAATGGTTTCGCCTACCATTACTTCATCGGTATTTTCTGCGAGATAAAAGGCCGGGACAGCAAGTCCGGTTTTATGGGCTTGTTCAAGCACCAGAAGTTTGTTGACATGACTTTTACGCTGTTTATTGATATGCTTTTTAGATTCCAGAGCCTGCATGACATAATCTTCAAGCCAGTGCTGGGCTTCATTCATGTGGATATTAATGGAAGGATTTTCATATTGCCTGCGCAAAAACTGTATTCCTCCTCTTCTGTACCAAACACTGCTGATTTCATCGATAAAAAATGTATGGCGCGGACTTTCCAGATACAATCTTTTTTTATATACCCTGATTTCAAAAACTTCATCTTCCTGAACGAAAATGTACTGTTTATGCATTTTGGATAACCACTTCATTACTTCGATGGTAGATTGGTCATTCCTTTTAGATATGATAAGGATCATCTTCGGACTATTTCAATATTATTTTCAGTTGATTTCAATCGGATTATTTAAAAGGATCAGAATATTTATTCATAATAACTTTTACCTAGATGAATTAAAATAATCTCTTCTGATTTTAGCATAATGAGTAAGGGTGGGAAGCCCGATCCTCTTGCGACTGTTATTGATAATTACCGAATCTTTATTTGAAGATTTCCCATAAACATTATAATAACCGTTTTTATTTTCACATAAGTAATATTTATCAACAATAAGAGCAAATGTACGGGGAAGGATTTCGCCTTTTTTCAGAAATTCATTTAATCTTGGATATATTTTATTATAATCCAGACAAATCAAATGAGAAAGAATAGTAATAATTATTAATGGTTCCCCATCATTTCCGGTAGTTCCTGCCTTTTCTTCAGATGGATATCCATATTGATCAAAAATTTTTAAAAAGAGATTTAAATTCTTTTTATCATTTCTGTGCATAATGATGGTGTTCATTCTCTGCACTTCTTGATCCCGGCGTGAGGCAAGCGTAAGCGAATCTATCAAAATTGGATCGAGGCCGGATTTATATCTGTCTATTCTTCGTTTTACTTCTGTTTCATCAATTCCATATTTTTTCAAAAGCGGAAGGTATCTTTTGTATTTATTTCCAGACGGTTCAAGCAGAGTAATCAATTTTATAGAGGTTTTCTTTCCCTGCAAAATCCAATCGATACTGATAAGATAATTTTATATAGGTTTCATACTCTTCAATGAATTCCTGATTTTTCGGAGAATATTCTTTAAACAGCTTCTCGTATTCTTTAGCTGCCAATACCGGATTATCACTTATCCGGTAAATGCTGTCTATTTTGTTGACTTTCGTGTAATAAGGGATACAATTCACTTCTTTTTCATTTTGTTTGCAGGAAATTAAAAGAAGCATAATTCCTGTTATCAGATGTATGGATACATTTTATTGATTTTAGTTTTAAAGCTTTTTATCGTCATGTATTTCACCGGATTTTCATTGATTTTGATCTTAGAATAGCTCTTTTTCTTTTATTCAAATGAGCTAAAATAATCTTTTCTGATTTTTGCGCTATGCTTAAGGCTTGGAAGTCCAATGCTTTTACGGTTCCTGTTAATTTGTGCAGAATCTTTATTCTCTCGCAGTCCATAGCTATAACAGGTTTTTATACCGGAAGAGTCATTATACATATCAACCATAAGGGCATAATCACGAGGTGGGCAATCACCGGACTTAACGTATTCGAGCAACTTATGTTTGATATAAGGATATTTATCCGACTCAATCATGTGGGTCAAAAAGGTGGGCATGGCAAAAAATACATTATTATTACCGGTGGTTCCTATTTTATCGACAGATGGAAAGCCGTAATTCTTAAAAGTCCAGATAAGGAGATCTGCATTCTTTTTGAGATTTTTTGCCTGAATTTTCAGATCAATGTGTCTTTTTTCCTGGTCGCGAATCATGGCAACAGAAAAAGAATCGATCAATCTTTTGTTTAATTGTTTTTTCCAGTCTGCTATCTGTTTTTTGACTTCTGTATTGTCTATACCATATTTTTTGAAAAGCGAAAGGTGTATTTTATAGGTATTTCCATAAGGTGCTAATAAGGAGATCATTTTATATAAACTTTTTTTTCCGCCAAAGTCTATATTGAGCCGATCCGCCAGTGTTATGTAGGTCGTATATTCTTCAATACGATCCTGATTTTTAGGGGTGAACTCGCTAAACAATTGAGAATACTTCTTTACTGCTAATTGAGGGTTTTTGGCAATCCGGTAAATGCTGTCTATTTCGTTGACTTTATTGTAGTATGCTATTGCATCATTTGTATTTTTTTTACATGCAGAAACTATTAACAAACAGATAAAAAGCTGTATAAATAAAAATAATTTGTTCATTTTTGATGATTTTTTACAAGATGACCAAAAGAGAAATTTATTCTCTTTTGGTCACAATTTAATATTTAGTTTGTATCAAAGGAACCTTCTAACTGACCCACTTCCAAACTATGTCTTCCTTTATACTTCCAATTACCTGCTGTATCATCAGAATAATAATCTGTATCAGCTACATTATCTCCATTAGCATCTTTATATCCTGATGGTGAATTTCTTGAGCTGGCAGCACCTCCTGTAATAAACTGTAGATTTTTCAATCTTCTGTTTTCCAAAGAAGAAAAATTCTTCTTCATTCCTGTAAGTTTTTTCATTTTGTAAATTTTTTAAATTAAAAATTTTATTTTGCCGTATCATCCCCGGCGGCGGGAACCTTAAGCTGTCTTTGTATCGTGCACATACAAACAAGATCTTAATTATTTTACCAACATTGATAAGTCAAAACTAAAAATAAAAATCAAATTGAAGTGAAATAATATGTGCATTTTCTTTGCAATTTTTTTGTAGAATGTGTACATATTTTGCATATTTGTAAAAAAATACAACACGATGATCCAGGAAAAATTACGGAATTTAAGAAAGCGGAAAAACATTTCCCAACAGGAAATGGCTAAAATAATCGGTACGGATACCTCCAATTACTCACGCAAAGAACGGGGTGAAGTCAGGATTTATAATGATGAATGGGAGAAAATGGCAAGAGCATTGGATGTTACCATAGAAGATATTAAAAACGAAGGCGAAGAAGTTTCAGATTCCTATAGCCACTCAAATATAACAGAACAGTCAGGGAATGGTCTGAATTTTTACCATGTTCCTGATATCTTCATTGAAACCCAGAGAAAATACATCAACAAACTTGAGAAAGAAGTTGAATCTTTAAAGGCAGAAAACGAGCGTTTAAGATCTGAGGCCAGATAAATACCGGCGCATTACTTTCTCCCGAAAACAAACCGGTCGTTTTCGGAAAGATCTTTAATCAGTTCGGCTTCGGTAAAATGCGGGAGGTAAAGTTCCAGCGTTTCGGGACCGAGCTTCTGATTAATTTCCAGAAACAACAATCCGTTGTCCTGCAAATGTTTCTTAGCATCCTCTGCAATCTTGCGGTAAAAGATTAGCGCATCGGTAGTAGGAGAGAACAGGGCCATCATCGGCTCAAAACCCTTAACGGAATGTTCGATTTCATATTCCTCATCGATCCCGATATAAGGCGGATTGGAAATGATAACGTCAAATACTTCCCCCGGCTGGAAATTCAGGTAATCGGCGTGGATGAAGTTGACATCCAGCCGATGGAATTCAGCATTACTTTTTGCGGTCTCCAGTGCTTTCTCAGAAAAATCGATAGAGGAAATATGAGCATGCGGAAAATGTTTTTTCAGCACCAGCGGGATAACTCCGCTGCCGGTTCCGATATCGAGGATTCTTAGATTCTCAGTACCGGTCAGTTCATACTGCCGGATCTTCTTAATGGCAAATTCCAGCAGTTCTTCCGTTTCGGGACGCGGGATCAGGACATGTTCATTCACAAAAAAAGACATTCCGTAAAATTCGGTTTCTCCCAGGATCTGCTGGTAGGGCCGGCCGGTTTTTAATACTGAAACAGAACGTAAAAGCTGCTCTTCATCATCGATCAGCAGCTCCTGATCAGCAAACCGCCGCTGGTAAAAAGGATTGAACCCGACGATCTTTTCAACGAAAATGCTGCTTAAAAAACGGTTTTCGGAATCGGTATACAATCCGGAAAGCTCTTTTCTGAAATGGGTTTTAAATTCTGAAATGGTCATTGTTTATCTCGTGAAAACCAGTTTTGTATCGGTTGATTTTTCTTCATCGATTAAATAGCCTTCATAATTGAAAGCCTTCACATCATCCAGCGTCTGGGCATTGGTCTTTGCACAGAACCTTGCCACCATTCCTCTTGCATGCTTGGTGTAAACAACGATGGTTTTCAGCTTTCCGTCCTTTAATTCATAAAAATCAAAATCGATCACCAGATGGTTAAGCTTTTTACGGTCTACCGCTTTGAAATATTCGTTGCTGGCAAGATTAAGGAGGATCTCGTTCTTCTTCATTTCGGAATTCAGCTGTTCCGTAATTTTGTTCCTCCAGAATTCGTAGAGGTTTTTATATTCGTCGAATCCGAAAGGCCTACCCATTTCCAGGCGGTACAGCATTACTTTATCCGAAGGTTTCAGAAGGCCATACAATCCGGATAGGATTCTCTGGTTTTTCTGCAGGTAATTTACCGCATCCTTATCCAGCGATTTCGCATCCAGCCCGCGGTATACTTCTCCCGTAAAAGCGAACAATGCCGGAGCGGATTCTTTAGCCGTAGGTTTTGCTTTCCACTGCTGGTTCCTTTCCCAGTTTTCATCGGCAAGTTTAGCTGAAATTTCCATCAGCTCGGAAAGATATTTCGGGGATTTGGGCTTTAAAAACGAATGGATGAACGCTGCCTGTTCAATGAATTTCGGGGTTGTGGTTTTCAACAGGTCGGTTGAGTTTTCCACGTTCATGAGTTTGGCAGGCGAAGTAACTATTTTCATAAGGTTAAAATACAGATAAATGTTTGATATCAATAAAGTTCATGATCATCAGCGATACAAAATCGTACAGGAAATGGCAGATGATCAGGATCTTAATGTTGGAATAAATTTTATAAAATACGGCAAAAACAATCCCGATAAAGCAGGGAACCAAAACCTGTCCGACGGTTCCGTAGCTGCTGTGGAGAATTCCGAAAAGTACGGCGGAAACGATGATGCCGGCATAACGGTTATGGTAAATCTTCTCGATTCTCGGCTGCATGTATCCCCGCATCAGAAATTCTTCAACCACGCCCGCCGTGAGGCAGGTAAAAATAATCAATGCATAATTGTTCCTGAAAATATGGGAAAGTTGCAGCATCTTACTGCTCACGTTTTCGTGCGTTGATAATTTAATTAAAAAGTTTAAAAAAGCACCTCCAATAGCACAAATCAGGTACAGGCTGAAAACTTTTTTGAGATAGAATCCCAAAGAACCGGACTTATCTTTCCAAAGCAGGAATGGTTGTTTCTCAACCAAAAGGCTGTAAAGGAAAACAGCCAGCAGAACGATCCACAGCACCACCCTCGAATACGTAAATGTTGCCGTCATACTGCCTGTTCCTCCTAAGATCAGATGAATCAAAGGAAACACATATAACATGACACCACCCAACAAGACAAAAGTCAGGAGAATTCCCAAAGCATATTTCCCGTTCATACTCATCAGAAACCGTAACTCTCGTTAAATTTCGCCTTTTCCCTGGCGGATAATTTCCGGTTCTCCAGAAGTAAGATCCACAATGGTGGAAGCCACGTTGTCTCCATATCCTGAATCGATCACAAGATCTACCAGATGGTCGTATTTTTCCGCGATCAGTTCCGGATCGGTAGAGTATTCGATGATTTCGTCATCGTCCTTGATAGAAGTGGAAGCAATCGGATGTCCCAGTTTTTCAACGATCAGCTGAGGAATCGGATGGTCCGGAACCCGGATACCGATGGTCTTATGGTTTTTATAAGCCAAAGGCAGGCTTTTGTTGGCGTCAAGGATAAAGGTGAACGGACCGGGAAGGTGGCTTTTCAGAAACCGGAACGTAGAAGTATCGATCGGTCTCGTAAAATCCGAAAGATGGCTTAAATCGTTACAGATGATTGAGAACTGAGCCTTTTCCAGCTTGATTTTTTTGATCTGGGCGAGCTTTTCCATCGCTTTAATGTCAAAAATATTGCAGCCCAGCGCATAAACGGTATCCGACGGATAAATAATAAGCCCGCCGTTATTCAACGTTTTAATCACTTCATTGATAAGGTTTTCCTGAGGATTGTTCGGATAAATTTTTAATATTTTTGCCATAGTTCAAAGATACGAATATTAAAATAATTTTCATAAATAGCCTTTATTTACAGGAAAAATTAGGAGTTTTAAAAAATTGTCGTATATTTGCAGTCCAATATCGCGGGGTGGAGCAGTAGGTAGCTCGTCGGGCTCATAACCCGAAGGTCGCACGTTCGAGTCGTGTCCCCGCTACAATGGTACTTTTTATGGTACAAAAAAATATATCGCGGGATGGAGCAGTAGGTAGCTCGTCGGGCTCATAACCCGAAGGTCATCGGTTCGAGTCCGGTTCCCGCTACTAAAAAACGTTGTCGGTAACGTTTAAAAATATACCGCGGGATGGAGCAGTAGGTAGCTCGTCGGGCTCATAACCCGAAGGTCATCGGTTCGAGTCCGGTTCCCGCTACTAAAGGAAACGCTTCGGTAGCGTTCTAAAAAATATACCGCGGGATGGAGCAGTAGGTAGCTCGTCGGGCTCATAACCCGAAGGTCATCGGTTCGAGTCCGGTTCCCGCTACCAGAAAGAGTATCGCACATTTGTGATGCTCTTTTTTTATTTTCCTATACCTCATCCATTCCGGATGGCTCAATTTATGCAATTAATTAAAGACACCATTAAATCTAAAGAATATGTATAAGAAAATTATCGCAGGCCTGGGCGGAGCGATTGCCCTGAGCCTTCTGCACGAAGTAGTCCGTAGAAATTTCGACAATGTACCGGAAATCAATAAAGTCGGTGAAGAAGCTTTAAATAAGGCCCTGGATAAAGCCGACATGAAAATTACCAATCATGATCAGCTGTATGCCGCTACACTTGCAGGCGACGTAATCGGTAACGGGATGTATTATGCTACAACAGCCACCAGCGGTTTCAATATTGCTTCCGGGCTGGCTATGGGATTAGGGGCTTTGGCACTTCCTGAAAAACTGGGACTGGACGAAAAACCCGTTGCGGAAAATACCCAGAAAAAAGTAATGACGGTTGCCTATTATCTCTTTGGAGCCGTTATCACGAAGTTTATTTATGACAGGATAAAATAAAAACTTTTTACTAAATTTAAATAAAATTGCCACATCAAGCTGTGGCAATTTTTTTACATTTTTTTCAGTGCTGAACCTTTATGAACCGCCGATTTTCCTGACTTTTCACTCATGACTTCATACTGAGGTTCGTCTTCCGAAGCGCGGCGCTGTTTGTCCATAAAAGTAAAATCCTTGGTATGTATCTTGGTGATTTTTCCGTGGGTCTGTCCGTTACTGGAGTCCCATCTTACCATGTCTCCTTTTTTCAATGTGCTCATTTTGTTGATTTTGGTCGGAATAATAAAATCATTTATTGTGCCATATTCGTGGTGCAAAACCGATGGGTTTTAAAAAGCAGTCAGGTTTATTCTTCGCTGAGGCCTCTTGACTTAATCTGATTCTGTGAATGTTTTAGTTATCAGATTCGCAGATGGAACAGTTTTTTTTGTTCGTGTTGCCTGCTGTCTGCAGACAAACCTAACGGGTTTCAAAAACCCATTAGGTTTATTATTTGCTGAGTTCCTTTAATATAAAAATCGATTGTAAATTCTGTTTAACTTCAGCAGATTTACAGATGGCGTAATTTTTTTTATTCTGGATTTATACTAATTTACTACAAATAAAAAATCCTGCTTTTGTAAGCAGGATTCATATCATTTAATTAAAAAAATACCTTACTGTGCCGCCAGCTGGTTGAAAGGCGTCAGTGCGTTATCATCTTTCATGGTCTGTCCGATGAATTCTTTTTTCTGCATTCCTTTCATCCTGTTTGCTGCGTCGCTTCCGTTAAAGAAAGATTCGCCGAGCTTGGTGGTTACTTCAGCAGGATTGAAGTTCAATTTCGTATCACCCTCCACGCCAAGGTATCCGTTCTTGCGGGTAAGATTGCTGATGTAATTGTTATAATTGATCAGGGTATCTCTGAACATATCGTTGTGATACTGCATGCATTTTTTTGCTTTTTTGGAAGAATTGTTCAGGATACAGTTGTTCATATTCCCTCTGTACAGCCTCCACTCAAGCTCCACTTTTCCGTATTCTTTAGCTAAGGCAGCGGTACCGTTGGAAAGAATATTGGGATCATTTTCTTTTTCACTCACCTCTTTCAAATGCTTGATCACCAACGGAACTGTACTTTCGATTTTAGATTTAGCTTCACCTACTGCGCTGAAATCGGCTGCCGGGGAACCTTTTTTCTGGGCGGTCGTCAGGTTGAAAATAAGTAATAACAGTACAATTAATAAATTATATCTTTTCATGAGAAATTTTTAAAGCACTAAAATAAATATAATTTCCCGGTTTAAACAAATAGATTTTAATTTTATTTAATAAATTTTAACAAGTTTATAACATAATGCTGCCATCTTTATATAAATCTTGTTCGAAAAGCTTTTTTACAGGCAATCCTTATAAAATTTCCGGTCGTTAAAATAACGTGAATTTGAGGTGCAAACCTTGAATACAGCCTGGAAGAGGGAAGCTGGATGCCGGAAGTTTCTCTTGTCAGACATAGGATCAAAGATCCTGATTATCAAACTAAGTAGGTTATCACTTTATAAGGGAAACTCTTATTTAATCCTGAATAACCGGTCTATCTTTTTTAATCAGGGACAGATCTCTATTGTTTTAAAATCCTGAAAGGAAGGCTTAATTATAGACTAGGATAAAATCCTGTCAGAAGCATAGACCGTCTATTTGTTCCGGCAAGATGAATGATATTTAAAATCCCGACTGGATTAGTCTCATTTTTATTTTGAATTAAATAACCGACTAAATACGATATTGATACGGTCGAACTCACGTTAAAATCAGGTACGGCTTCGGTTCCTTTATTGTAAAGATCAGTTCTCCGGATCTCCGATTGGCTGTTTTTTAACGGTCAACTGTTCATCAAGGGGTAAAACCGACACAATTTTTGCTGAATATTTCCATAAAAAAATGATAAGTGTGGCTGGAGATTAAAAAAAAGAATTCCGAAGTTTTCCGATTTCTTCCTGCTCATAGACACACACCAGGGTGAGTTTTGGAAATAAAAAAACTGCATTTTTTATGAAAAACCATAATAATTACTGTCGTTTTTAATAAAAACAATAAAAAGTATTTGTTGAATTTTCATTTTTTATGATATTAAATTGATAAATTGTAATGTATTTTACTTAAAGTTTTTAAAATTTTATATTTTTATTTTATTTTTAGTGATTAATTGTTAAATTTGGATTCAATAAAAATTATTAAAAATGAAGAAAATTTTATCAGTTAGCCTTTTCGCATTGGCAGTATCGGCATCGGCCCAAACTTATTGTGTACCGGAATTCGCTTATGGCTGTACCGGTGGTGATAACATCGATAGTTTTACGATACCGGGAATAGGCTTCAGCCATTCCGCCACCGGCTGTTCGAACGCTGCGTATGGAGACTATACTTCACAGACCATCAATTTAAATGCAGGGGTTTCTTATCCGTTTAATATTACTCACGACTATGGCAACCAGAGAGTAAGAATCTGGATCGATTTTAATAACGACAGCACTTTTGACGAAACAACGGAGCTTGTGGCTTCCGCCAGCAGTACCTATACCACCATTAATGCTACGGACGGTCAGATCACAATTCCTGCCGGCGCAACACCGGGAGTACATCGAATGAGAGTGGCAACCCGGTACAGTACACCGCCAATACCTTGTAATACCGACGGATATGGCGAAGCTCATGATTATAATGTCAATATCGGTGCAGCACCAAGTTGCCTGGCTCCTGCCAACCTGTCGGTATCGGCGATCAGCGCCGCTGCAGCCACGCTTTCCTGGACGCCTTCTTCCGTGGCTGTCGGAGTAGGGTATGAATATTATATTTCAACTTCCGTTACGGCACCGGTGAGTACAACTGCGGCATCGGGATCTGTTGCTAATCCCGCGGTAAGTGTTTCCCTGTCAAATTTATCGCCTCTTACTGATTATCATGTATGGGTACGATCGGTTTGCAGCACAACCGATAAGAGTGCATGGTCTTCTTCTGCTGCATTCACAACACCGTGTGGGACGGTAGTCCCTAACTTTAGTTTTGATTTCGCTTCAGGAATCAACAGCTGCTGG
Source organism: uncultured Chryseobacterium sp. (assembly GCA_913777465.1). Classification (GTDB taxonomy): domain Bacteria; phylum Bacteroidota; class Bacteroidia; order Flavobacteriales; family Weeksellaceae; genus Chryseobacterium. The sequence continues at coordinate 70,786 of CAJYRQ010000083.1, forward strand.
AGTAAGGCTGACGGAGGAACTCCAGCTTCAGGTCCTACAGGAACAACCTCCGAATGGTATGAATTCGGATATTTAAACAACGGGTTTTCAGGTGCCATGAAAGTAAATGTATATACAGATACGTTTTCCCCTTCGACATTCAATACCTGGCTGATTACTCCAACCTTCAACCTTTCTGCCGGAGGATACCGGGTGACTTTCGATTATGGGCTTACGGAATCTTATGATACGACATCAGGAACATTGGGATCGGATGACTTGGTACAGTTTGTGGTTTCCCAGGACGGAGGAACTACCTGGACGGTTCTGAAAACCTGGAATGCCAGCGATTCGCCGGCCAACACCTCCAGCCAGTATGTCTTTAATCTTACGGGGTATACCAGTGCCAATACTAGGTTTGCATTTTACGCTACCAACGGTACCGTGGCCGACCCGGAAAATGTAGATTTCTTTATCGATAATTTTGCCGTAGAGCAGAATGTTTTGGCCACAGAAGAAACTTCAGGAGCTAAAAATACCGTCAAAGCCTATCCGAACCCGTTCTCGGATGTGCTGAATATTTCGGATGCTGCCAAAGTAAAAAGCATCATGATCACCGATGCTGCGGGAAGAATCCTAAAAACCATCGCTACTCCGGATTCCCTACTTCATCTGGAAGAACTGAAACAGGGAGTTTATATGGTTGTTCTTGAAATGAAAGACGGATCGAGACAAACCGTTAAAACCATTAAAAAATAAGCATCCTTACATTACAGATGCTTTTGAATCCGCCTGGTATCAGGGCGGATTTTTTTATAGTAAATAGACCGGTAATTTATAAATTTTAAGATTTAACAAATTCCCTTAAAATTTATTTCATTGATTATCAAGCATTTATTTAACAATATATTTTATCACTAAAAAAATAGTTGTTTGAATGATTTTTATTTCTACATTTGTATAACTAATTTATTAGTGATATAAAACGGTGAGAAGTTAAGATTACCTCTAATGATAAATGAACAGGATATGAAAAACCAGACGTTAACGAAGGCAGAAGAGCAGGTTATGCAGTATTTATGGAAACTGGAGAAAGGATTTTTAAAAGACATTCTTGATCTTTTTCCTGAACCTAAGCCGCATACCAATACCGTATCTACCATTCTGAAAGTGCTGAAAGAAAAAGAATTTCTCGACTACAGTGTGTATGGAAGACAGCATGAATATTTTCCGCGGGTTACCAAGGAGCAATACTCCGGTAAAACGATGAAAAGCCTGGTGAAAAATTATTTCAAGGGTTCTTACAAGAGTGCCGTTTCTTTTCTGGTGGAGAAAAACGAAATGACGGTGGAAGATCTTGAAATGCTCCTCAACGAACTTAAAAAGAAAAACTAAATCCTATGGAAACGGTACTTCTCTATTTCGGCAAAGTTATTTTATGTTCCGGTGTAACGTTTTTGTATTATCGGTTGTCTTTAAAAGACCGGACGTTTCATCATTACAACAGATTTTATCTTTTGTCGGCGATGCTCCTCTCACTTCTGCTCCCTCTGATAAAGGTTGAAGACTTTACCATTGAAGTAAGCAGTGATGTATATAAGTTGATAGATCAGGTACAACGTTTTAATACCATCAAAAACTCAGATTATGACGACACTTATTTTAGAATTATTTTTTCAGCTCTGGGACTTGTTTCTTTCTATTTTTTAGGAAGATTCGCCTACGGGATTTTCAGGATCCGTCAGCTGAAAGGAAGTTTCCCGAAAGAAACTTTCGACGGCATCAATTTTTACCGCACCGATCTTTCGGAAGCACCGTTTTCCTACTTTAAGAATCTTTTCTGGAAGAATTCCATTACGCTGAATTCCGACATCGGAAAACAGATCCTGAAGCACGAGATGGTTCATATCGAACAGAAACATTCCTTCGATAAAATTTTTATCGAGGTCATTACCTCCCTGTTCTGGTTCAATCCGTTCTTTCATCTCATCAAAAAAGAAATCAGTTTAATTCATGAATATCTGGCCGATAAAAAGGCCGTTAAACAATCGGATACCCGAGCATTTGCGCAGATGCTTTTGACAAGCCACTTTTCCGGAAACCCGTTGCCTGCCACCAGTCCGTTTCTCAGTTCAAACCTTAAAAAACGACTAAAAATGTTACAGAAACCCAAAACCAAATTCGGATATGCGCGTAGAATTTTAGCATTACCGGTAGTATTCACCGTAGCGTTTGCCTATCTGGTGAATGCCAAAAACCAGGAGATCAAAGCCACGAATATCGAAATTAAAAAAGCGGTGGCCCGGATCGGCAAAGATGATAAAGTCCTGACCAAAGAAGATACGGTTGTTATGAGAAAGGATACCATTGTTCCCGATACGAAAAGAAGTATGGTTGCTCCGAAAATCTACAGCAAGATCGACGATGATAAAAAGATCTCCGATCTCAGCAAAAAACTTCAGAAGAAAACAGAGATTCTGCTGAAACTAAAGCCTGAAAGTGATGAGTATTTTAAAAATCTCGAGGATATCAGAAACCTTTCCGGTGAAATTGCAAAAATAAGTGTTTCAAAAGATTTATTTAAGTCAGGTATGGTCATTAAGATGGACGGAGAGGATCTGAATATCAATGCTGGAGATTTTAAGATTAATAATAAACCGAAAAGGGCGGTAGATTGGGAAATCATGCAGGAAAGTAATCACAGACCGGCTGAGATTTCAGATTTTAATTTTAACTATTCTTTCGATTCAAAAACATCTGATGTCCCGCATGTTAAAGTTTATACCTTCAAAGATACAAAAACTATGAAATGGTCACCGGAAATGGAACAAGCCATAAAGGTATCGGAATACGGTAAAAAAGAATCTCCATCAATAGCCAGAAAAAGGGCTAAGCTGGAAAAAGAAAGAGCCCGCCTGGAAGAAAAGAAAGCCAAGCTGGACGGTGAAAGGATAAAGCTGGAAGTAGAAAAAAGAGCATTGGATGGTGACCGGAAAATGTATGTATTCAACAATATCTCCAAAAAATTCCCGGCTGAAAAGAATTTTAAAATCAATGCCGATAACATCAGGATTAACCTGAAAGATCAGTCACTTGAAGGTTCAGGTATTAAAAGCATGGGTGGAAATACAGAGAATACCAAAATTTATATCGATGGGAAAACGGCTACTCATGAACAGATGCAGGCTTTGGATCCGAAAAATATTAAATCCGTTAATATTAATAAGACATCAACCGACGGGTCGAAAACCACCGGCGAAATCAGGATTGAAACAAAATAATGATCAGAAAGACCATTGAATGACTGAATGAACATCGGCGGGCAGGGTCTTTATTACCTTTCAAAAAAGGATGATTAGATTGTTTCTTTTTATTCTCACAGAAAATGGAAATTATAACCAATTAAAATTAATAATGAAGAAATTTTTAGCTTTCGGGCTTCTTGTCTTAGGCATTTTCACCCAGGCACAGATCAACCGTTTTTTTTACGAATACAAATTCATTCCGGATTCCGGCAATAAGGAAGATGTAAAAAAAGAAATGATGCTGCTGGATATCAGTCCCAAAGGTTCCAGTTATTATAGCTATGACAAATATGTCTCAGACTCTGCGATAGTGGCGGCTGTTGAAAAACAGGCCAAATCAGGATCAGGGAACATCAGCATTGACAGGAAAGAAAAATCAGGACAGATAAATTACAAGGTCGTAAAAGATTATCCGGATTTCAAAACTTATCTGCTTACCAAGATCTCTACTGACCAATACAAAGTGAAGGAAGACCAGAAACCGGTATGGGAAATCCTTCCGGACAAGCAGAAAGTAGGAGAGTATATGGCGCAGAAAGCCACAACGTCCTATGGCGGAAGAGACTGGATCGCCTGGTTTACGTCCGATATCCCTTTCCAGGATGGTCCTTATAAATTCTACGGGCTTCCGGGACTGATCGTAAAAATTGAGGATACTACCGGTTCCCATATCATGACACTTGCCGGAAATAAAAAGATAGAGAATTCTTCACCGGAAACAGAACTGAAGCTGCCTGCCGGCATGGTGATGCTCGGGGTCGGAGGGAAAGAGATCGAGGTGACGGAAAACCAGTTCAGAAAAGTATGGAAAGACTACGTGAACGATCCTACCAAAAACATGAGGCAGATGATGGCGGGAAGCGGCGATATGAAAATGAGCTTTAAATTCAAAGATGCCAGCGGAAAAGAAATTTCTGATCCCAACCAGGTGATGCGGGCCATGGAGAAAAATACCAGAGAAAGGCTGGCCAAAGACAATAATCCCATCGAACCGGAACTTTTGAAGTAAGGCCTATCGTAATATTCATATTAAAACAGGGTGAAAATCATTTTTCATCCTGTTTTGTTTTTTATTATCTTTAAATAATCAACCCATCATCACCAATAAATAAACTATGACAGAAAAAGAAAAATGCGAGCAGGGGCTGCTGTATAATGCAAATTATGATCAGGAGCTCATCAATGAGAGGATCATGGCAAAAGACCTTTGCCAGGAATACAACAACCTGAAAAATTCGGATTCCGAAGGCCGGAATACCTTAATCAAAAAAATCTTGGGTAAAACAAGCGGAAACATCTGGATCGAACCTGCTTTCTGGTGCGATTACGGATACAATATTGAAGTAGGAGAGAATTTTTACTCCAACCATAACCTGGTAATTTTAGACTGTGCAAAAGTGACTTTCGGAAGTAATGTCTTCATCGGCCCGAACTGCAGCTTTTACACAGCCAATCATCCGATCGATGTCATGCAGCGCAACGAAGGGCTCGAATCCGCTCATCCGATCAGGGTGGGGGATAATGTATGGTTCGGCGGTAATGTGGTCGTGCTTCCGGGAATTACCATCGGGAATAATTCGGTGATCGGAGCAGGAAGTGTCGTAACGAAAGACATTCCGGACAATGTGGTTGCCGTCGGGAATCCGTGCCGGGTCATCAGAACGATAACGGAAAATAACCGGTAACAAAAAAAGCGAGGAACGAAATTTCCACGCTTTTTTGTTTTTATCTGATGATCAGCGATTAAGCCAACTTCTGAGAATCTGCAACAAACTGAGCCAGTCCGTTGTCCGTTAAAGGGTGTTTCAGTAGGCTCAGGATCGGAGGAAGCGGTGAGGTAATCACATCAGCACCGATCTTCGCACAGTCGATGATGTGCATCGCATGACGGATGGAAGCTGCTAAAATTTCGGTTTCGTACATGTAATTGTCGAAAATCAGACGGATCTCCTGGATCAGGTTTAACCCGTCGGTTGAAATATCGTCCAGTCTTCCTAAGAAAGGAGAGACATAAGTAGCTCCCGCTTTCGCAGCAAGCAAAGCCTGCCCCGGAGAGAAAATTAGCGTACAATTGGTTTTAATTCCTTTATCTGAAAAATATTTTAAAGCTTTGATCCCGTCCTTGATCATCGGGATTTTTACCACGATATTCGGGTGGATGGCAGCCAATTCGTCTCCTTCTTTGATCATTTCTTCATAGGTCGTAGAAAGTACTTCCGCAGAAATATCACCGTCTACGATCTCACAGATCGCTTTATAGTGGTTCTTGATCGCTTCTGCGCCCTGGATTCCTTCTTTTGCCATCAATGAAGGGTTGGTAGTTACCCCATCAAGGATTCCAAGATCTTTTGCTTCTTTTATTTGCTCTAAATTAGCCGTGTCAATAAAAAATTTCATTTGTTTTGAGATTTATTTACTACAAAGATAGGCATTCCGTTTTTGAGGAAGAAATTAATTTTGGTTAAGGTTAAAAAGTGAATGGTGAACGGTGAATGGTGAATTTGCTTGTCAATTTAATAAAGCTTCGATTTTTAATCATAAAATCTTAAACCATGCCTTAACCGCAATTCCACTCCCTTGGAGCGGTGTCGAAAATTCTGAAGGAATTTTTGACGGGGTGGTTTTGAACATCCGCATCTTAAAAAGTGAATGGTGAATGGTCAATCCGCTTCGCTTGTCAATTTAAATAAAGCTTGATATTTAATCATAAACCTCAGACCATACCTTAACCGCAATTCCACTCCTTTGGAGGGGTGTCGAAAATTCTCAAGGAATTTTTGACGGGGTGGTTTTGAACATCCGCATTTTAAAAAAGTGAATGGTGAACGGTGAATTCGCTTGTCAATTTAAATAAAGCTTCGATTTTTAATCATAAACCTCAGACCATGCCTTAACCGCAATTCCACTCCCTTGGAGGGGTGTCGAAAATTCTGAAGGAATTTTTGACGGGGTGGTTTTGAACATCCGCATCTTAAAAAGTGAATGGTGAACGGTGAATTCG
>CAJYRQ010000084.1 GCA_913777465.1 uncultured Chryseobacterium sp.
ATTATTTGGCAAGATTCAAAAGAAAGACAAAATGCTATTCCAAAAAACAGTATATGCTGGAAAATTCATTAAAATTATTATTCTTAAAACTTAATAATCAATTGTGTATTTTAAATTAACAATACCGATATTTGATATTTGATAATAAACAAAGTTCAATATTATTCCGTGATTTTCTGCTACCTGTTTTTACGGTCAGCCGGTTTATTTTTTCAACGCAAAAAATCATTTGACATTCAAAACCTATGAAAGCATGATAATTCAAGACTTCCAGCTTTCCCCATCCTACCCTTACTTCGATTCCCGCTGCTTAGTATTTAATTTCTAAATTTTATCTTTGTATAAATTCAGAATATGGAACATCATATCCGGCCGGCCACTTCAGAAGATTACCCAAGGATTATGGAAATCTGGGAATCTGCCGTAACAGCGACCCACGATTTTCTTGCCGAGGAAGACTTCAATTATTTTAAAGAAGCCATTCCAAAGGATTACCTTCCGAATCTGACCGTATATCTTATCATCGAAAATGAGCGGCCTGAAGGTTTTGCTTCCGTTGCCGAAGGAAACCTGGAAATGCTTTTCATCCATAACGATTCCCGCGGGAAAAGCTTGGGAAAAAAGCTGTTCCGGTTTATGAAAGAAACTACATCACTGACAAAAGTGGATGTCAACGAGCAGAATCCGCAGGCGATCGGGTTTTATGAAAAAATGGGTTTCAGAAAAACAGGAAGGTCCGAAAAAGACGGTTCCGGAAAACCCTATCCAATTATCCATATGGGCCTTTAAAAAACGACTCTCTGTAAATCCTTATCCCTAAAAATTATTCATTTGGTATTCAGAATTTTAGAATTATCCTAACTAAAGATACTCTCATCTTCAGCCTTCCAACCCGGCTTATAGTCCGGATTCAAGTCAGGCTATTTCTTTTCCCATTACCTTCCGGAACAAACCTTTGATGTGGTCAATCTCCTGCCGGTAATCCGTTTTTTTCCGGCAGCCAAAGTATAAAGTGTTCTCCAGCTTTTTTCCGCCTTCCCAGATCAGCCGGATCTCACCGTCTTCGATCTCTTTTTTACAGAGGAAATCCGGAACAACAGCCAGGCCGGAACCGCCTTTCAGGCAGCGGACAATGGAATTGAGGTTGGGAACAATGTAATTGGGACGGAAATCCGGTTTGTGGCCGAAATTCAGGATCCAGAACTGGAAAAGATGCTCCATATCCCCGGCGGTTCCGTACCACTTTTCATTTCTGAGCCATTCTTCAGCATATTCGTTCCCATGATCATTCAAAATTTTTTCAAACTTCTGTACATCAACATCTTTGCCGCCGACCAGGATAATCTGTTCCGATGAAAATGCTTCATGCTGAATGTTCGGCGAAATGCCCTTTTTAGGGGTTATAATTAAATCTAAAATTCCCTTATCCAGCTGGTCGAGCATTTCGCGGTATTGCCCGAAACTGATGATCAGGTTGAAAGGCAGGCTCGAAACATACTGCTCCAACGTCGTCTGGAAAGTTTCAAAGCACATTCCGACACTGATGGTCGGCGTAAGCTTTTCAGTAGATTTCTGAAAGTTCTTTTCCACTTCTTCCAGTTTCGTCAACGGCTCGGATATCGCGTTGAACAAAACCTTTCCCCGCTCCGTAGGGATCATTTTTCTGCCCGTCCGGTCGAACAATTTATACCCGACGTAAGCTTCGAGCGAACTGAGATGCAAGCTTACCCCCGGCTGGGAAATGAACAACGTATCGGCAGCTTCCGTTAATGTACCGGTTCTATAGATCGCTTTGAAAGTCCGGTACCATTCCAGATTAACCATAGGTATTATTTTTATGATGCAAATTTAATTAAATAATCACGATATTGATATTCCAGAGAATAATTAAAGCAATTCCAGTTAACTATATTATAATTAAATAGTTGAATTTTAAATAATTAACTATTAAATCATTTAAATAATACTTAAGTATAAATTATATTATTTTTCTGATGGTAATTTAGTAAATACCTTTGTCCCGTAAAATTTAAACCATCATCAAGCAATGAAAAAAGTATTGATTATTAATGGAGGACAGAACTTCGGACATTCCGGAGGAAAATATAACGAAACGATTACAGAAAATACGCTGGAAGTATTAAAGAGCTTCGGAAATGTGGAAGTACAAATTACTAACGTCGATGAAGGCTATGACAAACATGAAGAGGTAAAGAAGTTTGTCTGGGCAGATTACATTATCTATCACACGCCGATCTGGTGGTTTCAGCTGCCGAACGGATTGAAGAAATATATCGATGAAGTTTTCACGGCAGGTCACGCCAAAGGCATTTACCTGAGCGACGGCAGAAGTTCTGAAAACCCGGAGATCAACTATGGAACCGGGGGAATGCTCGGGGGAAGAAAATATATGGTCACCACCAGCTGGAATGCCCCGGAAACCGCTTTTACCCTTCCCGGAGAATTCTTTAATGAAACCAGTGTAGATAGCGGGCCGCTGTTCGGGTTTCACAGGATGAATGCGTTTGTCTCGCTGGAAAAGATGGGAAGTTTCCATTTTCATGATGTCGAAAAGAACGCCGACGTAGAACGTGATATGAAACGGTACCGGGAACACCTGACCGCCGTGTTTGAAAAAGAACTGAAACCTCATTTTGCCTGACCAGATGAAAATTTACCTTATCGCTGTTATTAAAGCCAAAGAAGAATACCGTGAAGAAGTCCAGGAAACACTTCAGAATATGGTCAGAGAAACGGTAAAAGAAGAAGCCAACGAGCAGTACACGCTCCATCAGGGCATTGAAGACCGCAACCAGTTTGTGTTCTACGAGATCTGGAAAAGCGGGGACGGGCTGGCCCGTCATAATGAGCAGCCTTATATCAGGGCTTTCGGAGATCTGATCAGTGAAAAATTACAGGAACCGCCACAGATTTATTTAACGCAGATCATCTGACGGCTGAATTGCTGAAGCAATCTTTTTTTTGGTGCGGAAATTTCATGTACTTATTAAATCAATTGAAGATGAGCTTATTGAAAAACATTTTTACGGTTTTAATTTTTATCGTTATGAACAACGTTACCGCACAGCAAAAAGATCAGTGCCGCTACATCAAAACCCCGGCAGGCTACCTGATGGTGCTCCGGCAGGGCGATGATGTCCTGGCACACATTGAAAATATGGCAAAAACCGAAAATATTCCTTCGGCAAGTTTTACGGGAATCGGTTTTGCATCGGATGTTACTTTCGGATTTTTCGATTTTAATGCGAAGAAGTTTAATCCGAAAACCTTCACCAAAGTTGAAATGGGAAGCCTCACCGGATCGATTGCATGGAACGAAAAAGGTCCCTCCCTTCACATCCACGGCGTAGCTACCGACGATAAATTCAATGCGTACGGAGGCCACATCCTTTCCCTGCATGTAGGAACCGGCTCGATGGAAATTTATGTAACCGTCAACGATCAAAAGCTCGAACGTAAAATAGAACAGCCGCTGAATGCCAATGTCCTTCAGCTCAGCTGCCCCGGATAACAAAAGCGCTTCTCATGCCGGGAAGCGCTTTTTAATGTCATGATTTCATTATATTACCGCAAAGCCAGACAAAGCTTTATTTAATCATGCTGATGATGTAAGTTAAACAATGGCGCTTCGCTTATCTATGAAATACCAGGAAATTTAAGGTCAGTTTTAATTTGATAAAAATTGAGATTTCCAGAAACTGTCAAAATTACACGGATTTGCATACTAATAAAAATCGATTACATCTGCGAGCGTATATTCTAAATCAGTTTAAAAACCTATGCAATCCGTGTGGCGATTATCCTGCAACCTTCATATGGGTAGAAATGGCAATCCGGTTCCACATATTGATCGTGACGGCTGCCATGATAATGTCGGCAATCTGGCTTTCACTAAAGATCTCTTTTGCCTTCGCGTACGTTTCTTCGGATAATCCGCACTGGCTGATCAGGGTAACTTCTTCGGCGATGGCCAATATCACCTGTTCCTCTCCGGTATACAGTTCCCGGGCATCTTTCCAGGCATTCAGCAGGAAAATCCGCTGTGGGGTCTCGCCGTATTTCAGGGCGTCTTTGGTGTGCATGTCCAGACAAAAGGCACAACCGTTGATCTGCGAAGCCCGGATCTTGATCAACTCTTTCTGGACCGGGGTTAAAAAACTATTCTGCAAGGCTTTTTCCATTCCTATTCCGGCCTGATAAGCCGCGGCATTTACCTCTGCCATATTGAATCTTGTACTCATTTTTATTTTGTTTAAAAGTTCTGAGGCAAAGTTCCCGTTTCCGGACGGTAAAAATCTTAAACGGGTTTAAGAAATGAAATTAATGGCTGTTGATGGTGTTGGAACGCGGAAAGGCGCAAATGGAATGACAAACGTGATGCTTTAAGGCGCAAGGAATTCGACGTTGTCGAATTTTAATACCGCTAATCTCCAAATTCTATCTACGTAATCTGCGAAAGATTATTTGGTTGGAATACGGTAAGGCGCAAATGGAATGGATAAGTATAATGTTTGAGACGCGAAGAATTTGACACTGTCAAATTTTGTTGGTGTTAAATGAATGCCGCTTAAAATTAACGCAAATGTTAATAATCATTCCGCATATTTTAAAGCAGGCAAAGACAAATAAATTTGCTGCGCGAAGCTGCTGTTTTCTTAATTATCATTAAAGCATATCAATAAGACGCCCGTTTCTTCAAATCAGCTTGCTGATTCTTCTTTTCTCCCTTGAGTCATGCATCAAGAAATTAAAAACTTTGCGTTGAAAAGTTCTTCAATAATACCCGATTTAGTTTCAGGGACGCAGTTTCGCTCTGATTTCACTTAAATACTCCGGAGTGAATCCCAAAAACGAAGCCACCAGATACTGTGGAATCCTCTGGATAAACCAGGGATACAACGTACTGAACTTGATGTAAGCTTCTTCTTTGGATAATTCATAAAGATAACGGATCCTCCGTTCTGCCGCAGCCGACGCCCGCTGATAGACCATCCGGAAATACCGTTCCATCACCGGATGCTTTTCCAACAGCTTCTCCCGGTCATGAAAATCGATGGCCAGCACCACAGACCGCTCCACCGACTGGATACCGAAATCCGTTTCCGACTGTCTTTCATAAGCAAAAGTATCCGTCATCCACCAGTTTTCAATAGCAAATTCCGTTGTCTGCTCAATCCCTTTTTCATTGATGAAAAACTTCCTCAGGCAGCCTTTTACTACAAAGAACATCGACCGGCAGATTTCTCCTTCGGAAATCAGATCCTGCTTTTTCTTCACTTCCAATACTTGGAAATAAGAAAATATAGAAGTAAATCCCTCATCATCAATGCTGATGAACTTTTCCAGATGCGTCCTGAATGTTTCCATGAATACAATTAGATGAACCAAACTTACTTAATTTTTACGTAACCAAGGGCAGAAAATAAAAATCAAAGATTTTTAAAACTTTTATAAACTTATGAGTATAAATAATTAACTTTAATACCCAACAGTATTGTCTTTTATGACTTTTGTGGTTAAACTAAATAACAATAAATGGAAATCATAGCCAAAATCCTCATCGCCGCCGTTGCGCTCGAACATCTTTACATCCTGTGGATGGAAATGTTTGCCTGGGAAACCAAAGGAAAAGAAGTTTTCAAAAATGCCCTTCCGGCAGACTTATTTAAACCGACAAAAGGCCTGGCCGCCAACCAGGGTCTGTACAACGGCTTTCTCGCAGCCGGACTGATCTGGTCTCTGCTGATCAAAGATCCGGAATGGCAGACCAACGTAGCCCTCTTTTTTCTTGGATGCGTAGCTGTGGCCGGAATCTACGGAGGCATTTCCGCTACGAAGAAGATCTTTTTTGTACAGGCCATGCCTGCAATACTGGCGATGGTAGCGGTGTTGCTGAAGTAAGAATCAGGAATCTAAAGGGCTTTGTCATTTGCCATGATTCTCATAATTATTGAATAAAAAACCTAATATTCAAGACATTATCTTCCACAGCGTACAAATAGGATTTTGCTTTAATAAGTTTCGGCTAAAGCCGATTTAAATGACGCTAAATTAGAACGGGTTAAAACCCGTTCCTATTGATAATCATTTTTACGCTTAGACTTATCTTAAGGTATTGATAACTTAATTAAACGCAAAGATTAATTAAGGCCGCGTTTATTTTAAGAAGGCAGAAGCAGATAAATCTGCTGCGCGAAGCGAACGTACAGCTTCTTCAATCAGCCTGCTGATTCATTCTGTGATCCCTTAAATTATGCATCAGGAAAATAAAAACTTTGCGTTAAAAAATACAGTGTGCCTTTCGGAGTAAAATTACAAGCTCCATAAAGTTAAAAGCTCATACTGATTTAGTAAGATCAAAAAAAGCCAGACTATTTTACAACTCTAATTTATATTATTCAGACAAAATTTGGCAATTTTACAAAGTATTAAAATTCAATTATTTACATTTAATAAAATCTATTTAATTTAAATTTCGTAAATTTGCAGAGTCAATAATTTACAGAGCAATGCTTTTTATTGGCCTGCATTTTGTCAAAATGTAGAAATTCCAGTTGTATAGTATATCTATCGGATCATTATTTTTGGATAATGATTCTCTGTTAAAAAGAAAATTTTTCTTTTCTGATCTTCTTTAAGAAGTAAATCTGCAATTGCATATAAGCATCGCGCTTTATATCATTATTTGCATTGAGGTTAACATCAATCTTTCATAGAATGCTATTCAACAGATAAAATTTCACGATAGGTTAAACGTTTAATTTAAAATGTTTACATCTATGCTAAATACAAAAATCTGATATGAATACAATTGAAAATAAAAAGAAAGTAAAACTTAAAGTCGAAGATCTTACCATTATCTTCGGCAAAAACAAGGAGAAGGCCCTTGAACTCCTCGACAAAGGTTTTTCGAAAAAAGAGATCCTTGAAAAAACCGGCTGCACGGTCGGGATCAACAAAGCGAATTTTGAAATCTATGAAGGTGAATTCTTCGTGATCATGGGATTGTCGGGAAGCGGTAAATCCACGCTGCTGCGCTGTCTGAACCGGCTGAACGAACCGACTTCGGGAAATGTGTACATCAACGACGATAATATTACCGGTAAAAATAACAAAGACCTCCTGGAAGTACGGCGTACGGAAATGAGCATGGTATTCCAGAAATTCGGCCTACTGCCCCATCACACAGTGTTGAGCAACGCTGCTTTCGGACTGGAAATCCGGGGTGAAGATAAAAAATCCCGCGAGGAAAAAGCACAGAAAGCACTGAATATTGTCGGGCTGAACGGTTTTGAAAACCAGTACCCGTCACAGCTTTCCGGAGGGATGCAGCAACGGGTCGGCCTGGCAAGAGCGTTGGCCAATGATCCTGAAGTATTGCTGATGGACGAGGCATTTTCAGCTTTGGACCCGCTGATTAAATCGGAAATGCAGGACCAGATGCTGGAACTTCAGGATACGCTTCAGAAAACCATTGTCTTTATTACGCACGACCTCGACGAAGCCATCAAGATCGGCGACCGCATCGTGATTATGAAAGACGGGGTGATCGAGCAGATCGGGACCGCCGAAGACATCCTTACCAACCCGGCAAGCGATTATGTGAAAGCATTTGTGGAAAAAGTAGACCGTAAGAGCATCATCACAGCAAAATCTTTAATGTTCGACAAACCTACCGTGGTTCGGTTCAGGAAAGATGGTCCGGAAGGCGCCCTGCGGAAAATGAGGACTACCGGCCTGGAAAATTTACCGGTGGTGGATTTCCAGAATACCTTCCTGGGATTTGTAAAGCTGGACGACATCCTGCAGATCGCCCGAAAGAAAGAACCTACGGTGGAATCGGTAATTAACGGCAATGTTCCGTCCGTATTCCCGGAAGCTACCGTGGAAGAAATGCTGCCGCTGATTTCGGGAAGCAAATCCTCGATTGCCGTGGTAGACGCAAACAATAAATTCCTGGGGCTGGTGACGCAGCTGTCGCTGGTGATTGAAGCCACAAGGTTCAATAAAGAGGAAATCATCGAATTGAAAGAAATCGCAAACAACCAATAAAATAATATGAACAAAATTATAAATATAGGGCAATATGTGGAAACGGCCGTCAACTGGCTTACCGATAATGCCAAACCTTTTTTCGACATCATTAAACACATCGGCAACGCTTCGATCCTCGGAATCGAATGGCTGCTGACCAACACACCGTTTTACCTCATCATTCTTCTGTTCACCTTACTTGCCTGGTGGAAATCCGGCAAAGGAACGGCTTTGATGACCGCAGGCGGACTGACGCTGATTTTCCTGATGGGATTCTGGAAAGAAACGATGGAAACATTAGCATTGATTTTCGTAGCCACGCTTACAGCGCTTCTCCTTTCGGTACCATTGGGAATCTGGGCGGCAAAAAACAAAATGGCAGCCAAGGTGATCCGTCCGATGCTCGACCTGATGCAGACGATGCCTGCTTTTGTCTACCTCATCCCGGCAGTACTTTTCTTCAGCATCGGTAAGGTGCCGGGTGCTTTTGCCACGATCATCTTCGCCATGCCGCCTGCGGTACGTTTAACGACACTGGGAATCGATTCGGTTCCGAAAGATATTGTGGAAGCGGCACGGGCTTTCGGGGCTACCAACCGTCAGATTTTATTTAAGGTCGAACTTCCTCTGGCCATGCAGACGATCCTTGCCGGGGTAAACCAGACCATTTTGTTATCGCTTTCCATGGTCGTGATTGCCGGAATGATTGCCGCGGGCGGATTGGGTGAAAAAGTACTGGAAGGCATCAACAACCTGGATATCGGACTGGGATTTGAGAGCGGATTATCCGTCGTGATTTTAGCCATCATCCTCGATCGTATAACCCAGGGATTTGTAAAGAAAAAAAAGTAAAAATGAAACATTTAAAATATATCATCCCCGTATTTTTAACCGTTATCGCAGGAATGATGATTTCCTGCAAGCAGTTAAAAGATTCAAAATACATCACCATCGGTATGGTAGACGGCTGGGCGGAGGATGTCGCGATGACACACGTGGCCAAAGCCATCCTTGATGAACAGGGCTATCATGTCATCATCCAGAAAGCTTCTACCGATATGATTATGGCCTCCATGAACAATGAAGATACCGATCTTTTCATGGGCGTCTGGCTGCCTTACACCCATGCCTCAAAAGTCAACCGGTTCCCCGATCTGAAAGTGCTCGGAACGAATTATGATGCAGGCCGTATCGGCTTGGTGGTTCCCGATTATGTTCCGGTAAACTCCATATCAGAATTGAACCAATATAAAGACCGGTTCAACCAAAGGATCATCGGGATCGAAAAAGGAGCCGGACTCACGACTGCTGCCGACAAAGCGATCCGGGACTATCAGCTGGACTACCGCCAGGTAAATTCTTCCACGATCGCAATGATTACCGAGCTCCAGAATGCGATCCGCCAAAAACAATGGATCGTGGTCGCCGGATGGCAGCCGCACTGGATGTTCGGGAAAATGAAGCTGAAATTCCTGGAAGATCCCAAGAAAAC
Organism: uncultured Chryseobacterium sp.; assembly: GCA_913777465.1. Classification (GTDB taxonomy): domain Bacteria; phylum Bacteroidota; class Bacteroidia; order Flavobacteriales; family Weeksellaceae; genus Chryseobacterium. Next base: position 9,548 of record CAJYRQ010000084.1, read on the forward strand.
ATTTGGCGACGCAGAACAGATCAAAACCTACAGCCGGAAAAGCTTCGCCAAAGACCATCCGGAACTGGCGAAGTTCTTCTCCAACATGCATTACACCGATGCGGACATGACGGATCTCTTAACCAAAATGGAATATAGCAAGGATAAGGAAAAAATAGCAAAATTGTGGGTGAAGAGCCATCCTCATCTTGTGAACCTGTGGCTGGATAAAAAATAATTATCGCAAAGCCAGACAAAGACTTCTAAATATTATACTGTTGATTTTTAGGCTAAACAAAGGCGCTCTGCTTATTAAGGAAATACAAAATGAGATTTCTTGTATTACTTAACGTGAACTCGAAGTAAAAACAGGGATTAAAAGGCTGGAAGAAGGGAAGCTGGATTCTGGAAGTTTCTTCTGTCAACTTATCAATAACAGTCTCAGATATCAAATGATTTTGTTTATACTTTGAAGGAAAAACTTGATATGGAATTCCTGATTATTTCTATTTTAAATTACTGGAAATAATTTAAATATCATCGAACTCACGTTACTTAGGTAAGTAAAACAGCTTTGTTTATCTTATATACATCTGGATAAATCCATTCTTTGTTTAGCCTTGCGATTAAAAAATTTGCAAGAGAAATAAGCGTCTTAAAAACCCGGGATTTCCAACAGCTTTTTCTTCAATTCTTCCGGCAGAAAAATGCCTTCATGATAATCAATGAGATTCTGATTTTTATCTAAAATGATCCAAAGCGGATAAACCGGCCGGCTTTTGTTCCTTGATAATGCCAAAGCCAGTTCATGAATCCCGGAATTGCCGTTCGGAAGGTAATGAAATGCTTTTCCCTGAAACCTTATCGTTTCCGTGGTTTTCTCTGCTTCAAACGGGATGAAATAAAAATGGTCGTTAATAAATTCCAAAAGCTGCTGATCTTTATTCAATTTAAATTGTTCCATCTTACAGACCGGACACCAATCCGTATAAATATGGATAACCGTAGGCCTGGGTTCCTGCTTCTGTTTCATTTCCAAATCTGCAAAACTGACCGTCTTAAGCTGAGAGAAATAAAAAAGCGGAATTATCATTAAAAAGAGGCTTATTGATTTCATATTATCTTTTTTGACTTTGTAAAGATGGAAGATGGAACCGGATGCTGGCAGTGGCTTCGGCTTCGCTCAGCCACCGTGACCCAATTGAAAATCTTTGATTTCTTCTTATATAATCTAAAACTATACGCAATATTTTAAACTAAAATCTTATGTGACTCATGTGTTAAAGCTTTTGTGACTTTTGTGGTTATATTTTCTTCAATATATGTTACTTCTCCGTGGCTTCGGCTCCGCTCAGTCACCGCGACCGAACTGAAAATCTTTGATTTCTTCTTATATAATCTAAAACTATACGCAATATTTTAAACTAAAATCTTATGTGACTCATGTGTCAGAAAGCTTTTATGACTTTGACTTCATCGGATCTTCAATTTGTAGTTAATTCATGCAGCACGTGATTCAGTTATTTCAAAGTATACTTCACTCCCAGAAATCCCCGGATTTTCTGCATCGGCGCATAGCCGTACGTCGTATCAAACGTGTAGCCGTTCGGGTTGGTTACCGGATCATTCACGGTACGGTCGAACGGATCAAACGGACGCATCAGCGGATCTTTCGGGGTAAAATTAAAAAGGTTCTTTACGCCGCAGTACACCTCAAATCCGGAGCTGAAACGTTTGGAGACCTGGATGTTGGCCAAGGAATACCAGGGAGAATATTCAGAGCGGTAATCATTGGGAAGCACAGGCAGCCGCATCGGGCCGTAGAACTGACCGGTAAAATCGATGGTCAGCTCATTCGGAAACCGGTAGGTCAGGTTATAGGTTCCGCTCCATTTCGGAGCATGCAGTTGATGCGATTTTTCACGTTCATCATCAAACTTCTGATAAACATCCAGGTAGGTAACACCCAGATTCATACTTAACGGAAAACCGAAACTGTAATCGACATTTAACGAAGCACCCCTTGAAATCCCGTACCCATGAAGGTTATCGTAAATGATCTTTCCCGGATCGGTATCGAAATCCCCGACAATTTTATTGCTGAAATAAGTATAGAAAGCCGAAGCATCCAGATTGATCAGCCGATCGCCTGCCGGAATTTTCCAAATGTAATTCAGGTTTCCGTTCACGGATCTTTCCGGTTTCAGATTAGATTGAATAACCACTTTCCGCGAACCCGTCAGCGCCGCATGGTCTTCCGTAAACAGGTTCACCACCCGGAATCCGGTCCCGAAGTTGAACCGCAGCGTATGATACGGGTTCGGCAAAAATTTCCAGGCAAAACGCGGGGAATGGACGGCATGATGGATCTTATCGTAATCCAGCCGGTATCCCAGCAACAAAGTATTCTTTTCATTGATTTCCCATTGGTCCTGGATAAAAGCCCCGAGAATCGGCGACTTCATCGGTTCGTTTGTGAAACCGTCGGCTGATAAGGTGCCTGGTGTACTGTCATCATACAATGTTCTTTTAAGGGTAATGCCTGAAATCAGGTCGTGGCTTCCCAGCTTTTTATTCCAGTAGGTCTGCATAAAAGCGACCTTCTGGGTTGCCAGAAAAGGATTATTCCCATAAAAAGAATTCTGGTCATGGAAGTTATAGGAGAACTGAGTGATAATGTTCTCCTTCAATGGCCACTGATACATCCCGAATGCTTCTACCCGGTTGGTATAAATGCTTTCGCCATACACCTGATCACTTCCACGGTAAGATTTGTTCCACTGCATTTGTCCGCCGAAACGGTCTTCATACAGATACCTTAACGCAAAGCTGGCCTGCCGGTTTTCCTTCCGCTGAAAATCCCATTTGTTGAAGAGTGAAATCCGGTTCTGTAAAGCGCCGTCCGTAAAATTGTCATGGTTTTCATCAAATCTTTGGGTCGCATTAAAGTAATTCAGGCTTAACAAAGACGCTGCTTTTTTACCCAAATTAAATTTCGTTGAAAGGTCAACATTGTTTTCGTTCCAGGTCGTAGTCATCAGATCGATGCTGAGTTTCGGAGCGGTCAGGGCATTTTTGGTAATGATGTTGATGACCCCGCCCATGGCTTCAGAACCGTAGATCGAAGAGGCCGGGCCTTTAACTACCTCAATCCTGTCGACAAGGCTGTTGGGGATCCCGCTGAGTCCGTAAACCGTGGAAAGTGAACTCACAATCGGCATTCCGTCAATCAGGATCATCGTGTAAGGTCCTTCCAGCCCGTTGATATGGATGTCGCCCGTATTGCAGACCGAACAGTTAAGCTGAGGTTTTACGCCATTCACCATAGCGATGGATTCAAAAATATTCGGCGTTGGATTTTTCTGGAAGAATTTCTGACTGTAGATCTCCACCGCTACCGGACTTTTGGACCGGCTGACCGGCTTTAGGGTCCCGGTGATCACCACATCATCAATATTCTTTATTTTAATTTCTTTTTTCCTCTGAGTCCCCGATGAATCTGCTTTTAAAGGTGGGTTTACATTCAAACTGTCCGCTTCCTGAGAGAAACAGAACGGGGAAAATAGAACAACAAAAATTAATATTTGCTTCATGAAATAAAAATTGTTAGTCAAAGCTAACAATTATTTTTTAAAAGAAAAACTTTAATTGTGGAATTTATTTAAAAGCCTGATTATTCTATTTTAAAGTGATGTATTAAGATATCCTTCTATTCCGGAGGAATATTATCTGTGTAGCCATAATGAGGTTAAATAAAGAGCAGTATGTTGATGAGAGATAGAACTCCGCTGGAGTTCTGATATTTCCTCTGATATTTTTGCTACACAGATATTGCTCCTACGGAGCAAAGATACACAGCAAAGATACACCCGGACTCCAATAAACCTTGCTGAACCCTGCATGTAAACAAATCCTCTTTCCGTTTCATTAAAAATTGTTACATTTGAGAATCCACATATAAAAGTAAAATGAGATATCATCAGTCGGGAAATATCCCACCAAAAAGGCATACGGTTTTCAAGTCTCCGGAAGATAAATTCTATTACGAACAGCTTTTCGGAACGGAAGGATTCCACGGAATTTCTTCTTTGCTATACCATATCCACCGCCCTACCCAGATCAAATCCATCGGGGAGCCTAAAGATGTGTCGCCGAAGATTGCCGTTGATAAAAATGTGACCCCGAGAATGTTCAAAGGGATGAATGTAACTCCGGAAGACGACGTGCTGGACAGCCGTAAGTTCCTGATGGTAAACAACGACCTGAAAATGGGATTGTCGAAGCCACGGAGATCCATGGACTATTTTTACAAAAATGCGGAGTGCGACGAACTTTTGTTTGTTCATAACGGAACCGGAATCCTGAAAACATTTGTCGGGGACCTGGAATTCTCCGTCGGCGACTACCTCATCATTCCTAGAGGAACGATTTACCAGATCGAGCTGCAGTCGGAAGATACGGTTTTCTTTATCGTGGAAAGCCACTCGCCGATTTATACACCGAAACGGTACCGGAATGAGTTCGGTCAGCTGCTGGAACATTCGCCGTTCTGCGAAAGAGATATTGTCGCGCCAACTTACAAAGCCCCGAAAGATGAAAAAGGAGAATTTGTAATTAAGGTGAAAAAGGAAAACCAGATCACGGATTTCATTTATGCCACCCATCCGTTTGATGTCGTAGGCTGGGACGGGTATTTTTATCCTTACAAATTCAACATCAAGAATTTCGAACCGATTACGGGAAGGATCCACCAACCGCCGCCGGTTCACCAGACTTTTGAGGCCCATAACTTTGTGGTATGCTCGTTCTGTGCAAGGATGTACGACTACCATCCGCAGGCGATCCCGGCTCCTTATAACCATTCCAACATCGACTCCGATGAAGTTCTTTTCTATACTGAAGGGGATTTCATGAGCCGTAACCATATCGACCTGATGGATTTTACCTTGCACCCGGGAGGAATCGTTCATGGCCCGCACCCCGGAGCAATGGAACGCAGCATCGGAAAGAAATTTACGGAAGAATATGCCGTGATGGTCGATCCATTCCGCCCGCTGAAAATTACGGAAGAAGCCTTAAAAGTGGAAGATCCTTCTTACAAAACTTCATGGCTGGAAGAGGAAGATCCTACTTTAAAAGACCGTTTGCAGGAATAAATACAAAGTCCATAAACCTCATAGGTTTTTGAAAACCTATGAGGTTTGTCATTGATACAAACAGAGGATTAAGTGTAACGCATTTAATCCTTTTTTTTATACCGAATTCTGACAAAACATGACAAAAATCTGTGCTTATTTTTTATGAATCCAAACAATATGAACTATCTTTAAGAAAAGAAAACATCTGTAATCCAAACCCAATTTTTAATTATGGATCAATACATCAGTGCAGAAGAAGCTATTTATACTATTAAAAGCGGCAACCGGGTCTTTTTTCACGGAAGTGCCTGTACCCCGAATTACTTAATTGACGAACTGGCAAGACAGGCCCACCGCCTGGATAACGTAGAAATGGTTTCCATTACCCAACAGGGAAATGTGGAAATCGCCAAACCGGAATATGCCGGAAAGTTTTTTGTCAATTCGTTATTCGTTTCCTCTCCGGTACGGGATGCCGTCAATTCAGAGAGAGGGGATTTTGTTCCGGTTTTCTTAAGTGAAATCCCGATCCTGTTCAGAAAGAACATCCTGCCGCTGGATGTTGCCCTGATTACCGTTTCTCCTCCCGATAAGCACGGATTCTGTACCTTGGGAACATCCGTGGATGTTGCCCGGGCTGCAGTGGATACGGCAAAGATTATTGTAGCGATCGTCAATCCGCTGATGCCGAGAACCCATGGTGACGGGATGATTCACATCAGCAGGATCAACAAGCTGGTCTGGCATGAAGAAGAACTTCCGACCGTAGATTACGGCTCCAAAGTGGGACCGGAAGAAATGGAAGTGGGAAAAAACGTAGCGGAGCTGATTAACGACCGATCCACCCTGCAAATGGGAATCGGGACCATTCCGGATGCAGTACTGAAATGCCTGCATAACCACAAAGACCTGGGAATCCATACAGAAATGCTGAGTGACGGCGTGATCGATCTGATCCAGAATGACGTGATCAACAACAAATACAAAGGCTACAACGACAATAAAACCATCACCAGCTTCTGCTTCGGTACGAGAAGACTTTATGATTACGTTGACGACAATACCGTTTTTGCGTTTAAGGATGTGAGTGACGTGAATTTCCCGATCAACATCATGCGGAACAAAAAGATGGTCGCGATCAATTCAGCCATCGAAATCGATCTTACCGGCCAGGTCTGTGCCGACTCTATCGGAACCATGCAGTACAGCGGGATCGGCGGACAGATGGATTTCATGAGAGGAGCTGCCCTGAGCGAAGACGGAAAACCGATCATTGCTATTACTTCCAGAACGAAAAGAGGCGTTTCCAGGATCGTTCCTTTCCTAAAACAGGGAGCCGGTGTGGTAACGACAAGAGGACATATCCATTGGGTGGTTACCGAATACGGAACCGCTTATCTGTATGGAAAAAACCTGAAGCAGCGAGCCCAGGAACTGATCAGCATTGCCCATCCGGATGATCGTGAAATGCTGGAGAAAGCGGCTTACGAACGGTTTAAGCTATAATGACTATGTAATTTATCTCAAAGGACCGGATTTGCAGAAGTACTTTAATACATAAGAGACATGAGATGAGTTTCCTACTTTGAAAACATTGCAGAGCGCATGAGCTAAAAATCGAAGATTTTTTGATTGCTTATTCAACATCTGTTTATTAAACTTTATTATGCAGGGTAATAGGCTTTTGTGACTTTTGTGGTGAATTTTTAAGGTTAAATGTAACACAACTGATGCATAGGTTCTGTTCCGCTTAAACACATAAAGTACAGCTCCATTGAAAATTTTTGATTTTCTTCTTTCTGTGATCTGAAATATGCGCAGAGCAGCAATCTGAATCTTAGGTTTCTTATGGGTTAAGACGTACCTCACATGTCGCTCTTCTGATTCCCTTAATCTTCCGTAATCGAGAGATCTTTGAATACCGAATTTTGGGATTATGAACCATCCTGACCACTTGCCTAACGTTTGTTTGTTTATATTTTCCGTATTAGCGATAAATTCGTAATTTGCAACCATAATTATAAAAAGTAAAAATAGAATATGTCAACACTTACATTTGCCGAAAAGATTGCTCAGGCAGAGAATTTTTTGCCGATTAACGGTACCGATTATATTGAGTTTTATGTAGGGAATGCCAAGCAGGCAGCGCATTACTACAAGACCGCTTTCGGGTTTCAGTCTGTAGCGTATGCAGGTCCTGAGACAGGCGTGAGAGACCGTGCTTCTTATGTTCTTCAGCAGGGAAAAATCAGACTGGTTCTTACTACCGGGCTGAAATCGGATTCCCCGATTAATGAGCACGTAAAAAAACACGGTGACGGGGTAAAAATCCTGGCCCTTTGGGTAGATGATGCGTATTCCGCTTTTGAAGAAACTACCAAAAGAGGCGGAAAGCCTTACCTGGAACCGGTTACGTTAACGGATGAGCACGGTGAAGTAAGAATGTCCGGAATCTATACTTATGGTGAAACGGTACACATGTTTGTGGAGAGAAAGAATTATAATGGCGCCTTCATGCCGGGTTACGAGAAGTGGGAAAGTGCTTACCAGCCTAAAGAAGCCGGACTTCTTTATGTTGACCACTGCGTAGGAAACGTAGACTGGGACCGGATGGTTCCTACCGTTGAATGGTATGAGAAAGTAATGGGATTTGTAAACATCCTTTCTTTTGACGATAAGCAGATCAATACCGAATATTCCGCTTTGATGTCTAAAGTTATGTCCAACGGAAACGGATATGCCAAATTCCCGATCAACGAGCCTGCTGAAGGGAAGAAGAAATCGCAGGTGGAAGAGTACCTTGATTTTTATGAGGGTGAAGGGGTACAGCACATCGCCGTAGCTACAAAAGACATTATCCATACCGTAACCGAACTGAAAAAACGCGGTGTGGAATTCCTTTCTGCTCCGCCGGAAGCATATTACGACATGGTTCCTGAAAGAGTGGGACACATTGACGAAGACCTTAAAAAACTGCAGGACCTTGGAATCCTGATCGATCATGATGAAGAAGGATACCTGTTGCAGATTTTCACAAAGCCGGTAGAAGACCGCCCTACCCTATTCTTTGAAATCATTGAAAGACATGGTGCACAGAGCTTTGGTGCAGGTAATTTCAAAGCCCTTTTTGAAGCCTTGGAAAGAGAGCAGGAAAAAAGAGGAAATCTTTAATTTTAACAATTATACAGCGTTTTGTCAGGATGTAGAATCCTGGCAAAACTTTTTTATACCGCCCTACACATATGAGAAAATTATTTATCGGCATGGCATTTTTTGCGGCAACAGCCGGCATAAAAGCCCAATACAGTTCTATCGACCGTATCATTAAGCGTCTTGAAGAAAGAAAAGGCATCAACCAGAATCTGGAAGATATAAATATCGACAACAAAAAGTTTGTTTTCGTAAAGGATGAAGCCGACCATACCGAACGGGATTTCATCGTCATCAAAGGAAATAAAGCTACCTATGTGGAAGTTTTTGATGATAAGGCCTCCGGAGAAAGCAGTTCCAACGTATTTTCAGGGGATGTCGTAAGAAGCAAGAAAAACATCATTTCGCTGCGGGCTGATATGCTGGAAAATAAAAAAGTTCCAGTACCGGTAGCCAAAACTTTACTACTTACCCGTCAGGACAATATTCTTTACCTGATTGACATCAATACCCGTGACCGATGGATCGATGAGCAATCCTTCTCAAAAGCCAAATCTAAAAAATAACAGTTATTTACTGCCTTGAGCTGCCATCTCAACACGAAGTTTTTTTAAAATTTTCTTTCCGGCAGCTTTAAAGAAAGCATAACTATCTTAAATATTTCACAAACCGCAATGGCTGTCCTGCATCTACGGCAGAAATTGTGTAATTTGTGTTATCATCCAATCAAAACGCATACAGTAAACCAAATTAAAATTATAAGCTTATGAAATCATTTGTAGAATACGCAGCAGATTCAGATTTTTCCATACACAACATTCCTTTCGGGGTAGCCGTGTTCAACAAAGAATTTATCGCCTGCTGTACAAGAATCGGTGATCAGGTGATCGACCTGGCCACTTTATACGACCTGGCGTATTTTGAAGATATCGAAGGTCTTGAAGATAATATCTTTGAAGCTTATACTTTAAATGAATTTATCGAACTCGGAAAACCGGTAACTAATGCCGTACGGAAAAAAATCCAGGAACTGCTTCAGGAAGATTCCATCCTGTCGAAAGATGAAAAAACCATTGAAGACGCTTTCTACGATTTGGATCAGGTAAAAATGATGATGCCGGTACACATTCCGAACTATACGGATTTTTACAGCAGCATCGAACACGCCACCAATGTAGGAAAAATGTTCAGGGATCCGGCAAACGCTTTATTGCCGAACTGGAAACACCTGCCGGTTGGATATCATGGAAGAGCGTCTTCTATCGTGGTGTCTGGTACGGAAATCAACCGTCCGAAAGGCCAGATGAAGCCTGCCAATGCCGATCAGCCGGTGTTCGGACCTTGTAAACAATTGGATTTTGAGCTGGAAATGGCTTTCATCATCAACAAAAACACTGAAATGGGAGAAAGCATCTCTACCGACGATGCTGAAGATGCGATCTTCGGAATGGTGGTCTTCAATGACTGGTCTGCAAGGGACATCCAGTCTTGGGAATATGTTCCGCTCGGGCCGTTTTTGGCTAAAAATTTCGGTTCTTCGGTTTCTCCGTGGGTAGTCACCCTGGAAGCACTGGAGCCTTTCAGAACCGCTTCCCCGACACAGGATCCTGAAGTACTGGACTACCTGAAATTTGAAGGTGATAAAAATTATGACATCAACCTTGAGGTGTATATCCAGCCTGAAAACGGTGAGCACAACCTGATCTCCGAAAGCAACTACAAACACATGTACTGGAACATGACCCAGCAGCTGGCCCACCATACGGTAAACGGCTGTAATGTGGAAGTGGGCGATATGTACGCCAGCGGAACCATCTCCGGAAGCGACTCTAAATCTTTCGGATCCATGCTGGAGCTTACCTGGAGAGGCCAGAATCCAATTCAATTAAGCAACGGGGAAGAAAGAAAATTCATCAACGATAACGATACCGTTACCATGAAAGCCTGGGCTGAAAAAGACGGTGTGAGAGTGGGCTTCGGTGAAGTTTCGGGTAAAATTATCCCAACCAAATAATTTGAGGATTGAACATATTAAACACATAAGTCACATTAGATTCAAGATCTAAAATCTAATGTGGCTCATGTGTTAAAAATTAATGTAATAATGAAGACACTCATTCCATCCGAAATAACTTCCGTACAATTGCAGACGGTCATGCAGACCGCCATTTCACCGCGCCCGATTGCATTGGCTTCAACGGTTGATAAAGACGGGAACAGCAATCTGTCGCCGTTCAGCTTTTTCAATATGTTCAGTACGGTGCCGCCAGTGCTGATTTTCTCGCCATCCAGAAGGGTGCGGGACAATACCACCAAACATACGTTGGAAAATGTGCTGGCAGTGCCTGAAGTGGTCATCGGAACCGTAAATTTCCCGATTGTACAGCAGATTTCACTGGCTTCCACCGAATACGGCGACGGTGTCAACGAATTCATCAAATCCGGACTGACCATGAGAGAGGCCGATCTGGTACAGCCAAAACTGATTGAAGAATGCCCGGTAAACTTTGAATGTAAAGTTCTTGAGATAAAATCATTAGGCGATCAGGGCGGTGCCGGAAACCTGGTAATCTGCGAAGTGCAGAAAATCCACATCCGGGAAGAATACCTGGATGAAAACGGAAACCTGGACCAGGCAAAATTGGATATGGTAGCCCGGCTCGGCAGCAACTGGTATTCCAGAAACAACGAAAGCAATCTTTTTGAAGTTCCGAAACCTTTGATAACCAAAGGCATCGGCTTCGACCAATTGCCGGAAGCCATCAGATACAGCCGCATTTTTACCGGAAACGATCTGGGTATGCTGGCCAATGTGGAAATACTGCCTGAAGGGGCCTATCATTCTGACGAGAATATTCACCGCCAAGCCCAGGAATTATTGCTGGAAAGTAAAATCGACGAGGCCTGGAAGACGTTAATCAAATAGTAAAAACTATAAAATCAAAGGAGTGAAATTTTTCACTCCTTTATTATTTACTTTAAAGTTTAGTAGCAACATTGCCAGCGGCCGTTCGCATTTTTTACCTCTACTCCCAGATTAGGAGGCGCACATGGCGGTACTACACAGCCTCCCTGGCCGTCATTTATTTGTCATATTAATTCTGTCCATCAAAAGATATTTGCCATTTAAAAGAAACAGCATTTACGGGTTCCGTTGACGGTTTGCATATAACCGTATACCGAAGGACATGAAAGGATAAAGCACCGGTCATTGCTGTTATTGATAGATTGATCATAACATCCGGTCGGCGCACAGGAGGGAGATGTTGGTCCCATTCCCATAATGTTTTTCTGAGCTTCTCTGTTTAATTTCTGAACTTGTTGTAGTGATTTCATAATAATCTGGATTTTAGGTTGATAATTTAATCACCAAGATATGAATTTATTCCTGTAAAAAATCCATATTTAAAAAAAATACCACAATTTTCATAAATCTATATTTTTTCCTTTAAAAAATTTATACACTTTTCAACGGCATTATTAAGGCTTTCCGGAAGTTCAGTCTGTTCCCAGGGTTCTCTTGCTCCGAAAGTATGATTGGCATTTTCAATTAAATACAATTCGGAATTCGGGTGCAGCAGGTGAAGGTGCTCGGCATTTTTTACCGGTACGCTTTCGTCATTTGTTCCGTGGATGATTAAAAAGTGGGCTTTTGCCATTTCGGTGGCCCGCTCCACATCGAAACGGTGTATATCTTTTTCATAATCTTCATAGAACTGGTAATAATGCGGCATTTCCTGCTTCGTTCTTCCGTTCGTCACATAATAGACTCCTGCATTTTTCCAGTTTTCAAAAGCTTCATTTTTGGGGAACCGGTCTAAAGTATCCACGCTGGCCAAAGTAACCAGACCGTGGATTCTTTCATCCTCATAGGTTTTGATAATGGAAATTCCTCCTCCCCTGCTGTGGCCCATCAGGACAATTTTATCTTTATCTACCGCATGATCCGAAGAAAAATAATCGATGACGGTGCTTAAATCAGAAAGTTCTTTGGAGTAATTGTTGTTGCCGAAAGCTTCAAGATCACTGAAATTCAGCGGATCGTCAACCGTAGTTCCGTTATGTGAAAAATTGAATTTAACAAAGAAAAAACCGGCTTCTGCAAACTTTTCAGCCATCAGGTCCCAGGCACCCCAGTCCTTATAGCCTTTATAGCCATGAACAAATATAACCAGCGGCAGCCCGCTTCCATTTTCAGGATAAAAGGCATCGGCAAGAAAATCACTGGTACCCGGATTTGAAATAATGATATTCTGTTTTTTTACAATTCCCATATTTTATTTTTTATTCAATTTAGTATTCATGCATACTTTATTCCGGGCGATTCTATCCAAACGAAAAAAAAAGCTGCACTTATTATTGTATTGGTTTTTAAACTCCAATTCTCTTTTAAAAATATTAAAAATAGAATAAAACACAAAGGAAAACCTTATTTTTGCCGGATGTTGGACTTAAGAACGGTAACGGTCATGCGCTACATCCTGCCGCTTCGTGAGGGAGGTTCACTCCCCGCTTTGGCAGAAGCTGATGATGATTTTAAATATGTACTCAAATTCCGCGGTGCGGGACATGGCGTGAAAATGCTGATCTCCGAGCTGCTGGGCGGAAAAATTACGGAAGCCCTCGGGCTGAAAATTCCGGAACTTGTTTTTGTAAATCTTGATGTGGATTTCGGAAGAACGGAAGCAGATGAGGAAATCCAGGACCTCCTGAAAAATTCCGAAGGGCTGAATCTGGGACTGCATTATCTTTCGGAATCGATCACCTACGATCCCAGCATTTCCGTGGATCCGCTGCTGGCCTCAAAAATTGTCTGGCTGGACGCCTTTATCACCAATATCGACCGTACCTTTAAAAATACCAATATGCTCATGTGGCATAAGGAATTGTGGATCATCGATAACGGGGCATCTTTTTACTTCCACCATTCCTGGCAGAATTTTGATGCGGCTGCGAGAACCCCTTTCAAATATGTAAAAGACCATGTTCTGCTTCCTCAGGCTACCCGGCTCGATGATGCCGATAAGCTGGCCAAAGAAGTTTTGAATGATACCGTTTTCAGGGAAATTGTGGATCTTATTCCACAGGACTGGCTGCATTGGGATGATGCCGAAGAAAGCCCGGACGAAATACGTGACGTCTATTTTAACTTCCTGAAGACAAGACTGGAACATTCTGAAATCTTTTTAAACGAAGCCAAAAATGCAAGAGGATAAAATTTACGAATACGCCGTGATCCGTCTGGTCCCAAAAGTAGAAAGAGAGGAATTTTTCAACATCGGATTGGTGATGTTTTCAAAAAAAGAGAAGTTCATCAGAGTAGACTTTTACCTCTGCCCCGATAAGTTCCGGCTGATGAGAAGCAAACTTGATTATGAAGATGTGCGCCAAAATCTGGAGAGCTTCAAAAAAATTGCCGAAGGGAAAAAAGACGGAGGCCCGATTGCCATGCTTGACATCCCGGACCGGTTCCGTTGGCTGACGGCCGTACGAAGTGCTTCGGTTCAGACTTCAAGGCCTCATCCCGGAAAGTCAAAAGACCTCGAAAAAACCTTTGAAAAGTTGTTTCAGGAACTGGTAATATAAATATCGATAAATGTTTACCGGCATTAAAGATAAATAATTGGTAAGACTTTTGATAAACTTTTCGCAGAGAAAAAATCAGACTGTCTCAGCTCATATTTATGAAACAACCCCATCAAAGTATAGTATACAGGTTTTCTTTAAACCTGTTTTTTATTTGCCTTTTAGCTTCCTTTACCTTAGGATTTTCTCAGGAACTCCCTGAGCAGAAGTTTCCTCCAAGCACCCTTCTGCCGGAAAAAACAGCATTGACAAAAAATATTGTTTATAAAACCAATTCCTTGGGAAAACCGGTATCTCTGGATCTCTACCGGCCTAAAAATCAGACGACTGAAAAACTTCCGGTGGTTATTTATGTTCATGGCGGTGCGTGGGCCAAAGGCGACCAGGTAGTGAGAGCCGATAATTATATTGAAAGGTTTATTTTAAAGTTGGTGGAAAAAAATTTTGCCGTCATCAGCATCGATTATACACTGGTCAGCGAAACGGTGCATTTCCCTGTACCGATCGAAGATACAAAAGATGCAGTAAGATGGGTGCGGAAAAATGCCGGGCAATATCATTTTGATCCGGACAATATCGGGTTTTTCGGAGCCTCTTCAGGAGCGCATTTGTCACTTCTTGCCGCTTACACCCCTGATGATGAGTATATGGGAAGTCCGGAGCTGTCGTCCTACTCTGCAAAAGTAAATTATGTGGTAGACAATTTCGGGCCTACGGATCTGAATAAGCTTTTACATACCCGGTTGGGAAAAGTTCCTGTAAGTATTGTAGGATTGTTCTTTAAACCGATTGTTGAAATCAGACAAAAACTGGTCTACGGAATCTCAGGATATGATATTAATAAAGAAAAAAGGAAAGCCATCGACTATCTGGAAACCGTTTCCCCAATTAATGATACGGAAGGCGGAATTCCAACATTTATTCTTCATGGCAATAAAGACAAGGTGGCTCCTATCAAACATTCAAAAAAACTGGTCAGGAAACTGAAAGAGCATAATGTGGAAGCAACCCTGGTCGTGGTAGAAGACGGCGTCCATGGTTTTGGAAAAACAGATAAAGCTTACATGGACCGGCTTACGGATGACATGGTACAGTTCATTGTAAATCACAAAAAATAAAACTGCATTTTACTATAAAAAATTAGCAAGAATTTAACCTTTTGTTTTTAACCAAATGGTATTTAAATATTAAAAAGGCAAAATTCAATGTAAACCCTACTTGGGATTCCAAAGATGTTTTCTGGCAGAAAATAAATCCCGTTGTCAATTAACTGATACATGCCTTAATCCCAGCAGCATCAATATCAATAAACTATAACTAAACAATCTGTTAATTTGCTAAATTGATATACATATCATCCTTTTATATACTTAAAATAATTAACTTGGCTTTTGTTTAAATTATCCAAAACAAAATCAATTAATAATTATTTTATTCATAAAAAAAAATATACGATATGGATTCATTAAATAATATTAACGCCCTAACCATTGTCTTCGTTTCCGTACTTATTTTTGCTATTGCTTACCGTTTCTACGGTATTTTCATGGCTAATAAAGTATTGAAGCTGAATGATCATAATACGACACCGGCCGTAGAATTTGCCGATGGCAAAGATTATGTAGCCACCAATAAAAATGTTCTTTTCGGACACCATTTTGCCGCCATTGCAGCGGCAGGGCCTTTGGTAGGGCCTGTTCTGGCAGCGCAGTTCGGATATCTTCCCGGTGCTTTATGGATCCTGATCGGTTGTGTCCTGGGAGGCGGAGTGCATGATATGGTGGTTCTGTTTGCCTCCGTACGCCACAAAGGGCAAAGTCTGGCAACAATTGCTTCCAAAGAAATCGGCAAGACGACGGGAACGGTAGCGGGTTTTGCTATTCTATTTATCCTTATCCTCACGTTGGCCGGGCTATCTCTAGCCTGCATCAATGCGATGCATGAAGCCTCCTGGTCGCTGTTTACCGTTGTGATTACCATGCCGATTGCCATCATTATGGGCCTGATTATGCGGTACAGAAAAAATTCGGTAACTTTTGCCAGTATTTTAGGCGGGGTCCTGCTGATCGCCGGAATCATCGGCGGACACAACCTGATGCAGAATGAAACCATGAACAATCTGTTTTCATGGGATATTACAACCATCTCCATTGCGATACCATTGTACGGCTTTTTGGCTTCTGTGCTGCCGGTCTGGCTGCTTCTGGTTCCCAGGGATTATCTTTCCACCTATTTAAAAATCGGAACCATCATCATGCTGGCCATCGGGGTTATCGTGATCCATCCTACGGTACAGATGCCGGCTCTTACCCAATTTGTAAACGGTGGCGGACCGGTGATTGGCGGACCGGTGTTGCCGTTTATCTTTATTGTAATTGCCTGCGGAGCGATTTCAGGATTTCATGCCGTTATTGCTACCGGAACAACCCCTAAAATGCTGAACAAAGAAAGAGAAATCCTTTTTGTAGGCTACGGCGCCATGCTGGTAGAAGGTTTTGTGGCCCTGATGGCGCTTATTGCAGCATGTACTTTAATGCCAGGAGATTATTTTGCCATCAATACTCCAAAGGATTCGTATGACGCTTTTCTGGCTGCTCATCCCTCTCTGCACGGTGTTGATATTGATTATTTTTCACAAAAAATCGGTATCGATCTTCATGGAAGAACCGGAGGTGCCGTATCGCTGGCTGTCGGCATGGCGCATATTTTCAACAAAATCCCATACATGGATCAGCTGATGGCCTACTGGTATAATTTTGCCATCATGTTTGAGGCTGTATTCATCCTTACGGCTATTGATGCAGGAACAAGGGTCGGCCGTTTCTTTTTACAGGAAATGCTGGGTTCCGTTATTCCTAAATTCAACGATAAAAACTGGACGCCCGGGATTATCATCAGCAGTCTGGTCTTTACTTTTGCATGGGGGTATCTTGTTTTTACAGGAAATGTAAGCAGCATCTGGCCGCTGTTCGGGATCAGCAACCAGCTTCTGGCTGCCTGCGGACTGATTGTCTGTACGACGATGCTTATCCGTCTGAACCGTGGAAAATATGCCTTATGCTCGGCCATCCCCGGCGTCTTCATGGCAATAATTACATTTTGGGCGGGATATATCCAGGTAACATCGATTTATATTCCGAAAGGACAGTATCTGCTGGCTTCCTTGGCGGTAATTGCCATGCTTCTGATGCTGGTGGTTTTCATCGGAGCTTTCGGGAAATGGTACCAATTGCTGAAAATCGACAAAGCGGAAACCGATTTTTACGGGGAACAGGTAAAAGAACTGGTGGAGCGGTAGAAGTGAAGGAGCAAATGGCGAATCCGCTGCGCTTGTCAATTTGGATAAAGGCTAAAGTGCAACGTGTATCTATCGATCAAAAGTGAAAATGGATCCGGCAGTTGATAGTCAATGGTGAATGGTCAATTATACAGGGGCTAAATTCACCCTTCATTTGCGAAGCAAATTCACAATTGCCGAGAAATTTAATGGCGAATGGTCAATTTGCTGCGCTTGTTAATCTAGACACAACTAAAATTCACTAGTCACTTGCAAAACAAAATTCACCATTCATCCTAATGATCCGGTTCTTCATACAGCTGGCTTCCCCAGAACTGGATGTCCCTTTCAGGCAGTCTGGAATGATAAAAGACTTCTTTTACCTCTTCTATAATCTTGGCCACGGCTTCCGGATCGGTTGTTCTGATCCGGGTCTCATGGTTATCCCGCATTCCGCTTTTGGTAAAGTTGAGTGAGCCGATATAAGCGATCTCATCATCGATAATGTAAATTTTGCTGTGAACAAATGTTTTGTGGGTGGCATTTCCGCTGTTGGGGGAAACAAAAACCTTGAACGGGAAAAGCTGTTTGTAGGTATAATGATAAACCTTCGTCTTTTTTATTTTTTTTACTACAGCATCTCTTACGAAGAACATAAGAATTACCGCGATAAAGCCGTAAGCCAGTTTAAAGTTGTTTAAAAGATACATCAAAGGCAGCAAAACCACACCCAGCCCGATCATGGCAAATAGAAGGGTTCCTGACAGACTCAGAAGATTATCCCTGATCTCCTTTGCTTTTTCGTCAACATGCTTATGCTGAATAATAAGCTTGTGGATATTCTTATCATATCCGTAAAAATCCTCGATTTCATCACTGGTGATCAGCCTGATCTGGATTCCCCTTGAATGGAGATCGATGAGTTCCTTAATGAGGACAGGTGACAGATAGGGCGAAACGATTTTTACATTTCTCCGGGCGCTTCTGATGTCCTGCATTACTTTAACCCCTGCACTTTTTCCAATGTAAATATCGCAAACCGCATTGTTATAAAAAATTCCCATACCGAATATATTTTAATTCACCTTTAAAAGAATAAAAAAGCTCTGCAAAAATAAATTCTGCAAAGCTAGTATTTAATTTTTATGGAAATGTTATTTCTTCAGCTTTTCAATTCTTTTGATTTCATTAATTAGCAAAGGAAATGCCGGCTGGGCCATTCCGCCGTGATCGAAGCCCTGAAGTTCATATAAAATGGTTTCTTTATGCCCTTTCAGCTTCATCATCCTGGCCATATACGCATTTTCCTCATATCTTCCCAACAGTTCTTTTTCGCGGTCGCCTGTAATCAGCAGCAATGGCGGTGCATCGGCCCGGATAAAATGAAGCGGTGCATACTCGTCGATCCTCGCATCCAGTTCGCCGATTCCCTTTTCCTGCCGGGTGGTAAAGTGGGAAATCATCTGTCCGCTGAAAGGGATAATTCCTGCGAAATTGTTGGCATCAATTCCATATTTCTCGAGATACATTTTGTTTAAACCCACCATGATGGCCAGATAGCCACCTGCCGAATGTCCGGAAATAAAAATTCGGTCTTCCTTTCCTCCGTAATTTTTAATGTTTTTAAAAACCCAGGTGGTAGCAGCAGCGGCATCTTCAATATATTTCGGGGCATTTACTTTGGGCGAAAGCCTGTAGTTCACTCCGATTACCGCGATGCCTTTGTTTTTTAGACCTTCCGGAATCTCTTTCTGTCCGCCTGTCAGTCCACCTCCGTGAAACCAGATCACCGTTGAAAAATTCTTTACATTTTTAGGAATGTAAACATCCAGCACGCATCTTTCATTGATGTAAGCATCGGACCTGTTGGTTTTATCATCATAATAATGAACGTTCTGAATGGTGCTGTATTCCTGAGAAAACAGAGGTGCGCTGTATATAGTGATAAGTAAAAATAAGAGAATCCTTTTCATTGTAAAACTTTTATGGCTAAGATACGAAATCTGTACTTTCCCACAGATGGCGCAGATTTTCATAGATGCTGGCACCTAATTAAAAAATTTCAATCTTCAGTTTATCATTGACTATATCGGATCTGCAATTTCCGTAGGAATCTCGTCATCGTATTGAACTTGTAGAAAGATTTGCGTCTATAATTCCTGCAAGGATAACAAATGAATACATAAAAAATGCAGTATCAGTATGATCCGTGGAAAATTAAATCTTCGTCAGCTTGGCGTATTTCAAGATCAGGTTTTTTTCGCCTTCATGCTGGAAGACGACTTTAGCTTTGATGTTCTGCGGATCGGTTCCGTCCAGGAAGGTCACTTCCCCGACTCCGAAACGGTCGTGTCTTACTTTATCGCCCACTTCAATATCCTGAGAAGAAGCTCCGCTCGGATTGACGATCCTTGCGGTACTTACCGGTCTCAGCTTTTTCGGTTCTGCAATCGGCTTTGAACTGTCCGATCTTTCAATGGTTTTCTTTTCCACTTTTTTAAAGCTTCTCAATTCCGAAGGATGCTCGTCAAAAATATTGGACCGGATCCCGGAATTGTTGATAAACCGTTTCTCAATTGCCGGATTTACAAACTCAATGTATTCGTCATCGATTTCACTTAAAAACCTCGACGGTTCCGCATCGGTAATTTTCCCCCATTGGAAACGGGACACCGCATACGAGAAGAAGGCCTGCTTTTCGGCTCTGGTCAACGCCACATAGAACAAACGCCTTTCTTCCTCCAGATCTTCCCGCGTGGCCGAACTCATAAAGCTCGGAAAAAGATTCTCTTCAAGCCCCACCAGGTGAACCACCGGAAATTCCAGTCCTTTGGAAAGGTGGATGGTCATTAGGGACACCATGTCGTCATCATTATTTTTATCCTGTGTATCGGCAGAAAGGGCAATATTTTCCAGGAAGTTCGGCAAGCTCGGGTCGCCGTCTTCCAGCTGCATTTGCTCCTCGATGAATCCCTGCATCGAGTTCATCAATTCCTGAACGTTTTCCACTCTGGAAATTCCTTCCGGAGTCTGGTCGTCTTTCAGAAATTTAATCAAACCGCTTCGTTTGGCCACTTCCATCGCAACATTGTAGGCTGTTTCGGTTTTCAGCAATACCTGGAAAGCTTTGATCATGGACCAGAAATCGTTCAGCTTGTTTAAAACCCCGTTATTTAACCCTAGTTGCGGCGCATACATCGGCAGGCTGGCCAATATTTTCGATACGGAAACATTCTGGGCATCTGCAAAAACCACCAGTTTATTCTGTGTTGTTTCACCAATTCCCCTTACCGGATAATTGATGATCCTCATCAGTGCCTCAGAATCGTTTTCATTTACCAGAAGCCTCAGATAGGCAATCAGGTCTTTTACTTCCTTTCTCTGGTAAAAGGACAGGCCCCCGTATACTTTGTAAGGGATATTTTTACGCCTCAGCGCATCTTCAAAAGCACGCGTCTGGGAGTTGGTTCGGTATAAGATGGCAAAATCGCTGTATTTCCGCTGCTCGCGGTTTCGGGTTTCCCAGATGTTTCCTGCTACGAAATTAGCTTCATCCGCATCGGAAAGCGAACGGTAAACTTTAATTTTTTCCCCTTCCTCATTTTCACTGAATACATTTTTCTTGAACTGCTGAAGGTTTTTGGCAATCACGACATTGGCCGCATTCACAATATTCTGGGTGGACCGGTAATTCTGCTCCAGGGCCACCGTAATGGCATCCGGGTAATCCTTTTTAAAGTTTAGGATGTTGTAGATATTGGCTCCTCGGAAAGAATAGATCGACTGGGCATCGTCTCCTACCACGCAGATGTTTTCAAATTTTGAAGCCAGCGCTTTTACAATCAGGTACTGGGAATGGTTGGTATCCTGGTACTCATCCACAAGAATGTATCTGAACCGGTCCTGGTATTTTGCCAGGACTTCCGGGAAACGGGTCAGCAACTCATTGGTTTTAAGCAGCAAATCATCAAAGTCCATCGATCCGTTTTTGTAGCACTGCTCCACATACCGCTGATAGATTTGCCCGATAAATTTCATATTCGCTTTTTCATCAGCTTCCAGCAATTCCGGATTATTGAAATAGGCTTTTACCGTAATCAGGTTATTTTTGTAGGTAGAGATTCTTGCCTGGACTTTTTTAGGCTTGTATAAATCCGCGTCGATATTCATGTCTTTCAGGACTTTCTTGATCACGTTGAGGGCATCCTGCTGATCGTAAATCGTAAAGTTGGACGGGTAGCCCAGATAATGCGCTTCACTTCTGAGGATCCTGGCAAAAACAGAGTGGAAAGTTCCCATCCATAAGCTTCTGGCGTTGCTCTGCCCTACGACTTTTGCAATACGCTCTTTCATTTCCTTTGCAGCCTTGTTGGTAAAGGTCAGCGCCAGGATATTGAACGGGTCAACGCCATTGGTAATCAGATGGGCAATCCGCATGGTAAGCACCCGGGTCTTTCCGGAACCGGCTCCTGCCAGCACCATCAATGGTCCTTCAAGCGAGGTAACGGCATCAAATTGTGATTCATTCAGTCCTTTCAAATAATCCTCCATACTGCAAAAAAAATTAGGAATACAAAATTAGTGTATTATAAGGAGAATTCAAATTCTGATCCATAAACATCTATGCATTAGCCGGCTTATGGTTAATCAACGTAAGTTCAAAGTAGAAATCGGATTAGCAGGCTAGAAAAAGGGGAGCTGGATACCGGAAGCTTATCCTGGTAACGTTATCTTCAGAGGTATTCATTATCAAATGAGATTGTTTGTTGTTATATAATCGGAAATTCATTTAAAATTCTGATTTATCCATCTTAATTCTAATCTTCTATTTCAATAACAAACCGGAAATGAGTTAAATATGGCCGACCTCACATTAATTGAGGGTAAATTTGTTTTTAACAGATGCAATAAAGCTTCAAAGTTTAAACCTTGAAGCTTTATTTATACAAAATGAAGGTAAATTGTTTAATTTTCTTTAATATAAGTCCTCACGCGGGTGATCATGTCCCCCATATCAAAAGGTTTTGCGATGAAATCGTTGGCGCCGGCATCCAAAGCAGATTGCTCCAGGCCACGGCTGGCCGACATGATGAGAACAGGGATATCGCGGAGGTTTTCATCAGCTCTTATGGTGCGGCAGATGTCGCGTCCGTCCTCACCGGAAAGCCACATATCCATCAGGATGACATCCGGTTTAGGCTGAGCATTCAAGGCATTGAGCATATCTGACCCTTTATAGAACTTGGAAACGCTTAATCCTTCGAGTTCCATCATCATTTCAATAGAATCAACAATTGCAGGGCTGTCATCCAAGACTAAAATTTGTGTAAAAGTAGACATGTTTTATATTTTAATTTTAGGTATCTCGAAGCAAAAATCAGACCCATTTCCTTCAATGGAATGAACATAAATTTTACCTCCCGTTCTTTTGATGATTTCGGAGGAGATGTAAAGTCCTAAACCTAACCCCGGAAAAGTATGCTCCTTGGTGCCGCTCACCCGGTAATACTGCTCAAAAACCTTTTGCTGCTTATCCTGTGGAATTCCGATCCCGAAATCCCTGACCCCGAATTTTATCATATTATTTTTCAGTTCCGTAGATACAATAATTTCATCGGCGTCGGGAGAATATTTGATGGCATTGCTGATGAGGTTGCTCATGACCTGCGAGATCCGGTGCCGGTCTGCCGTTACTTTTCCGATTTCACTTTTATAAAAAATAATTTTATGCCTTGCCGTCATCTGCTGCTCGACAATAACCTCTTCAGCCAACTGATCAAAATCGAATTCGGATTCATTAAGCTGGATTTTTCCGTTCTGGATTTTGGTAACATCCAGCAGATCGTTCACCAATTCCGTAAGCATATCGATTTGGCTGTTCATTTTTTTGGCCACCTCAGCATTTTTGAGATCTCCCTGCTTACTCAGGTTGGTTTCAATAAACTGGGTATATAATTTAAGGCTGGTAAGCGGCGTTTTCAGCTCGTGGCTGGCAATTCCCAGGAAATTGTCTTTCTGGGTCTGCAGCTGCTTGAAGTCATCAATATCCGTAAAAGTTCCGGTCCACTGGCTAATCTCTCCGTTCTGATCGAAGTTGGCAACTGCCCTTCCCAGGAACCAGCGGTATACCTCAGGATTATTGGGATCTGCAAACTCATATTCCACTTCAAAAGGTTTCCCTGTTTTCAGGCTTTCTTCCCAGATCTTTATAATTCCGGGATAAACTTCGGGCCTGATCACTTTTCTTATGGCTTCATTGGGATCTTCATCCTTATGAAAACCCATGTGCCTGTACCAGTTATCATTCATGTAGTTGATCCTTCCATGCTTATCACTGGTCCATACAAACTGCGGCATGGAATCCGCAAGGTCACGGTATTTTTTTTCTCTCTCCTGTACTTCTTTCCGGGCAGTTACCAGATCGGTCACATTAACAGCCACATTGTAGATGGCGTATACTTCACCGGCAGAATTTTTCAGCGGCTTGTAGGAAAAATTATAATAAAACGTCTGAAGCTTGCCATCCACTACCAGATCTGCCGAATCTTCCGTTGCGGTATAGGATATGCCGGTCCTGAATATTTCTCTCAAGATACCGATAAAAGGCTGCCCTTCCAGCTCAGGAAGTGCGTCCTCCAGCTTCATCCCGATTACAGAGGCATCTTTGCCCCAGGTTTTCAGCATGGGCTCGTTGGCCAGCTCAATATAGAGATCCTCGGTACGGTAAATGGCAATACAGTAATCTGATTTTTTGATAAGATCTTCAAAACGGTATTCGCTGTCAATCAGTTTTCGTTCCGAGATTACCTGATCCGTGACTTCCGTAGCAGCTACACTTACGCCGATTATTTTTTTTTCGTCGTTATAGACCGGAGAATAGATAAAATTGAAAAAATGCTCTTCATAATTTCCGTATTTATTTAGAAAAACAGGCCATTTATTTCCGTTAAAAACTTCACCTTTATGATAGACATTGTTCAGAATTTCTTCAAATCCCTGGGATTTTATTTCCGGAATAACCTCGAATAAAGATTTCCCGACTACTGAGTCATCCCTTCCCCAAAGCTCCAGTATCTGCTCATTGGCATTGCTGATGATAAAATCGTCGCCCATCAGCAAAGACATTGCCACAGGAGCCTGACTGAATAAGGTGACCAACGAATCATGAGAAATATTATGGTTTAAAATGTTTTTCATTATGATCAGGGTTTCTTATATACAAAATTAATTTTTATTCTAGTTTTTACTAATAAAATTAGTACCACTTTTATAATTTCTCCTAATTTGTGAAAAGAAATTTCTCATTTTGGAATTTTTATTTTGAAAATGTAACAATTAGTGTAATTTTGGGACTCATTGACAAAACAATTTCTACTTTATGAAAAAGCGACTTCTTTCTGTTGCTGCAGCGGCTTTCTTCGGAATGGCCCTGAATGCACAACAAATTAAATTCGAAGAATATGACCTGCCAAACGGCCTTCACGTAATTCTTCATCAGGATAATTCTGCTCCGGTAGTTACAACGGGAGTAATGTACCACGTAGGTGCCAAAGATGAAGTAAAAGGAAGAACGGGTTTTGCACACTTCTTTGAGCATCTTTTATTTGAAGGAACCCCTAACATCAAAAGGGGCGACTGGTTTAAGATCGTTTCTTCAAACGGAGGACAAAACAATGCTAATACAACGAACGACAGAACGTATTATTACGAAACTTTCCCATCCAACAACGAACAGTTAGGCCTTTGGATGGAAGCGGAAAGAATGCGTCATGCTGTTATCAACCAGATCGGGGTGGATACCCAAAGAGAAGTTGTAAAGGAAGAGAAAAGACTGAGAATGGACAACCAGCCTTACGGAAACCTTTTCACGACCATTCAGAAAAATTTATTTACCAACCACCCGTACAACTGGCCGACCATCGGTTCCATGGAAGATCTTAATTCTGCGAAACTCGATGAGTTCCAGGCTTTCTATAAGAAGTTCTATGTTCCGAACAACGCAACCCTGGTGGTAGCAGGAGATATCAAGCCTGAGCAGACCAAAAAATGGATTCAGGAATATTACGGAGGGATTCCTAAAGGAACCGTTTACCCTAAAAACTACGCAAAAGATGCGCCGATCACCCAGGAAAAAGAAGTTACGGCAACAGATCCTAACATCCAGCTACCTGCTTATGTATTCGCCTACAGAACACCGGCCAATAAGGAAAAAGATGCTTATGTTTTAGACATGCTTTCTTCTTATCTGAGCAACGGTAAATCTTCCGTTCTTTATAAAAAATTAGTAGACCAGGACAAGAAAGCGTTACAGGTACAAGCCTTCAACCAGGGTCTTGAGGACTACGGAATTTTCGCTTTCTTCGCGATCCCAATGGGGCAGACCACCAAAGCAGCTTTACAGGCAGACATCGATGCAGAAATCAAAAAGCTGCAGACAACGCTGATCTCTGAAGAAGATTACCAGAAGCTTCAGAACCAGTTTGAGAATCAGTTTGTAAATGCCAACTCCAGCATTCAGGGGATCGCCGCTTCATTGGCGACCAACCACGTTTTGATGGGCAACACGAACCTGATCAACAAAGAAATCGATATTTACCGGTCAATTACCAGACAGGATCTTCAGAATGCGGCTAAAAAATATCTTAATTCCAACCAGAGAGTAATCATCAACTACGTTCCTGAGAAAAAGTAATCCACCGGGATTTTTAGGATTAAAAATGATTATCAAAAATTAAATTTTACAAATGAAAAAGCAATTAACATATATAGCTGCAGCATTTTTCTTCGCAGGAATGGTTTCAGCACAAAAAATAGATCTTAATGCAATGCCGAAGCCGGGACCTACCCCTGTTATCAACATTGCAAAACCGAAGACTTTCCAGATGAGCAACGGCCTTACCGTAATGGTAGTGGAAAACAACAAGCTTCCGAGGGTAAGCGCGAGCCTTACGATGGACAGGCCTCCTTATTATGAAGGAAACGTTGTGGGCGCAAGCGAAATCATGGCAGAACAGTTCGAAAACGGAACAATGAACATGAGCAAGGATGCCTTCAACAAAAAGGTGGATTATCTTGGAGCCAACCTGAATTTCTCTTCTAACGGAGCTTTTGCCAACTCGCTGTCCAAATATTTCCCTGAAGTTTTAGGACTGATGGCAGACGCAATCGTTAACCCTAAATTTTCAGCTGAAGAAATCCAGGATTCTAAAGACCGGGCGATCGAAGGACTGAAATCCGAAGAGAAGAATGCATCTGCCATTGCTTCAAGGGTTTCCAATGCTTTGATGTATGGAAAGAATACCTCAAGAGGCGAGTTTGAAACCGTTGAAAGCATCAACAGGATCCAGCTGGCTGACGTTCAGAACATCTACAAAAAATATTACACTCCGGACAATGCCTATCTGGTAATCGTAGGGGATGTAAAATACGATAAAGTAAAGCCGATGATCGAAAAGGCTTTCAGCGGATGGAAAAAAGCCAATACGCCGATCACTCCGGTAGAACCGGCTGCCAATGTAGCTAAAACGGAAATCGACGTGGTAGACGTTCCTTCTGCCGTACAATCGGTGGTTTCTGTAAACAACCTGAATACGCTGAGAATGAAGGATCCGAACTATTTCCCGGCAACAATCGCCAACTATATCCTTGGAGGCGGCGGTGAAGCCAGGCTTTTCATGAACCTTCGTGAGAAAAACGGATTTACCTACGGAGCGTATTCCAATATGAGCTCAAGCAAGTATTCCCCGCAGTTCTCTGCAAGTGCCAGCGTACGTAACGAAGTAACGGATAAGGCTGTAAAGGAATTTATGAATGAGCTGAATGCGATCTCTAATGTAAAACCGGAAGAACTGGCCAATGCCAAAGCCAAGCTTAAAGGTTCTTTCATCCTGTCTTTAGAGCAGCCTGCAACGATTGCAAGGTTTGCATTAAACCAAAAAATCCAGGATCTTCCTGATGATTTCTACACCAACTACCTGAAGTCGATCGATAAAGTAACGGCTGCCGATGTTTCAGGTGCGGTAAATTCAACCATTCTACCCAACCAGAGCCGAATTTTCATCGCCGGTAAAGCTTCCGATATTTCCGAAGGGCTGGAAAAATTAGGCTATCCTGTAAAATATTACGATACGCAAGCTAATCCTGTAGCAAAGCCGTCTGCGAAAAAAGTAGATGCCGGTGTAACAGTAGCTTCTGTTGCTGATAAATACATCGATGCCATCGGAGGAAAAACGAATGTTTCTAAAATTTCTTCTTATACCATAAATGCAGGTATGTCTGTTCAGGGTCAGAACCTTGAGGTGAAAACGGTAAAAGCACAGGGCGGAAAAGAGTTGACTCTTGTAACTGCAGGAGGACAGACTGTTCTTAAAGATGTTTTTGACGGGAAAACAGGATATGCCGAGCAGATGGGGCAAAAAGTTCCTGTAACTCCTGAACAGATCGCCGAAAAACAGAAAAACACCGAGCTTTTCGAAGAAATGGCTTTTGCGAAATCTCCTGAATATAAGCTGATGGGGATCGAGAAAATCGGCGGTGAGGATTCTTACGCCATCAAAGGTCCTGAAACAACCTATTACTACAGCGTTAAAACAGGATTAAAGACCGGGGAAACAAGAACGGTAAAAGCGCAGGGACAGCAGTTTAGCGTTCCTACCGTATTCTCTGATTACAAAGATGTAGCTGGTGTAAAAATGCCATATTCCATCACGGTAAACCAGATGGGAATGGACATGACGATGAACGTAAAATCGTATGAAATCAATCAGGCAAAAGAGTCTGATTTCAAATAAAAATTTTCTGTAAATCAGAAAAACGGCAGCCTCGGCTGCCGTTTTTTATTTTTAGAATATTTAAAGGGTTCTTTCTTTGCTATTCCGCAAAAAAAGATTAAATTTGCCCATTCAAAAAGATATCAAATTAATGAATTCTATATTTATACTATTGATGGTTCTTATTATGATCGCCAGCATCTTACTGGTTATCATCGTTATGGCTCAAAATCCAAAAGGCGGAGGCCTTTCCAGTACTTTCGGAGGTGCATCTTCGGCTCAGTTTGGGGTACAGAGAACCAACGACTTTATGGAAAAAGCCACATGGACGCTGGGCGGAACAATCATCGTTCTTATCCTGTTAAGCGTTGTACTTACAGGAAAGCCATCGGCTGCAACACCGGTTCAGGTTCCGGCTAAAAAAGAAGCTCCGGCTAACCAGACAGCTACTCCATCTTCTACTACGGTTCCGGTTCAGACCCCTGCACCAACCAAATAAGCAAATAATTATTTTACATAGAAAAAGCAACTCTGTATGGAGTTGCTTTTTTGTTTAATGGTTTAATATTCAAAGTATTTGGTTACCACTTGCAATCCGGATAATAAGAAAACATCCTGCCTCTTGCTTTTCTATTTCAGCCGATTTTTTTGCTATTTCAATTTGATCTTTTCAATTTTATGCCTCAGGTTTAGTCCGGCCTTCAAGAAAGAATATTGTACAGGTTTTGAGTTTTTATAATATTTATTAATGAAGATGTGCATGGCGCCATAAAAGCGCTCCAGATACAATTCGTCTTTTACCGTACTTTCGCCTTTATGATGAAGAATGGAAGCTTTACCATAATAAAAATTCTTAAAGCCCTTCCGCAGCAAGGTATAGCAAAGATCGATATCTTCCCCGTACATAAAATAAGATTCATCCAGCCCTCCCACTTCCAGATAAACTTCTCTTTTCAACAACATAAATGCCCCGGTAACGACATCTACTTCTGCTACTGCCTGCTCATCGATATCACACCGGTAATACGATTTGGAATTGTTCTTTTTAAAATTCGTAAAAAGCTTTTCGAAAGAATTGAACATATCCGGAACCGAACGTTTGCTCTCGGGTAAAAAATGGCCTGCTGCATCATGCATCCGTACGCCCAGACACCCGAAATTTTTATGGGACCCGGCAAAATTCAGGATTTTGGGCATGTAAAAACCTTCCAATTCCGTATCCGGGTTGAGGAGAAGAATGTATTTGCCCTTTGCGGCTTTGACTGCTTTATTGTTGGCTTTAGCAAAACCGTCATTGTTTTCGGACGGGATGAAAAGGACTTCCGGAAATTCGGAGATTAATGTTTTCCAGGAGAAATCCGTAGAAGCATTATCCACCACAATCGTTTCATAGTCTGTTTCCGGCATATATTTCCGCAACGATGCAAGACAGTTCCGAAGCAATTGAGTAACATTATAGTTGACGATAATGACTGACAACTTCATAAGAATTTCCTTTGGTTATTTTTTTAAATCGTAATAATAGGTTCTCGTCAGCAAAAGTAAGTATTTCGTTTTATAAAAAACTTTCAGCACCAGATATTGGATAAAATTTATATTTTTAACGTCATACATTTCCCTCAGATTCCGCTGAAACCCTCTTTCCATCGCAGAAAGATCGGCAGAAAGCCGAAGTATGAAGCAGCCAGGATGGTTTTTTCAGCATTGTAAAGAGGAATGATAACGGAAATCATCTAAAATAGTAATTAAGAATTTCCTTCGCTGTAAGGCAGCCTGTTCATAATCGATCTTCCCAATGAAATTTCATCGGCATATTCCAGTTCATCCCCTACCGAAATCCCTCTTGCAATGCTTGAAAAATTTACCTCTGTATTTTTGAACTTTTTATAGATATAATACGCCGTGGTGTCCCCTTCCATCGTCGCACTCAGAGCAAAGATAAATTCCTTTACCTTTCCTTCGTTCAGCTTTTTTTCGATGCTTGGAATATTGAGCTGATTGGGACCTACACCCTCCATCGGGGAAATTTTACCGCCGAGGATTAGGTATTTCCCGGTATATTTCCCGGTATTCTCGATTGCAATTACATCCCGTACATCTTCCACAATGCAGATCAGTTCATCCGTCCGTTTATCATTGCTGCAGATCTCACAGATTTCAAAATCCGAAAAATTATGACATTCTTTACAGTATTTGATGTCGTTGACTAGGCTGATGAGGGAGTTTCCGAGACTTACGGCTCTGGAATTGGGCTGCTTCAATAAATGTAATGCCAGTCGCAAAGCGGTCTTCCTTCCGATCCCGGGAAGCCCGGAGATTTCATCTACTGCTTTTGCCAATACTTTACTTGGATAATCCATAATACAAAAATAGTGATTATTGTTGAGAATTTTACGGAAGAACTATGATCCGTTTTCAACCGGTGAGCTAACTGAAAATCAAATTTACACTCCATCTTAAAAACGGAAATCCACTGCTTACCATTTCCTTCTTCCTCCCTTCATTTAAAAATCTTATCTTTGATCTACTTAATATTAACTGAAAAAATAAACCAAATGGTACTTAACAATTTGAATTATCCGCTGGATTTTAAATTTAAAATTACAACGCTTGCCAGCGATTTCAACATCACCGACCGGAACGGAAATTATGTAGCTTATGTTCGTCAGAAAATGTTCAAGCTGAAAGAAGACGTTGTTGTGTTTAATGACGAAAGCAAATCCAAGGAACTTTTCAGAATCAAGGCCAATCAGTGGATCGATTTTAATGCTTCTTATTCTTTAAGCGAAATTGCGACCGGCCGAAGTTTCGGAAGACTGGCAAGAAAAGGGATGCGGTCCATCTGGAAAGCAAGCTACGACATTCTGGATGCGAACGATCAGCCGAAATTCAAAATCCAGGAAGACAACGGCTGGGTGAAAGTTTTTGATAATATGGTAGGGGAAATCCCGGTGATCGGAATGTTTACCGGATATTTCCTGAATCCTTCCTATACGGTAACCGGAATGGATGGAAAAGCTTATTTCAGACTGAAAAAAATGCCGTCATTCTTCGGAAGAAGGTTTCAGCTCGACCGCCTGATCGATATTGATGACGAAGAAGAAAGCCTGGTAATCCTCTCCTTATTAATGATGACCCTGCTTGAAAGAGCACGAGGCTAAACAACAGAACAACCTATGAAATACATAATCATTTTTGCCTCTGCAATACTTCTTGTTGCCTGTAAAAAGGAACAGCAGACTGTTTCTGACCCTAAGCCTTCCGATTCTGTTCAGGTGATTCAGGATACGGTGAAGGCTGAAGTTTCCTCAGGTAAAATTGCAGTGGAAACCTTCCCTTTTCCGAAAGAAATTAAAGAATGTTCCTGCTATTTTGCAAAAAACAAGGCTGATTTCGAAAATGAAAAGTACATCTATGCCGATGATGCCGGGAAAACCGCTTACATGAAACTCGATGGAAAAAGACAGGCGATGAACCTGATCTCATCCAGCGATATGGAAGTGGATGAACAGCTGAACAAAGAGATAGAAAGCGGTGATTATAAAATTTCCGTGCAGGGAAAAAAAATCAAAGGTGAAGAGGCCCTGTTATTTGAAGGCACCATAAGGATCGAAAAACCGGACGGGACTGTTGTGACTATGCCGATCTACGGAGAGTGCGGATGTTAGACAGCTTCCGGCTTCCGGCAAAAATATAGCTTCTGTTTTTACGGAAGCTTTTTTTTATTTTGTAATTTTGATAAAAATAAATTCAATGGAACTATCGAATATTGAACCGCAGGTGATCTGGAAGAATTTTTCCAGGTTAAATGCAGTTCCGAGACCGTCAAAAAAAGAAGAAAGAGTAATTGCCTTCATCAAAGAATTCGGCGAAAACCTCGGACTTGAAACAACCGTGGATGCCGTAGGGAATGTGATCATCCGAAAACCGGCAACTCCGGGAATGGAAGACCGCAAACCTGTAGTCCTGCAGTCTCACCTGGATATGGTCTGTCAGAAGAACAATGATGTGAATTTCGACTTTGAAACAGAAGGCATCCGAATGGAAGTAGACGGCGACTGGGTACGGGCAAAAGGGACAACCCTTGGTGCAGATAACGGTCTTGGTGTAGCAACGATCATGTCGGTCCTGGAAAGTTCGGATATTCCGCATCCTGCACTGGAAGCCCTGTTTACCATCGATGAAGAAACCGGGATGACGGGGGCTTTGGGACTGAAACCCGGACAGCTGACCGGCGATATTTTATTAAACCTGGATACGGAAGAAGACGATGAAATCGATATCGGCTGTGCCGGAGGAATCGACGTTACGATTTCCCAGAATTATGAAACCGGGTCTCCGGAAGGCCAGATCATCAGGTTTGAAGTGAAAGGCCTGCAGGGCGGACATTCGGGAATGGATATCCACAAAGGTTTCGGGAATGCCAACATCATCCTGGGACGTCTTTTATACAAAGCGCTGGAAAAAGAAAACATCCAGCTGATCTCCATCGACGGCGGCGGATTGAGGAATGCCATTCCTAGAGAAGCCACAGTGACGGCTTCCGTAAGAAATGCACAGGAATTCATTGATGAGCTGACCAACGGTCTTAAAAACGATATTTTAGAAGAGTTCGCCGGCCTGGAGCCGGGGCTTCAGATCAATATCGAACATTCGACCACTTCCGAACCAGCCATTTCCGAAGAAGATTCTAAGAAAATTATTCTTGTTCTGAAATCCCTGCACAACGGGGTCTACCGGATGAGTCCCGATGTAAAGGACCTAGTGGAATCCTCAAACAACGTGGCAAGGGTTGAATTAAAAGAAGGGGCTTTAAAAATTTTAAACCTTTCCAGGTCATCGGTAGAGTCTTCAAAGGATTCGGTGGCGGAACAGCTAAAATCCGTGGCGGATCTTGCCGGAATGAATACGGTTTTCAGCGGATCTTATCCGGGGTGGAAGCCGAAGCCGGGTTCTGAAATCGTTCAGCTGATGGAGAAAATCTACGCGGAAAAGTTTACGGAAAAGCCTCACGTTGTAGCCTGCCACGCGGGACTGGAATGCGGGATTATCGGAGCCAACTATCCTGAAATGGAAATGGTAAGCTTCGGGCCGACGATCCGCGGCGCCCACTCTCCGGACGAAAAGGCCAACATCCCGTCTACCCAGAAATTCTGGAGTTTCCTGAAAGATATTTTGGCGAATATTCCACAAAAATAAAATTGTAAAATAGCTATACTGAAATATCCAAAGTCTTTTGATTTTGGATATTTTTGTTTTTAATTAATTTGATTACAATCATGAAAAGCATTACCGTATTTTGCGGATCGAGTTTCGGTTCGGACGATATTTATAAAGAACAGGCCACCCTGCTGGGACAAATATTGGCCAAACAAGACATCCAACTGGTCTATGGCGGTGCAGATGTCGGTCTTATGGGCGCTGTAGCAGACGGAGCCCTGAATGCCGATGGGAAAGTGATTGGCGTCCTTCCCCACTTTCTGCAATCCAAAGAAATTGCCCACAAGCTGCTTACCGAGCTCGTCCTGGTAGAAACCATGCACGAAAGGAAAACCAGGATGAATGAACTTTGCGACGGGGTAATCGTCCTTCCCGGTGGCTACGGCACACTGGAGGAATTCTTTGAAATGATCACCTGGGCACAGCTCGGACTTCATCAGAAACCGATCGGCCTCCTGAACATCAACGGATTCTACGATGACCTGATCCGGATGGTTCAAACCATGGTGGATAAAGGTTTTTTAAAACAAATCAACCGGGAGATGCTGCTGATCAGCGACAGCATTGAAGAATTGCTCGAAATGATGAGGAATTATAAGGCACCGACGGTTGGGAAGTGGATTTCGAAGGAGGAAGTTTAAAATTATAATATAAAATTAACTAGTAACATGCCCGAATTAAAGAAGAAAAATAAACAAGCAGCATTTACAAATTGGTTTGGGCCACTTTTAAATGCATTAAGGGAATTAGGAGGTTCAGGAAGACCGAAAGAAGTTGTAGAAGAAATTGCAAAAAAAGAAAAGATTTCAGATTCTCAACGTGAAGAAGTAATAAAATCAGGAATTTTAAGGTTTGATAATCAAGTTGCCTGGGCAAGACAATATCTGGTATGGGAAGGATTACTTGATAATTCTAAAAAATGTGTTTGTCTAAGGGTCAAAATACATTTTTAACATTGGAAGACTCAAGAAAAATCTTCCTGAAATGGGTTGAAATTCATCAAAAAGGAAAAAAGGAAAAAATACCAAAAACTAAAATTGTTGAAATTCAGGAAGAGGAGGAGCCCGAAGAATTAGATCATGAAATTACTCCCACTCTTCTAGAAGTCTTGCAATCTGTAACTCCAAACGGATTTGAGCATATCTGTAAGAGGCTTCTTCGCGAACATGGTTTTGAGAATGTATATGTAACACAAGCTTCTCATGATGGAGGGATTGACGGATATGGAACATTAGAACTTAATCCCTTTGTAAGTATGAAAGTTTTATTTCAATGCAAAAGATACAAAGGAACTGTTTCAAGATCGCAGATTGGAGATTTCAGAAACGCTATGATTGGGAGAGCTGATAAAGGAATAATACTTACCACTGGAACATTCTCTGAAGATGCCAAAAGAGAAGCATCATGAGATGGAGCTCCACCAATAGAATTAATTGATGGGAAAAAGCTGGTTGAGCTGTTTGAGAAAGTAGAATTAGGTTTAAAGCCCAAAGTAATTTACGAAGTTGATTACAATTTTTTCGAAATTTATATAAAGAAATAGTACTATTTAAGTCGATATAATAAAAATCTCCCAAATAAATTTTCAGGAAGCTTATATTAATTTTAAATACTTTAAGGAGCAATCCAAAGAAATTTAGTAAAGTTATCTAAACACTATCTTTTCAAACCTAAATTCCAAAAACTTTCATTTTAGCGTAAAATTTGCAGACCCATAGATAATTCGATTCATTAAAATTTATTCATTTAAAATACGAGTGTATCCTTATGGCAGACGAACACCTGAATAAAATTCTGGCAGAATACAAAGAATGCCATTCCCTCTATTCCGATTTGGGCTCTAAAGTGGAACAGATGTTAAGAAGGTTGTGCAAGAAAATTCCCATTCATCAGATCAACAGCAGGGTTAAGACAAAAGCAAGCCTTGCCCAGAAGATCATCAAGAAAGACAAATATACGAGCCTTGATGAGATTACCGATATTTTAGGATTGAGGGTTATCACCTATTTTGAAGACGACATTTCTAAGATTGAGGAAATCCTTAACCGTGAATTTACGGTCGACTGGAGCAATTCCGTTGATAAAGGGCATATTGAAATTGATAAGTTCGGATATAAAAGCATTCATTTTATCCTGCAGGTGAATGAGCAGAAAGCAAAATCAAAAGAATATGCACCTTACCGGAACATCCGGTTTGAAATACAGATCAGGAGCATCCTTCAGCATTCATGGGCGGAAATCGAACATGATCTGGGCTATAAATCGGTGACCGATATTCCTGAAAAGGCCCAACGTACCTTTTACCGGGTGGCGGCTCTTTTGGAGCAGGCAGACATCGAATTCACCAAATTAAAAAAAGAAATTCATGAATTTGAAAATTCGGTAAGCAAGAATCTGAAGAACAAAAGGGAGCTGATCAACATTAATGAATCAACGATTATTGCCTTTGTAAAAAAGAATACTTTACTTCGTGAGATTGAGAGCAAGGTAAGAAAAGCACTCAGGACGCCCGGCCAGTCGGGATTCGATACGGCCTATATCTCGGCCAGTCATTTCCCGGCACAGCTGAAAGATCTGGGAATATTGAACCTCATACAGCTTGAAGACCAACTTTTGAAATATAAAGACGAAATCATCACCAGTGAAATCAGCTACCTGCAGTCGGTAAATAAAAACCTGACCGACCGGAGCATTAAATTTGCCATCCCGCAGGGTGCTCCCATCCTCTGGCTGATTCATTACCTTCAAACCCATAATACGAGATAATAAAAACCTCCCGAAGATTTCCTTCGGGAGGTTTTGTATATTCCGGTTATAAAATACATTAAGGATAAGGAGCGATCTCTACTTCCAGCCCTTCCATCTCAGGGACGATATGCAGCTGGCAGCCCAGTCTGCTGTTGGATTCTACATGGAAAGCTTCGCCCAGCATGGCATCTTCCTCATCACCCATAGGCTCAAGCCCCGGATCGTTAATCACATAAACCTGACAGGACGCACACATGGCCATTCCTCCGCAAACCCCAATGGTTCCTTCCTCCGCCAATTCATACGAACGGATAATTTCCATAAGGTTCATGGACATATCCGTAGGTGCCACAACATCATGGGCTACCCCTTCCCGGTCGGTAATTTTTATATTGATATCGCTCATTTTCTGTTGATTCTTATTGTTGATGTGCTACCGGCCAGTCTGTTTATCACAGCTTACAGCCGTAAGCTGCAACAAATTTAGTCAATTTTTTTCACAACGGCTTTCTCGGCTTCTTTCCGGCTTCCGTCGAAACCGTCTACCCCGCTTACCGTGGTATATTTCAGAACGAATTTTTTACCAGGATTCAATCGGTTATACACACTCTGGCACATTAAGGTGGCTTCGTGGAACCCGCAAAGAATTAGCTTTAATTTTCCCGGGTAGGTATTGATGTCCCCGATGGCATAAATTCCGTCGATATTGGTCTGGTAATCCAGAGCATTGTTTACCACAATGGCATTTTTCTCGATATTCAGTCCCCAGTTTCCAATTTCCCCCAATTTAGGAGTCAGTCCGAACAATGGGATGAAATAATCCGTTTCCATGTCGTAAGGATCCTGTCCGTCTATGGCTACGGTGATGGCTTCCACTTTTCCTTCCCCTTTGATGGCCGTTACTTCTGCAGGCGTTATCAGCTTAATTTTTCCCTGGTTTTTAAGGTCCTGGACTTTTTCTACGGAATCCAGTGCTCCACGGAATTCGTTTCTTCTGTGGATCAGGGTCACTTCGCTGGCTACATTCGAAAGGAAGATGCTCCAGTCCAGTGCAGAATCTCCCCCACCGGCAATCACTACTTTTTTATTTCTGAAATGTTCAGGCTCTTTTACGAAATATTCAAGACCTTTTTCTTCATAGTCAGCAATGTTTTCAAGAGCGGGTTTTCTCGGCTCAAATGTTCCCAGTCCGCCTGCTATGGCAATTGCTCTTGCTCTGTGCACGGTTCCTTTATTCGTCACCACCTCAAACCATTCATCATCAACTTTAGTGTAGGAAACTGCCGTTTCACCAAGGGTGAATCCCGGCTGGAACTGCTTGATCTGCTCCATCAGATTATCTACCAGTTCGCCTGCATTCACGGAAGGATAACCCGGAATATCGAAAATAGGCTTTTTAGGATAAAGCTCGGCCAATTGTCCTCCCGGTTGAGGAAGTGCATCGATGATGTGGCACTTCATTTTCAGTAATCCTGCTTCAAATACAGCGAAAAGTCCAGTCGGTCCGGCTCCTATGATCAATATATCGGTCGTTATCATAATAATAAGATAATTTAATTATACTTGTGAATGCAAATTTACTAATTTTAATGCGAAGCTTATTTAATTCATTCTAAATAAAAAACTGAGATTTATCAAACCTTTGCCCTTTTTTTCAATCTAAGAGTTGGCAACCTTTTTGTAAAATTGTAATTATGAAGAAATTTTTTAATGTAATTTCCCTTTTTTTATTTTTTCTCGGCTATGGGCAGATCACCAATATCAATGACGGTGAGTCGATTACGCTGAGAATCCATTACGGCTTTCTGAATGCAGGCTATGCTAATCTTACGGCGCAGAAAACCAATTATAAAGGAGTCCCCCACCTTCATGTAAGGGGAACGGGACAGACCAGCGGCGCGGTAAAGGCCTTCTTTAAAGTAGATGATTTCTATGAAAGCTATATCAATATGCAGACGGAGCTTCCCAGCTTTTATGTAAGAAACGTAAAGGAGGGCAGTTACAGGCAGCATCTTGAAACGGTCTTCAACCACAGCAACAATACCCTGATCTTAACTGATAAAAAAACACCTGCCAACGGCTCCAAAGTCATAAAGTCGGTAAAAGGAGTTCAGGATATGCTTTCCTGCTTTTATTATCTCCGCAGCAAAAGCCCGGCAGAGCTGAAAGTCGGAAACGTGATCAACATGAATGTGTGGATCGATGATGAACTGTTCCCTTTCCAGCTGAGAGTAACCGGGACGGAAAACCTGGACACCAAATTCGGAAAGATCAATTGTCTGAAAATTATTCCTTCGGTAAAAAGCGGAAGGGTTTTCAAGGAAAAGGAAGGGGTAACGATGTGGGTTTCCAATGACGCCAACCATATTCCGATCCTTCTGAAAGCGGAAATTGCCGTAGGATCATTAAAAGCGAGTATTGATGATTTTAAAAACGTGAAATACCCTTTGAGATTTACCAAATAACGTAAACCCGGGTACTAAAAAGCCTGGAAGAAGGGTGCCGGATGCTGGAAGCACCTTCGGTTAAGATATTACCAGGAATTTTGAATATCAACCGATTTTTTCACTAGACCAATGGTCTTAAAATTTCCACTTTTTTTTATCCCATTAAATTATTCAAAAACAAATAATTATCATCGAATTCACGTTGAATAAGTAAAGTTGAAAAACAAAAACAGGCTGTCTCAAGAGGACAGCCTTTTTATTTGATGTAACAGATAATGAACCCTTGTTGTCTTTTATAAAGGAAATCATAGATAATTAACACTAACAGGTTTTCAATATATATGTTTTTAATTGCGTTTTGTTTCTAAGGTCAGTAATTAAAAACAAAGCCTCCGGAACGCTCCGGAGGCTTGTTTTCATTAAATGTGTTTTTTTAGGCCGCCTTCATCTAACCCCTTCTGCAATGTATCGGCATCAGATTTTTCAACCCTTTGCAGATACGAAATCATTTGTGTTTTTAGATCCGGTTCCATAGAAGAAATCATCATTTGTGTTTTGGAACCAAAGACCACTTAAATATAGGTTAATAATCGTTTATTATTCTTATACAAAAATACCAACCCCGGCGCATATCATCATCATAAATCATTTCGATATATATCGCTATGGCTGTAGATATTTATCTACAAACTACATAAAATACTGTATTTCAAAAAATAAAAAATTAAGGAATGATGTCCGGCGGCAATCCTATTCTTTAAAATCGGTAAAAATTATAAGATTTTAATAATGATTTTTATACAGCTCGATCAGCTCCACCAGATTATCTATTTTAAGCTTATCGAAAATCCTCTTTTTGAGGGTGCTTACGGTATTCTGTTTTACATCCAGCCTGTTGGCAATCTCAAGGTTTCCCAATCCTTCCGCATACATTTCTGCAATCTGAAACTCCCGTTCGGTAAGGGATAAAAAAGGACTGATCAGGCTTGGGTTTTTCAGCGAACTCATCAATAAAGCTTGGGTTTTGGGTGAGATATATTCGCCATGGGTGATCATTTTTGAAACGGCCTGCTTTATCTCCTCTTCCTCATTCAGTTTGCTTAAAAAGCCGTTAGCCCCCGCATTGATAAACTTAAGGGCATGTATTTCTTCTTCAATTCCCGTAAAAATCAAAATTCGGATTTCCGGCTGAAGCTTTCTGATTTCCGGTATCATGGCCAGGCTGTTTCCATCAGGAAAATGGGCATCGATGATGGCGATGTCGATGGATTGGCTGCTGATACATTCTAAAGTCCGCTGCAGGTTGGAAGCATGAACTACCTCATGCTCCACCCCAAGATCTTCCAAAACAAAAATGAGCCCCTGCCTGATCAGGCTGTGGTCGTCTGCCAGTAAAAACCGGATTGATTTATGATCTGTCCCGTTCATTGATAAGATTTAAATTAACTGTAAAAGTAACTGTTGTTCCTTTCCCCGTTTCACTTTCCACGGCGATATCTCCCGAATACAATTCTATAATTTCCTTACAGAGGCTCAGCCCAAGCCCTGCCCCGAGGTTTTCCACATCTTCCGACAGCACGCCCTGGTAATACGGTTCGAATATTTTTTCGAGATCGTGTTTTGAAATCCCGGCACCGGTATCGGTAATACGGGTAATCAGGGAAATTGTATCTTCGTCCACAGGCTCTGTTTTTACCTCAACGGTAATCTGTCCGTTTTCCGTAAATTTATTGGCATTCCCCAAAATATTCATGAAGATCTGGTTAATCTTTTTGTTATCGGAGTAAACTTCCAGATCAGTACGTATATTCTCATGGATAATGAAGGCATTGTTTCTTGTCTGGATATAAGGTTCAATGGAGGTCAGGATCGAGTTGATTTCATTTTTAAGATTAAACTTTACGGGGATGAGCTTATTCTCCACTGCCTGGTTCCTGGTATATTCCAGGATCTGGTTGGCCTGAAGCAGTAAGCTGTCATTGGTAAAGCTGATGGATCTGAGATATTCCTTAATCTGCCGGTCCTCCGTTTTCTTATTGATCCTGCTGATGAAAAGACCGATAATTTTCAGCGGGGATCTCAGTTCATGGCTCAGCATTCCCAGAATCCGGTTTTTGAAATTCAGATTTTCTTTAATCTGCTGATTGGCTGCATTCAGGCGTTTTTCATAGATAAAGGCAATACGGGTCAGAAACATAATCAGGATGGAAACGATGAACATCAGGACCATCGCCCCGAAAATAAGATACGTCCTGATCCTGTTGTTCTCAGAATTCTGTTTGTCGTATTCTTTCTGGAGGTCTGCTTTGGAACCTTTGATCGCTACATCATAAATGTTCATCAGGCCGTTGCTGTAGACCAGGAGCTTGCTGAAAATCCTGTAAAACTTCCCGTCGTTGTTCTGTTTTTCGGTAACGGTAACCTGTATTTTTCGGATCTGTCCGGTATAATGATTGGTAACCTGGTTCATGATGCTGTCCACTTCCGCTTTTATTTCCGCAGATACGGGAACTTTCCCCTGTTTTATGGTAACCACAATGCTGTCTTTACGGACGCTTTCCTTTCCGGAAATGGCATCTCCCAAACGTCCGAACAGCCCTTTCTTCTTAACGGTATCCGAAAAGGTCTTTGTTTCGATATTGAACCGGTCGAAATTATAATCCGCATTGTACTTCTGCAGCTTGGGGAAACTGTTTTGGGGTTTTGCATTGGATTGCGCCGAATATTCGTAAGTGGAGTCAATAAGAGATTTTAATTTCTTAATCTCTAATGAATCGCTTTTCTTCAGGGTTAAAATACTTTTCAGCCTGGGGTATTTAGCCCCGTAATTGTTGACGCTTTCCAGATTTCCTCCCAGCTTATGTAGCGAGGCAAAATATTGGTCGAGGTATTTTTTATCTTCATAGATAATATAATTCTGAAAGCAGTTCTGGGCATTCAGCAGTTCCTTGCGGGAGTTATCCGTAAGATTGTCCAGCATGTTCACTTCTTTAAGCTGCTTTTCGAAAAAAGCCAGATTTTTCCTGGTAACAAACTCATTATAAAAGAAAGCGGCGATCAGAAGCTGTATCAGCAGAATGCAGATAAGCAATGAGTAGTGAATGATTTTTCTCGATCTGAAAGAAAATAATCTTTTAAACATTTTGTGTGATTTTCAGTATAAAAGTAATAAAAAAATCCTGTAAATAATTTTTTTACAGGATTTGTATGAATTAAAATGCAGCCGGCTATAAAGTCTTAAACTGCTCAAGTGTTCTGATATCGTTTTCAAAAAACATTCTGATGTCGCTCATCTGGTAAAGAAGCATAACGATTCGTTCAATCCCCATTCCGAAAGCGTATCCCGAATATTTCTCAGGATCAATATTCACATTTTTAAGCACGGCAGGGTCTACCATTCCACAACCCATAATCTCCAGCCAGCCGGTTCCTTTCGTTATTCTGTAATCCGTCTCGGAATTCAGACCCCAGTACACATCAATCTCCGCACTCGGTTCCGTAAAAGGGAAATAAGAAGGTCTCAGCCTGATTTTTGATTTTCCGAAGAGCTCCGTGGTAAAGAACTGGATGGTCTGCTTCAGGTCGGCAAAACTTACGTTTTCATCGATGTACAGACCTTCGATCTGATGGAAAATACAGTGTGAACGGGAAGAAACCGCTTCGTTACGGAAAACCCTTCCCGGGGATAAGATCCTGATCGGAGGCTGGTGTTCCTCCATGTAACGGATCTGTACCGAAGAAGTGTGGGTTCTCAACAAGATGTCCGGGTTTTGCTCGATGAAGAAAGTATCCTGCATGTCTCTTGCCGGATGGTATTCCGGAAGGTTCAGTGCCGTAAAGTTGTGCCAGTCGTCCTCGATTTCCGGTCCGTCAGCCACGGCAAAACCAATGGATTTAAAAATCTCGATGATCCTGTTTTTTACCAGGTTGATCGGATGCCTCGATCCCAGTTCCAGAGGAAAGGCCGGTCTTGTAAGGTCTTCTTTTTCTACGACAATAGAAGATGCGGAAGCATTTTTCAAATCCTCCAACTTTACGTTCACCGCCTGCTTCAAAGTATTGATCTTCTGCCCAAAATCTTTTTTCTGGTCGTTCGGAACTTCTTTAAACTTTTCAAAAAAATCGTTCAGAATTCCTTTTTTACCGTTGTATTTGATCCGGAAGTTTTCGATCTCCTCCTTTGATGTCGCATGGAAGCCGTTTACTTCAACCAGTAATTCTTCTATCTTTTCTATCATTGTTTTACCCTTTCAAAATGTTTTGCAAAAATACGGTTTTTCAGCCGAATAAATTTCCTAAAAATGTTAAAAAAAATCTGCCTCTTTACGGGAGGCAGACTTCAATCACTTATTTCACTTAAATAAAAAAATTATTTCTTTTCCAAAGCTTTTACATTGATCTGAAGCGTCACCTCATCTTTTATAACACCATTGGCGGCCGGTGCTTTAAAGGTAATCCCGAATTCTTCCCTCATCACATCCTTCGGTTCAGTAGCAATGCTGGCCACTCCGCTTTTCACGGAAACATTAGCCTTGAACTGAATCGGCTTGGTAATTCCCTTAATGGTAAGATTTCCGTCCAGAAGGGT
This sequence comes from uncultured Chryseobacterium sp., assembly GCA_913777465.1. GTDB lineage: Bacteria > Bacteroidota > Bacteroidia > Flavobacteriales > Weeksellaceae > Chryseobacterium. Next base: position 52,450 of record CAJYRQ010000084.1, read on the forward strand.
GTTGTAATCGCCTTCCGCGGAGGATGCCACCCTGGTAATTTCAAAAGAAGCCGTCGGGAATTTTTCCACATCAAAGAAATCCTTGCTTTTCAGGTGCCCGTTCAGCTTATTCAGATTTTCACGGTCACTTTTAAGATCTTCCGAAGTCAGGGAAGCCATGTCTGCAACAAATTTTCCGCTTTCCAGTTTTCCGTCTTTTACGGTAACGTCGCCGCTCTCGAATTTAATGGTTCCGAAGTGGCTGGTGCTTTCAGATTTCAAAATTTTATAACCTTTCCACTCTACCCTGCTGTTCAGGGTGTCTACGACATACTGAGCGCCCTCTTTAGTTGTTGCCACCTCATTGCTTTCGCTGGAAACGGGTTTTTCCTTTTTACAGGAAACCACTGCAGCCAAGGCAAAAAATGCGGGAATGACTAATGAAAACAGCTTTTTCTTCATGATTTATAAATTTTTTATGCTTCCGCTAAAATAATAAAAAAAATTGTTCTTTCCTAGAAACATTTCAAATCCTTACTTTTGTAAGATGCTATTAGAAATAAACCATTTAAACTTTTCCTATTCCAAAGAAAAACCGCTGTTTCAGGATCTTAACCTGACGCTTGAGGCCGGAAAGATCGTTGCCCTGGCCGGAGAAAGCGGGTGCGGAAAATCAACCCTGCTGAGCCTGATTTACGGACTGCTGGACTGGGAAAGCGGAGCGATTATCTTCGACGGCGAAAAACTGATGGGACCCAAGGGAAACCTTGTTCCCGGAGAATCCGCCATGAAGTTTGTAGCCCAGAATTTTGATCTGATGCCCTATGCGACCGTGGCCGAAAACGTAGGGAAGTTTATTTCCAATATCAATTTACAAAAGAAGAAAGAAACCGTAGCGGAACTTCTGGAAGTCGTAGGCCTGGAAGATTTCGCCAATGTACTGCCGAAGTACCTCAGCGGCGGCCAGCAGCAGCGGGTGGCCATTGCCAGGGCCCTTTCCGTGCTTCCTAAGCTCCTGATCCTTGATGAACCTTTCAGCAACCTGGATTTCCCGAGAAAGGTCGGGCTGCGGGAAAGGCTGTTCCGGTATGTGAAACAAAACCATATCTCATTGCTTATTTCTACGCATGAGCTCCAGGATATTATCCCGTGGCTGGACCGGATTGTTATTTTACAGAAAGGAGAACTGATCCAGGACGGCAGCCCGGAAGAAATCTACACCCAACCTTACAACGGCTATGTAGCCAGGCTTTTCGGGGAAGTGAATATTTTTAACGAAACGGAAAGATCGGCTTTCCGGTTACCAAGGTTTTCCTATTATCCCAATGAGGTGCGCATCGCTGAAAACGGTCTGGAAGCGGAAGTCCTGGAGAGCCGGTTTGCAGGAAGCCATTACTGGAACAAGATAAAAATCCGGGATAAAGAGCTGGTTATCTACACGGATCAAAAGACGGAAGGTAAGATTGCCGTTTCATTCGGCTGAGAAAATTTCCTCTTTTGAGAATGTTTAAAAGGGACGACAGAAGCCCTAGCCCCGATTGCCGTGGAAATCCTTTTTTGAAAAAAAAGATTGCAACAGAAAGCGGGAAAAAGCTCCTGGAATTCATTTAAAGCTATATCTCCGGAAATTTTCTGCAAAAAAAATACAAATGTAAGATCATGTTCAGGTGAACTTTCTTACATTTGTATGTATACAGCTTAAGGAAATTTTTGGTTAATTCTCTTTCTGCCTCCTGAGACAAACATCAGCAATCCTGCGACGGCGTCTTTTGAAAGATTACCCTGTCCAATTCTTTCCTTTTTTCATGCCTGTTTCTTTTTAAAATCTACTCTCAGGCAGCAGCATCCTGCTCAAGATCTTCATCCAGCTTCGATGTTTCCTTGGTATCTTTCATTCTGAAGTAGACGATCAGGGAAAACGAAATACAAATGGTAATATACCAGTAAAAATAATGTTCCATATTGGCCTGCTTGAACCACAGGGCAACGTATTCGGCCGTTCCGCCAAAGATTGCTACGGTCAGGGCATACGGAAGCCCTACGCCCAGTGCCCGTACTTCCGAAGGGAAAAGCTCCGCCTTTACAATGGCATTGATTGAGGTGTATCCGCTTACAATGATCAAAGCAATCATGATCCATACAAACGACATCCACATGGAGGTGGTATGGCTTAATGCCGTAAGAAGCGGAACGGTGCATAAAGTCCCGAGGATTCCGAAGCCCAGCAGCAGCGGCCTTCTCCCGATCTTATCCGAAAGCCCTCCGAACACAGGCTGCAGGCAGGCAAATAGAAAGAGGGAAATGAATGAAATAAGGGTAGACTGCTCTTTGCTCAGGTGCACCGTGTTGACCAGGAATTTCTGCATGTAAGTGGTGTAGGTATAAAAAGCCAGGGTTCCGCCCAAGGTAAGTCCAACTACGGTAAGCAGGGCCTGCGGATGTTTCAGAAGCTCTTTCACGGTTCCTTTTTTATCCTTTACGATTTCTTTTTTGTTTTCAAAAGCTTCGGTTTCATGGAGGCTTGATCTCAGGTATAAAGCAATGACGGAAAGAATGGCACCGATGACAAACGGAATCCTCCATCCCCATTCTTCCAGCTGGGTTTCCGTAAGAAGCAGTTTCTGCAGGATCAACTGGATTCCCAACGCAATAAGCTGCCCGCCGATAAGGGTAACATACTGGAAGCTTGAGTAGAATCCGCGGCGGTCTTCCGTAGCCATTTCACTGAGGTAGGTTGCCGATACACCGTATTCCCCGCCTACGCTCAGCCCCTGCAGCAGCCGTGCGGCCAGCAGCAGAATCGGTGCCAATACCCCAATGGTATCGTAAGTCGGGGTAAGGGCAATCAGCAGCGACCCGAAAGACATCAGCAGTACCGACAGGGTCATGGCTCTTTTTCTCCCGATTTTATCGGCAATGCTTCCGAACATCCACCCGCCTACAGGACGCATGAGAAATCCCACGGCGAAGATTCCGGCCGTATTCAGCAGCTGCGCCGTCATATCCGAATCCGGGAAAAAGGAGTGTGAAAAGTAAATGGCAAAAGCCGCATAGGCATACCAGTCGTACCATTCCACGAGGTTTCCAATGGATCCGCCGATAATGGCCCGGATCCTTTCTGCGGTGGTGATGGTAGAAGTTTGTTGTGTTTTCATATAGATAATGTTTTAATTTTAAAGAACAATATGGAATAAAATGATTAATTCGCCTTTTCTGTCGAACACCGTACGGGAAGCCGCATCATACAGCGGCCGGCTGCTGTACTGAACGGCAAGCCTGGCATTCTGCCCGTAAAAATAGAAACTTGTTCCGACATCGTAATAGTTTCCTTTCTGGTGGAGCGCATCCATATCTTTCAGCGTATAGTTGATAAAAGGCTGCACTTTTACGGTATTGCTGAATTTAGGCAGTACAAATCCTGCCTGCAGGAACCAGATGTTTCCTGTTCCCATCAGCACCCTGTTGTTTCCGGGACCTTCCAGCGCTTTCTGTCCGGTGAATGAAGGATCTGCGGTTCCGGGATTGATCAGCCCGCTCATCCGGATATAGTCCGGTCCGTAGTTGTATCGGTAAAATACAGAATACAGCGTTAGCCCCATTTCTTTCTTTTTGTTCCCCAGGGGAATTTCACTATACACATCGGCTCCGAAAATGGAAACGTCATGGGATTCAAAAACGTTTACCGCCGGCTGGCTCTGGGTTCCTTCTTTGTTGAGATAAAATCCGGATCCTACATTCAGGACCTTCTTCTTGGCGAGATTATTGCCGGGCAGAAAAGAGGTTATTGTGGCTTCTTTTTCAAAAAACTGATAAAAAGCGTATCCTGCGTACGAAAGCTTTCCGCTCTGATTATTATCTACTGCCGGCCCGCCGACTGCCGGTGTATTGGAAGTTGCGAAAGGTTTGTTGACACTGAACCGGTAATTGATCCTGTTGAAATCACCGTGAACAAATATCCCGAACTGCCGCGCAAACTGATCAGCAATTTCAATCGTAGGAAAATTGAAGATCGGCAGATCTGCAGCCAGCATTTTGGTTGTGCTGGCGTTTGTCATCCGGCTTACCCCGTTCCAGGAATGAAGTCCGGCACCGATGTAAAGATTGTTCTTATTGGGCTTTCCGGTTGTAAAATCCGTCCGCGGAATGATCGTAAACTCATTATAGGCATCGTGAAAAAACAGCCCCGGCTTTTTTCCAGCTCCATTGGCTCCGGTACCGCTGCCCCCGCCGGAAATAAAGTTCTGGTTGTTGATCCCCATCTGAAGGTAAACGGCGTAAAACGGTGTGACCTGGCTCTGTATTGTAAGACGCATCCTTCTGATGCCTGCATCATACGTCTGGTCCTGCGGAACGCCATTTACCTTTGTTCCTGGATTATTCTCTATATTCCTGAGCCAGATCTGGCTGTTGACACCAAGCCTCAGCCATTTGTCCCCTTTGGAATCCAGGTTGATTTTTAGCTCACCGACATCCAAAGGATTTTTTGCGGACAGCACAACGTCCTGTTTTTTAACGGATAAAATACTATCCTGGCCATAAAAAATATGAAAGCCAAGAAACATAAAGACCAATGTTATTTTTTTCATAGGTTTTGTTTCCAGCTAATGAAAAAAGAAATTCTGAAGAAATTCTGAAGAAATTCTGAAGATGTCTTCAGAATTTAAAAATAATAATCAAATCATTGATTAACAGTATATTAATTTTTAAAATCAACAATAACCACATGATTTTTATCATGAAATCTGTAGCTGATTCCGTACCCGAAAATCTCCAGAATCCTTTTCACCAATGCCAATCCTATCCCAATCGAGTTCTGATCCGGGTTTCCCCGCCGGAATCTTCCGAAAACTTCTTCTTCCGGAATCGAAGGCGGATTTCCTGTATTTGAAATCATAAGTCGGGCTGAAGTAAGGGTGATTTCTATCTTTCCGTATTCATGATTATGCCTTTTGGCATTGCTCAGCAGATTGTCCAATACGATTACAGCGAGGTTTTCATCCATAAAAACCATGACATCAGGCTCAACGTAAATTTCTGTATGCAAGCACCGAAAGGCAAAGATGTCCTCGAAATAAGCAATACGCTCCGATAAAATCTGAGAAAGATTGACCCGGCCGATATCTTTTTGCTCAAAATGCTCCAGTTTGGCCAAAAGAATAAGTGATTTGTTGATCGACGAAAGGCGGTCCAGCTCATCATTCATCGAAGAAAGGGTCGCAAACTGTTTTTCGGTAAGCCCGGTTTCCATCATCAGTTCAATTTTTCCTTTTACCGAGGCCAGCGGGGTCTGTAACTCGTGAGAGGTATTTTCGGTGAGTTCTTCCAATAAATAATAGTCTTTTTTGGAATTCTCGGACATCTTCGACAGGAAACCGTTCAGCAAACGGAATTCGTAGGTTCCGGTATCCATCAGCTGCATTGGCTGCCGGTCTTTAATGCTGAACTTTTTTATTTCTTCAAGCGCATGGTAAAACGGGTCGAGGATCCTCCGTGAGACGAGAACGCTGATGATAATGGAAAGAATAAGGAGGAATACCATAATCCAGGCTACAACCATCAGAAGGCTCAGCAGGAAGCGTTTTTCGATAACGGTAATATACCGCACACTGGTAATCCTGTACGGCTTTCCTCCGATGGTAAAAAAAGAACTTACCGAAATTCTATTGATATAGGATTGGATGCTCCTGTTCCAGATGTATTTTTCCTCAATAACTTTTTCTTCCTTATCCGCAGGCATTTTTTCCAGTAAATGGACACGGGTCTGCCTGTGATGGTAATTGAAGTAGTCGTAACCGGGATCTTTGGCAAGCCTTCCGGCGACATAAGCATTCAGGTCTTCCATTTTTACGATGGCTGAGCGCATGGTTGTTCTTTCAAAGGCATAATAGAGAATCGCAAATCCCAGGAGAAGCACAGTAAATACCAGAATGGTAAATGCTTTGGCAAAACGGTAACTGAGGTTCATGAGTCCTGCCATTTGTAGCCTAGCCCGTAAACGGTATGCAGGTAATCTTTTCCTCCGGCATCGGTAATTTTCTTGCGCAGGTTTTTCAGATGCTGGTAAACGAAATCAATATTGTCTATACTGTAGGTATAATCTCCCCAGAGATGGCCGGCAATGGCCTGTTTGGAAAGCATCCTGTTTTCGTTGCTGATAAAGAAGATCAGCAGGTTGAGCTCTTTACGGGTAAGGTTTAACGGCTTGTTGTTGATAAAGCATGCTTTGGATTCGAGGTCGATTTTTATTTCATTAAAAACCAGGGCATGGTCTATTTCCGGGGTTTTTCTCCGGGAAACGGCTTTGATGCGGGCATGCAGCTCGGGAAGGGCAAAAGGTTTCGTAATATAGTCGTCGGCGCCTTCTTCCAGGCCCTGCAGCTTATGGTCTAAGGAATCCTTAGCTGAAATAATGATGATGCCGGCAGTAAGCCTTTTGTGTTTTATTTCACGGAGCACCTCCAGTCCGCTTCCGTCAGGAAGCATCAGATCCAGCAGAACGCAGTCGTATTCAAAAAAATCGATCTTTTCATCGGCTTCTTCTTTGGTGGAAGCCACTTCACAGACGTAATCTTCTTTCCTGAGATAATCCGTAATATTAGAGGCCAGCTCTTTGTGGTCTTCTACAATAAGTATCTTCATCCGTACAGTAATTTCAGAAGCGTAAATTACTAAATAATACGGGTGTTAGCGATGTTCAGACCGATTTTTTTAAATATAATCTTTTATTACTAAGCCTTTTTCACAAATTCCGATTTCAGGGCCATGGCTCCGAAACCGTCAATTTTACAGTCGATATTATGATCGCTGTCCGGACGCAGGCGGATATTTTTCACTTTGGTTCCTGCTTTCACCGGCTTCGGTGCTCCTTTTACCGGAAGATCCTTAACCACGACTACAGAATCCCCGTCCTGAAGCTCGTTTCCGTTTGAATCAAGGATTTTTCCTGAAGCGGATGCCTCAACAGCCGTTTCTTCAGGGTTCCATTCGTAGAAGCATTGGGAACACACCATCATATCATCGCTCGGATAGGTAAACTCGGAGTTGCATTTAGGACAAAGTACAGTATCACTCATATTTTTAATTTTTTGCAAAGGTAGGATTTTTGAATGATGAGTAAAAATCATAATTTCACTTAACAGGGAATAATAAAAACAAACCAATAACTAATAACTCATCTGTTACAATTTATAACTCTACAAAGTTTAAATTTTCGTATTTTTGCAGATTCAAAATAGCAGAACCCAATTTTATGGAATTGATACACCGAAACCTGGCCATCGGAATCCACGATGCATTGCAGGAAACGTTTTTCGAGAAAAATAAATATGCCGATAAAGTAATCGAAAGGCTTCTGAAGGCGAATAAAAAATGGGGAAGCCAGGACAGAGCCGTTGTTTCTGAGATTTTCTACAACATCATCCGCTGGAAGAAACGCCTGGAATATTATATGGGAGAAGGCGTGAAGCCCAACAACGTTTACAAATTAATCCTTGCTTACCTTCTCTGGAGCAAGACCAATTATAAAAAATTTGAGGAATTCGACGGTATTAAAATCGCCGATATCCTGACTAAGCTTAAAAAAGGAACGGTTCCCACCAAAGCCATCGAATATTCCATCCCGGACTGGCTGGCGGAAACCCTGGAAAAAGAGCTGGGCCCGAAATGGGAAAAGGAAATGCAGGCCCTGAACGAGCAGGCACCAACCGTTCTGAGGGCAAATTCGTTAAGAACAACGACCAGAGAACTTATTTCCGATCTTTCGGATGAAAATATTGTTTCCTATCCCGTTAAAAATTATCCTGACGCCGTGCAGCTTGAGGAAAAGAAGAACGTTTTCCTTACCACCGCATTCAAGGAAGGATTGTTTGAAGTTCAGGATGCATCTTCACAGAAAATCGCTTATTTCCTGGATGTAAAAGAAGGCCAGCGCGTTGTGGACGCGTGTGCCGGAGCCGGCGGAAAAACGCTTCATATCGCAGCCCTGATGGGAAATAAAGGACAGATCATCGCCCTGGATATTTTCGAATGGAAGCTTGCCGAACTGAAGCGCCGTGCCAAAAGAGCCGGAGCCCACAACATCGAAACCCGTATGATCACCGATAACAAAGTGATCAAAAGGCTTCATGAAAAGGCAGACCGCCTGCTGATCGATGCACCATGCTCCGGATTAGGTGTCCTGAAGAGAAACCCTGACAGCAAATGGAAGATCGACCAGGCTTTCATCGACAGGATTAAAGGAGAACAGCAGCAGATTATTCAGGATTATTCCAAAATGCTTAAAAAAGGAGGCAAAATGGTGTATGCCACCTGTTCCATCCTTCCTTCTGAAAACAATGAGCAGGTAGCGGAATTCCTGAAAAACAATACCGGTTTCAAGCTTATTAAAGATGAGAAAGTAATGCCGAGCGAAGGTTATGACGGCTTCTACATGGCCCTGATTGAAAGGGTTTCTTAAAAAGAAATACATATTAATATATTTATATGAAACTACTCTACTTTTGGAGTAGTTTTTTTATGTATAATAAAACATCCGTTCTGTCAATTGTATTTAATCTTTTAACTAAATATAAAACGCCTGTAGAGTATCGTACTCAGCAGGCGTTTCCATTAAACTTAATATATATCTGTCTGTTGTCTGTAAGATCTGAAGAGACTATTCCTCTTTACTTCCGTTGATCCCAATATTCTGATCAATCTTTCCTCCTGATTCTTTAAATTCGGTGAAGGCATCTGCCAGCGCCTGAAGTTCGGCATCAAGTCCCGGGGCAAATTCTTCGGGACGCTCGGGCATCTGCGGAACCAAAAACGATTCCCGAGGTTCTTTAAGTGTGGTGAGCTGGGTACCGTCATTAAAAGGAGACGGGCCACTGAAAATCTGCTCCATCATAGATCCGTCCAGACGGAAAGTATACTGTTCCCGGTGCAAGCCTAGATCGAGCAGCCGCTTTACTTCAGGAAATTGTGAAGAATCGAATTTCGGTACCGGCAGCACTTTACCCCAGTCGACGCCCAGTTTTTCCAGTGCCTTTGCAAAAGCAGCCTGGTGGGCTTCATCCCGTACAATAAGAAAAGCCACAGTTGCCCGTAATGTTTTATTGGTACTCATTTCATAAATCCTGCACTTCTGAAGCCTTCCGGTAGCTTCAAGGACAAGGTTATCCATCAGATCCAGGACAAGATTGCCGTGATTGTGGACATAACTGCCGCTCCATGGGTTTCCCGCAGCATCTACCGGAAGTGCCGATTGGGCACCCATGATGTAATGATGCGGATTTTTCTGTTCCTTCGCCATATCCATGGCAGCATCCCCACCTTTACCGGGTGCTTCATATTTATCGCCCTGATATCTGGGAGATCCGTCAAGAAGCTGAGAGATGGTTTTGGTAATCAGCTCTACGTGAGAAATTTCCTCGATACCGACCCCCTGGATAAGATCCATATACGGTGTGGCACTGCCCCGGAAATTAAAGCTCTGGAAAAGAAACTGCATCATGGTACGCATTTCGCCGAACTGACCGCCTAACCCTTCCTGCAGGGCATTGGCTGCTGACGGATCCGGTTCGTCCGGCACAATCGGGTTGATAAGCTTTTGTGAATGGTAAAACATAGTATATATTTTTTTGGTGTGAAAACTAAAACGAGCCAACATTATGCCACACAACAAAAATATGGTATTTAAAATACTGATTATTAACACATTATGATTCAAGTCATAATACATTGCGGGAACAGCAAATTTCCCTTAATCCGTAAATCATATATCACTCTGAAAATCTTTTAAAATTTCAGGGATCTATTTTAAACTTGAATTATCTCAGTTAAAATCTATCTTTGCGGAAATCAATTTTTCATATGCTTCAAAGAATTTTACCGGGTATCTTTACCCTGATCTGTTTTTTTTCTTTTGCACAGACCTATGAAGTGCAATACATGAGTTCCTCCAACGGAAAAATTTCTACCGACCAGACGCCTACCGTTGTTCTGGCCAATGAAAAGGAAAACTTTATCCTGAACCAAAAAATCAAAGAGAAGAAAGCGGATTTCCCTTTTGAAGTCACAAAAATAGAGAAGCCGTCCAACACTGTTTTCTCCTACGCTTTTCTGAAAACCGGTGAAATCGTATCGGCCTCTGATAATGAATCGATTAGCAAGCAGAACTTTGAGTTTACCGATGAAACCAAAAAAATCCTGGGATACAACTGTAAAAAAGCCGTTACCAAGATCAACTCCAACACTATTGAAGTCTGGTATACAAACGACCTGAAAATCCAGGGCGGACCTTCCACCATCGGACAGAACCTGGGCTTTGTACTGGAAATCGAAAGAAATAAAACATCCGCCATTACAGCGACTTCTTTAAAAAAAATTAAGAAGACAGGGATCGACGGTATTATGAAAGGTACCGTCACTTCAACAGACCCGCTGGGCTACAGGGATCTTTTATGGAAAAGCAGATTTACTACCCTGAAGGTGTTCGACAATGAAACCATCAACTTTTCAGATCAGTCCAAATCAGATGAACAGGTTAAAAGATTCGCCAACGGAACAATTCTTCTGAAAAAAATCAAATTTCCGAAAATTACGGAAGGGGAAAATATTTTCGTGGAACTGAAACAGCAGTCGAACGGAGATGCGTATGACCGAACCGGAACGGTATTCTTCATTCCGCAGGATAAACCCCAGTCGTTTTTCAACGGGCTTGAAGACGGAGTAAAAACGCTGCCGCTGTATGAAAACGGAAACGGGAAAAAATATTACGGGATCATGACCACCGAAAATTACAATCCTCCCGTTGAAATGATGCGTTTCTTCACGGCTTTCGGAATCAGTAAATTCAACAATCTCCAGCTGAAGGACAAAACCTGGCAGACCGTCAGCCCGTACCGTGAAGACATTACCGACCTGAAACCTTCTTTAAGCGAAAAAGAACTCTGGGTTGGGGCTTTTATCGGAAACTATGACAAAGGCGGCCACAAAGTAAGCCTGGAAATCACCATTCACAAAAGCGATCAGGCTATTTATAAAAACAATGCGGTTATCCCATTATTCAATACTTTAAATATTATGGAAATGGCGGGGCAGGAATATTCTACCATGTTTGATAAAGACCAGGGCCTTCTGGTAGAATTTACATTAAAAAAAGATTTGAAGAATGCACAGCTGAAATATACAACGACCGGGCATGGCGGCTGGGAAAACGGCGATGAATTTCTCCCTAAAACCAATTCTATCTTTCTTGACGGAAAAATGGCTTTCTCATTTATCCCCTGGAGAACCGACTGCGGATCTTACCGCCTATACAATCCTGCTTCCGGAAATTTCCCGGACGGGCTTTCTTCTTCCGACCTCAGCAGATCCAACTGGTGCCCGGGAATGGTAACGAATCCCAATTTTATCCCACTGGGTGATTTAAAAGCTGGAAAACATACCATTCAGGTAAAAATTCCCCAGGGGCCGAGAGAAGGCTCAAGTTTCAGCGCATGGAATGTTTCGGGAGTTCTTTTGGGTAACGAATAAAAAAAACCTTCTCGTAAACGAATTACAAGAAGGTAAAAACACAAATGATGAAAAAAAATTATTTCGAGCCACAAAGTAAAGCTGAAAATTAGTCAAATAAATTACCATAGATTAAGAAATATCTCATAATAATTTCGTATACAAAGAAAACCGGTGATGAAAGTGAAAAAATTTAACTTTAATCCTGTTTTTTACATCAAATAATTAATTTTTTACTTATTTAAAATCAAATTAATTAAAATTTTAAATCAAATAAAAATTTTTGTTGTTTTTTTTAAACCACACCAATACTTTTGTTTTAAATTAAATGATAAAATATGTGTGGAATTGTATGTTTGTTTGATGCCAAACAAAAAACCGAAATCCTGAGACCCCAGGTTCTTGAAATGTCTAAGAAGATACGCCACCGTGGCCCGGACTGGAGCGGCGTATTCCAGAATGATAAAGTGGTTTTCTCCCATGAGCGGCTGGCCATCGTAGATCCGACTTCCGGAAAGCAGCCCCTGTTTACCAAAGACGGGAAAACAGTACTGGCCGTAAACGGTGAAATCTACAACCACAGGGAATTAAAAGAAGAATTTCCCGATTACGAGTTCCAGACCCAGTCGGATTGTGAAGTAATTTTAGCGCTTTACGGAAAATACGGAAAAGATTTTATTGAGAAGCTGAACGGTATTTTTGCCTTCTCCTTATACGATACGGAAAACGACGTTTACCTCATCGCCCGCGACCACATGGGAATCTGCCCGCTCTACCACGGCTGGGATAAAAACGGAAACTATTACGTGGCCTCCGAACTCAAAGCCCTTGAAGGCGTCTGCAAAACCATCGAAACCTTTTTGCCGGGGCATCTGGTGTACAGCAAAGACGGAAGCGAACTTCAGCAGTGGTACAAAAGAGATTGGGAAAACTACGATGCCGTAAAAGACAACCCAACGGACATTGATGCTTTACGCAAAGGGCTGGAAGATGCGGTACACCGGCAGCTGATGAGCGATGTACCTTACGGGGTCCTGCTTTCCGGCGGATTGGATTCATCCGTCATTTCTGCCATTACTGCAAAATTTGCCCGCCAGAGAATCGAAAGCGACGATACCCAGGAAGCCTGGTACCCGAGATTGCACAGTTTTGCCGTAGGGCTGGCCGGATCTCCGGATCTTATTGCCGCGCAGAAAGCAGCAGATCATATCGGTTCGGTTCACCATGAAGTTAATTTCACTGTTCAGGAAGGGCTGGATGCGGTAAGGGATGTGATTTACCACCTGGAGACCTATGATGTGACCACCGTGAGGGCTTCTACCCCGATGTATCTTCTGGCAAGGGTCATCAAATCGATGGGGATTAAAATGGTGCTGTCGGGAGAAGGTTCCGATGAACTCTTCGGCGGATACCTTTATTTCCATAAGGCACCGAATGCCAAAGAATTTCATGACGAAACCGTAAGAAAGCTAGGAAAACTTCACCTCTACGACTGCCTGAGAGCCAACAAGGCTTTAATGAGCTGGGGAATTGAAGGACGGGTGCCGTTCCTGGACAAAGAGTTTATGGATGTCGCCATGACCCTGAACCCAAAAGATAAAATGGTAGATGCCACTGAAGGAAAAATCGAGAAGTGGGTGTTGAGAAAAGCCTTTGAGGACCTGCTTCCGGAATCGATTGCCTGGAGACAAAAAGAGCAGTTTTCCGATGGTGTCGGTTATTCCTGGATCGACACGTTGAAATCGGTTGCCGAAAAAGAAGTGAGTGATGAAATGATGGACAGTGCCCGGTTCCGGTTCCCGATAAATACACCCCAGAACAAGGAAGAATACCGTTACCGGACGATATTCGAAGAACATTTTCCAAGTGAAACGGCAGCAGCAACCGTACCTTCGGTACCTTCCGTAGCCTGCTCCACGCCGATTGCCCTGGAATGGGATGAAGCCTTTAAAAATATGAACGACCCGAGCGGAAGAGCTGTGAAAGTGCATGAAACCTCTTATGGCGAAGCGTAAAAGTGAATGGTGAATTTAGAACTGAATTAAAAATGACAAGCACAGCGGATTGACCCGCAGGAATTCACTGTTGGCCGAAAGTAAATGGTGAATTTAGAACTGAATTAAAATTGACAAGCGCAGCGGATTGCCCCACAGGAATTCACTATTGACAGCTTATCAATGATGATCATCAAAAACAGAACGGGCAAAACCTTAACTGCAATTCCACTCCTCTGGAGGGGTGGCAAAAATTCAAAGAATTTTTGACGGGGTGGTTTCCCACAGTTCAATCGTGAACCGCCAACTAAGCATATTCAGAATTGACCATTGATTCACAGAAATTGACTATAAGCCAAAAATGAATGGTCAATTTTGCTCAGCAAGTGAATGGTCAATTTTAAAACTGAACCAAAATTGACAAGCGCACCGGATTCACCGCAGGAATTGACTTATGACCAAAAGTGAATGATTATTTTTAAGTAAATAACCGTTTAACCTATCATTTATTGACCATCAACTCAGTCTTCTCCGGAGACCGGAATTTCAAAATTTATTAATCCTGTAGCGATACAGGATTTTTTTTTGAATTAACGGTAACAATATTGTCAGAATTTAACCGTTAATCAAAAATATTATCTAATAAATAATTATATTTGGAAAACGAAAATATCAATTATAAAAAATGAGAAGAAACATTACTATCTTATTTGCCTTATTAGCCATGACTTTTGCTTTCGGACAGGGAAAATACGGTAAATATCTTAGCTCTAAAAAGCTGGCCATGACGTATAAAAGCGTGAAAGATGGCGATAAAGACGACTTTTACCAACAATATTACTGGCTGGTAAAAGCAGAGCAGCTGAAAACCTATCCCCACCTGAAAGATATAAAGCCGAAAGTTTTATATGAGTTCGTAAAAAAAGTAAACCCTCAGAATCCTACGAAAAAACTGGATGCCAGAGGAAAGGAACTCAGAGCAACGGCAGAATTGTCTTTAAACCAGTATTTCAAAAACAAAAACCTGGACAACAATTCGGTTCTGATGTACAATCTTGAAACCTATGTAGATCCTTCAAAAGGACAGTATTATACAAAGGTGGATGCCGAAAAGATCAAGGAACTGGTACCGAAAGAGTTGTATGCTTTCAATTCCAACAACAGGAATACCGGCGAGGATAAAACCTATTACCTTTGGATCAATAAAGAGAAAGACGATTTCAACATCGTAGATATTATCCCGGATGAAAAAGAAAACAAGGCATTTTACGCAAGAGTGAAGCAGTATCTTCCGAGCTATAAATTTTCGAAATATGTTCCGTCTGTAAAAAAAGGAACAAAAACCGACAGAACCGATGCGGATTATTACTACATCATGCCGTTTGAACAGAACACGGATAATATTGAATACAAAACCAAGGATTTCAAAAACTTCGAATTAAGCCAGTACAGAAAAGCCGGCGACGAATGGAAAGGGGTGGAGAAACCAAGAAAATAAACCAAAAAGTCCTGCGAATTTCGCAGGACTTTTTTTTGGGGATAGGTATGTATTTTTTGAAGTTCAACCATCCTGAGATATATCATTATCCCCATTTAAGGAACGGATATTGCTGTCGTAAAATATTCTTTATTTTCTTTGAACCAATAAATCCAGAAAATCATTTCCGGTACTTTACTTATGTCAGAAGAACTATCACAGCCGACCGATCCGATCAAAAAAATTCTACCGTTGATCCTGGCAACAGCTATTTTTATGCAGATGCTGGATTCCACGATTCTTAATACTTCCCTTCCTTCCATTGCAAAAGATCTGCACGAATCGCCGCTCAATATGCAGAATGCCATTATCAGTTATGTTTTAACCCTGGCTGTCTTTATGCCGGCAAGCGGCTTTCTGGCAGACCGGTTCGGAACGAAAAAGGTATTTATATTTTCCCTTGTTCTTTTCAGCATCGGCTCACTGTTCTGCGCCCTGTCCCAAAACCTGACCCATCTGGTGATTTCCCGTGTGGTGCAGGGTGTGGGCGGCAGCCTGATGACGCCGGTCGGAAAACTGGCCCTGATCAAGACTTTTGATAAAAATGAGCTCCTGAAAGCCATGAACTTTGCCATTATCCCGGCACTCATCGGCCCGGTATTGGGCCCGCTGGTAGGAGGTTATATGGTAGATTACCTTTCCTGGCACTGGATTTTTTTAATCAACATCCCGATCGGGATTCTGGGAATTACCTTGGGGTTGAAATTTATGCCGAATTACAAATCCAAAGATGTGGAATTTGACCTGAAAGGCTTTTTGATTTTTGCAGCGGCTTCGCTTCTTCTTTCTGTTGCTCTGGAACTTTTCGGGGATATGCAGAACATCACTCCGGTGCTGGTTGTCTTCATCCTTGGATTCCTTTGCCTTTATTATTATTACCGTCACGCCAAAAGAGACGACAGCCCTATTTTTCCGCTGAACCTATTTCAGGTAAGAACCTTCAGGGTCGGGATCATCGGAAACCTGGCTACCCGGTTGGGGATCAGTTCCGTTCCGCTTTTGCTGCCCCTGATGATCCAGATCGCGTATAAGCAGTCGGCAGTTACCTCCGGATGGATCATTGCACCGATGGCACTAACAGCCATATTCGGTAAATCTTATGTTATTAAAATTTTAGATAAATTCGGTTACCGGCAGACCCTGATGACGAATACCTTTATCATCGGGACTTTAATCTGTCTTCTGGCCATTCCGGACATCAACACCTCACTGTATTGGTTTGTTCCGATTATTGCCATTCTGGGATTTTTCAACTCGATCCAGTTTACTTCCATGAACACCATTTCTATTGCCGACCTCCGGAATTTCCAGACCAGCAGCGGGAATTCCCTATTATCCGTTAACCAACAGCTGGCCATCGGTTTCGGGATCGCCTTCGGACTAATTGTTCTGAAAATTTTTGAAAATACCAACCTCATCCACGGCGAAATGCACAATGCTTTCCGCTTAACATTTCTTACCGTTGGTATCCTGACCATCATTTCAGGCTTTGTCTTCCGCAGGCTTCATCTCTCGGATGGTAAAAATATGCAGTCGAAGGAAGATTAGGAGTGAATGGTGAACAGGTGAATGGTGAATTTTGCTTCGCAAGTGAATCGTGAATTTTAAAACTGAATCAAAATTCACAGGTACAGCGGATTGACCCGAAGGAATTGACGATTGACAAAAGTGAATGGTGAATTTTGCTCCGCAAGTGAATGGTCAATCTTACACGGTTTTTAATGGGAGCCCCTAAAAGGCGCCAAAGGTTTTTAATGCTTTATGTAAAAAAAAACGCAAATATTTTAAAGTTAGTATTACCGGTTTACAAATTTGACAAAGTCAAATTCCTTACTCCTTTTAGCTGAACGGCTGTTCAATTCTTTTGATTTCTAGCACATTCCAGTAAAAAAACCAAAAGAAAACACCTTAACCTCAATTCCCCTCCGGCTCGGAGGGGTGTCGAAAATTCAAAGAATTTTTGACGGGGTGGTTTTTGCAGATGAATGGTCAATGGTTAATTTGCTACTGCAGAGGTACACAGTAAACCTCATAGGTTTTGAAAACCTATGAGGTTTGAAACTTATTACCACAGATCAATGGAACCTTACCGCATATGCTGTAATTTTGCTCACAGGATAAGGAATAATAACCGGATAGAATTTTTTTGCAGGTAAACAGGTCAGTCCGATTATTCTTTTCCCTATTTTTATCATTGAGCTTTAAACAGAGACAGCTTAGAAACGACTAAAATTAAAACCACAGCATATGTCAAACATCGGACTTATTATTGAAGAGAAATCAGCGGATATAGGAAATTTTCTGGTAGGAAGGCTGCTGCCCTTCCGTGAGAAGAGAGCGGTCGGCCCTTTTGTTTTTATCGAACATATGGGTCCGGCAGATTTAAAGGATTACCATAACCTTGATGTTCCGCCACACCCGCATATCGGGCTTTCTACCCTAACCTATCTTTTAGAAGGATCTATCTTTCACCGTGACAGCATCGGAAGTGCCGTTGAGATCCAGCCGGGCGCCGTAAACTGGATGACTGCCGGAAAAGGGGTCGTGCATTCCGAAAGAACGCCGGAATACCTGAGACATTCGGATAAAAGGCTTCACGGGTTCCAGATCTGGGTGGGTCTTCCAAAACATTTGGAACAGTCTGAACCGAGCTTCCACCATACCGAAGCGGCCGATATCCCGGTGTGGGAAGAAAACGGGATCCGGTACAAACTGATTGCCGGAGAAGCCTTCGGAAGGAAATCCCTGGTTCCGGTTCACAGTAAACTGTTTTTTATTGAAATCAAAACCAAAGACGCTCAAAAGATCAGTATCGGAAAAGATCTTTACGGGGAAGCAGCCATGTATGTACTGGACGGAACGGTTACCACCGACGGAAATTCTTACGGCTCCAAGCAGCTGCTGATTGCCAAAAATACCCAGCTTTGCGAATTCGAGATGAGTGAAAACGGAACGGTTTATCTGTTCGGCGGCGAGCCGTTTGAAGAAGAACGTTTTATTTTCTGGAATTTTGTGAACTCCGACAAAGAGCTGATCGAGCAGGCCAAGGTAAACTGGAATGATCAGAACCACGAAGCTTTCCCTTTGGTTCCGGGTGACGATGAAGACTATGTGCCGCTTCCGAAAGCCATTTTAAACCGAAAACAATAAAGAACCATGAAAATATTAGCCTTTGCAGGAAGCACGTCTTCCACCTCTATTAATAAAGAGCTTGTCAAGTTTGTCCTGAAGGATTTTCAGGAGGATGAAACCAACCTGATCGACCTGAATGATTTCGACATGCCCGTATTTTCCGTTGACCGCGAAAAGAAGGGCTTTCCGGATGAAGCCCATCATTTTTTAAAGGTGATTGAAGACTGCGATGTGATCATCTGCTCGCTGGCCGAACACAACCGGTCCTACAGTGCCGCATTTAAAAATGTTTTCGACTGGGCCTCCAGAATCAACGTCAAGGTATTCCAGAACAAGCCGATGTTCCTGATGTCTACGTCTCCCGGCGGGTACGGCGGCGGCAATGTGATGAATACGGCAAAGACGTTTTTTCCGAATTTCGGAGCCGACATCAGAGAGACTTTTTCGCTTCCTAAATTTTATGAGAATTTTGATCTTGAAAGCGGAATCATTAGCCCGGAAATGCTGGAAGAACTGAAAGACAAAATCAAAAATTTTAAACATCAGATCAGGAACTGATCTTTACCTCTTCAGGAATCTTAAATTATAAATAAAATACAGAAATTATGGCAGTGACCGTAAAAGCGAGTTTAGGCAAAGAAAAATATTACACTGAAGTTATTGCCGGAGAAAATACCCTGATTACCGATGAACCCGTAGATAAAGGCGGCAGCAATAAAGGCTTTAACCCTTTTGAGATTCTGGCCACTTCACTGGCAAGCTGTACGGCAGCTACTTTGCGGATGTACATCGACCGGAAAGAATGGAACGTGGAAAAAATTGATGTGGAAGTGGAACTGGAAAACTTTCCATTGACCAAAAGAGCCATTTTTAAAAGAAACATCAGCTTTGAAGGCACGCATCTTGATGAAGAACAGAGGAAAAGGTTGCACGCGATTGCCGATGCCTGCCCGATTCATAAAATTTTAACCAACGATATCGAAATATTAACCCAATTTTCATAATATGATTGAAGTAAAACATACCAACGACGAGAAACGCGGAAGCTTTGAAGCCTTTATGGACGGAACCCACGCTGGTCTGATGACGTATACCTGGGCCGGAGAAGACCGGTTCATCATCGACCATACGGAAGTGGATGATGCCTATAACGGAAAAGGTGTCGGAAAAGAAATGCTGCATGCTGCGGTGGATTTTGCCAGAAAAAACGGTAAGTCGATCATCCCGCTCTGCCCTTTTGCCAAAGCTACTTTCCAGAAAGAGGAAGACATTCAGGATGTACTGGTGAATAAGGTTTAAGCTTATACCAAGACTAAAGTTGAGATACAGATTGAGATTAAGGTAAAGTTTAAGTGTGCTGAGGTTATAAAGATTTACAGCCACCCGACCTTTACCTTTACCTTTACCTTTACCTTTACCTTTACCTCCAACATGCCTTTCATTACCGGAAGGTTTTTTCTTTTTCAGGCAGAAGAGAAAAAAACTATATTTGCTAAAATTTAAATTAAAGCATGAATCCCGGAACTATTCTCCTGCTGTTTGTTTTCATCTATTTCATCGGGCTGTTGGTTATTTCCTACTTTACAAGCCGAAACTCTGATAACCAGTCGTTTTTTATCGGTAACAAAAAAAGTAAATGGTGGCTGGTAGCCTTCGGAATGATCGGGACCAGCCTGAGCGGGGTAACCTTTATTTCCGTTCCCGGGACCGTCGGTAAAATGACGGGCAGCGAGTATGTCTACGGCGGTTTTGAATATTACATGATGGTCATCGGCTTCTTTATTGGCTATTTTATTGTTGCTGCGATCCTTTTACCGCTCTATTATAAGATGAACCTCACCTCGATTTATACTTATCTGGGAAAACGGTTTAATGTAGAAGCTCACAAGATCGGTTCCATCTTTTTTATCATTTCGAGGGCGATCGGGGCAACGGCAAGGTTGTACCTGGTGGTGAATGTCCTTCAGATCTTTTTACTGGAAGGGCTTGGCGTTCCGTTCTGGGTAACGGCAATGGTTCTTCTGCTGATGGTTCTTCTGTATACGTTTGAAGGCGGGGTAAAAACGATTGTGATTACCGATACGCTGCAGACTTCTTTCATGATCATCAGCCTGATTGCCTGCATTGTTTATATTTTATCGAATTTAAATTTATCTGCGGGGGAAGCCTACTCTATTTTAGAACAGAAAAATTATACCCATTTTATCAATTTCGATCCGAATTCGAAAACCTTTTTCCTGAAAACGATTATCGGAGGAATTTTCATTACCATCGCCATGACGGGTCTGGACCAGGAAATGATGCAGAAAAATATTTCGGTAGATAATCTGAAAAACTCCAAAAAGAACATGCTCACTTTCGCGGGAACCCTGCTGTTTGTGAATCTGGCATTCCTGTTCCTGGGAGGGCTGCTCTACCTTTTTGCCCTGCAGCACGGTGCGGAATACGGACAGATCAACGGGGAAACCGTAACCAACATTTTCGGTTTTAAAGATGCCGGCGGTGAAATTAAAAACATCATGGGTGACGACCTTTTCCCGGCTTTATCACTTCAGGGGCATTTCCCGATGATCATTTCGGTGATTTTCATTATCGGGCTGATTTCTGCGTTGTTCCCCTCTGCGGATGGGGCATTAACGGCGGTTACAAGCTCCTATTGTGTAGACCTTCTGAATCTCAACGAAGACCGCAGCAAGACCGAAAAGGAGAAAAAACAGCTTCGGATGAAAGTCCATTTGACGTTTACCATCGTTTTCTTTATTTTGATCATGATTTTTAAAGCTCTGAATGACAAATCCATCGTTTACCTTATCATGGAAATCGCAGGGTATACGTACGGACCGCTTCTCGGACTTTTTGCCTTCGGGATCTTTACAAAATTCCGGATTTCAAAAAAATATTCCATTCTCGCCGTAACGATTCTGGCTCCGGTGGCCACCTACCTGATCAATTACCTGATCACGGCCTACACCGATTACCGGATCGGCGTGGAATTAATTGTTTTAAACGGACTGCTTACCTTCATCGGACTTTGGATGGTGCGGCAGAAATCATATCTGAAAATCGTTTAATTATGGCTTTTGGTAAAACAATAAAGATATTTTTGATTGACGGCGATCCCAACGGAAGAATGTCTTGCGAACTTTCTAACTGGACAGGAAAAGCTTATAAAATTCCAAGAATAAAAATAAAAGATTGTACAGACAGAAAAGATCTTTTATCAACTGGAATATATTTATTGTTGGGCAAAAATGATGATAATAAAGATTTGGTTTATATCGGTGAAGCCGAAAATGTATTCACAAGGCTTAATCAGCATCTCTCAACAAAAGACTTCTGGAATGAGGCAATAATCTTTATCAGTAAAGATGAAAATCTAAATAAGGCTCATATTAAATATTTAGAAAGCAGGCTTCACGATATTGCGACCATAACAAACAGGTATATCCTTGAAAATGCTTGTATTCCAACACAGTCTTCTATTTCAGAATCTGATAGAGCTGAAATGGAGGAATTTCTTAATTATATTTTATTACTTGTAAATACTTTAGGTCATAAGGTGTTCGAAGATAAAAGAGAACATTCTTCTGCATTAAAAAATCAGGAGATGCTGTATATAAATGCAACTAGAGGCTGTCAGGCAATGGCTGAACAGACCTCTGAAGGTTTTTTAGTATTAAAAGGTTCGAAAATAGCCGATTCAGTCACTCCTTCTTTATCCGTTTCATTAAAAAATTTCAGAAATGATCTCATTAAAGAAGGAATAGTTGTCAATAATGAGTTCATTGAAGATTTTATTTTTTCCAGTCCTTCATATGCTGCCGCAATTGTGATGGGAAGAGCTGCTAATGGTCTTACAGAATGGAAAACCTCAGATGGCAGGGTATTAAAAAGTTTAGAAACTTATCATAATTAATTATAATAAAATAATATAAAAACCAAAGCCCGGACCTGAAATCCGGGCTTTTACATTTCTTTAAGCCGGTAAAATATCGTAAATTCGCTTGCATATAAATATTACACAATGAGTAAAAGCATCGAAGAGCTAAAATCTCTTACTACGCAAATCAGAAGAGACATTTTAAGAATGGTTCATGCTGTAAATTCCGGGCACCCGGGAGGAAGTTTAGGCTGTACTGAATTTTTCACGGCCCTTTACGGAAAAGTAATGAATTACAAGCTTCCTTTCACGATGGAAGGCAAAAACGAAGACCATTTTTATCTTTCGAACGGACATATTTCTCCGGTATTCTATTCTACTTTGGCCAGATCCGGCTTTTTCCCGGTAGAAGAACTGAAGACCTTCAGGAAGCTGGATTCCAGACTGCAAGGCCACCCGACTACGCATGAAGGGCTTCCGGGCATCAGAGTGGCTTCCGGATCTTTGGGGCAGGGGCTTTCCGTAGCACTGGGTGTTGCTGAAGCGAAAAAACTGGACGGAGAAAGCTCGTTGGTATATACTTTACAGGGAGACGGGGAGTTGCAGGAAGGACAGAACTGGGAAGCTTTTATGTATGCTGCCGGTAAAAAAGTAGACAATATTATTTCCACCATCGATTACAATGGCCAGCAGATCGACGGAAGTACCGATAATGTACTGACGCTGGGGAATCTTCACGCCAAGCTTGAAGCTTTCGGGTGGACAGTGCTTGAAGAGAAAAACGGAAACGACCTGGAAGCGGTAATTGCCATTCTTGAAAAAGCGAAAACGGAAACCGGAAAAGGAAAACCCGTAGCGATCATTCTTCATACCCAAATGGGTAACGGGGTGGATTTCATGATGGGATCGCACGCATGGCACGGAAAAGCGCCTAGCGACGAACAGCTGGAAACGGCTATCAAGCAGTTGTACCTGGAAGCTCCGGCCGATTATTAATCATCAGTAATTGATAATCCGTAATCTTTTAAATAATAATTTAGAACAAAATGAAATTTACATATACAGAAAAAAAGGATACCCGTTCAGGATTCGGTGCCGGACTGGCAGAACTTGCCGACAAAAACCCTAATGTTGTGGCACTTTGTGCAGACCTTATCGGTTCTTTGAAGATGGAGAAATTCATCGAAAAGGCCCCGGAAAGATTTTTCCAGGTAGGTATCGCTGAAGCTAATATGATGGGCCTTGCTGCGGGAATGAGCATTACGGGAAAGATTCCTTTTACAGGAACTTTCGCAAATTTCTCTACTTCCAGAGTATACGACCAGATCCGTCAGTCGATCGCGTATTCTAACAAAAACGTTAAAATCTGTGCATCCCACGCGGGTCTTACCTTAGGAGAAGACGGGGCTACGCACCAGGTTTTGGAAGATATCGGAATGATGAAAATGCTTCCGGGGATGACGGTAATCAACCCGTGCGATTATAACCAGACCAAAGCGGCTACTTTGGCTATTGCAGACTATGAAGGCCCGGTATACCTTCGATTCGGAAGACCGGTAGTTCCTGTATTTATTCCTGAAGATATGCCTTTTGAGATCGGAAAGGGAATCATGCTGCAGGAAGGAACGGATGTAACGATTGTTGCGACCGGCCACCTGGTTTGGGAATCCCTGATTGCTGCAGACGAGCTTGAAAAAGAAGGTATTTCCTGCGAGGTGATCAATATCCATACGATCAAACCGCTGGACGAAGAAATCATCCTTAAATCGGTTGAAAAAACAGGCAGGATCGTAACAGCTGAGGAACACAACTACCTTGGAGGCCTGGGTGAATCCATTGCCGGAATGCTGGCCAGAAAAAGACCGACAAGACAGGAATTTGTAGCGGTAAACGATACCTTCGGGGAATCTGCCACGCCTGCCGAACTGATGAAAAAATACAAGATCGATTCTGCTGCGGTAAAAGAAGCCGTAAAGAGAATTTTAAATAAGTAATTTCTTTTTTAATATAAATGAAAAGCATCCTTTCCCGGGATGCTTTCTTTTTATCTGAGCTTTCTGTCCTCTTCTTGTATCGGTAAATCATTGATGCTGGCAAATCTCTTTTTCATCAGACCGTTTTCCTCAAATTCCCAGTTTTCATTTCCGTAAGCGCGAAACCAATTTCCTTCCTTATTCTGATATTCGTATTCAAAACGAACAGCAATCCGGTTACCGGTATGTGCCCAATACTCTTTTTTCAATTTATAGTTCAGCTCCCTTTCCCATTTTTTTGAAAGAAATTTCACTATTTCCGGTCTCCCGTTGACAAACTGATCCCTGTTTCTCCATTCGCTATCGATGGTATAGGCTTTAGAAACCCTCTCAGGATCCTGGCTGTTCCAGGCATCTTCTGCCAGTTGAATTTTTTCCAAAGCGGTTTCCAATGTGAAAGGCGGAAGCGGATGTTTTTGTTCCATTATTTTTATTTAATTAATTGGTTAATGATTGTTTTTGATTTTTCGATAAGTTCATTTGACCTGAAAAGCTGGCTTTCTATTATGCTGCTCTCAAACAACAGATAAATATGGTCTGCCAGATCTTTATCTTTCAGCAATTCTGAAAAATAATTCCTCAGATCTGCCTTATGATGCTGAATCACATTCAAAATCTTTGTATTATCCGCAGGAATTTCAGATAAAATATTGAGGAAGCTGCAACCTCTGAAGTTTTCTTTCTCATTCATATAGATGAGAAAATCAAAAGAAGAAACAACAGTTGATTTCACATCTTTGCCTTTCATGATAAATTGCTGCAATTCTTTGAACCAATAGTCGTGTCTTACATTTAAAAATTCCACACACAGATCTTCTTTAGACTTAAAATATTGGTAAAAGCTGGCCCGGGCTACATTCGCTTCGGAAATAATCTGGTTGATCCCTGTTGAATTATATCCCTGCCGTGCAAAAAGTTCAAATGTTGTCGTAATAATCCTTTCTTTCGGTGATGCCATATTGCACATATTTAACAAAGCAAATATACAAGAAATTTTTTAAACAGACAGGTCTGTCTGTCTATTTATATTTTAGTGAATGTCTATCATGAATCATCCTAACTGATCTTGTCTTCAAATAAAAAAACGGACAAGAGTCCGTTTATATTACTAAAATTAACGTAATAGCTGAATATTCTTTCCTGCTGTTTTAAATAAACACTATCTGAAAAACTTCCATTTCGGAATAATTGCCAGCATCCCGAATCCGGTAAAAAGGAAAAGATTGGTAACATCCGTATATAAAAACGTAGACAGGTAATAACTGTGCATAAAGAAATGCAGGATCAGAAGGGCAGGAAAAGAAAAGATCCCGATTTTCCTGTAGAAAAACATCAGTACCAGGCTTACGGCCATTAAGGCATCAATACCGAAAATAACAAAGAAATACCATTCCGGAATATTCAGGTATTCGTGCTGCAAATACTCATCCAGATCGATCCCGAAGCCCATTACCGTAAACAACATCAGTGCGGCAAAAGCCAGAATAAATCCCCATCCTTTTTTCGGATCCTCGTCAAAATAGCTGTATTCTTCCATAGGTACAAAAATAAAGAACTTATGAGAGATTTCATAAGTTCTTTAATATAATTCGTTTAAAATTTGCTTAAACCGAGATCGCGTTGATCAATCTGTTTTTGTCGCTTAAGTATTCTTCCATAGAAATCATACTCTCCGTTCTCATGACATCCTGAATATCATCGATCTGGTAGATAATTCTTTTGGCATCTTCCGTATTCTTCGCTCTTACTTTGCAGAAAATATTATATTTCCCTGAAATAACGCTGGCTTCAATTACGTTAGGAATGCTTGTCAACTCCTTCAATACCTCTTGCGTACGGTTTGATTTCGTTAATAAAATTCCGATGAAAGCCGTAAAATGATAGTCCAGCTTTCCATAATCGATGTTAAGAGATGATCCCAAAATAATACCTGCATCCTCCATCTTTTTCACTCTTACGTGAATTGTACCTGCAGAGACATCCATCTGCTTTGCAATTTCAGTAAAAGGCATTCTTGTGTTTTCTACTAAGAAATCAAGAATTTTCTTGTCTATTTCGTCCAGTTGATAGTTCATATTAGTTAAATTACAATTTCTTTAAAAAAACAATGTATTTTTTGCAAATTTATAAAAAATAATTTAAGTAAAAAAATTATCTTAAACATTAACAATAATTAACACAGATGATAAAAATCATTAAAAAATTAGAATTATTTACCGTCTGATTTTATAGAATCTGTTTTTATTTCTTTTTGAGAATCCTGGACTTTTTTATCTTTTTTCTTCTTTTTAAAGAAAGAATTGAAGCTCTTGGTCCATACGATACCCCCGCCATAAGCCTGATTGGCAGTACCGTTTGATCCTGCGCCGTTTACCAGCCCGATATTAGAAGGTTTGGAATATCCGCGCAGCATCAGGGTTCCGTCGTTTTTCTTGGAAATGTCGTACTCTATGGTTCCTTCACCGGATAAATAATTGGTATCGGTATTCTCCGTTTTTGTTAAAGGAATTCCCAATCCTGTTTTCACCTTGATTCTTGGAGAAAGGGCGAAACTTACCCCGGCATTAGCCCGGTCGCCCACGTTGGAATACTGGTCTCCTTTTACGTAATTCAGGTCGATCTGGAATTCGTTACTCATGGCATTCAGCACCGATCCAAGCTGTTTCAGGAGGATATTGTATCCCTGGTTTTGTGCCACATCACCTACATTGACGTCTACCCCGCCGGTATTGGAAACATTGAAACTGTTCAGCAGCAATACCGAACCGAACTGAAGGACTTTTTCCCCTTCCTGGCTCATTTTGGCTGCCAGCGTTTCCTTCACCTGGCTGGAAACATCCAGCGCCGTTACATTCAGATCGATTTTCGGATCCGTTAAAGACTGGGTAATATTTGCCTGAAGCAAAATACTGATCGGCTGCAGGCTGCCCATATTCAGATATTCTCCGGCATTGGAAACCATCCTTACATAATTGGCCGTAATGTCCAGCGCCGGCTTCATGGCATCTCCGTCCCAACGGATGCTGCTTCCTTTTTCGATCTGGAAGGTTTTATTCAGGATGGCTTTGGAAACAAAGGTTCCGTTGTCTACCCTGTAGGCTCCGTTCATGGCAATATTTCCCTGACGGCTCATCTGGAAATGCAGCTTCTCAGCCGCTCCTTTTACCGTGATGTTCCCAACGTCGTCTCCGATAAGTACGTTTACGGTAGTTCCTTTATCTACATCCAGCGCAAAATCGATGTTCATATTGGCGCCGGTTTTCTTTTTATCATCCAGGGTGACCAACCCGTCTTTCCCTTCTTTCAGGAACCTCAGCATCTTAAACTCTTCAACATTGGAAGTTGATCCGGAATTGAAGGTAAAGGTACTTCCGTTCAGCGCTTTCATATTCGGGGTGGTAATGCTCAATCCGGAAACCGGCCCGTCCACATAGAGGTCTCCCTGTCCGTATACCCTGCCCCAGAAAAGATCATAATCTTTCTGCGTGGTATTCAGTACCAATAAATTATCGGCCCGCATTACGAGGTTGACTCCCATTGAAGAAAGGGTCTCAAACTGGATGGCTCCCGAAATATTTCCTTTGGAATTGGTTCTTCCGTCATGTACTTCAATATTGTTGAGGATCGCCAGACCTTTCGTTAAAGGAATTACCGTATCATCGAAAGAATAATCCACTCCCGTAAACAGAAGCTTCAATCCGAAACCTTTGAGGCCGATGTCGCCGCTGTAATCCAGGTTGCTGAATTTACCGGCAATTTTAAGATCCCCGGTGGCTTTTCCTCTTAAATTTCCGAAAACCGTCGTCACAAACTGCTGTGCAAAAGCGACATCAAAATCCCTCATTTCCGCCGTCAGGTCGATTGTGGGTGAGGATGTATTGTTATTGACAGTTCCGGTTACATGAAGGCTGTTGTTCCCGATAATCCCTGCCGAATTTACTTTGATATCGACATCATAGACGTTCAGGGAATAGCTGTTGGTGGCAGAAATCGTGATATCGCCCATATCATTTCCGTTCATCATGATGTCATCGATTGTCATATCTACCAAAGGCTGGAGGGTGTTTTTATCCATCCGTATTTTAACGCTTCCGTTAGCAAGCCCTTTAATGTTCATGGTATTTCCGCCCGCCTGCATCTCCAGCAGTTTTTCGATGGCGAAATTATCCACTTCGGCATCTACATAAAAGTCTTTTGCAGATTTAAACTGGGCATCTTTTATAAACAATGCACTGTTCTCGGAATAAATCCTCAGGTTCTGGATATCGAAATCCCCTTCCTTCTTACGATAGGTGATGGAATGGTTCAGCTCCGGGCTAGTATCAATCGCCCAGGTTACATTATTGAACTTCACTGCCGTCGGCTCGAACCGGAATACGAAATCCCCTGCCGCATTGGTCGATTGATTAACATTAACGGCATAGTCTTTCAGATTATCGTCCATTTCATCTTCAGGACTTCCATGTTTGAATTTTGCCGCCAGGTGCAGAATGGTATTGTTCTCATTTCTCCCGCTCAGCGTAATGTCTTTAAGTACATTTTTGTTGTATAAAACCCTGCTGATCTTTGCATAGATCTGCTCGTTGAGATTGGCCGTATTGATCCGCACCATCACACTGTCTATCATGGCACTGTCGCGGGTAATGTTGTTCCTGTTGCTGATCTGATAATCGGGATTTGCCGCAGCCAGTGCTTTATCCGCCTCCGTTATATCCTCGGTTTTGGTCATGATGTATTTCAGGGAAGCGGCATCAAGATTCAGGATCAGGTTGTTGGAGTTTCCGTCATACTGTCCTTCCACTTTAGCACCCTGAGGAATTTTCAGGTCAGGCAGGAAATAGCTTACCAACCCCTGCTGTACATCGAAATCCATGGTGAAATTCTGCCCTCTGTACATTCTTCTCGGTGCAGGGCCAACCAGGATTTTATTCAGTCCGTTTTCCACCATCCCGGCAAGGTCGCCCAGGTTGTATCTTCCTGAAATTTTTCCGTTCACGGCTCCCGGGGCATCCACATCGATAACACGGCCGCCATTTTCAATAAAGGTTTTCATTTTTGCACTCGGAATGGAATATTTCTGGGTAGCCGTAGCAAAATTAATACTGTTGGCCTCGACATCCAGGGTAAGATCATTGATCGAAGACATCGCCATCTTCCCGTTCACCTTTCCGCTGACAATCTGCTTTCCGGCTTTACCGGTAAAATAATTTATGTTTAAATAATCAACATCTGCATTTACATTCATGGAAACCCGCGACGTGCTGAAGTCGATCAAACCTTTAACAGTGGCTTTCGCCTGCTCATCGTTAACTGTAATAAGCCCGTTGTATTTTTTATGATCCAGCAACCCATCCAGATACAGGTTATTGATCTCTTTGTTCATGATTTCAATACTGGAAATCCGGGATTTTGTCGTCAGTCTCATCGTATTGACATCGAAGCTCTGGCCGTTGATATTGAAATTTCCTGAAATCAATCCTACGGTTTTATTTTTGGTGATGACCGATGTGTTGAGATCTTTTACCTCCGCAATTCCGGCGTACTTCGGCATGGAGGAACTGTAGTCCGTTAAAGAGAAATTCGTGATCCTGGCCTGTCCGATCCCGGTCATCAGGTTTCCTTTTGAAACATACACCCTGTTCGGATTGACGCTGGCGGTCCCGTTGTATTTCAGCTTTCCGAAATCGTCGGCGAAGTTTTTCATTTTCGTTGAAATGAACGTGGGCATCATCGCTTTCAGGTCCTTATAGGTAAAATCTGCAGAAAGGTCGTTGGTTTCAATCAGAAAATTGCCTTTCAGAAGCCGGTCTACCTTCATGGTTTTCGTAGCAATATTTACATCAGGATTCCGGATCAGGAAATTATCCAACTTAAAGTTATTCAGCGGACCCGTCATTTTCCCGGAAATATTGAAAGGCTTGAAATTATCCCAGTTTGTTACAAAATAGCTGATGTCGTAGCCGCTCAGCTGGCTGCCCAGCGTCAGGTTCATATCCCATTTCACTTTATCCGCAAAATCAGACCACGAACCGTCGTCGTGAAGGTTGAATTTAATATCACCCTGCAAGAGTGAATGATCGGTATTTAAAGTAAGGTCTTTCAGGAAAAGATAATCCGGCGTCATGGAAAGTTCGGTGGAAAATGTATCCACAAAATGCGGTTTCCCCCACCTTGTTGTGGTAAAGGTCATGTTGTTGATCAGCCCTGAAATATTCCTGCCGTTTACTTTTACATTCGGGGCAATAAGATTGAAATTGGTAGCAGTCAGCCACTTTCCTTTCTCTCCCGGAGAATTGAGGTTGACGATAGATACTTTGGAATCGAGGATCTGCAGCCTGGAATCCAGCTGGAAAGGCGGTTTGTTCGGATCTCTTTTCTTCCCGCTGTCGAACAGCTGGGTAAAACGGATGAAATTGGAGATGCTGTCTCCTTTATAGGTAATAACTTTTACGTCAGCGTTTTTTAACGTCAGGGAATTAAAGATGATGGAATTGTTTTTGGTAATATTGGAGGCTAAGGAAAACCAGTTGGAATTGGCAATAAATTCTTTCGACTGAATGAAATCATAGCCCTTGTAATCTTTGATCTTCAGGCCTTTGATCTTCACGTTTCCGAAAAAGTTCACCTCAACGCTTTCCGTCGACATCTGCGCTTTGAAATCCCGGTTTACCACCTGCAATGCCTGGTCTGCCGCCCATTGTTTGGTTGCCGGAAGGTTGATCGCGATAAAAATGGCTGCCACAATACCGAGCCCCAGCCAGAAGAGAATCAGAAGGAGCTTTGCCCACCAGGAATAGCTGGTCACGTCTTTTACCGCCTGCTTCCCGAATTCTTCAGCCGTCTGCACAGGATGGTTGATCGCATCCGAAGCCAGTTCCGATGCTTCCTTCACCGTTTCTTTTACGGCGCCTCCTGCGTTTTCAACGGCTTTCTGTACCTGATCCCCTAAGTTTCCAGCTACCGATTTTTTGTTCTCATTCTCGTTATTATTCTCTAACTTTGCCATTATTATGAGCGACTCTATAATTTTAGGTATTGAATCGTCCTGTGACGACACCTCAGCAGCTATCATCAAGGGAAATTCTATTCTGTCGAATATTGCAGCCAGCCAGGCGATCCATAAAGAATACGGCGGTGTTGTCCCCGAACTCGCCTCGCGTGCGCATCAGCAAAATATCATTCCCGTTGTTGAAAAATCTTTATCCCAAGCAAATATACAACAAAATGCTATTTCTGCGATAGGATTTACGCGCGGACCCGGACTTTTAGGATCTCTTCTTGTCGGCACTTCTTTCGCTAAATCCCTGGCAATGAGTCTGGACGTTCCGCTTATTGAAGTAAACCACCTCCAGGCGCATATTTTAGCGCATTTCATCGAGGATGCAAATCCTATGCCGCCAAAATTCCCTTTTCTGTGTCTTACGGTAAGCGGCGGACATACGATGATCGTACTGGTAAAAGATTATTTCGACATGAAAATTATCGGGAAAACCATCGACGATGCTGCAGGAGAAGCTTTTGATAAAATCGGTAAAATTTTCGACCTGGATTACCCGGCGGGCCCTATTATTGACCGGCTTTCCATAGAAGGAAATCCTGATGCTTTTCAATTCAATAAGCCGAGAATGGAACAGTATGATTATTCTTTCAGCGGCATCAAAACCTCGGTTCTGTATTTCATCCAGAAAGAAGTCCGGAAAGATCCGGATTTTGTGAAGAAGAACATCAATGACCTATGTGCTTCCGTGCAGAGAACCATTATTGAAATCCTGATGAACAAGCTGGAAAAAGCGGCAAAAGAGCTCAACGTAAAAGAAGTAGCCATTGCGGGCGGTGTTTCCGCCAATTCAGCCTTGAGAAAAGCCATGCAGGATAACCGTGAAAAGCTGGGCTGGAACATTTACATCCCGAAATTTGAATATACTACCGATAATGCGGCCATGATCGCCATGGTAGCCCAACTGAAATTCGAAAGAGGTGAATTTACCGATCTGAGAACCACGGCAACAGCAAAATACGATTTATGAAGATATTATTAGAAGAAAAAGTACTGGGAACCCATTCTAAGAAAAACTCAAAATACTATTGGGTACTGGAAACGGTGACCGGAAAAAATGAAGTAACGGAAATACCTGATGATGATTATTTAATGATAAGCTCGGAAACCGGATATGTTCAGAACATAAAAGAGGAGATCGTAGAAAAAATCAATTCTGAAAACGTATTCAGCTTCCCCTATGAACCCAAAGAAGGGGATTACTTATCGATTAAAAATAATTTACGGAAAAACGAATACTTAAATTTAATCTTTATGAACCATAAATGGGTTGAAGAAATTTATGCATGTTCATACAGAGACTGTGAAGGCGATGTTTACACCACCATAAAAACCGGAGTTGCATTTTTGAGCGAGAATGAGATTTTCTTTTAAAACTACTATTTTTTATGAAACTTTTTTACGGTGAAATCGAAGGAAACCAGGTATTGATCAACGACGAGGAACAGCAGCATATCGTAAAGGTCCTTCGGATGAAAGAGGGTGAAGGAATTCATGTGACCGACGGAAAGGGAAACCTGGCTTCCGGAACTTTACTGATCGAAGGCAAGAAAGCCAATATGCGTGTCAGCGAAATCAAAAACGATCTTCCCGGCTTCAGCCCGAAGCTTCATATTGCCATTGCACCTACCAAAAACATCGACCGGATTGAGTTTTTTGTTGAGAAGGCCGTTGAAATGGGCATTTCAGAAATCACTTTGCTACAGACCGAAAAAACGGAGCGTAAAAATGTGAATATCGACAAGCTCCGCAAACAGGCCGTTTCAGCCTCCAAGCAGAGCCTGCGGTTTCATTTCCCGGTAATCAATGACCTGGTAAAAATCCAGGATTTTCTTAAAAATACGGATCCGTCAAATACTTTCGTTGCCCACTGCCATGAAAACCTGGAAAGAACGGATCTGAAACAGATCCCGGCCCTTGAAAGCCTTACTTTCCTGATCGGGCCGGAAGGCGATTTTTCTGAAAAAGAAATTTCTTCTTTATCCGAAAAAAATATCAGAGCGGTTTCACTGGGCCAGCAAAGGCTGAGAACGGAAACGGCGGGAATTTTCGTTGCAGCCTGGAACTACTTCCAGCTAAGCTAATGGCAGACTACTAAAGTCTTTTTTCATCAGCTTTCTGATCAGAGGATAAAAGATATGGTAAGGAAAAAGAGCTACCAAAACAAAATTTTTAGCATCCCTGAAATCAGCAAGTACAAAAAAGTCGGTATACACATGAAACATGTACAGGAAGATCATGATAAAGGTTAGATATTTCCTACTGAAAGCCCCCAGAAAACTTGATGCCTGAATGATGATGGCAACCATGGTGATTACCACCCAAAGATTTTCGTATTGATAAAGATGAAGGATCCATTCCGGAACTTTTACATCCGCGATCCAGTAATTATCCAGGGTATTGATTTTTGCGGCGTTCTTATCCAGCCAGGTAAGCTTCCCGGAATTTTTAATCACATTTTTGGCGATTCCTAAAAATTTGGAAAGTCCGGCAAGGCTATAAGTCGTTAAAATCCCCAGATAAAAATACTGTACCCAACGATAATCCTTCTCGTCTTTCATTTTATTGGGTAAGAGAAATATCGCCATAAAGTAACCGATGACGACGAGATGATTATTATGCCCGATGCTGAAATTCAGGGAAATCGGGAAATTAATAACCGCTATCAGCAGAAAGATGCAAAAGTTGAGCAGAACACTCTGCCTGAACCATGTAATGACCAATAATGCTGCACAAATCAGTAACAGGGTTAAATATAAAAAAGCACTGGGATATTCTGAAAAAATAAACCTCTGAATATCCAGGAAAGGCTCATAGATCTCTTTCGGCCACAGACTGATCCTTCTATACTCCAGGTATTGCCTCAAAAGCCAGTAGATCCCAAAGATGCGCATGACATAGTAGGCCACTCTATAATTAAAAACCGTAAGTTGCTTATAATTCATCATAGCGTACTGATCAGTGTTTTTTTAATCCTGAAAGAAGGTTTTCCCAAATCCCATGGATAAAAGCTTTCCTTGTACAGCAGCAGATGACTATAATCCGGACGATAGCTTTTCATAAAAATTCTCATTTTCCTGATATGATCTGCTTTTTGCTCATTACGTTCGATTTTTTTCCCGTAGAAACCTACAATCAGTGCCAGGTTGTTTTCATCATAGATTTTTGTAGGCTGATAAGCTACTCTCAGCGTATCTTTACCTTCCACCCTGTAAATCCGGTAATATTCTTCGGTATTCTCACTTCCGCTGGGACTGGTAAAAAGTTTCCAGCTGAAGAAAGGGTAAATCTCCTTTCCTCCCTTTTCCATAAGATATAAGGAAGTTAAGGCCAAAAGCAGAGAGATCCAGTAAAGATATCGGGTATATTGCTGCATCAGACCATTCTTTTTGATAAATAATGCTTCAGGATTTCCTCTCCGCTCCTAATGGAATTCACCGCCCAGCGGATTTTCATTTTCAGGAGTTTTTCGTCGTCCAGTTTATAATCGATATCTGATCGGATGAGTTTCTGCTTCAGCTCGTACATGCAGATGGATGCGGCTACGGATACGTTGAAGCTTCTGGTAAAGCCATACATCGGGATGGCAAGGGTTTCATCGGCAAAATCCAGGATTTCTTTGGAAACGCCTTCCATTTCGGTTCCGAACACCAAAGCTACGGGTTCGGTAATCTCGTAATCTGGGAGCATCGTCGCATTGTTCTCCAGGGATACGGCCAGGATTTTATAGCCCCGGTTTCTGACTTCCTGAAAAGATTCCATGTTTCTGGGCATCTTTTCCACGTCCACCCACGTATCGGCGCCTTTGGTAACGCGAAGGTTCGGTTCAAAACTGTATTCTTCCTGTAAAGCCACTACTTTATGAAAACCGCAGGCTTCAACGGAACGTACAATGGCTGCAGCATTCCGGAACTGGTAAATGTCTTCCACCACAGGAAGCACAAAGTCTGAGCTTTCCAGGGAAAAATGTTCGATTTTAACCAGCCTTTCTTCCGTTAAAAACTGTTTCAAATACTCAAATGTCTGTACTAAATCTTTCATCCGTTTTCAAATCTTTGCAAATTAACGTAATTTTGAGGAATCCTTAAGAAAGGGAGTACAAATTCTAATAAAGTTCCTGTATGAAACGAAAAGTCCTGTTGATATATACCGGTGGAACCATCGGTATGGAGAAAGATTATGAAACCGGCAGCCTCCGCGCCTTTGATTTCGGAAATATTTTTGAGAAAATGCCCGAAATGAAGCTGATGGAATGCGAAGTTTTTGTACATCCTTTTGAAAAGCCGCTGGACTCTTCGGATATGGGTCCGGAGGAATGGAAGGTAATTGCCCACTACATCCGTAAAAATTATGATGAATTCGACGGATTCCTGATTCTCCACGGAACAGATACAATGTCTTATACCGCTTCCGCCTTAAGCTTTATGCTGAAAGGACTGACCAAACCGGTAATTTTAACCGGCTCGCAGCTGCCAATCGGTGACCTGCGGACCGATGCCAAGGAGAACCTGCTCACCAGCCTGTATTACGCCAGCCTGTATGAAA
Organism: uncultured Chryseobacterium sp.; assembly: GCA_913777465.1. Classification (GTDB taxonomy): domain Bacteria; phylum Bacteroidota; class Bacteroidia; order Flavobacteriales; family Weeksellaceae; genus Chryseobacterium. The sequence goes on from CAJYRQ010000084.1 coordinate 88,103, forward strand.
ACGATCAGGCCGTGATCCGGGAAGTCGCTATTTATTTCGAATATAAACTGCTGAGGGGGAACCGTACGCTTAAGTATTCGGCAGAATATTTCGATGCGTATGCCAGCCCCAACTACCCTATCCTCGGGCAATCGGGCGTTCATTTAAATATTATTAAAGAAAACCTGTACCGGCCGGATTCCGCGATTCAGTTCCATGTAGACGACCATATTTCGGAGGATATTATTTTCTGGAGAATTTTCCCGGGAATGAACCTGAATCATTTTAAGGAAATTTCGAAAATGAAGGTGCTGATCCTGCAGGTTTTCGGCTCGGGAACCATTTTCAGCAGTGAAAAAACGGTGGAAACCTTGCAGCAGATCCGGAACAACGGGACCGAGATCGTTGTGGTAAGCCAGTGTATTTCAGGAGGCATCTCATTCGGCAAGTATGAGAACAGCAATATTTTCTCGAGAATCGGAGCCATCAGCGGAAAAGACATGACGGCAGAAAGTGCCATTACCAAAGCAATGCACCTCATCGACAATCCCCATTATTCCGGAAGTTTTGTAGAAAACTTTTCGCGCAGCCTTTGCGGAGAAATTTCATAATAATTTCGTTTTGGATTTGCATATTAAAAAAATTATCGTACTTTTGCAATCTCAAACATAGAGAGGTGTCCGAGTGGTTGAAGGAGCTACCCTGGAAAGGTAGTATACGGGTAACTGTATCGAGGGTTCGAATCCCTTCCTCTCTGCAAATCAAAGTCTTAGGTTTTTAATCTAAGACTTTTTTTTTGTTTTATTAGAGATGATAAAACCTCACCGGTTTTGGAAAATCGGGTCCAGCGCAAAAGTTAGGAAAGAAATAAAACGCTATCGACGCAAAGAGGAGCTTATTCAACATCGAGCATATTTTCGTTCGCAAGGGCATTTCATTCAGCAAGTGACAGCAATGTAGATAACCGTATTTAGAAAACACCATAATATATAAAGCGAAAATTAAGGAATTCAATCGCTTGACTGAAAAACTTCCAGCATCCGGCTCCTTTCTTCCAGCCCTCTAATCAAGTTTTTAATCCAGGTTCACTTTTTTATAATCATTAAACTTAATCATTGATTTTTAAAAGCATTTACCATTCCCTTAATAAAACTATTTTTCAGCACTAAAAATCCCGGTCCAAAAAGAACCGGGATGAGGTTTGAAAAGAGTACCAACTAATTTTCAAACTATTGAGCTATATGATGAATGTGAATGTTAGGTAGGAAATCAGTTGCACATTGTCAGGAACTGATGGCTCATCTGAACCTTGAACTTCGCTTCCGATTTCAGTTTGAAATACAGCATGCTTTCAAAGGCACGGACTTCTTTCAGTTTATGGTCGATAAATTCCGCGATCTGCACCACGGAGAAAATAAAGTCTCTGTACAGGGCAATATTTACCGTTTGTCCATGGGCCGGAAGATAGGCTTTCAGAAAAGGAAGGGTCGACTGATGCTTATGGTAATCTACGCAATAGCCTGCGCCTTCACGGGAAGTGATGATCTCACGCTGATTCATATAATCCATGATGTTTCCCGTTTCCTTTATATTGTTTTTAGCAAGATGCCGGTTGATCTTGTCCAGAATATGCTGGGCGTATTCCATCATCGTAACGGTTTTCCATTCAAACTGATGGTTGATGGCTTTTGTACTTTTAGAAGATTTCCCTTTTTCGCAGGCGGTGGTACAGAAAGAAATCCCGATTTTGTCGTAATAAGGGAAAAAGCAGTCTTTGATCTGGATCGAAGCATCAGCCTGCAGCCTGTCGTTGGTGAAATTGTAATACAGATACGGACTATATAATTCAGAAAGGGCTTTCAGATAGTCGGTTTCGCTGGCATTATGATATTCTTCAAACCATTTTTCAAGGTTGTCGTAATAGTATTTTTCAAATTCATTAAAGCTTAAATATAAGGGCAGTTCCATAACTCTGTTTTTTGATAAAACAAAGCTATACCGCTAATGCGTCAAAACTTGACGTATTATTTTTTATTTTTAATTTATTTTGATAATCTCTTTTAAAGGCTGGATCCTTCGACTGCTTCGCGCTCAGGATGACAGTACTGGACAATAGTCAGGATTTATAAAGATAGAATTGCCCGGAGTCGGATGTTATGAAATGATGATGATCTGCTGCACAGATGTTGCTCGTAAGGAGCAAAGCCGGCAACGGATCAATGAATTTCCCATAAATTGGCATTGTCATTAGTTAATTTATTCAAAAAAATAAAAACGCCACTGAATTAAAACTTCAAACAGTATTTTCCTTAAAACTAAAAAATCATTTTTTGAAACTCAAGACGGATGTACTGTGACACAGAAAAACTTCCGGCATCCGGCATCTTTCTTCCAGCCTGTTACCGATCATAGTTCCGCATAATGTATTCAAAATAGTGGATCATTTTCATGTAGTTTTCGATACTCAGATATTCGTTGGTGCTGTGGATGGACTGTTTTTCCGCATCGTTGATCTTAATCGGCATGAAACGGTAAATATTTTTACTGACGATCTGGTATTTGTAAGCGTCCGTCGCTCCAACGGTAAGATATGGGGTCGCAATAGCCGTCGGATGAATTTCCTTAATGGCTGCTTCAATTAATTTAAAAGCTTTGGTATCGGTAGGGGAAACTGCAGAAGCTTCTTTTACATTATCAATTTCTTCGATTTCCACCTCAAAACCTTTGGTGGCTTTTGCAATATGTTCTTTTACATCCTGTACCGTATTTCCAGGAAGCAGCCTGAAATTAACGACAAATTCCACTTCCGGCGACAGTACATTGGGTGCGTCGCTTCCTTTCATCATCGTTAAGGCCGTTGTCGTACGAACCAGGGCATTGGTAGAATTATTTTTGGTGAGCTGCGACAGAAGCACCGGTTTCAGCAGCCACTGATTGGCAATTCCCATGCGGTTAACGAAAGACATGGAGCCGCCGATATTGGTGAAAAACTGATTAATCAAAGGCGTAATCATCGGTTTCATCTGGTCGTGCTCCAGCCTCTGCATGATGACTGCCGCTTTCCCGATCGCACTTTCCGTCGGAGGCATGGAAGCATGTCCGCCCAATCCTTTGACTTTAATTTTTACCGACAGAAATCCTTTTTCCGCACAACCGATCACCGCTACTTCTGAATTGATTCCTGCGACGCTCCCTTTTTCAAGAATCAATCCGCCCTCGTCATAAACCGCGTCGAACATCAGATTTTTCCCTTTAAAATAAGCTGCAATTTTTGCAGCACCTTCCTGTCCGCCGACTTCCTCATCAAAACCAAAAGCCATGTAAATATCGCGTTTCGGGATGTGTTTGCTTTTAATTAAATTATTCATTGACTCCATCAGGGAAAAGAGCATTCCTTTCATATCGATGGCTCCTCTTCCATAGATCCTTCCGTTGGCTACTGCTCCCGAAAACGGTCCGAAATCCCATTCTTCAGCCACTTGGGAAACCGGAGGTAAAGGTTTATCATCCGGCCTGAAAACATTTCCGCTTTGATCTTTTACCGCTGCCTCTCCCGGAGGAACGACATCGGTATGGGAAAGAAACAAAATGGGATGAAGAGACGGATCACTGCCCTGCAACCTAAAAACCAGCCCGTATTTATTGATTTCCACAAATTCTGTGTTTTCGTACACCAGCGGATACGATGTTTTAAGATATTCTTTAACGGTATCAAATGTGGAATAATCAAACTTTCCCAATTCACCAGCAGAAACCGTCGGAATCTTCAGCCCGCCTGAAAATCTTTGGATAGCGGAGTCATTTTTAACCATTTTCCAGCCTTCCGTATTTTTTGAATTGATTTTTTTAAACGGATAGGTGAAGGTTTTTATCAGGACGATAACAATTAAAATAACAATGATGCCGATAAGGATGAACAAGAGTTTTTTCATGGGAATTTGATTGGCTTTTAATTCTTTTGGAATCTTTCCGAAGATTACAAATATAGATCTTTTTGCTTCGTTCCGGTTTTATAGAATTTTCTTTTAATGAAAATAAAAAAAGACTGTCCTTTCTGGACAATCTTTTTAGTATTACCAACGCTTAAAGCATGATCTGATGTTTATCATCTATTATTTTAAAACAGATAAATCCGGAAGTTTTTTTATAAATTCTTCCATTCTTATATGTTTCATGCCGTCATGCTGCAGGTAATGTTCAACTTTCAACGCTTCATTATAATCCTTGCAGGATATTTTATGCATTAATAGGCCAAAAGAAAATTTTGATAGGCCTACTTTTATATCTTCCATTTCAGATTGATGAACGTTCCTCTCTTTTTCAAGCATTTCTGCAAAAGAGATTAATTGCTGACATATATAATAAATTTCTTCTTCAAGGAAAACCGTAGATAACCTAAACCAAAAATGGTTTAAAACAAGAATCTTTCTTTCTTTAAAACTATAATCTCTTATTTTATAAACATATTTTAGCTTATCAGCATCAATCCCGGTATTTAATATCAAAAGCCTGACTATCTTTCTAGGATTAATCTGATTTAAATAAAATTTTTTCAGTTCTCCTACATTGGTCCATCCTGCTCTATGTAATGATAAATTTGCCTGATTTAAATAAGCAAATAAAAACACACACAAATTATATTCTAATTTTATTTTTTTCACAATTTATTAATAAGTCTACCACCAACATTCAGCATGTTTTGGATTTAAAAGTCTGTTTGTCGTAAAGTATGCTGAGATTATTAAAATCATTTTTGTGAGACCATCTTTCATTTGAATTGATAATCGTTTTTGATAAATAAAGGCAGAAATGCTGATAACAATTAATGTAAACTTAAAACTTCAAAAATGTAAGTATATTATATATTCCCGTTACTTTCAAGCTCCTCCCGCCTCTTCTTAATAAAGTCTGTCGGTCGGATGCCATTGATCTCGAAGAAAAGATCCGAGAAATTCTGCCGGGATGCGATACCGCATTCTCTGGCGAGGGTTTCGATATTGTATTTTAAATATTTTCTATCCTCAAAAAGAAGGTTGGTGATGTAATTGATCCGGAGCTCGCTCAGGTATTTGTTGAAATTTACCTTTTTATATTCGTTGATAACCTGGGAAAGGTAGTTGGAATTAGTACCAAGTTGGGCGGCCAGCTTACTGATCGTTAAACCTTTTTGGGTAAACTCTTTTTTCTCTTCAAAAATTTTCAGTTTCTGCAACAGCTCTTCGACCTTATTTTCGTTCAGCCCGGATCTTTTCTCTTCTACGATCGGGATAGCTGTTATTTCCTCTTCTTCTTTTTCTATGCTTTGGCTTGCAGCAAATTTCTCTTCTACCAATACATATTTCTGCTGAATTTCTTTTGCTTTTTTGTGTCTTCTCGTTAATAAAGCCACAAGCCCTACTGCCCAGACAATCAGAACGATAATAATGATCGTCCCAAGATAGTTGATCTTCTGCAGCTTATCTTTTTCTTCCAGCAAGGTATTGGTGTCGTAATCTTTATGCATTTTCGGCGAAAGATAAATGAAATCCTTGGACATAATACTGTCCGCCTTCAGAAGCTGGCTGGTATAATACAGCTGCTGCGCCTGGTTTTTCTCTTTTTTGGAATGATCGATCAGGATTTCGTAGTTTTCCCTTAATTCGGGAAGCATAAACTGGTGCTTCCGGAAGATAGAATCGATCTTTTTAAAATAAACAATGGATTCTTTCGTCTTTTTGAGACTGGAATAGCTTTTCCCGATGTAAAAATAACCCACCGAAAGCCTAGCAAAATCACGGCTGCCCTTTATAGCAGGCAAAGATTCGTTTAAATTTTTTAAGGCAGACGGAAACCGGTTGTTCCGGTATTCAGAAATCCCTCTTGAAAGCAGGAAGTATCCTTTTTCAAGATCATATTCAGGATCTTCGCCAATTTCTGAAAAGCCCGTCTGTATGGCAGCATCGGCTTCCTGATACCTTCCAAGATGCCTGTAGCAGATAACAAGCTGATAGAGGCTGTTCAGGTATCCTTTTTTATTGTTGTAAATCTCGTTGGGATGAAGCTTGGTAATCTGTCTTGTTTTCCCCCGGTAATGTTCAAGACATTTCATAAAGAGCTCGGAAGCATCGTCATAATACCCGAGATAGCTTTTTATAACCCCGATATGATACAGGTTCTGGTATCTGAGGTATTCATTTTTTGTGTTTTTCGAATATTTATAAGCTTCAAGATACTCGTTAAGGGCAAGCTGATATTTTTTGTAGTGGTAATAATACACCACTCCTTTATCGATATGTGAAATAATCCGGAGGTCTTCACTTCTGGACTGGTTGGCGGCCCAGATCATACTGTCGGCATATTTCAGCTTATCTTCACTTAAGAAAGCATAATATACCGCGTCTTTATATCCCTGAACGAGTTTTTCATAATTCTTTTCTTTTTTCGCCTTATTGATATACGGCTGAAGAAAAGGAAAGGCTTTCTGATCATTCTCAGGAAAGTTTTCATATTTCTCACGAAGCTTATAGAAATCACTATAGCCATCCTGAGACAGGAGGGCTGTAAAAATTCCGGTAAAAATGAGAAATAATAGTTTTTGGACCACCTTAGTAAATTATCTTCTCTACAATCTGGGGTCAAAAGTACATAAAATACCTCACTTTTTATCATTAGGGAATGAATTAATGGCATTTATCGAACTATTTCTATTTTACAAAACAATAAATTCAGGATCAGCCCATTAAATATTCCCAATTCACGAATTAAGACGTCATAATTTATAAATCGAGACAACAACCATTTTTTTTTATCCGTACAAGATGATACTTTTGAAATCAGAAAACAACCGGAAACAAAACTAAACGGAGACCATCTTTAAGATTTAATGAATAGAACCTCTTAAAAAAACACGGTAAGATAAATTTCAGGGTAAAAACTAATAAAAAACAATGATGATTCTATTCATAAATCTCACCACCTTCCTTATTCGGAATAATTACTTTTAGGGAAGGCTGGTTTTTTTTAAAATTTAATTTTTTAATAAACTAATAACCTTTTTATAGAAATTAATAACCATTTATACAAATTAATGTAGTTGCCTTCAATGAGGGCAATCCGGGGGAAAGGTTCTGTAAAGGAACCTTTTTTTACTAACGTTTTCAGTTTTAATCGAAAAGAGACTGTTCCTTACGGGCAGCCTCTTTTCTTTTTTAAAACATTAAGGATTTACAATCACTTCCAGCCTCCGCCTAAGCTTTTGTAAATATCGACAACTGTACTCAGCTGTTTTTGTTTTGCTTCCACCAGTTCCATTTTGGCGTCCAGTGCATCCCTCTGGTTCAGAAGAACCTCGAGATAATCGGCTCTGGAGTTCCGGAACAGCTGATTCGCAATATCTATAGATTGTTCAAGCGATTTTGTTTCCTGGGATTTCAGCTGGTAATACTGGTCGAGGTTCTTAATCTTCGACATCAGATTCGCTACATCCAGATAGGCATCCAGAATGGTTTTATCATATTCATACAAGGCCTGGATCTGTTTGGCGTCCGCCGCCTGGAAGTTGGCTTTGATCGCGCTTTTATTGATCAGCGGACCTGCCAGTTCCCCTACCAGGCTGGCTGCCATCGATTCGGGCAACTTCACCAGATAAGAAGGCTTGAAGGCCTCCAGTCCGAGCGTAGCAGAGATCTCCAGTGTAGGATAGAATTCTTTTCTTGCCGCTTCCACATCCAGCTTTGAGGATTTCAGTTCCAGCTCAGCCTGCTTGATGTCGGGACGGTTTGCGAGCAACTGGGACGGGATCCCGGTATAAACCGTCTGTGGAATCGTTGTCATAAAACTTTCCTTTGCTCTGATGATCGGCTGCGGATAACGTCCGCAAAGGGCATTGATCTCATTTTCCTTTTCGGTAATTTCCTGGCGGATGGTGTATTCCGTTGCTTTGGATTTTGCCAGTTCGGCCTCAAATTTCTTTACTGCAAGTTCCGTAGCAGCTGCCGCTTCTTTCTGGATTTTTGAGATTTCCAGTGCTCTTTGCTGAAGCTTGATGTACTGCTGGATAATATCCAGCTGGTTGTCCAGTGCCAGCAAATCGTAATAATTGTCTGCCACCTCTTCAATAAGATTGGACAGTACGAAGTTTTTACCTTCTACGGTTGAAAGATAATGGGCAACAGCCGATTCTTTTTCCGTTCTCAGTTTTTTCCAGATGTCGATTTCCCAGTTCGCCGTCAGCCCGCCTTCAAAATTCATCAGCGGATCCGGTATTGCTTTACCGGGTTCGATTTCCGTAGTGGCATCACCTGCTCCTTCGCTGGTGTAACGTCCTGCTTTCTTTATTCCGGCGCCTCCTCCGGCAGTAACGGTTGGCGTCAGTCTTCCTTTTTTAGCCAGAACATTGCTTTTGGCAATTTCGATCTCCTGCAGGGTAATCATCAGCTCCTGGTTATTTTTCAATGAGGTTTCAATAAGGGCTACCAAATTAGGATCGGTGAAAAACTGTCTCCACTGCGTTGTTCCGCTGTTGCTGGCGGCATCCCCCTGGTTATCCTGATTAAAGTTCTGAGGCACATTTTCCTTTACCTCATCTTTTATGACGGTCGCCATCGGCGCCTTACAGCTTGCTAAAACAAGCGATAAGGCAATGGCTGCTATATATTTATTATAAGTCTTCATATTTATCATCGTGTTGATACGGTTCTGTTTGTTCTGTTAACGGGTTTTCTTCTTCATAACGGGCCAGTTTCGACTTATCGGCCAGGGTTCCGAAGATGTAATACAATCCCGGGATAATCAGCAGCCCGAAGATGGTTCCGATCAGCATCCCTCCGGCGGCGGCAGTACCGATGGTCCGGTTTCCGATCGCTCCGGGTCCGGTAGCCAATACCAATGGAATCAGACCGGCGATAAAGGCGAATGAGGTCATCAAAATCGGACGGAAACGGATGGCGGCACCTTCGATGGCAGCCCTGGCCACAGGAATTCCTTCTTCCGCTTTCTTCTGGACGGCAAATTCTACAATCAGTACGGCATTCTTACCTAAGAGACCAATCAGCATGACCATCGCTACCTGAGCGTAAATGTTGTTTTCCAATCCTAATAATTTCAGGCACAGGAAGGCTCCGAAAATCCCTGTAGGCAATGACAAAATTACCGGCAACGGAAGGATAAAGCTTTCATACTGTGCGGCGAGGATCAGGTAAACGAATCCTAAACATACCAGGAAGATATAGATGGCTTCATTGCCACGGCTTACTTCATCCTTGGAAATCCCGGCCCAGTCGATCCCGAAACCTCTCGGAAGCGTTTTATCCGCCACTTCCTGAATGGCTGCAATAGCCTGCCCGGAACTGTATCCCGGAGCCGGAGTTCCGCTCACCTCGGCAGAATTATACATATTGTGTCTTGTAATCTCCGATAAACCGTAAACTTTTTCAAGATGCATAAAGTCGGAATACGGCACCATTTCATCTTTGTTATTTTTTACATATAATTTTAAGAGATCACTCGGAAGAGCACGATACTGCGGCCCGGCCTGAACAATAACCTTATAAGGCCTGTCGAAACGGATGAAACTGGTTTCGTAGTTGGATCCGATCAGGGTAGACAGGTTATCCATTGCATTTTCAATCGTTACTCCTTTCTGCTCGGCCAGATCATTATCTATTTTCAGCATGTACTGAGGGAAACTTGCCGAATAGAAGGTAAATGCCGAACCCAGCTCAGGACGTTTCTTAAGTTCCTTTACAAAGTCGTTGCTTACTTTTTCCATTTTCTGGTAATCACCGCTTCCAGCCTTATCCAGCAGACGGAGTTCGAAACCTCCTGCCGCACCGTATCCCGGGATAGAAGGCGGCTGGAAAAACTCGATATTGGCACCCGGAATATTCTTGGCTTTCTCTTCCAGCTTTTCAATAATTTCAGCAGCCGATTCCTTACGGTCTTCCCAGCTTTTAAGGTTGATCAGACAGGTACCGGAGTTGGAACCGGTTCCTTCCGTTAAGATCTCGTATCCTGCCAGTGAAGAAACGGATTGTACGCCATCAATCCCTTCAGATTCCCTAAGCAGTTCTTTGGCAATCTGGTTGGTTCTTTCCAGCGTAGATCCCGGCGGGGTCTGGATAATGGCATAAATCATCCCCTGGTCTTCTGCCGGAATAAACCCGGAAGGCAATGAATTGCTTAAAAAGAAAGTACATGCACAAAACGCCAGTAATAAAGGCAGGGTAAAGGTTTTCTTTTTAACGGTCTTATTCAGCACCTTTTCATATTTCCCGGCTCCTTTCGTAAATAAATTGTTGAATTTATCCAGGAAGATCGTAACAGGAGTTCTTTTCTTTGCTTTTCCGTGGTTGTTTTTTAAGATCAGAGCACATAAAGCAGGCGTCAGGGTTAAGGCTACCACCCCGGAAAGGATGATCGCAGATGCCATGGTAATTGAGAACTGACGATAGAAAACCCCTACCGGACCGGACATGAATGCAATCGGAATAAATACGGACGCCATTACCAGTGTAATTGCGATGATCGCTCCGCTGATTTCATGCATGGCCTCTTCGGTTGCCTTTAATGGAGACAGATGTTTTTCCTCCATTTTGGCGTGGACGGCTTCAATCACCACAATCGCATCATCGACGACCACCCCGATGGCCATTACCAAAGCGAAGAGTGAGATCATATTCAGGGTGATACCGAATGCCGACATTACGGCAAAGGTACCGATCAGTGAAACCGGAACGGCAATCGCCGGAATCAGGGTAGAACGCCAGTCTCCCAAAAACAGGAATACCACAATGGCTACCAGGATAAAGGCTTCAAATAAAGTATGAACCACTTTTTCAATCGACGCATCAAGGAACTTGGAAACGTCATAGCTGATGTCGTAGTGCATTCCTTTCGGGAAGGTGGTTTTCTGCAGTTCCGCCATCAGCGATTTTACGTTTTTGATAACGTCGCTTGCATTAGAACCGTAGGATTGCTTCACGGTAATCGCTGCCGAAGGTTTACCATTCAGGGTAGAATAGATATCGTACATGGACGAACCGAATTCGATATCGGCCACATCTTTCAATCGGATAAATTCTCCGTTAGGATTTGCTTTCAGGATGATATTCCCATAGTCTTTTTCGTTGTTGAAACGTCCCGGATATTTTAAGATATATTCGAAAGACTGGGATCTTTTTCCGGAGCTTTCCCCCGTTTTACCCGGAGAAGCTTCAAGACTCTGCTGGTTCAGGGCGTCCATCACTTCATCGGCTGAAATGCTGTAAGCTGTTAAACGGTCGGGTTTAAGCCAGATTCTCATGGCATATTCCCTTGTTCCCAGGATGTCGGCAAAACCTACCCCGCTCACCCTTTTCAGCTCGGACATCACATTGATGTCGGCATAGTTGAAAAGAAATTTCTGGTCGGCCTTCGGATCATCACTGTACAGGTTGATGTACATCAGCATATTAGGCTCTTCACGGGTAATTTTCACTCCTTCACGCACCACCAACGGCGGAAGCTTGTTTACGACGGAAGACACCCGGTTCTGAACGTTTACAGCGGCTACGTTAGGATCGGTTCCCAGATCGAAAACCACCTGGATGGATGCTTCCCCGTCGTTCCCGGCATCGGAAGTCATGTATTTCATCCCGGGCACCCCGTTGAGTCCTCTTTCCAATGGAATAACCACGGATTTGATCAACAATTCGTTGTTGGCTCCCGGATATTCTGCGGTGATGTTTACTTTGGGCGGCGAAATGGAAGGGAATTGGGTTACCGGAAGTTTTACCAGCGACAGAATTCCCATAAATACGATAATCAGAGAGATTACGATAGACAGAACAGGTCTGCGAATGAATTTTTTAAACATAATTACTTACTTCATTAATGACTCCTACTCTGCTTTTAGTTTCAACGACTGAAGAACTTTTTTAGGGTCCTGAGCCTTTGTTTTAACTTTCTGATCATCTTTTACTTTCTGGACGCCTTCCAGCAATAATTTATCCCCTGTAGAAAGTCCTGAAGCCACTACGTAAACATCAGGAAGTTCGTAAGCTATTTTTATGTTTCTGGATTTTACGGTTCCGTTTTTATCTACTACGAAAACGTATTTCTGATCCTGGATTTCGTAGGTTGCTTTTTGCGGAATCAACATGGCATTTTTCAGCGGCAGGGTCATTCTTACTTTCCCGGTCTCTCCGTTTCTCAGCAATTTGTCGGGGTTCGGGAATTTCGCGCGGAAGGCAATATTCCCGGTTTCACTGTCGAACTGCCCTTCGATGGTCTGTACCTGCCCTTTCTGCGGGAATACGTCCCCGTTTGCCATAACTAGGGCCACCTGATCGCTTCCTCTTGAGGCTACATTTCTCTGATAGTTCAGGTATTCAGGTTCTGAAACGTTGAAGTACGTATAAATATCGTTGTTATCGGAGAGGGAGGTGAGTAAATCTCCTTCATCCACCAGACTTCCCAGTTTCAAAGGAATCCTGTCGATAATTCCTGAAAACGGAGCTTTGATGTCCGTAAACGAAAGATGGATCTGTGCCAGCTTGGCTTCTGCATTGGCAGCATCCAGTTTGGCTTTGGCCATGGATCTTTCATTTTTGGAAACGATGTTGTTGTTGGCCAGCGTACTGGCATTTTTCAATTCAATCGTAGCCTGGGCAACTTCTGCCTGGGCTTTCAGGAGTTCTGCCTGATAGAGTTTCGGCATAATCCGGAATAACGTCTGGCCCTGACGGACAAACTGGCCTTCGTCTACAAAGATTTTTTCAAGGAAGCCTTTTTCCTGGGCGCGGACCTCGATGTTCTTTACAGATCTGATCTGAGCCACAAATTCTTTGTCGATCACCGTATCCATCACTACCGGTGTGGTTACGGGATATACGGTGGCTTCTTCTTTTTCTTCTGTTTTCTTGTTACAGCCTGTGAACAAAAAAATACTGCTTAGCGCAATGCCTGCGACAACTCTTTTAATCATAATGTTAGAGTTTATGTAAATCGTTAATGTTTTAAATAGGAAATGGTAATGAGGATACAGCTGTTGTGGTGATTACCGGCATCACAACGCAGGAGGGTTTTCCGCCGAACGGATCAGCAGAAAAAATTTTGGAAAAGAGAACGTTTAAATTCTTATGGAACGGATCAGGATGAACCTTTTAACGGTAGAAAATCCTGATAAAAAGCCATGCAGAACAGGCTTTGATTTTTTGAAACTTTCAAGTCCGAAAATATAGACCAGGGTGAAAACACCGGCAAAAACAATTACGGCCTGAAAGCTGTCGGAGAACTGAAAATCATTCTCCGTAATCTCAAGAGAATTGTTTCCCAAATTATCAGGAGACTGCTGGACGGTAAGTTTTTCGTAGGTCTGGTTTAAGCGGTTTGCTTTTTTCGGTAAATTCTGAGAAGTATGATTCGTATAATTACTTTTTAAAGTCCTTACATTAATCTTGCTTTCCACTACGAAAAGAAGAAAAAGGGCGGTCAAAAAATATACGATATAGTTTCTCATGATTTTCTGGGACAAAGGTAGTTTTTAGTTATCTTAAATTTCAAAAGAGTTTTATTACAATTCATTTACATTAACAATATTTAACACTACTTTAAAATAACTGAATTTTATTAATAAATTATAATAAATCAACATTAAATATCTGATTATAAAATATATAATTACCTGTAATAAATTTAT
>CAJYRQ010000085.1 GCA_913777465.1 uncultured Chryseobacterium sp.
TTCTTTTGGTACGGTGATTTTTTCTTCAAAGTAAATATGTAAAAGGTTCTCTTTCTCTTCAAAGCTGACAATATTGAAATGGGAAATTAAATATTCGGGAAGCAGTAATTTCAAAAGTTCGTTCTCATCAGGCATTCAACAAAAATAAAACTTTATCTTTTTCTCCCCAACTTTTGTAACTGATCCATTTTTAGCATAAGTCTAAAAACAGAATCAATGAATTTAGTTAATAAATAAACCTAACGGTTTTTTGAAACCCGTTAGGTTTGTGACTGTTAATTTATTATCAAAAGAATTCCAGATTATGAGACAGAGGTCAGGAAATAAGCCGTTAAATCCGGTTTAACTTCGCATACATTTCCAGGCTGATGAATTTGCCGTCTTTCATTTCGCAATCTCTCATAATGCCTTCAAGTTCAAAACCCAGCTGAGCCATTATTTTTTTGCTGTTGCTGTTTTCTGTTTCCACGACGGCTTCGATCCGGTGGATCATCATTTTTTGAAAAGCATAGTTGCAGGCGGTCCGCCCGGCTTCCCCGATGATTCCGGAACCCCAGTATTCGGGCAGCAGCCAGTAGCCCATTTCGGTTTTCCGGTGCTCTTTGTTCCGGTTGTTGAATCCGACGGCTCCGAGAAAGGCTTGGTCCTGTCTGCTACAGACGGCCCACCAAATCCCTTTTTCTTCTTTCTCGATCATGGCGAACCAGTCCATCTGCTCCTGAGTGGCTTCCAGACTGCCGTAGCTTACACCATAATACCTGATCACCTCCGGATGTGATAGTCCTTTGTACACCGGTTCGATATCATCCGGTTGAAATCTCCGCAGCAAAAGTCTGTCGGTAATTAAAACCGGGAAAAGATTTTCGTGGTCTCTGCCTGTATTCTTGTTCATCAGTCCTGTTTGAGAATTAAGGGTTTTATCTCAGTCGGTAAGCGTTACCGTCCCAAAGGTATGTTTTGGAAGCTTTTTTCTTTCTTTCGCGGTCCTTTTCATCTTTTTCCATTTCCTCCATTTTAAAGATGAATGCATTTGGAATTCCGCCTTTGTCATTAGGGAAAATAAATTCTTCGTGATGGTAGTATACATCTGCATCTCCTACGCTCATCAGCTGAGGCAGGACAATGAGTTTTTTACTGGTAAATAAAATGTATTGGTCATACCCGGGAATTCCGCACGCCTCCCCGGAAACACTGGCTTTTAAGGTAAATTCCACATTTTTGAGTTTATGATTGCTTTCTACCGTAAAAGTTCCGTAGCTCAGGCTTTCTCCCGAGCCTGTATCGAAGGAAACCTCATCGATTATCGTATTGCCTTCCATCATCTTTACGGCAGCCATATTCTGTTGAATGGTCCCGGTAGGAAACTGCGGATCTTTTTTAGCCACGGTTTTTGTAAGGCCTAAAAGAAAATCATAGCCGTTTTTATTCCGGTAGCCCGTGCAGAGGTTTCCGCCCCAGATATAGCCTTCGGAATTCCGGCCGTCTTTATCGTAAGAAATTTTGTACCAGTTGGCCGCCCTTTCGCCCAGCTTCAGGACCGTTTCTTCTTTTTTAAGGATGAATACCTGCTGATTGGCCTGCAAAGAATCCAGTACCTCTGCATTTACCTGAGGAGCTTGGCGGATCCTCGCACCGGCGGTAAATATTTTCTGCGGTTTGTTTTCTTCGAAATTAAAAATTCCATCGGCATACGTTTCTTCCTGCGCCAACAGGAATTGAACGGTAAGCAGGAATAAAGCGGTAAAAAAGGTTTTCATATTAATATTTCGGTGGTATTATTTTTCGAGGAGCAGGCTCACCCATTCTTCCCGCTGCAGCTGCTTTTTAGGCTCCAGTCCGTTTTCTCTGCAGACTTCTAGGATATCATCCACATCGAAGAAGCACAGTCCGGAAAGCAGAAGTTTCCCTCCGGCGTTCAACACGGTCACATAGGTCGGAATATCGGAAATCAGGATGTTTCTGTTGATGTTGGCCAGAATGATATCGTAATTTTCTGTTCCTAAGTTTTCAGCAGTTCCCAGTTCGATGTCCAGTTCTACGTTGTTGCGGGCAGCATTTTCCTTTGAATTTTCTACCGACCATTCGTCGATGTCGATCGCTTTTGTTTCTCCGGCCCCGTTCTGTTTGGCATAGATGGCCAGCACGGAAGTTCCACAACCCATGTCCAGCACTTTTTTATCCTGGAAATCGATATCCATCATCTGCTGGATCATCAGGTGGGTGGTCGGGTGGTGTCCCGTTCCGAAAGACATTTTCGGCTGGATCACGATTTCGTGCATTCCCGGAACCGACTCGTGGAATTCGGCACGGATCAGCACTTTATCATCGATGTTGATCGGCTCGAAGTTCTTTTCCCACTCTTCATTCCAGTTGATATTGGGCATTTCTTTGAAGGTATATAAGATTTTTACTTCTTCATTTTCAAAAATCGGCAACGCTTTCAGTTCTTCTTCATTAAAAAGGTCTTTCTGGATATATCCTAAAATCCCTTCCAGCTCTTCGGTGAAACTGTCAAAACCGATCTGAATCAGTTCGGCCATCAATATTTCGTTCCACGGCTGAAGCGGTGTAATTTTGAAATCGAATTCTAAATAATTTTGCATATGACTAATTTGCTGCAAAAATAAATATTTAAAAATTGAATTTTAAAAATTGCTTGGCTAAATTGCGGATTGACGTTTTACGGTTTTAGAAATGAAGTAATGCGGTTGGAATTTAACACATAAGATCCATGAGATATTAGATTGATAATGTTTTGAAAATATTTCAGAGCACATTAGAATGAAAATCAAAGATTTTCAAATAGATATGGTGGTTAAAAATAACCGGAAAATTTTAACCGCAAAAGGGTCAAAAGATATTCATGCTGGTAAAAAAGTTGCATGTTTATGCCGGTAAAAGCGCACAGAAGTGTTTAAAAATCTCTGATTTTTGTAACCCCATGATTCTAAGGAACCGCTGTCCGGTGGCTGAGCGGAATCAAAGCCATGTCATCAATGGAATCCATATCCATCTTTTCCAAGCGATGCTCTAATACTATGGTAAGATCCTTATGGATGGACAAACGACGTGGTTAAACTTCTGATTTAATATAGTTTATGCAATAAATATGCGCAAACATCTGTGAAGATCCGTGCGAATCTGTGGTTAAAAATACCTGCGATACTTCATAAATATACCTCGTAGGAAAAGTTTACCCCTTATGCCATTCTCTTAATTTCCAATAAAAAGCGGACCGAAGCCCGCTTTAGATATACGATCAGGTTCCAACCTTGGAACCCAAAACTTTAAGCTTTTAATGTTAATCCGATTACGGATTCGTTGAGAAAATAGAACCGTTGGCAATTAAAGCGCGTCGGTTCATTTTCAGGATGTCGCGTACCCATTCGGCGAAATCTTCCGGCTGAAGGACTTTTTCAGGATTCCCATCGGTTAATCCGCCCTGGATGGACATATCGGAAGCAATGGTGCTTGGCGTTAACGTGATGACCCGGATGTTCTGCTTTCTCCACTCTGCCATCATGGATTGCGACAGGGAAACTACGGCTGCTTTGGAGGCTGCATAGGCCGACATATTCGGTCCGCCTTTCAGGCCGGCTGTTGAAGCAACATTGACGATATCACCTTCTCCTCTCTCCTTGATGAACGGATAAGCCGCTTTAGCTGCATAATATACCCCGAAAAGGTTGGTTTTGATCACCTGCTCCCAGGTTTCGGAAGGCATTTCTTCAATAGATCCGAAGTCGCCGATGCCCGCATTGTTGATCAGGATATCGATGCCGCCCAGCTGCTCCGCCAGCGATTCGATCCCGGCTTTCACGTGGATCTCATTATCGATGCTGAACACGGCATAGGCCGCTTTAACGCCCAGCTTCTGAATTTCATCAACCGTCATTTTAAGGTTTTCCTCATTTCTTCCTGTAATTCCGATGTTAACCCCTTCTGCTGCCAGCGCCATGGCCACCGCTTTTCCCAATCCTCTTCCGCCGCCGGTAATGACGGCATTTTTTCCGTTGATATTCATTGTAAGAATTTTTTATTCATACCTGCAAATTTACGAAAGATGATCCGGAAAAGAGAAATAACAAGGGTTATTGTAATCATTGACAAAATAAATCCGTAAATCTTTGAGATCTGGTTAAGGTTTAGATTAACGTCAACTGGAAGAAGAACATCAATAGGCTGGAAGATGGAAGCCGGATGCCGGAAGTTTCTCATTTCAGACATAGGTTCAAAGGTCTTTATCATCAAACTAAGTAGGTTGTCGCTTTATCAGAGAAGTTTTTATTTAATTCTGAATAACCAGCTTTGGTTATTTTTCAATTAGGGTGCTTTACAGTTCCAGAGCAACGGCTTAGTAAAGGATAGAATGAAATCCTGTCAGAAGCATAAACCGTCTATTTATTCCGGCAAGATGAGTAATATTTAAATCCGACTGAATCAGCCTCATTTTTATTTTTGAATTAAATAATCAACTAAATATGATGTTGATACGATCGAACTCACGTTAAGTTATTAAAAATTAAAACCGACCCAAAAGCGGGCCGGTTTCGTTGAAAGTATAGTAATAAATGAAAATTAAGGAATAATAATCTGGTTCTGCACATCGAACTCCTCCATTGCAGCGAACCGGTTGCCGTACATATCCGTTGCTCTTACCTCAACCTTGTGTTTTCCCAGGGAAAGTTTTTTCGGGAATTCCCCGGTCCAGATATGCCTGGACATTTCCGGGTTGGAAGGCCTTCTGCCCGCCAGCATGGTCTGGGTAGTATCCCATTTGAAAACCGATAGGACAAAGCTCGGGTCTACCGTTTCATCGTACTGCATGTCTTCCCATGCGCCACCGTCTATTCTGTATTCCACCTTGTCTTTTTTGCTTCCCATAAAGAAGTTCGCCAGGATTTTTGCAGAGGTTTTTGAAGGGAAAGGAACGACTTTCGGCACGTACAGGTTGATCTGGTAGTCTTCCGGTTTTCCGGCCGTTTTGTATTTTACTTTGTATTCGTTATTGCTGAAGCTGATGAAGGAATATCCTTTGGCCGTCCCGTCCCTCATGGTAGAAGTCGGCAATCCAAGATCATCGGAAGTCCCGGACCACCAGTCGCCGCAAGTGGTCCCGACGTTGTATTCATGAAGGTCTTTGGAACCGGTCCATCCTGCTTCTTTCCCATAGAACAGCTGCTGCTGGATGTGGGTGTGCGCCGACAGAAGCAAAGCATTTTTAAAAGGCGCCAGATTGTCGAATAATTTCTGACGGTCGGAGTTCCTGAAATTGTCTTCGTTCTTATGGTCCAGAGGAATATGGAAAGAAACGACGATCAGTTTGTTTTTATCCACCAGCTTCAGATCGTTTTCGATAAACTGCAGCTGATCTTCGCGGAAACCGCCCCAATAACCTTTTCCGTCGCGTGGATCCGGATAGAGAATGTCATCCAGCATGATGAAGTGCACATTTCCGTAATTGAAGGAATAGTTGGCCGGACCGAAGTTTGATTCAAACGTTTCATCGGAGAGCCTGTCTTCTTTCGCATCGTAATTCATGTCGTGGTTTCCCATCACGTTATACCATGGCAATCCCACTTCTTTCATCACATCGGCATAAGGTTTCTGCAGGCTCAGATTGTCCCCTACCAGATCCCCGAGGCTGATTCCCAAAACGGCATTTTTCTTCGTACTTTTCACTTCGTTCACGATGGCTCTCCTGAAATAATCCAGCTGCTTCTCCGTGTAAGGCTGCGGATCGCCGAAAACCAGAATATCGAAATTCTTGCTTTCGTTCTGCTTGTTCAGCGCGAAATTGATTTCTTTCGGAAGTTCCCCGGTAGGCGCCGAACCTTTGTATTTAAAATCGGCCGGCGACCCTTTCGGTTTATACTGGTAGTAATATTGTGGAAGGTTGTTCCCGTTTACGGGCGTCATATATCCGGAAGGTTTGATCACAAAGATGGTCTGCCCGTCCTGGACCGGCAGGCTGTACCTCCCGTTTTTATCGGTAAGGACCACCTGGGCGCCATTGGAAACGGCGACGCCTTCAATTCCTTTTTCACGGTTTTCTTTTTTCTGGTTTTTGTTACCGTCTTCATACACATATCCCGAAACGGAAGCCTGGGAGAATGCCATGGCTGAAATCAGCAGGCAGGGCATTAAAAATTTTATGTTCATTATTTTATTCTGTTGAATTATTTCTTTAAATATTTGTTGCTTGGCACATGGCTTTCGGAGCACGGAGTTCACCAAGATTTTTTTGACTGCAATACCGTTTTAAGTTTCACAAAGCCGTTCTACTTATAAGAGAACACGGAGCCTATTATTGATAGGAACACAGAGTGCAGTAAGTTTTGTTGACTGCAATACCGTTTTAAGTTTCACAAAGCCGTTCTACTTATAAGAGAACACAGAGTCTTATTGGCAAATTTTGAATCATTGAATTTTGAATCATTAAGTTTTTACGCTTTGATTATTTATTCCACCACACTTTTACATTGATGTTGTCGCCGCCCATCTGCTGTACGGCTGCCTGGTAATTGTTGGTGTTTAATACTCTTGGATTCGGCGGATACATCAGCCTTGACGGCATGACTCCGTTATTCAGCAATCCTCCGTTGTTCGGCAGTACCGGGAATCCGGTTCTTCTTTTTTCAAACCACTGCTGCTGGTCTACAAAGAACAGGGCAACGTATTTCTGCAGCATGATCCTTTCCAGGGTTCCGTTGTAGGCGACATTGGCATTGGTGAAATAATTGGATGGCATGGTGGCACCCCACTGTTCAATGGTAGCCTTTACGCCGCTTTCATAATACGTCTGGGCACTTCCGGGAATCACGCCTTTAAAAGCCAGTTCCGAAAGGATAAACTGCAGCTCGGCATACGGGAATACCAGAATATTAAGCGGAGCTTTGGAAAGGTTCTGGTTCATGTTGGACGGCTGGTAGTCGAATACCGTTCCGTAAGCATAACCTGACGGAGCCCCTTTATACCCGATGTTCGCGTTGGAAAGATTTTTTGCCTGGCTGAAAAACAGAGCCATTCTCGGATCATTGTTCGCTTTTAACGTCTCTACAAAAAATGCTGAAACAGCTCTTCCGGTTGTAAAATCCTGAGGTCTTGTAATCGGCGGCAGAAGTGGAGCTACACCGGTTACCGCCACTTTTGCGGTTTCCGAATTGCTCTGGAAAATAGGATAAGTGGTCGGGTTGCTGATAATTTCCTGGATCCGCTCTTTTACATTCACTTCACCGTCTTTGCTCAGGATCCGGGTCAGCAAACGCAGGGAAAGCGAGTTGCAGAACTTTTTCCAGTTGGTAATCCCGTTCACATCACTTTCCGCTTTATAGAAAAGATCCGGCCCACCCAGTGTTTTTGTTGTGATGAAAAGGGAATTGGCGGTCTTCAGGTCATTCAGCAACTGAACATAGATATCTTTCTGACGGTCGAATTTCGGCTGGGAGATATTATCTTCCAGGCTGGAAGCTTCAGAAAACGGTACATCCCCGTAGGTATCGGTAAGATTGGAATAGATCCAGGCATTCAGCACCATGGAAATGGCCAGGTAGTTCGGATCATTGTCCCTTTCTGCGGCAAACTTCATGTCTTTTACCTGCTTGATCCACTTGTAGCTGTTGTTCCAGAATCCGGCTCCCGTGTTTTCGGTGATGTTGTACCGGCTCAGGGTATTTCCTTCATTGGGAAAATCCAGGGAAACCTGCATCAGATCGAAGGTGAAATCGTTTGCCCTCATATAGTTTACGGCCGACATATTATACTGTACCGGTACGAGCAGCTTTGAAGCTACGGGTTCGCTGATCCGGCTGTTGTCGGTATTTACCTCATCAAGCGTTCTGCTGCATGAAACCGGAATGAAACCGATTCCTGCAACCAATAGGATATTTAAAAGTAATTTTTTCATGTTGTAAGATTTTAGAATTTAACGTTAAGCTGGATTCCCACGGTTCTTGCGGTCGGCAGCTGCCCGATTTCCACTCCGGGAGTGATCTGGCTGTCGTTCAGGGTAGCAGCTTCCGGATCGAAGAGCGGGAATTTCGTCCACATCCAGAGGTTTCTTCCGAATAGAGCCAGGGTAAGATCGGTGAGCTTCAGCTCTTCGGTTACGCTTCTCGGGAACGTATAGGAAATCCTGGCATCCCTGAGCTTAATGAATGAAGTATCGAAGGTGTTGGTTTCCACATTGGCCCTTCTGTAATAATCCGCGTAGTATGCGGATAACAGAATCGGTTTGGTATTGGTTGAGAATGAACCGTCGGGATTCTGTACAACGCCGTTCCCGATAATCATCCCGTTCGGGTTTTCCCTTCCGGCTAATGTGTGCTCCAGTTTTCCCTGCTCGGTCATTTTGTGATGGGACTGGGAATAGGCCATCCCTTTATACTGTCCGTCGAACGAGAAGCTTACGGTAAACCCTTTATACCTGAATTCATTCTGAAGCCCGGCCCTCCATTCCGGATAGGCATTTCCGATCCTTTTCATCTGGGTTGGTTTTGCCGTTAATCCGTCGGTTGAGTTGAAGATTACCTGTCCGTCCGGGGAATACATCAGCCCGTATCCATACATATCTCCAAGTGAACCGCCCACATAAGCATTAAAATAGACGACGCCCCCCACACTTCCCATCGTGTAAGGCTCCCCGTTGAATTCTTCCGGAAGGGAGAGGATTTTATTCCGGTTCATCGACCAGTTGGCGTTCACGGCCCATGAGAAATTCTTGTTTTTCACCGGGAAAGCATTTAAAGTAACTTCCAGTCCGCGGTTCCTTACTTCACCGGCATTGATGACCTTGCTGCTGAACCCGGTTTCCCAAAGCGTCGGAATCCGTACGATCTGGTCTTTGGAATTGTTCTGGTACGCCGTTACTGTAGAACTTATTCTGTTTTTCAGGATGCTGAAATCCATTCCGGCCTCGATACTGGTAATCATATTGGGACGGAGGTTCGGATTGGGGTATAAAGATGGAGATTCTACAGATCCCTGGAAATCGCTGTTGTTATAATATTTGATAAGCTGATAAGGATCTGAATCGTTTCCTACACGTGACCATGAAGCTCTCAGCTTCCAGAAGTTGAACCGGTCTGAAGTCAGTTTAAAGATATCCGAAAGGATGAATGAAGTAGCCGCCGACGGATAGAAATAAGAACGGTTCTGCTCGGGAAGCGTGCTGCTCCAGTCGTTTCTTGCCGTAAGATCCAGGAATATTTTATTCTTATATCCCAGTGTTGCCAAAGCATAGGCACTGTTCACCTGCTTGTCGTTTGGCCTGGCAAATTTGTTAATGTTCGAGATTCCGTTCGGTAAAGTATATACACCCGGCTTCAGAAGGCCTTCCGCGATATAATCGTTCATCACGTATTCCATATAGCGGATATTGCCCCCGGCTGATGCGCTGAAATCAAAATCATTGAACTTGTTTTTATAGGTAAACAACACGTCATTGTTCATGTCCATCAGCTTCACATACTGCTCCCGGTACATCCCCTGCAGGTAGTTGGCGGAATTCCATGGTCTTTTCTGGGTACGCAGCTCATTGGTAAGTTCCATCCCGGAGCGCACCATCACTTCAAAGTTTTTGGTAATTTTATAATTGAGGTTTACGTTTCCGGTAATAAAGTTTTTATCCACCCCGTTCAGCATTTCATAAGCGATGAGGTAAGGGTTGTCGATAAAGGAACTGAACGGGTGAATCTGCTCCACCTGGTCTTTTCCGGCTTTCCAGATCGGCCTGTACCACGAAAGGTCCACATTCGGGTTCTGGAAAATCATGAAGTAGGAAATCGATTGGTTGCTGTATCCCGTTGCCGGAAGGTTGTCGCTTTTCGTCTTGCTGTAATTGAACTTAATGCCTACTTTAAGTTTTTCATTTAATTTATGATCTACGGAGAAAGCCGCAGTAAAACGGTCGAAACCGGTATTCGGCATCATCCATTCGTTTTTCAGATAGGTTAAGGAAGATCTGAAAGACGTATTTTCGTTGGAAGCTTCGAGGGCGATGTTATTGGAAAAGGTAGCCCCGGTTTCCCAGAATCCTTTGATGTTGTCTTTGTAGGGTCTCCACAACTGGCGCTCCTTGCTTTGCCCTTCTACGGTAGGATCGTACTGGAAAAAGGACTGCCCGGCAAACTTAGGCCCGAACGCGCTGCTGGTAGAACCGGTATTCACGCCGTCTGCCGATGCTCCGTAAGAATAATAGAAATTCCCTTTGGCATCTTTCTGAAGGGTACCCTGCCCGTACTCATACTGGTAATCCGGCCATTTCAGTACCGTATCGTAGCTCGAATAGGAATTTAAAGTCACCTGTACTTTTCCTTTCCTGCTTTTCCCAGATTTGGTGGTGATCATAATCGCTCCACCTGCACCTCTGGATCCATAGAGAGCCGATGCGGTAGCTCCTTTCAGTACCGTAATGGATTCGATGTCATCCGGATTAATGGTGTTGATCCCGTTTCCGTAATCGATCGGAAGATCCGCTTTGGACCCTGCTCCGTACGCGGAAAAGCCGGTACCGGTGGTATTGTTGTTCAATGGAATTCCGTCTACCACGATCAGGGCATTATTCTGATCTGGATTCATGGAGATGTCTCCTCTCAGCTTGATAATCGAACTTCCCAACGGTCCGGCTCCGGCGGTCTGGATTTTCAGACCGGCCACTTTTCCTTCAAGCGCCTGAGACCAGTTGTTATTCTGGGTTCTTAACAATTCTTCGGATTTAATGGTTTCCGCCACGTATCCCAATGACTTGTCATGTCTTTTGATCCCCAAAGCGGTTACCACTACTTCGTCGATGTTTTTAATGGTGTCTTTTTTTGCCCTTTGCTGGGCGGCCATTTCTACACTGACGAGTCCTAATAATGATAAAATGAGTACTTTTTGTGTTGCTTTACGCATATCCTTTTTGTTTGCGCAAAAATAGAACGACAATATGAGTAAGACTTTAACACGGTTTTAACAGATATTAAAGAATTATTAAACGAAATATTAATTTATGTTTAACAATAAAGGATAGATTTTTGATTGACAGCAGCTTAAAATAATTAAGCAATTTTAATATGATAAGGTCATTTTATTTGCCTATTTTTATTGTCTTTTTATGAGAGAATAAAATATACCACGCGCATACCACAAAGCATTTGGTATCCATTCTTAATAAGTATTTAAAGGATTTTCAGCCTTTTTGAGAAATGGGGTAATACTGCAGATTATGATAACCGGATATTTACCGGATTCCATTTAACGCAGATTCGAGTTACAAAGCATACTTAAAAGGCTGGAAGAGGGGCGCTGGATGCTGGAAGCACTGTCATTTAAGGATATTTCCCATAATTTTGAATATCAACTGATTTTTTTGTACTACGCTAAAGCCTTTCAGATTTTCACTTATCTTTCAATTCCATTAAATTGCTTAAAAACAAATAATTACCGTCGAATTCACGTTATTTAAATTGCTTTCATTTTAAATACAGATCATCTGGGTTAATGTATAAATAAAAAACAGTCCGCTTCAGAGAGACAGACTGTTTTAAAAAGTTATACAACCGGATTTACTTTTTAAGCTGATCCGGGATATTGGTGGTAATGAATCCGATCCCCTGCTTTTTCAGTTCGTCTGCGATGGCAATATCATTTACCGTCCAGGCATTGGTAATCAGTCCCAACGCTTTCGCATCGGCGATCCAGGTCGGATTTTTCTGGAAGATGCTGTAGTGGTAATCGATTCCGTCCAGTCCTTCGTCCCTGATCTGCTGCGGAGACAATTCTCCTTTCAGATACTGTACTTTAAAAGATGGCTCCAGTTTTTTGATTTCCTTACAGATATTCAGGCTGAAAGAGATGAATTCACATTGGGCTCCCAGCTTCATGTCTTTAATCATCTTAATCGTTTTGGCCGTCAGCTCGTCTTCTTTTTCCTTTGTTTTATCCGGCTTTATTTCAACGATCAGTTTAAGGGCCTTGTCTTTTTTGCCTTGCTTCAGGTAATCTTTTAAGGTAGGAAAGTCTTCGCCGTTGGATAATTTTACTTTCTCCAGCTCTTTGAAATCGGTTTCGGAGATCTCCATTTTGGCGTGGTGCTCGTCATGGTTTACCACCAGAACACCGTCTTTCGTCATCCGTACATCGAACTCGGAACCATAGATCTTCAACTTCTGTGCATTCTCCAGCGACTTCAGGGAATTTTCCGTTGTCGGCGGCTGGGTCTGCCAGTACCCTCTGTGGGCGATAACCTGGGTTTGTGCCTTCATAACCACTGTGCTTAAAACTGCTAACCCTAAGATAAAATTTTTCATAATATAAATTAAATATTAAACTAGAAAGCTTTTCAACTTTCAGATAAAGGTATATAAATTTGAGGGAATGATCAATTTTGCTTTGCAAGTCAATGGTTAATTTTGTCCTGTAGATGGTCAGCATAAGCATTAATAAAAACTTTAGCTACAATCCTGACTCAACCAACTGAATTTCAATTTTAGATTTAAATAAAACAACTGAAAATAAATCAAATGCAGTCTGTTTCAAGTTAATTCATCTTAACCAATTCACAATTGACCATTCACCATTCACATTCCTAGAACGTGTACTTTGCCCCGATCTGGATCTGATACGGGTTTCCGTTCAACGGTTCCAGTCCGCTGGTGTTCAGGTTGTATTTGAACTGCCTGGTCGTCTGGTCGAATCCGGTAATACTGTAGAGCGACATGTTACCATAGGATTTGTTGACGCCCCATTCTTTATTCAGCAGGTTCGCCACGTTGAAAATATCCACTGAAAGCTCGAAAGCACCGATCTTCTCAAATTTGATCTTCTTTGCAACACGCACGTCCCAGATCCCGTAGAAACCGTTCTTTCCGCCGTTTCTTTCCGCAATTTCATTGTTGTAATCGGTAATATAATTTTTCAGTGCCGTCCCTACTTCAGGATTATCGATCAGCGTCTGGGTAAGGTTCGGGAAAATGTAGGCCAGGTCATTGGAATCCACAAAATCTCCGTTTACATTGCCTCCGGCCAATACGGAGAAACGCGTTCCGCCCATCCCGGCATACCGGATCCCTAAGGTAAACCCGGCAATCGTAGGTGAATTCCCGTAGATCACCACTTTGTTCCTGAACTGGTTATCGGAATACGACATTCTCAGGTTTCTCGGGTCACTGGCCACCGGCGTGGACAAAGTGGCCGAATTGGCTACGTTTCCGTTATAAGACGTGTTGTCTTTAATATCCGCCCAGGTATAACTTGCCGTAATTTCCCCGTCTTTCCAATAGCGGTAGCTGGTATCCACTACAAAAGAATACTGGTTGACTTTTCCGTCGCTCACCAGTTCCAGAACCCTTCCGAAATTATTGTTGATCCTGCCGTTTTTCCAGTTCAGGGTTCCGTTGGCGGCGATGCTAGTTGCGGAAACAAATACCCCTCTTCCGCCTTCGTTATCCAGTGTAAAATTCGGATTGGTCACCATGTTTCTGTCGTAATAGAAATAATTGTTTCTTCCCAGAGCCATATAAGCAGCAACCCCTGCCCTGAATCTTTCATTAAAGAAGTGGGTATACGATACATTCGCTTTGTAAACTACCGGGATTTTGGCATCTTTTCCGGTATAATTGATGGTCGGAAGCTGATACTGAGCCAATGTTGGAACTGTGCTATAATCATTTCTATAGCTATTGAAGTCCGGAACAGGAACATCTTTACCGGTTACATCTACCGTTGCCAGATGCCTTCCATCGAACACCAGGTTGTTGATAATCATATAATTGTTGATATCCGATGAAAATATCCCGGCCCCGAATTTTAAGAAGTCTCTGTTTCCTTCGTTGATATTCCAGTCGAACTGGAATCTCGGCTGAACGATGAAAGATTTAATCTGGTTATCTGTCCGGATTCCCATTTCGTCATACAGCTTCTGGTTCAGCCCTGCTTTCGGATAACCGCCGTAATCCAATCGTAAGCCGGCCATCAAATCCAGTCCTCTAGCCACTTTCGTCTGGATCTGCCCGTATACACCAAGATTGTAAATATTCGATTTAACGGACGGATCGTCCATCAGAGGAACTTCCCTGTAAAAACGGTACGCGATCTGGTTATTGAAATTGTACAGGTTATCTCCGTTCTGTGTAGGATTTTCCCTGAAATGGAACCTTCCGTTTACTTCGCTTCCGTATACCGATCTGGCCATCGTATACATCAGATCCATCCCGAAAGTGTATTTGATTTTATCGGTATTGTAATATAAATTGTCTACCAGCTGGAACACATTGTTTCTGAAACTTTCCTGGGCAAAACGGTGGCCTCCGATCTGGATGTTGGTCGCTCTGTCCTTACCGTCGATGCTGCTTACGATATTTTCAACGATGGCTCTCGGTACCGGATGCCCCAGCTGGTCGTTCTGATAACTGTCCTGGAACGTGTAAAGATACTGTGCCTTCAACTCATTAGTGAGGTTAGGCTTCAGGTTAGATCGTAAGGTCAGCAATAAGCTATTGTCGAGGTTTTTATCGTTTCCATACGATTCAAAAGCCGTGATGGCCGTATTATCTGCCAATCCGTTTTTATTTAAATCATAGGTGAAATTATTTCTCAGGGTTAATAAGTTTTTCTCGTTGATCTGCCAGTCCAGACGTAAAAATGCCGCATCTGAATTTCTTACTTTGTCAAAGCTTCCGAACTGAGGACTGTTGGCCACGCCGTATTTCGCCCTTGCCACATCTAAAAATTTATTTAAAGTTGCTGTGGTGGTATTCAGCCTCAGCTCATCTTCCTGCGACCGGATGTCTGCGATCTGTAACGGTCGGGAATCCAGCTGGTGGTCCCACGCAACGAAGAAGTGCAGTTTGTTTTTAATGATCGGACCGCCCAAAGAGAAACCGAACTGTGAAGTCGAGAAATCCACGTTTCTTTTGTTTCCGCGAATATCATACGGGCTGGACAGCCAGTTGGTTCTTAAATATTCCCAGGCACTTCCGGAAAACCTGTTGGTCCCGGATTTCGTCACGGCACTGATGGTTCCGCCGCCGCTTCTTCCCAGGGTAACATCATACTGGTTGGTGGTGACTTTAAATTCCCGCACCGCTTCAATGGAAATGGAAAACGGGGCACCGCTCCGGCTAGTCGTAGCCCCTGCGGAAGTCGGGTTTTTAGCCGTCATCCCGTCGATGGTAAAGTTCGTGGAAGAACCAAGCTGCCCGGAAATACTTCCGTTCTTGCCGCTTAACGGAGACAATTCCGCGAGATTGGCGAAATTCCTACCGTTCACAGGAAGGATTCCCATATTTTTTGTCGTAATCGCGGTAGCGGCTCCCAAATTCCCGATTTTATTCTTCAGGTTTCCTACAACCACCACTTCTTCTATGGATTTCTCATTGGCAAGGTCCATGTTTACCGTTACCTGGTCACCGAAATTGACGTTGTAGCCTTCCCTCTTTTCATCATTTACAATCACGGTATAAGGTCCGCCCAAAGGAATTTCTTTGAAGATATACTCGCCTCTGGAATTGGTTTCCGTTTCCGTTCTGAACCCCGTGGATTCATTAACGATCGTTACTTTCACCTTTTCCTGCGGGGATTTTCCGGTACCGGTTACTTTCCCGGTAATGGAGGCTTGCGTGGTCTGTGCATAGGCCAGTGTCCCGAAACTCAGAAACAACAGTCCCAATACAATTTTTACTCTTTTCATATTTTTCAAATTAGCTGCATGCAAAGGTATCCTGACTCAGAGAACCCTTTGTTTAAGGGAGTTTTAACATTTTTTAAATTTTATCGGAACATGATGTTAAGTAAATTTTAACAAATATTTTATCCGATGGATAGTCAAGCGGTTGAAATATGTTACGCGTTTTTAATTTTCTCAGAATGAGTAATTGTCTTATTTTTTACATCGGATTTAGCTATTTTTGCTGAAAAGAGAAACTCGATGTCCGAAAATATCCAACAGAAAATAGAAGACCTCCGCAAAGCGCTTCACCAGCACAATGAAAATTATTATCTCCTTGATATGCCGACGATTTCAGATTATGATTTCGATATGCTGCTGGAAGAACTCCGCGACCTAGAAGCCAAACATCCCGAATTTTACGATGAAAATTCCCCTACGGTACGCGTAGGCGGCGGAATTACCAAAGTGTTCCCGACGGTTCAGCATAAATTCAGAATGTATTCCCTGGATAATTCCTACGATTTCGACGATCTTGAAGACTGGGAGAAAAGGATCATCAAAACCACCGACGGACCCGTGGAATTTGTTGCCGAACTGAAATACGACGGGGCTTCGATTTCCATTCTGTATGAAAACGGAAAGCTGGTACAGGCCGTCACCCGGGGCGACGGCTTCCAGGGGGATGAAATTACAGGGAATGTCCGCACCATTTCCGATGTTCCGCTGAAACTGAAGGGCGATTTTCCGCAGCATTTCTTTATGCGTGGCGAAATTTATCTCACCCGGAAAAATTTCGACAAGATCAATAAGCAGCGTGAAGAAGACGGGCTGGATCCGTTTATGAACCCGAGAAATACGGCCAGCGGCAGCCTGAAGATGCAGGACAGCGGTGAAGTACGGAAACGCGGACTGTCTTCGGTATTGTATCAGTATATTTCAGAAGAAATCCCTGCGGAGTCGCACTGGGAACTTCTTGAAAAGGCCAAATCCTGGGGCTTCAAGATCTCTCAGCAAGCCAGGCTGTGCAAAACCATGGCTGAAGTGCAGGAATTTATTACCTTCTGGGATCTGGAAAGGCACAACCTGCCGTTTGAGATCGACGGGATCGTTCTGAAAGTGAATTCATTAAAACAGCAAAGACAGCTCGGATACACCGCAAAATCCCCACGATGGGCCATGGCTTATAAATTTAAAGCCGAAAAAGTAGAAACACAGCTGGATAAAGTAACCTATCAGGTCGGAAGAACAGGAGCGATTACCCCGGTGGCCAACCTAAAACCTGTTTTATTAGCAGGAACTATTGTAAAACGGGCATCGCTGCACAATGAAGACATCATCAAAAAACTGGATCTGCATGAGCATGATTTTGTTTACGTGGAAAAAGGCGGCGAGATCATCCCGAAAATCGTTGCCGTGAATCCGGAAAAAAGAACGGAGGACAGCAGGGAAATCGAGTATATCAAAAACTGCCCTGAATGCGGCACGGAACTGGTAAAGATCGAGGATCAGGCGATCCATTTCTGCCCGAACGAGCTGCACTGTCCGCCACAGGTGGTCGGAAGGATGATCCATTATGTTTCCCGGAAGGCTCTGAATATTGAAAACCTCGGAAGCGAAACCATCGAACAATTGTATAGAGAAAGACTGATTGAAAACCCTGCCGACTTCTATGTTCTGACCAAAGAACAGCTTCTTCCGCTGGAACGGATGGCGGAAAAATCGGCCCAGAATATTATTTCAGGGATTGAAAAATCAAAAGAGATCCCGTTTGAAAAGGTCTTGTACGGAATCGGCATCAAGCATGTGGGTGAAACCGTTGCTAAAAAGCTGGTGAAAAACTTCCCGACCATCGACGAGCTGAAAAATGCCACCGTTGAGGAACTTTGCCAGGTGGAAGATATCGGCACCAAAATCGCCGTCAGCCTTTACGATTTCCTTCATAATTCCGAAAATATCCTGATGCTGGAGAGATTGAAGTCTTACGGCGTTCAACTCGAAAAAGGCGAAAGCACGAATGAAGTGCTGTCCAATGTTCTAGATGGAAAAACGTTCCTGTTCACCGGAAAATTATCCCTATTCACCCGGGAAGCCGCGGAGGAAATGGTGGAAAAGCACGGCGGAAAAAATATCTCAGCCGTATCCAAAAACCTGAACTACCTGGTGGTGGGCGAAAAAGCCGGCAGCAAGCTGAAAAAAGCCCAGAGTATCGGAACTATTGAGATTCTGGATGAGCAGCAGTTTCTTGATCTGGTGGAGAAGCAGTAAATTCAGAAAAATATTTATATCTAACCATTGGAATTATTTTTCAATGGTTTATTTTTGCGCTTTAAAAAATAAAGGAAAAACTTGTTTATAACCATGAAGAAAATCTATTCAATTATTTGTTTAATAATTCTTGCTGTATTTCAGGCACAGATTGTAAATATTCCAGATCCTGTTTTTAAGGCAAAACTACTGGCCGCAAACAATACAAACGGATTTGCACTAGACAACGCAGGTAACAGTATAAGAATTGATACCAACTACGATGGCAATATCCAGTTATCAGAAGCACAAAGTGTAGCAACATTATACATGTCAAACAATTCAATTGTAGATATGACAGGTATCAACTCTTTTACCAATTTAAAAACATTAGGTATCAGCTATAATAAGTATACCAATTTAACCCTAAATCTTCCTCAATTAGAATCTTTAAATACCTGGTCGGATTATCTGACCTCTATTGACATTTCTTCTTGTCCAAAATTAAAAACTTTATATTTAGGCTTCAATGCAGCCAATCTGGTTGTTAACAGTAATTCTGTAACCTATTTAAATCTTATAGGAACCAACAATCTTCTGACGGCAAATCTTCAAGGACTTCCTGCGTTAAAAGAGCTGCTTATACAAAATGGTCCCGGTATTCAAACCGTAAATGGATCTAATATGTCCAATCTCGAAGAAGCATTCATTTCTTATACCCCCTTTTTATCGAATATCAATTTTACAGGATCGCCACAATTTAAAAAGCTAACTCTGCTTACTACCGGCCTTCCTGTTCTTGATCTCACAAATTACACAACTCTTCAATATGTAAATGGTCAGGCCAATTCTTTTTCCAATGTAATTCTGGATGGCTGCAGCTCGCTTATCAGCGTAGGTTTATCATTCAACAATATTTCTAACATAAGTCTAACCGGTGCTTCTGCATTAACAAATTTATATTTAATCAACAACAACCTTTCCTCTTTGGTGGTAAACAATCATCCTAATCTTCAGAATATCAATGTATCAAATAATCAAATTTCATCTTTGAGTTTAAATAATTTACCGGAACTTCAAAATCTCGATGTCACATCCAATCAGTTGTCAACTCTTGATTTTTCCACCTCCGTAAACCTCAAAAAAGTCATTTGTTCCAACAATCATCTGACTAATCTTAATCTTAGTATGCTGCCTAATCTTTTAAGGCTGGATTGTGATTATAATGCTATCATCAATCTCGATTTATCCAATAATCCTGATCTTACAAATATTAAATGTGATAATAATCCCGATCTTGAGCAGGTTTTATTAAAAAACCAGGCTATGAATTATGTTTCTTCAACAGTTCTTTTTCCTAATCCTAAGCTTCAGAATATATGCTGTGATGATTTTGAAATGAATCAATTTGCAAACTACGTAGCATCACAGGGTAATCCCAATACAAATGTTAACAGTTACTGCTATTTCACTCCGGGTAATTCCAAATATACGTTCAGTGGAAATATAAAATATGACAGCAATAACAACGGTTGTGATGTAAATGACCTTAGCAGAGCATTTCAGAAATTTAATATTACCAATGGAACAGTCTCCGGCAGCATTATGGCCAATAATTCGGGGAATTATTCGGTTTCTGTTCCGGCCGGAATTCATACTGTAACTCCGATCCTGGAAAACCCGGCTTATTTTAATATTTCACCTTCTGCTTTTACGGCCAACTTTCCAACACAGACAAGTCCTCTTACGCAAAACTTTTGCTTAACGGCAAACGGAACCCACAACGATCTTGAGGCGGTAATTGTTCCGCTTACGGCGGCCCGGCCCGGTTTTAACGCGACTTATAAAATCGTTTATAAAAATAAAGGGACCAGCCCACAGTCCGGAACGGTTTCATTTAATTATAATGACAATCTAACTGATTATTTATCTTCAACGGCAACCCCCAATTCACAATCTACCGGATTATTGAACTGGAATTTTGCCAATCTGCTTCCTTTTGAAACCCGAGAAATTACAGTAACTTTAAAATTAAATACCCCGACGCAAATTCCAGCGGTGAATGGTGGCGATATTTTACATCATACGATACAGGTAAACGGTGCTGCTGATGATACGCCTTTAGACAATACATTTACATTGAATCAGACGGTTGTGAATTCTTTTGATCCGAATGACAAAACCTGTTTGGAGGGAACTACAATTTCACAGATAAAAGTCGGGGACTACGTTCATTATCTGATTCGGTTTGAAAATACAGGAACGGCAAATGCACAAAACATTATAATAAAAGACGTTATTGACGCTTCCAAATATAATGTATCCAGTCTGATCCCGCTGAATGCAAGCCACAACTTCGTTACGAGGACAACGAATCCGAATGTGGTAGAATTTATTTTTGAAAACATTCAGCTGCCTTTCGATGATGCAAATAATGACGGGTATGTTTCATTTAAAATCAAAACAAAATCTACACTGAATCTTGGAGATAGCTTTAGCAATTTAGCAAAAATTTATTTCGATTATAATGCGCCGATTACCACCAATACTTATACGACAACCATTCAGAACGTACTGGCTGCTGAAGAAACCGGTAAAGAAACCGGCAACATTGCCATTTATCCGAATCCGGCAAAAGACGTCCTGAATATTCAATCCAAAAATAAAATTGTAAAAGCTGAAATCTATGATGCTTCGGGAAGGGTTATGATGGCTGTTCCGGTTAAAGGAAACACTGTTGGTGTTTCCGAGCTTGCCAAAGGAAATTATATCATCAAATTATCGACAAAGGATCAAACATTCAGTCAGAAATTTATTAAAAACTAAATTTAATTGTTATCATAAGCAAGACTGTCTTTCGTAAGGCAGTCTTTTTTTATCAAAAATAATTACAGTCATAAAACAGACGTTTTTTTTCATGTATCTTTAGGTAAGAAGTAAAGATTTTAACAATGGAATTTCTAAATGATCATTCGATTCAGAACGAATTGCTGCTTATTTTCATTTCCGTAGTTCTCGGAATCCTTATCGGTGCAGAACGCGAATACCGGAACAAATCGGCGGGGCTGCGTACGTTTATCCTGATTTGTTTCGGTTCCTGCCTTTTTACCGTTCTGTCGATCAAAATCGGTGTTGATGATCCCGACCGGATTGCCGCCAACATCATTACCGGCATCGGTTTTTTGGGGGCCGGGGTTATTTTTAAAGGCGATAATAAAATCGACGGAATCACCACGGCAACAACGATCTGGGCAACGGCTTCCATCGGGATGGCCGTGGGTTCCGGCTATGTTTACCTTGCCGTACTGGGAACTCTCCTAGTGCTGGTGATTTTAAGTTCACTCACCTTTTTTGAAAAGCTCATTGACCGCGAACATAAAATCCGCGAATATAGAATAACGGTTTCCAATCATCATGATCTTGCGCATTGTGAAACAATTTTCAAGAAACATCATCTGCGGTTCATGGTTTCAAAACAGAAATACGACGAGGGAAAAATTACCACCGCATGGATTATTGTCGGAAAAAATGTGTACCATCAGGCGTTAACTGAAAGCTTAATGAAAGATGAAAGAATCATCAGCTATGAATTTTAGGCCTTGTTTCTGTCTACAGATGCATGCAGATTATGTTCGGTCAAAATGAGTATGATTAGATTTTAAACCACAAATTTACACGGATTTTCACAGATGATTGTGCCTGTTTTAATGTTACCTCTCCTTTGTCCATCCCGTAGGGATCTCAACATAGTATATAGGGCACCGCCTGGAAAAGATTGATATGGATTCCCCGGATAGCGTGGCTTCGACTCCGCTCACAGCCACCGGAAAGACGTTCCTTAAAATCATTGGGCTATAAAAATCTTTGATTTTAAAAACTTTTGTGTGCTTTTGTTAGCATAAACAAGTAATTTTTTTAGCAGTATGAATGTCTTTTGATCCTTTTGACTTCGTCGAACCTCCGGTTTGTGGTTAAAATTTCCGTTTATTTTTAACCGCAGATTTACACGGATCTGCACAGAGGTTTGCGCATATTTATTGCATTAAACTGAATTAAATAAAAAGATTAACCTCTCCCTTTGTCCATCCCGTAGGGATCTCAACATCGGTTGGAGCATCGCCCGGAAAAAATTGGAAAGGAGTTCTTTGACAGCGTGGCTTCGACTCCGCTCAGCCATCGGAGAGCCGTTCTTTAGAATCATGGAGGCTATAAAAATCTTTGATTTTTTGAAGCTTTTGTGCTCATTTGGCATGAAACATTTAACTTTTTAAAACGTATCAATGTCTTTTGAACCTTTTGTGGTGAAATTTTTCCTTTCATTTTTAACAAAAGTTTAAACCTGAAATTTTCTTCGTAAATTGGGACAAAATTTTGATTATGACAAAAAAGATACTCTTATCTGTATTTCTTTTGCCGGCTGTAATGACGTTTGCACAGCAATACGGCGGAATGTGGATTCCGACAGAGCTTAATGAAAAGGAGATGAAAGATTTAGGAATGAAGATTTCTGCCAAAGATATTTTCAATCCGCAGAAGCCCAGCATCAAGGATGCCGTGGTGCAGTTCAACGGCGGATGTACGGCCGAAATTATTTCGCCGAAAGGCCTTCTGCTGACCAACCACCACTGCGGGTACGGGCAGATCCAGGCGCATTCCACCGTTGAAAACGACCTTCTGTCCAACGGATTCTGGGCTAAAAACATGACGGGTGAACTGTCGAATCCGGGACTAACCGTAGATTTTATTGTCGACATCAAAGAAGTAACCCCTCAGATCCTGCAGGGAACGGATAATCTTCAGGAGCCGGAACTGGCCAAACAGATTGCCAAAAATATCGAGGTTTATAAAAACGCCCAGAAAACCGAGCCGTATCAGTCGATTTCCGTAAAGTCCATGTACTATGGGAATAAATTTTATGCGTACACGATAGAAACCTTCAAAGACATCCGTCTGGTAGGGGCACCTCCGCAGAGCATCGGGAAATTCGGTTCCGATACCGACAACTGGGTGTGGCCAAGACATACCGGGGATTTCTCTATGTTCAGGATTTATGCCGATAAGAACAACAAGCCGGCGGAATATTCCAAAGACAACGTACCGTATGTTCCTAAGCACTACCTTCCGGTTTCCATCAAGGATAAAAATGAAAACGATTTCACCTTTGTTTTCGGATTCCCGGGCAGAACCACGGAATACCTTCCGGCCATTGCCGTTGAGAAGATCATGACGGAGATTGATCCTGCCAGAATTGCAGTACGTGATGTAGCATTAAAAACATTGGATGAAAAAATGCGTACCGATGCGGCCACACGCATACAGTATGCTTCAAAATATGCTTCGGTAGCCAACTACTGGAAAAAGTGGATCGGCGAAGTGGAAGGATTGAAAAAATCCAATGCCGTACAGAAAAAAGTAATGTACGAAGGGACGCTCGCAGCAAAAAATCCGGAGATCAAATCCACGATCGACCAGATGAACAGGCTGTATGCCGAGCAGGCGCCTTATGCCTTAAACAATGCCTATTATTCTGAGACTGTCAGAAATGCGGAAACGTTGATGCTGGCCAACCTGTACTACGGGTATATTACCGCAGTAGAAGCCGGAAGAGCCGACGAAAAAAGCACAGCGGCCTTCAAAAACAGGCTGACTTCTTTTTACAAAGATTACAACGCGGAGCTGGATGCTAAAGTAACGGCCAAACTGCTGGCCCTTTATGCCAGCAAAACGGCACCGCAATTCCTGCCGGCCGGGTTTGATCAGTATAAAAATGAAGCTGAAAATATCAGGACCATCGAGGATATTTCCAAAAACTCGGTGATCACAGGAAGAAGCGATGTGAATGGTGCTTCATTGAGCAAAGACATCAACAAGGCATTCTCGAATCAGGACAAGCTGATCAAAGCCATTAAAAAAGATCCGGCTTACCAGCTGTATCTGTCGATGAGAGACACGTATATGACCAAAGCGGATCCTCAGTTTACGGCTTTGCAGACGAAGATCGATGCCCTGCAGAAAACGTATATGGCCCAGCAGATTAAAACCGATAAGGACCGCAAGTTTTTCCCGGATGCCAATTCTACCCTTCGGGTAGCCTACGGAAAAGTGAAAGGTTCTTCGCCCAGAGATGCCGTTTCGTACAATTACCAGACGCACCTGGCGGGGGTAATGGAAAAATATGTTCCGGGAGATTACGAATTCGATGTTCCGAAAAAGCTGATCGACCTTTACAGCAAAAAAGATTTCGGCATGTATAAAGATAAAACGGGTGACGTTCCGGTAGGATTTACCGCAACCAACCACACCACTGGCGGAAACTCAGGAAGCCCGGCGCTGGATGCTTACGGAAACCTCGTTGGATTGAACTTCGACCGTCAGTGGGAAGGTACGATGAGCGACATCAATTACGATCCGCGATTCAGCCGGAACATCATGGTGGATACCAAGTACATTCTTTTCATCATCGATAAATTTGCCGATTCCAAATGGCTGGTGGATGAAATGAAGATTGTAAAGTAAACATTGCAGAGAACGGGTTAAAACCTGTTCCTGTTCCTATTGATGAAAAAGCCGTCTCACAATATTGTAAGACGGCTTTTTTATTAATGTCCGAAGATATCCTTCAAACTTACTTCTTTAAACGTTCCCATTTGGTCGACGGCTTCCCGGTTCAGGTTTTCTTTTTTACCGATAATGGCGGTATTGAAATCAACCGGTTTGATATAATTGTTATAAAAAGCTTTCAAATCCCCGAATTTCAGGCTTTTGATCTGATGATAGATATCTTTCCTGAAATCATGGTGGATGTTCAGTTTCCTCAGCCGTAAGGTATTGAAGAAAATATTGGTTCTTGTTATCCGTTGGGAAGCGATCTGCTTCAGGGCTGAATTCCTTGCATTTTCAAACTGTACCGGCACCTCCGGCAGCTCGGCCATCAGTTCCGTCATCGTATCCACGGCAATCTGAAGCTTGTCCGGCTGTGTTCCCACATAAGTCGTGATGTAATCCGGATGGTTGAGTTCCGAATTGGCAGCGTAAGAAACATACGCAGAATATGCCAGGCTCTTGCTCTCACGGATTTCCTGGAAAACAATCGACGACAGCCCGCGGCCGAAATATTCGTTGAAGACATTGATTTTCCCGAAGTTCTCCGGATTCACATCTTTCCCCTTTCCCACTTTGCTCATTTCCATCTGCACCATATCATAATTGGTAAAGTAGACATTTCCTCCCGTCGCAGACTCAGGATACTTCCTCGGTTCAGGAATCTGAAGCGTTTCCGGCTCCGTATATTTACCGATATAAGCAGTGAAAGTCTCTGAATTCCTTCCGTAGAAAAAGATCTCATACGGAAAGCTGAACAGTTTTTTCATCCGGTCGGTAAACACTTCAACACGGCTGCTTTCCAGCTCTTCTTTTGAAATCACATCTGTAAAGCGCGAAAATGCTCCCAACTTTGTATAGTTTGTCAGGGCCGTCATAATCCGGCCTTTGTCCTTCTTCATCGCGGCCCGGTTTTCCAGCACGGTCTGCACAAAATCCTTGTAAATTTCCTGATCGGGCTGTACGTTTTCCATCCAATGCCGGAGCAGTGCAATTCCCGCCTCGATATTTTCTTCCAGTCCGGTTAATGAAATCATAAGCTGATCGTTGGTGGTCTTGAAATCATTGGTAATACCGATCTTGAAGAATTCTTTCTTCAGCTCTTCGGGAGCATACCGGTCGGTTCCCAGGTATTGCAGCACCTGCGTGGAAACTCCCAGATCCCGGTCGTTATCGCTCCCAAAAGGGAAAATAAAATGGACCTGGGCAATATCGTTGTATCTGTTTTTAACAAAGCTGATTTTCTTGCCTTTAACAGAATCGGTTTTAATTTCTTTCTGGTAATCGATAAATTCAGGCTGAATATCTTCCGTTTTTTCTGCCAGGATTTCTTTCAGGAACTCCGATTGGGCCTCGCGGTTTATTTTAATCGGTGTGATGCCCGGATTTTCTACCCTGATCAGTTTCTCGTTAATGCCTTTTTCCTTATAAACAATGACATAATTATCTTTAAAAAATTCATTGGCAAAAGCCACCACCTCTTCTTTTGTGAACCGTGCATAGTCATCCAGCTCGTTAAGCTCCTGTTCCCACGTCCTGCCTTTGATGTAGGTATCGTAAAGATTGGTGGCGAGTCCGTCCGCTGTTTCCAGGGACTTCATTCGTTGTAATCTGAAATCGTTAATGATGGCAGGAAGCATCCAGTCCGGGAACTCCCCTTTTTTCACCAGCTCCACCTGCTCCAGTACCAGTTCCTTCGCTTTATCCAAGGTCTGGGTTTCCTTCGGAACGGCAACAATGGAAAAGTAGCCGTACTGTTTCAGCCCTACCGAATAAGCCTGCCCCCAAAGCAGTTTCTGGGTCTGGTTGATATTTAAATCCAATAATCCCGCTTCTCCCCTGTTGCTTAAAATATTGGCAACAATATCGGCTAATATCGCTTCTCGGCTTCCGTAGCTCTCCGTTCTCCAGGCCAGCTGAACACGGGGGGTTGTCGGACTTTTTACCGTTCTTATTACAATTCCGGCAATCGGCTGTTCAACAACAGGAGTTTTCTCCGGCAGTTCCCGGTACGGAATTGTTCCGAAATACTGATCTATCAACTGAATGGTATCCTCAAAATCGAGATCACCTACCAGCACCATTGCATAATTATTGGGAACATAATACTCATCAAAATATTTGTGAATGGCCTTCATGGAAGGATTTTTCAGGTGTTCCGCCTTTCCGAGAGTGGTTTGCTGCCCGTTGGCATGCGTCGGAAAAAGGGCATCCATCATTTCGTACTGCACCAGCCTCGAATCATTATCCTGCGCCCTGTTGAATTCCTCGTACACGGATTCCAGCTCCGTGTGGAAAAGACGCAACGTCAGTTCCGAAAAGCGCTCGTTTTCGATCTTCAGCCACTTCTCCAGTTCATTGTTCGGAACGTTATTTTTGTAAACGGTTTCGTCGAACCAGGTATGGGCATTGGTACCCGTGGCGCCCAGCGAAGAAATCGCCTTGTCATATTCATTCGCAATGGCATACTGGCTCGCTTCCTGGGAAATTTCATCGATTTGACGGTAAATGTCTTTCTTTTTCTCCGGATCGTGTTCCGCTTTATGGGCTTCATATAAATCTGAAATCCGGTTCAGCAGTTCGCTTTCCTTTTCCCAGTTTTGGGTTCCGAGTCTTGAAGTTCCTTTGAACATCATGTGCTCCAGGTAATGCGCCAGCCCGGTATTATCGGCCGGATCGTTATTGCTTCCCGTTCTTACGGGGATGTAAGTCTGTATCCTTGGTGCATCCGTGTTGCGGGCCAGGAAAACCTTTAATCCGTTTTTTAAAGTATAGATCCTTACTTTATTTTCATCATGGCAAACCGTTATATATTCGTAGTTGTTTTTATCTGTATGAATTTCTTCCTTAAATCTTTTCTCGATCATAAATTTCATTTTTCACCCTTACAATTCAGAGTGGCTACAAAGGTAAGCAATCGTGAAGGAAGAATGCTTAATTTCCTTATTATTACGTCTATAGTTTTGATTTATATTAAAATTAAACCAGGCTATTCCATACGGCAGGAGAAGCCCGAAAAACAAATACGCTGAACAACCTGTTAAGAAATCCCGGCAACGGAAGCCCTCCATTTTTTCTTATTCATTTTCTTCCCCTGAATCCGGAATAAATTCTATAAGTTTGTACCGGTTTTACAAAATCGCACCATGCACGGAAACATTCTGATCATCGATGATGAGATCAAGCTCCTGAAATTATTGGGAATGATCCTTTCCCAGGAAAATTTTAACGTTAAAGAAGCCTCCACCGCCCGCTCGGCACTGACGATGCTGGAACAGCACGACTTCGATATTGTCCTGAGCGATGTCCGGCTCCCCGATGCCTTTGGGGTCGACCTGGTAAAATCGATTAAAACCAAATACCCGCATCTGGAAATTATCCTGATGACGGCTTTCGGGAATATCACCGATGCCGTTCAGGCGATGAAAAACGGAGCTTACGATTATCTGGTAAAGGGTGATGATAACGATAAAATTATTCCGCTGGCCTATAAAGCGATGGAAAAGGCGAAGGACAACCGGTCTAAAACCGTTCAGAAAAGTACCGCTGCTAAAGGTTTTGAAAGCATTATCGGAAATTCCCCGCTGATTCTTCAGGCCAGAAAGCTGGCCGAGAAAGTGGCCTTAACCGACGCCACCGTTTTGCTGACCGGGGAAACAGGAACCGGGAAAGAGGTTTTTGCCAATGCCATCCACGAAGGCAGCGACCGGAAAAAAAACAGTTTTGTTGCCATCAACTGTTCCGCTTTCAGTAAAGACATTCTGGAAAGCGAGCTGTTCGGGCATAAAGCCGGAGCCTTTACCGGGGCCATTAAAGACAAAAAAGGCCTGATTGAAGAAGCCAACGGCGGAACCCTGTTCCTGGACGAAATCGGGGAAATGCCGATCGAGCTGCAGGCCAAATTGCTGCGGGTCCTAGAAACCAGAGAATTTATCAAAATGGGGGAAACCAAAGTTTCCAGATCGGATTTCCGACTGATTGCCGCGACCAACCGTGACCTGGAGGAAGAAATCAGGCAGGGGCATTTTCGGGAAGACCTCTATTTCAGGCTGAATATTTTTGAGATCCGGCTTCCGGCGCTCCGTGAACGGAAAGAAGACCTGAAAGCGCTGGCTAAAAATTTTGTAGATATTTTTACCCAAAAACTCCATCTGAACCCTATTCAGGTAAACCCGGAATATTATAAAACCCTGGAGAAAAACGACTGGAAGGGAAATATCCGTGAGCTGAGGAACACCGTAGAACGCAGCCTGATCCTGATGAACGGAAATATCCTGGATGCCGAAAGCCTTCCTCATTATTCCGAAAAAACATCGGCGGAAAAAGAATCCCTGAGCATCCGCTCCCTGGAAAAAGAACACATCCATAAAGTTCTGGAATATACCAAAGGCAACAAAGCGGAAGCTGCCCGGCTGCTTGAAATCGGGATTGCAACGCTGTACCGTAAACTGGAAGAATATCATTTGAGATAGGTTAAGACACAGATTGAGATTAAGGTTGAACTCATAGCGGATTTTTTTGGGTTTCGGTTGAAGACTCACTTTTATTTTTCGCTTCGACAGCTAAACGAATTAAAACGGAATACGACCGATTCATATTGTTTTAAAGCCCTGAAGGGACAGCTTTCTGCAGGATAGGGTAAAATCCTGTCAGAAACGTTGAAATTAAATCAGGTAGTAATCGGAATGCCTGAATTTTCTTTTATCAAAATACAATAAGAAATCATTCTATGTAAATCCTGACTGGATCGCTTGTAAAATAAACCAGGCGATCCGGCGGCTGAGCGGAGCCGAAGCAAACATGATGAAATCTCAGCACTTTAATCGATACATCCTCTCATTTTAATAATAGGCCTATCATTTTGATAGGCTTTTTTGTTTTCACACCCTTTCCAAGAACACAACAACTAATTAATTACCAGTTATTTATATCAAATTTAAATATATTGGAACTTCTTTTGGCATTACCGGTTCAGAATAAAATATTTAAAAATGACCATTCCAAAAAAAATGTCCCGCAAACCTGAGCACGCCAAACTGAGCCTGCTGATGGTGTCTTATGCC
Organism: uncultured Chryseobacterium sp.; assembly: GCA_913777465.1. Taxonomy (GTDB): domain Bacteria; phylum Bacteroidota; class Bacteroidia; order Flavobacteriales; family Weeksellaceae; genus Chryseobacterium. Next base: position 29,557 of record CAJYRQ010000085.1, read on the forward strand.
GTTTTCACTTTATTAACCCTAATTGTTGCGTTATGATGCTGACCGGTTTAATCGCACTGGGTGCCGCCCTGTTCTGGATCTCTTATAAATCTGTTGAATTTTTTGATAAAATATAAAGCCATGTGGAGTTTATTTTTACTGTCCGTCCTTGCCTTCGGGTATATCTGCTACGTCCTGATAAAACCCGAAAAATTTTAACCTGAATCATGAATACAGAAATTTTAGGCCTTGTGATCATGTTTGCCCTGACGTTGGTGATCGGTATTTTCCTAGGAAAATATATTGCTGGTGTTTACGGCTGTAAAAAAACCTTTTTAGATACAATTTTCCAGCCGGTTGAAAACCTGATTTACAAGATTGCAGGCATCAACCCGGCTCAGCAGATGACCTGGAAACAGAATATGTTCGCCATGCTGACCATCAACCTGGTCTGGTTTATCCTCGGGTTTTTCATCCTGCTGAACCAATCCTGGCTTCCTCTGAATCCCGACGGAAACCCGGATATGTCGCCGGACCTGGCCTTCAATACGGCCATTTCGTTTCTGGTGAACTGTAACCTGCAGCATTACTCCGGAGAAACGGGCGTGAGTTATCTCAGCCAGCTGTACCTGATGTTCCTGCAGTTTGTAACCGCAGCAACGGGAATGGCGGCCATGGCCGTTCTGTTCAAAGCTTTTAAAAACAAAACCACAACGGAACTCGGGAATTTCTACGATTTCTTTACGAAATCCATGACCCGGATCCTGATCCCGATCAGCATCATCGTTGCTTTCATCCTTTCTGCCAACGGAAGCCCGATGACCTTTGAAGGCAAAGATCATATTACTACGCTGGAAGGACAGAAAGCAGATGTTTCCAGAGGTCCGGCGGCGGCATTTATTGCCATCAAACATTTAGGAACAAACGGAGGCGGATTTTTCGGAGCCAACTCGGCGCATCCGCTGGAGAATCCGAATTACCTGACAAATATGACGGAAATGGTAACCCAGATGATTATTCCCTTTGCGATGGTGTTTGCCCTTGGTTTTTATTTAAAGAAAAGAAAACTTTCATGGACGATCTTCACCGTGATGACCATCGGCTTCCTGGCCCTGACCATCCCGAATGTCATCAATGAAACACACGGAAATCCGCTGATTACCCAAATGGGAACCGATCCTCATCTCGGCGCCATGGAAGGCAAGGAAATCCGCTTCGGAAGTGCCGCTTCCGGTTACTGGAGCATTGCCACCACAGTGATTTCAACAGGTTCCGTAAACTCCATGCACGACAGTACGATGCCGCTTTCCGGGATGAACCAGCTGCTGGCCATGATGATCAACTGCTTTTACGGCGGCTGTGGCGTCGGAATCCTGAACTATTTTATCTTCATTATCCTGGCCGTGTTCATGAGCGGACTGATGGTCGGAAGGACCCCGGAATTTTTAGGAAAGAAAATCGAGGCCAAAGAAATGAAAATCGCGATGATCGTAGCTCTGTTCCATCCTTTTCTAATTCTGGTAGGAACGGCCTTAACCGCCTATCTTCCCGAATTCGGAGCGAAAACATTAAACAATCCCGGATTCCACGGCTTTAGCGAAATGCTGTATGAATTCACTTCCTCTTCCGCCAACAACGGTTCCGGATTTGAAGGGTTGGGCGACAACACCCCGTGGTGGAATATTTCCACAGGAATTGTCCTGCTCTTGTCCAGATTCATCCCGATCATCGGCCCTGTGGCCATCGCCGGATTGCTGGCTCAGAAAAAGTATATCCCGGAAAGTGCCGGAACATTGAAAACGGATACCGCTACGTTCGGATTCATGACCTTCGCCGTCATCCTTCTGATTGCCGCGCTTTCCTTCTTCCCTGCCCTTACATTGGGACCGATTGCAGAACAGTTACAATATTTTTCAAAATAAAATTAAAACAGTTAAACCATTAAGATCTGTTTAAATACATCTTAAGGTTTCAGATAAAAATTAAAATCATTCAAAGCAATGAAAAATCAATCACAGACATTGTTTCAGAAAGATCTGGTTAACGAAGCGATCCAACAGTCTTTCGTTAAACTGAATCCGAAAATCATGTTTAAAAATCCCGTTATGTTCCTGGTGGAAGTCGGAACGGTGGTCATGCTGGTCGTAAGCCTGTTCAGCCTGACCGGAGATACCTCCCAGGGAAGCTTCGCCTATAATTTTTTAGTATTCATCATCCTGTTTTTTACGGTCCTCTTTGCCAATTTCGCCGAAGCCATTGCCGAAGCGAGAGGGAAAGCCCAGGCCGATACCCTGAGAAAAACGCGTGAGGAAACGCCGGCGAAAGTCATTATGGACAACAAACAGGGGTTCCAGATCGAAACCGTCCTTAAAAAGTCAGCCGATATGAAGCTGGGGGATATCTTCCTCTGCGAAGCCGGAGACCAGATCCCGATGGACGGGGAAATCATTGAAGGGCTTGCCACCATCGACGAATCGGCCATCACCGGGGAAAGTGCCCCTGTAATCCGGGAAGCCGGCGGTGATAAAAGCTCCGTCACCGGCGGGACCAAAGTCCTTTCCGACCGGATTAAAGTAAAAGTTACGACCCGCCCGGGAGAATCTTTCCTCGACAAAATGATTGCGCTGGTAGAAGGCGCTTCCAGACAGAAAACACCCAACGAAATCGCACTCACTATATTACTGGCCGGATTTACGCTGACGTTTATCATCGTAACCGTTACCCTGAAACCTTTTGCAGATTATGCGCAGACGCCGATCACCATCGCAGCATTTATTTCACTTTTCGTTTGTCTGATCCCGACAACGATCGGCGGTCTGCTCTCTGCCATCGGGATTGCGGGAATGGACCGTGCCCTGAGGGCCAACGTGATCACCAAAAGCGGTAAAGCGGTGGAAACCGCCGGCGATATTGATGTTCTCCTGCTGGACAAGACAGGAACCATCACGATCGGGAACCGTAAGGCCACCCAATTCCACCCTGCCCACAATATCCGGATGGAAGAATTCATCAAAGCCTCTGCTTTAAGTTCAGTCGCTGATGAAACCCCGGAAGGAAAGTCCATTATCGAACTCAGCCAGCTGAAATCCGAAGATTTATTGGTTCCCAATCCTACCTATATCGATTTCACAGCGGAAACCCGGACTTCAGGCATCGATTTTGAAAATACAAGAATCCGTAAAGGAGCGTATGATACGATTAAAAAACTGACGGAGAAAGCAGGAAATATTTTCCCGCAGGAAACCCAGGAAGCCGTAACTAAAATTTCCGAGAACGGGGGAACGCCGCTGGTGGTTTCCGTTAATGAAAAAGTCTGGGGCGTGATTGAACTTCAGGATATCATCAAAACCGGAATCCAGGAACGTTTCCAACGACTGAGAAAAATGGGCGTAAAAACCGTGATGGTGACGGGAGATAATCCTTTAACCGCGAAATTCATTGCTGAAAAAGCCGGTGTGGATGACTTCATCGCTGAAGCAAAACCGGAAGACAAGATGAACTACATTAAAAAAGAACAGCGGGAAGGGAAGCTGGTTGCTATGATGGGCGACGGAACCAATGATGCGCCCGCCCTTGCCCAGGCCGATGTAGGGGTTGCCATGAACAGCGGGACCCAGGCGGCCAAAGAAGCCGGAAATATGGTGGATCTCGATAACGACCCGACGAAACTGATCGAAATCGTGGAAATCGGGAAACAACTGCTGATGACCCGCGGAACACTGACTACCTTCAGTATTGCGAATGACGTCGCCAAGTATTTCGCCATCATCCCGGCTTTGTTCATCACCTTCATCCCGGCTTTGCAAAAACTGAACATCATGAACCTCCACAGCCCTGAATCCGCCATTTTATCAGCGATTATTTTTAACGCGATCATCATTCCGATCCTGATTCCGCTGGCTCTGAAAGGCGTTGCCTATAAACCGATCGGTGCCAGTGCCCTGCTGAGAAGGAACCTTCTGATTTACGGTCTGGGCGGGATTATTGCCCCGTTTATAGGGATCAAGCTCATCGATCTGGTGATCAGCCTGTTTTTTTAATAAAGCTGGGAGCGGGAAGCTGGGTGCTGGAAGTTGATAGCATGCCGTTTAATATAAAAGGCTGGAAGATGGATGCTGGAAGATCGAAGTTAACAGCAGACCGTTTTAATTTAGTTGGAAGATAAAAAGACTTCAGCATAATAATTATAACGAACGAGGCTTCCATCATCCTGCTTCCAGCTTCCATCCTTTCCCAATAGATTAAAAATACCGGAAGTTGATAATAGGACTCCTTTAACTCCCATCATCCAGCTCCCAGCTTCCATCCTCCCCCCAACAACAAAAATTTAGAACAATGAAAAATCATATTTTATCCGCCTTACGACTGACTTTGGTTATGCTTGTGATCGTCGGGATTTATTTAGGCATCGTTTACGCAGGGTCCAAAGTTTTACCGACCCAGGGAAATGCCGAAATCATTAATTATAAAGGACAGAAGTTTTACGCCAACATCGGCCAGGAATTCAGGTCTCCGAAATATTTCCATGGCCGTCCTTCTGCAGTAGATTACAATGCCGCCGGAAGTGCGGGAAGCAACAAAGGACCCAGCAATGAAGAATATCTGCAGACGGTTCAGAAAAGAATCGATACGCTGAAAATGCAGAATCCGGAAATGCAGAACGTAAAAGTTCCCGTGGAGCTGGTGACTGCGAGCGGAAGCGGTCTGGATCCTGATATCTCCCCGGAAGGTGCCGCTTATCAGGCCAGAAGGATTTCCAAAGAAAGGAATATTCCGTTGGATCAAATCGAAAATCTTATCACCAAACAAACGGAAAAGTCAGCTTTTGGTCCTTCAAAAGTGAATGTCCTGAAGCTGAATATTGCGCTGGACGAATTGAAGTAAAGCCCATTCTTTTATAATCGCAAAGACAAACAAAGAATCATCATCGCTTCATAAAGTTTTAAAAGTAAACAAAGGCGTTTCACTTCATCCCTTAATACAAGGAGCGGTTTTGTATTATTGATCCAGTGTCAATAACAAAATAAATCCTACCTGAAAGGAGAATACTTCAAACCATTTAAATTAATCCATATTAATCCAATTATGTACAGTATTTGCTGTACTTCCATCAACCCATGAAAAAATATATCGTTGCCAGTATCCTTTTAGGGATTTTTTTCCCGAAAGCACAGTCGGCAGATTCTGTAAAAACAAGTAATAAAATTAGCTTTTCCGCTTATGCCGAAATGTTTTACACTTATGATTTCAACGAACCGTCGAATCATATCCGCCAGAATTTCCTGTATACCTACAACCGCCATAATGAGGTGAATCTCAATCTCGGATTGGTAAAAGGTTCCTACCAGGACGATCACTTCCGGGCCAACCTCGCTTTGATGGCCGGAACTTATGCCCAGGACAATATGGCTGCAGAACAGGAAGCCTTACGGTATGTGAACGAAGCCAATATCGGGGTAAAAATTTCCAAAACGAAAAACATCTGGATCGATGCCGGAATCATGCCGTCGCACATCGGTTGGGAAAGTGCCATCGGCAAGGACAACATCAGCCTGACCCGGAGCCTGGCTGCTGAAAATTCGCCGTATTTTGAAACCGGAGCCAAAATTTCCTATACTTCGGATAACGGAAAATGGTTCCTGAGCGGGCTTGTGCTCAACGGATGGCAGCGGATCGCCAAACCGGAAGGCAATCAGACGGTTTCCTTCGGCCACCAGCTGACTTATAAACCAAATGAAAAGATTACCCTGAACAGCAGTTCGTTCATCGGAAATGATAAGGCAAAAGCTGAAAAAAGAATGCGGTACTTCCATGATCTTTTCGGAAGCTTCCAGCTGACGGATCAGTTTTCTACGACTCTCGGATTCGATATCGGTGCCGAACAGAAAGAGAAAGGCAGCGAAAGCTACAACCTCTGGTATTCCCCGAATATTTTGCTGAAATATCAATTGAATGATCAATGGGCACTGGCCGGCAGGGTTGAATATTACAACGACAAAAACGGAGTAATCATCAATACGAAGACCCCGAACGGATTCCAGACTTTCGGCTATTCCCTGAATGTGGATTATGCCGTTTCCAAAAACGTCGTTTTCCGTACCGAAGCAAGAAGTCTCAGTTCCAAAGATGCTATTTTTATGAAAAATGACGAATTTAAAAGAGGAAACTTTTTTATAACGACGAGCCTGGCGGCCTGGTTTTGATAAGAGGGAAGCTGGGTGAGGGAAGCTGGATGTTTAGTAAATGTATAATTTTATTAACCACAGATTTCGCGGATTTTCACAGATGATTGGGTAACAGGCTGGAAGCTGGGTGATGGAAGCTGGAAGTTAGTAAGCCTATATTTATTAACTACAGATCTTCGCAGGTGATTGCGTGGCTTCGGCTCCGCTCAGCCACCAATTGAGAAACATAAGCCCGCGGTTATCTGGAATTTATGATTTACTGTTGAATTTCGTTAAAGCTGCTTTCTAAGAGCCTCCAGCTTCCATCTCCCAGCATCTAATACAATGCAAAAATTCCAACTCAAAAAAATAAAATCCATGTCATCAGCAAAAGATTTTTTAGAACTGATCCAGAAATCCCGGAAAGGAAAATTCAAGATCTATATCGGGATGAGTGCCGGGGTGGGAAAGACTTTCCGGATGCTGCAGGAAGCCCATGCACTTCTGCGGAGCGGTATCGATGTGAAAATCGGCTATATCGAAACCCACGGCCGTGAAGAAACCGTCGCTTTAACGGATGGCATTCCGGAAATTCCGAGGAGATCTTCTTTTTATAAAGGGAAGAACCTGGAGGAAATGGATGTTCAGACGATCGTCAACACGCATCCCGAAGTGGTTCTGGTGGATGAGCTCGCCCATACGAATATCGAAGGTTCCAAAAACAAAAAAAGATGGCAGGACGTTCTGGAAATCCTCGACAACGGGATCAATGTGATCAGCGCCATGAACATCCAGCATATTGAAAGCCTGAATGAAGAGGTAAAAAAGATCACCGGCATCGAAGTTTCAGAACGGGTTCCCGACAAAATCCTGGCTTTGGCCGATGAGGTGGTGAATATCGACCTGACAGCCGATGAACTGCTGACCCGGCTTAAAGAAGGAAAGATCTATAAGAAAGAAAAAATCCAGACCGCCCTGAACCATTTTTTCCAGAGCGGACATATCCTTCAGCTCCGCGAGCTAGCTTTAAAGGAAGTGGCCACCCATGTGGAAAGAAAGGTGGAAACCGAGATCAAGACCGAAAGCTTTAAGCCCGTAAAATTCCTCGCCTGCATCAGCAGCAACGAAAAAATAGCGAAAAACATCATCCGCAAAACCGCGAGGCTGGCGAGCTATTACAACAGTCCGTGGACGGTGCTGTACATTCAGAAGCCTTCTGAAAATCCTGAAAAAATCGCCCTGAACAAGCAGCGTTTTTTAATTAATAATTTTAATTTAGCACAGGAATTGGGCGCCAAAGTCGTCCGTCTGAAAGACAGCAGTGTTCACAACGGCATTCTGAATTATGTACTTGAGCATAATATGACCACCGTCTGTATCGGAAAGCCCCATGAGAATCTGCTGCAAAGGATTTTCGGGTACAGCTGGGTGTATACGCTGATGAACCGGCTGAATGAAAGGCAGATCGATATTATTATTTTATCTTAAAAGAGAATGAAGCTTAAAACAAAACTCACCCTCGGCGTAGGTCTTTTATTCGTGCTGATTGTTCTGCTTTCAGTGATCGGTTCGGTATATATCAATAAATTAAAGTCGGACACCGAAAAGATCCTGACCGCCAATTACAACAGTATCGAATTCTCCAAAAATATGCTGCTGGCACTGGATAAAATACAGGCCGACAGCGCGGTGGCCGTTAAGGATTTCCGGAAAAACTCGGTGCTGCAGGAAAGAAACCTGACAGAGTTCGGGGAAAAGGAAGCCACCCAAAACCTGAATCTGCATTTTAAGAACTACCTCCTGCAACCAACGGATGAAAAGGAAAAGCTGATCCGCGAAGATCTGGTGACGATTATGTCGCTGAACATGAAAGGGATCGAAAGGAAAAGCGATATTGCCATCATCACCGCAGGAAATGCGACTTTCTGGATTGTGAGCCTTGGAACCGTCTGCTTCCTGATCGCTTTTGTCCTTTTGTTCAATCTTCCGCGGACGGTCGCCGAGCCGATCAGCCAGCTGACTTCAAGTATCCGGCAGATCGCCAATAAAAATTACAATGAAAGGGTCTATTTTAAGGGCAGCGAGGAATTTAACGACCTGGCTAATTCCTTTAATGTAATGGCGGAAAAGCTTCAGGAATATGAAAGCAGCAGTCTTTCGGAACAGCTGATGGATAAAAAGCGCATCGAGACCCTGGTGAACAATATGCATGACGCCGTTATCGGGCTGGATGAAAATAATTTTATCTACATGATCAATGATGAAGCCCTGAAAATCACCGGGCTGAATAAAGAGGAAATCATCGGGAAGACCGCGCATGAAGTGGCCGTCAATAATGATCTGATCCGGGAACTGCTGAAAAACGCAGATGCTTCGGTAAAAGAGCCCATCAAGATTGTTTCCGATCATAAAGAAAATTATTTTGAGCAGGACATTATTCCGATCAACATTGTGAAAACCGGGGAAAGGGAGAAAAAATACATCGGCCGGGTGATTCTACTCAGGAATATTACGCCTTTCAAAGAGCTGGATTTTGCCAAAACCAATTTCATCGCTACGATTTCCCACGAGCTTAAGACCCCTATTTCTGCGATAAAAATGGGCGTTCAGCTGCTGGAAAACCAGAAATTCGGAGACCTGAACGAGCAGCAGAAAGAATTGCTGAAAAGCATCAACGACGACGGACAAAGGCTGCTGGATATTACCGGCGAGCTCCTGAATTTATCCCAGGTGGAAACCGGAAACATCCGCCTGACGATCGAAAACTGCCAGCCAAAAGAACTGGTTGCCACCGCCATGAAAAATGTAGAAAAACTCGCCGAACAAAAGAATATTTCAATAACATCACAGTTTTTTATTGATGACCAGGATTTTGTACTCGCCGATTTTGACAAAACAGTCTGGGTGATGAACAATTTCCTGAGCAACGCCATCAAACATTCCTTCCAGGATGAAAGCATCCGGATTGCCGTGGAAAAGGCCAGTTCAAAAATCCGGTTCAGCATCACCGATACAGGAAAAGGCATCGATGAAAAGTACCACCGCCAGGTTTTCGACCGCTATTTCCAGGTGCCGGGCGAACACCAGAACGGCACCGGCCTTGGCTTGGCCATTTCCAAGAATTTCATCGAAAAGCAACACGGTGAAATCGGCGTGAAAAGTTCACCGAATCAGGGAAGTACTTTTTATTTTTCGCTGCCTGTGGTTTAGATAATTTTTTTTTACATTTGATATAAATTCAAACAGATGAATACATCAGATTTAAAAATTGATTTGATTCAGAGAATTGCACAGCTGAAAGAACCGGGAATTATTGCAAAGCTTCAAAAGCTTTTGGATTTTGAACTTGCCTCTGATGAATATATCCTTACCGATTCCCAGAGAGACCGTATTGCAGAAGGGCAGGAAGAATATAAAAACTCTGCGTTTCTCACTGATGAACAGGCTAAACTGAATATGGAACAATGGTTAGAAAAGTCTTAAAAAAGAAAAGACTGATGTTTCAGAGTTTTCAATTCGAATTATTAAAACTAATACATGCCAGACCTTATTTTTCCTTTATTCTTTATCCTGCTTTTCGCATTTGCCATCGGTAAAACCATTTACTATTTTGTAGAGAAAAATAAAATTGTTGAAACCTGTAAACTCGCGGATACTGTTGAACTGAAGAATATCAGCGGCACTATTTTTACCAATGAAGGGACTTTTAAGAAAAAATATGAGTGGTGTTCCTTTGATATTATGATCAATAACAACTCCATATTCCTGTTTTCAAAAGGTTTCAGCGCGATTCCGTTTCGGGTGATTAATCTTTTGTTTTCCAATTCAGACAGAAAAAATACCAGAAAGCCTACCTTGCTCCGAGAATATAAAATCAGTTCAGATCAGATAAAGCTTGTTTATTATCCTAAATACCTTAACGCAAGAAGCCGAACGATAACATTACACAACCTTAAAGCCGAACAAGTTTCCTTGTTTGAAAAACTATTGGAAGGCAGAAGCAGAAGATTTTATTAATATGAAAATTGAATTAATCTCTGTTATTGAAATCGAAATTTATATTGAGGAAATACCTTTTCCTCAGTCCGGCCCTTATTGGGAATTTGCGGATGAATGGGAAGAATATCATCTGTTGACCAATGCAAAAGCAGGTTTTTCAAATCATTTAAAGCCTTATTCAAAAGGCTCCTCTTTTTACAGAATCAGTGACATTTCAGATGCCGATCTTTTAAGGGTAATCCAAAAAGAAATCGACAGACAGAAAGATGAGGATCATCCTGAAATTGTCGAGCTGGCCTGTCCACTTACCGGAGGATTTGTTTTAAGAATTAATGGAGCCGATATCTATTATCCTCAATGTTGCGGCGACTTATCGGCTATTGAATGTTGGAATGATCTGCTCGCTGATGAAGATTCTTACTTCTATATGGGACACCCTTCGCCCAAAATTATAAAAACGGAGAAAACCGTTATTTTTGATTTTCTAAATTCTGAAATTCAGGAGCATTATACACCACCCGTAAAGGAAGATCAGATTGAAATAGATAAGGATGCTTTAAGAATTGCGTTAGAAAAGGTAAACCAAGTGATTAATAATTTTGCTAAAAGGCTTGTTAAAATCAATGAGATCCAAAATTTAAATATTCCTGGTATAGACCGAATATTGGTTTATGGCAAAAATGATCATTAAAGATATATTCTGAAAATTTTCTAAAAAATACTATCCAGAAAATAGCTAATTTAGTTGATTGTATTACACCTTATGACAACAGACCTGGCCCAACAATTAGCTGACTTCTGCGAAAAATTTAAACTTAAAGAAAGAACTTTTGAAAGCTTTGATGAGCTTTACCTGAAAAATTGTGAAGACGAAAATTTTCTCAACGGGTATGGAAAGAGTGAATTAAAACCGGTTTTCGATGTCCATCGATTCAATATCCGGCATTCCTTTTTTCCGTCTACAATTGATACAAAAATCAGTCTGTATACTGAAAACTCACTGGTTCCGGTAGGCTATTATACTTTACAGGTAGATTTCAACGGAGAAATCATTGATGACTTTTTTGTCATTGAAAAAGAGAAATATGTGGACTCGATTAATATAGTAAGTCATTTTCAATATTTAAATGAAAGTCTGCCGGTGGGCTATTTAAGAAGAAACATGCCCCAGTACCCATATGTTTCGTATCTTTCTCTGGCCGGAACCTTATTTATGAGTAAAAAGTTTGAAGCCTCAGGATGCTTTGTACTCCGCGCTTATATAAATCTTGAAGAGACAGGGGAAGAGTATTTTGAAAAGGATTTCCTTAAAAAGTCCAAAAGGTTTTTGAAAATGCTGAAAAATTATTACATTGAGAAACAGTTGATTTCCCTTAAACTGAAGGCTGATTTTGAAAGCTGGGGAAAATAAGCATTAATTATGGATCACTTTCAACTTATACTTAAGGAAAATATTAAAGTAACGATTACTTCCATTCACCAGGAAATCACTTATGATGGGCTATTGGAGGGTTATCCGTGTGAAAAGGTCAACACCATGATCCTGCACAATACAAAAATAAAAGCCGGAAACCTGTTTTTTATGGATGAAATTTATATGATTGAACCCATTATAAAAGTAAATAGGGCCCAATCCGATTCTTTCGGTAAAATGATGGAACTTCCAATGGTTACCTGCATGGCTACATTGATGTGCCGGAAGGTGTTCCGTGATCAGGATAAGCATTTTTCAGCTCTGACCGTCATCTGGTTTCAGGATCAGTATGCATTTCCCATTCAGGAAGATATACTGGAAAAAATAACGGCCGTACCATTTAAAGAAGTTTGTGGCGAATTTGATTATTAACAAAATCATGAGTCTACAGGATATTTATCAAAACACTATACAATTCGCTGCACAGAAGCATACCGAGATTAATCAGACTATTCCGGGAACCAACCTTCCGTACGTTGTCCACCTCAGCAACGTAGCGATGGAAATTCTGGTAGCTGCCGGACAATCGGAATCTTTTAATACCGGACTTGCGGTTCAGCTGGCTTTGCTTCATGATGTTCTGGAAGATACCGGTGCTACTTTTGAGGAACTGAGCGAAAAATTCGGGAAAGCGGTCGCCGAAGGGGTTCTGGCGCTGACTAAAGATGCGGAGCTTCCGAAAGATGAAAGGATGGCTGACAGCCTAAAAAGAATCAGGCAGCAGCCCCGGGAAGTTTGGGCCGTAAAGCTGGCCGACCGGATCACCAATCTGCAGAAACCTCCGCATTTCTGGACTCCGGAGAAGATTGAAAAGTACAGGCAGGAAGCTACGATGATTCTTAAGGAACTCCGCGGCGGAAACACTTTTCTGGAAAACCGGCTGCAAAGTAAAATTGAAAATTATAACGCAGATTAATTAAAAATGAAACCTACCTTCTATCCTACTCCTCAGGAATTCCGGCAATGGCTTAAGCAAAACCATCAGACTGCAAAAGAACTGCTGGTAGGCTTTTATAAAGTCGGAACCGGAAAACCTTCAATGACTTGGCCGGAATCGGTTGACCAGGCTTTATGCTTCGGATGGATCGACGGGGTGAGAAGATCAATCGATGAGGAAAGCTACAGCATCCGGTTTACCCCCAGAAAACCGACCAGTATCTGGAGTGCCGTCAATATCCGGAAAATGGAAGAACTTACCCATGCCGGGCTTATGACTGAAGCCGGGCAGAACGCTTTTGCCTTGCGGAAAGAAGAAAAGTCAGCCATTTATTCCCACGAAAAAGAGCCGGCCGTCCTGGATCCGGCGTTTGAAAAAGAATTTAAGGCCAACAAAAAAGCCTGGAATTTTTTCACCGCTCAGGCACCGTCTTATCAAAAAGTAATGCTCCACTGGATCATGGGGGCCAAACAAGAGAAAACCAGGCTGTCAAGGCTGGAGAAGACGATCCGGGAAAGTGAAATGGGGAAAAGGGTTTTGTAAAGATGAAAGTTTTATCATATATGTTAATTGCTTTGCTGCTGTCCTGTTCCAAGGAAGAGGTCATCACCATGCAAAAGGTAGATGTTGGAAATGTTCATTTTGAATACCCTTCCGATTGGAATCTAACTACCCTGAAAGGGATCGATTCCTACATTTCTTATCTATCAAAAGATTAAGATACCCTATGGATAGAATACGGCTGGTATAACGCTAAGATATACAATTATCCGCTGAAGAATAGTCTTTTTAAACAGATTACCATTGATGGCAGAGAAGCGATTGTCGAAACTTCCAGAAGCAGCATAGGAGGATTTGCTTCTCTCTATGTTCCGAAGACCGACTCTTTAAGCGGACTCTATATGCATAACAGAAAAGGAAATATAAAAGAGCTCCTTACTATTTATAAGACAGTCCGAATCGATAACCCTAAGAGAAAACAGCTTTTAAATTTCGATTCAAAAAGTTATAAAACCAAAAGCTCACCGCCGGGAATTGTTGTATATGAGAACAACTGCCTGAACTGTCACTCCGAATACCGATATATTATTGGCCCTGCATTAGATATTAAATTTATCCGGTCAAAAGACAAGCGTTGGATGGAACAGTATATCGCATCTGATAAACAGCCTGGCGAGAGCGCGACCGAATGTTCACAAATTACAGATTCCGTGCAAATCAGGGAAATGATCAAGTATCTTTACAGGAGTAATCTGTCAGATTAAACCTCATAGGTTTCGAAAACCTATGAGGTTGGCAAGCTTCCCATTGAAATCCTTTATAATGGTCTGGTTTTTTCGGGAGATTGTCATACCTTTGAAGCTTTAATTTAGTAATCAAAAGATATGGAAACATTAGATTTTTGGGTAGGGAATTTTCAGAATGAGGAAGATTTTTATGACTTTGTAGAGGAAGATGAAAACTATTATCTCCTGGAAGAATCCGACGACATCCATATTTCCAAATTTGCGGCTTCGCAGGATACCGTGTGGCTGGACCACGACTTCGTAGAATACGGTTTTGAAGGCGGAAACCGAACCCTCTATGAAAAGTTTGCCGATTATTCCTTTGCCGAGCAATGGCTCCCGATCCTGGTCAACCGGCTGAATGAAATCAACCTGAAATTTGAGGTGAACTGCATCATCTTTTTAAACCGCGGCCAGGTTCCGAAGCCGGTTTCCGTGGAGGACGAGTTTTTTTCGCTGGCTTACGTGGGCGGGATTGAATTCAGTGTTTAAAAATATTAACAGCATTTTTCATTTAATTCTAACCTAATCTTCTTCGCCCTCTGAGTTTTCAATAATAAGTTTTTGAATTTCTAAGATTTCCTGATATTTCAGGAAATGAATCTCCCTGTTTTTCAGATAGAATACCTTGTCTTTGAGATAATTGAAGCACATCCTGTCCCTTAATCTCCGAAGATCAAATAAAAAAACATCATAACTTCTGCCTTTATCTTTAAATAGAAACAATCCTTCAATTGCGGCAAGCAGCGTTACACCCACACTGATCACAAGAACATAATTTTCAATTGGAAAATCTAAACGACCTTCAATTTTAAGCCCTGTCAGAATGGTAATTGCCGCTCCGGCCATAAAAACAGTGATTTTTGTTAAACGATAGAAAACAGTATATACTCTTTTTTTAGCTTTAATACTATCGATTCGTTGTTCAATATCCCGATAGAGAATATCAGCTTCTTTTAGTGCTTTAATTTTCAAGGTTACTAGGTTTATTTAGTTTGAACCAATATAGGAAAAAAAATATTTGCAGTAAAAGAAAAATTTTCTGAAATTATTTCTATATCCAATTAAAATATTTATTAACTTTATAATCAACTGATAACCGGTAATTTAATTATTATAAATAATGAATTAAATTTGCCGAAAACTAAATACTAACCATAAAACCATTTACACATGAGTTCAGCACAAAACCAGTACACCAATGAAATGAAAATTTGGGTACTATGCGACCTGGAATCCCGGAGTTCCCTTAAAGCTTGGAGATATCGGAATTTTTAAAAGAAACGTATTTACTCGGATTTCCGGACTGGATGACTTTAATATTTCATTTGAAGTAAGGCCCGATACTACTAAAACACCATTAGAACATAATTCTCAGGGCAGCGTAACAATTACTACCAAATTATCCGGAACGGTTGCACCGCAGGGAAGCGTTCTTACGGATATTGATGCCGGAATTATTGTTGAATTCAGTAAAGAAAATTCAACTTTATTCAAAGCAAATAATACAGTAACCCCTTCTATAAAGGATACCGTACAACTTGGAAAGGAGATTATTTCCCTTTTCAAAGAAGGAAAGTGGGACAAAAATTGGGTAGTTATTACAGAACTGGTTGAAGCAGAAAGTGCAACTATCATCATTTCCAACACTTCCAACAGCAAAATAGAATTAAAAGCCAATGCCAATATAGGCGCTGCTAATTTTGACATTGCTGACGCAAAGTTCGAATTCAGCCCTCAATTTACAAGAGGCTTGGAAACAAAGATTATTTCTGCTGAAGGCTTAACTCCTTTGTTTAAAGTAATGGGAATGAAAACCCGGTTATTTGCTCCACCAATCTTTAGATCTAACTCCCTTAAAGCACTTGATAAGATAACGCCGTACACTGCTCAGAATGAATATAAGGACAGCCTTTATTTTGAGGAGATTACGGATTTGGATATAAGTGAACAATAAATTTTAAATGTAAAAAATCAGGTTGGGATGAACAAACAATTTCATTCCAGCATTTTTATATATTTTTTCTCATTCCAAGTATATTTTGCCAAATATTTCATCCAATAACCATTAAACAAGTAATCACATGAATATTATAATCTATTCAGATAACATAAGTAATTTGAATTCAAAACTTGCACATAAAATAGATAATGATTTGAAAACCTGGACAGCGAAATCCGCCACTGACAATTCCACACTGTATTATCATACTACAAAATCAGAACAATGGGAAAATGATT
Organism: uncultured Chryseobacterium sp.; assembly: GCA_913777465.1. Taxonomy (GTDB): domain Bacteria; phylum Bacteroidota; class Bacteroidia; order Flavobacteriales; family Weeksellaceae; genus Chryseobacterium. Next base: position 45,637 of record CAJYRQ010000085.1, read on the forward strand.
TATACCTCAAACCTTTTATAGATAAGGATAAAGGTACTCTTACATTTAAAATTACAAAAATTAATGGCATTCCTTTAAAATTCGCGTCTGAATTCGGATACCTGATAGGAAGATTTACTCAGATCTTGATAGTACATCTTTCGGATTATTATTCTAAAATTGAAATAAAATAATTATGGCAAATGTAAATATCTTAAACGAAGTAACTAATGCAGAACCTGGAGATTGGAGACTTTGTTTCCAATGGTGTGAATATGTTTATGATGACGGCAGTACTGAAAACGGGTACCGTTTTATATGGAGACGCCCAGATGGATCTTTACAGGCAGCAAGAGGACAGGCAAGAATACCAAGCTTTGCAGATATACAGGAATTAACTTTGTTAGCCATACAAGATGGATGGCTTATTACTGTGGAATAGATATCTTATTATATAAATATTTCCTACAGATTCAAAATGAAAGTGTGTTTAATTTTATATTGAATTTGTAGGAAATATCTGATAAAATTAATGCGCTTCCAGCCAGTTCTCTCCCACTCCTACTTCTACCAATAGAGGAACCTGGGTTTCAATCGCGTTTTCCATTTCCATTTTGATGATGTTCACGGCCAGTTCCACCTCTTCAACCGGAGATTCGAAGATCAATTCGTCATGAACCTGAAGCAGCATTCTCGTTTGCAGTTTTTCTTTTTCAAATTCTTTCTGGATCTTAATCATCGCCACTTTCACCACGTCGGCAGCACTTCCCTGGATCGGAGCGTTAACGGCGTTCCTTTCGGCATGGGCACGGACTACAAAGTTTCCTGAACTGATGTCTTTCAGATGGCGTTTTCTTCCCAGGATGGTTTCTACATAACCAATTTCGCGCGCCTTTTTTACTTGGTCTGCCATATAAGCCTTCAGCTTGGAATAGGTTTCGAAATAGGCTTCGATCATCTGTTTGGCCTCGCTTCTGGATAAGCCGGTCTGCTCTGCCAAAGCAAAGGCACCCTGGCCGTATAAAATCCCGAAGTTGACAGTCTTGGCCTGGCTTCTCTGGATTTTGGATACTTCTTCCAATGGAATATTAAAAAGCTTTGCCGCAGTAGAAGCGTGAATATCTTCCCCGTCCTGAAAGGCTTTGATCATATTGTCTTCGCCGGAAATCTCCGCGATCAGACGCAGTTCGATCTGGGAGTAATCGGCAGAGATAATCTTTTTCCCTTCACCGGCTACAAACGCTCCACGAATCTGCTGCCCTCTCAGCGTCCGGATCGGGATGTTCTGCAGGTTCGGGTTGACACTCGCCAGACGTCCGGTCGCCGCGGTGGTCTGGGAGAAATTGGTATGCACCCGGTTATCCGTTTTTTCAATCTGGGACGGCAAGGCATCCACATAAGTGGATTTCAGTTTCTGGTAGGTCCGGTATTCTAAAATATGCTGGATGATTTCGTGCTTTGAAGCCAGCTTCTGAAGGATGTCTTCCGAAGTCGCGTATTGTCCGGTCTTGGTTTTCTTGGCCTTCGGATCCAGCTGGAGTTTTTCGAACAGGACTTCACCGAGCTGTTTCGGAGAATTCACATTGAATTCTTCCCCGGAAAGCTGAAATATTTTGGCTTCCAGCTGCCTCAGGTCGTTTTCCAGGTCGATGCTTTCCTGGGCCAGCCATTTTTCGTCCAGGGAAATTCCGGCAAGCTCCATTTTTGCAAGGACTTCCATCAGCGGCATTTCGATGTTGAAGAAAAGGTCTTCCAGGTTTTCCTTTTTCAGCTGTGGGGCGAAAAGTTCGTATAACTGGAAAGTCACGTCAGCATCTTCCGCCGCATAATCAGTCTGGGTTCTCAGGTCCGCATCCCGGAATGTTCCCTGGTTTTTGCCTTTTTTTCCGATAATAGTCTCGATGGAAACCGGCTTATAGCCCAAATAGATTTCAGAAAGATAATCCATTCCGTGTCTGCCGTCAGGGTTCAGAAGGTAGTGGGCGATCATGGTATCGAACATCGCTCCCTTTACCGTAATATTATATCTTCTTAAAATTTTATAATCGAATTTTAAATTATGGGCTACCTTCAGCAGGTCTTCTTTTTCGAAGAATGGCCTGAAAATTTCGAGTGTCTGCAGTACTTCTCCCTGATCTTCGGAAAGCGGAACATAGTACGCCAATCCTTTTTTGTAGGAGAAGCTCATTCCTACCAGCTCTGCTTCCAGTTCGTTCAGCGAAGTGGTTTCTGTATCAAAACATACGACCCTTTGCTGCAGAAGGTTTCGGACCAGCATTTTCTGAGCTTTCGGATTATCCACAAACTGGTACAGGTGATCGTTGTGTTCAATGGTTGATTTCGTTCCGGCTGCCTGATCCATTTCTTCATAGGTCGCAAAAAGATCCAGCTGGCCGACCGCCTGAGCCACTTTTTGTTGCGGTGTCGTTTCGGTAACGTTGGCCTCTGCCGGCGCATTGCCATTTCCGGTAACAACCGGTGCAAAAGCGCGGAATAAATTATCATACAGCCTTCTGAATTCGATTTCATCGAAGACTTCTTTTACTTTTTCAAAATCCGGTGTTTCCAGGTCGTACTGTTCCTGATGAAATTCCACCGGTGCATCACAGATAATGGTCGCGAGTTTTTTGGAAAGGATACCGCGTTCAGCCGAAGCTTCCACTTTTTCTTTCAGCTTTCCTTTCAGTTCGTGGGTATTCGCCAGCAGGTTTTCGATGCTTCCGTATTCTTTCAGGAATTTCATAGCTGTTTTTTCACCAACTCCCTCGAGGCCGGGAATGTTGTCGACCGAATCACCCATCATTGCCAGGAAATCAATGACCTGTTTTGGCCGTTCGATCTGGTATTTGGCTTTTACTTCTTCCACCCCTAAAATTTCGACCTCGCTTCCTTTCAGTCCGGGTTTGTAAATTTTTATTTTATCAGTCACCAGCTGGGCGAAATCCTTATCCGGTGTTACCATAAAGGTCGTGTAACCTTCTTTTTCGGCTTTGCAGGCAATGGTTCCGATGATGTCATCCGCTTCGTATCCGGGCACGCCGAGGATGGGGATATGCATGGCCTGCAGGATCCGGTGAATGTACGGAATCGATGCCGTAATGGCTTCGGGTGTTTCGCTCCGGTTGGCTTTGTATTCGAGGAAATCCGTAGTTCTGACACTGGCCTCTCCCACGTCGAACACAATAGCAAGATGGGTGGGCCTTTCGCGGCGGATCAGTTCGATCAGTGAATTGGTAAAACCGAAAATAGCCGAAGTATCCAACCCCGCACTCGTGATCCGCGGGCTTCTGATCAATGCGTAATATCCCCTGAAAATCATTGCATAGGCATCAATAAGAAAGAGCCTTTTATCCTGTGTTGCGTCCATATTTTCCATAAAGAACAAAGATAAGGAATTAGTTTCCGTTTTATCAAATGAAACCTGAGATTAGGAAATTTTGTATTGGGATAAATCCGGGATCTGGGTTTTATAAAGATCCGGGTATTGAGGTTCATCGGGGTGCATTTAATGCTGATGTGATGATGCACTGGAAACATCGGGTTATACCCGATGCCGAGATAAACCGCCCCTTTGGGGCTTGCCGATATTAAGGGTAAAAATTTTGTCCAATAATGCAGTTGTTCTAAAAAAGGGGACCGTTAGGTAAAATCAGCTATTGATTTTTTAAGGTTTTTATTAATGATTTGGCGTCGGTCTCTTTATTCAGGTGTATTTTGTTTTATCAGCAGTCATGGTTTTCATAATTGATTTTCTCCAGGGTTTCCCTATAGCTTTCCGCCTGTTTCGCATTGATTGCCTGATCATTAAGGATGACAGGCAACTGCCTCTTCCCGTCGGGGCTGATCCACAGGCCTTTTAAGCCGGCTCCTTCTTTCTGTACGATCATCAGACCGGTAAAACCATCCTCTACCATGGCGTACTGGTTTTTATTGTTTTTGGAAATACTGAGCTGCAGCCAGTTGCTGACTTTATCATACCGATAGATTCCACTATAAAAGGGATCTCCGCCACATCCGTTTTCTTCTTCCTGGAGGTAGAGCGTTACCTGCATTTTACCATCCACGGTTCCGGTATAGAGAAAGGATTTCGTCTGTGCCTGCATCACGGCAAACAGTCCTGAAAGGGTGATGAGTAAAAGAATTGTTCTGGTCATTTTAAATTTTTATTAAAAATAAGAAATTCTGCCGTTTCCGGAAAGTCCGGTTGATCAGCAGGAGGTCTTCCATCATAGCCCGGATAGGAACGGCATCCTTTTTTGTTTTTATGCTGACTTTTGATATGAAGTCCGGAATTGATAAAAAACAAAAAAGATACAGTGGATAGCCGGAAAAAGCTCCTGAAAATAGGTATTGGTGAATGGTAAATGGTCAATGGTCAATAGCCTATAGCCACTAGCCCAATTAATACTTAAGTGTAAATTGAACGGGTTACTTGCATTAAAAAAGACCCCGTGCGAGGTCTTAGTATTTTGATTAGTCGATTTCGGCTTTCAGGAAAAGGTCCTGAATCTGCAATTCGTTTTCGCAGGTTTCCTTAAATCCGGTGATGAACTCCTTTAATTTGTCGGGATTTTCGGAATAGGCGCAGAACATATCGGCTTCAGGATCGAACCTGATGTGTCCGGTAAGGTCCGGCCGTTTTTCTTCGAGGAACACTTTGGCGAGCGAAGCCCAATCGTATCCGTTCCCTTCGAAACCTTCATCCTTCCGCCATTCGAAAATTTCAGGCTTGTAGGTTCCGGCATTTAAACATACTGAAAAAGTTTTGTCTGAGGCTACCCAGAAAAAGGGCTTGATGGCCGTTTCGAAATTGTAAGCTTCCATACTTTTAAGTTTGATTTAGTTTAAGTAAACTAAAGTTACGGAATTTCTTTTTTCTCCGGAATTTTATAACATTTATTAACGTTTTAAACTGATATCAGGTAAAACAGGATCTTCAATTTATCTAGTCCAGAGACCATCCAGCTAATTATTCTTTTCCAATTCTTTCAGATTGCCGGCACTGGTGGTATTTCCCAATTCAGCAGCTTTTTTCCAATATTTCCTGGCGTTATTTAAATCATTAACTTTGAAATAAGCAACTCCTAAGTCGTTCAATACAAATTTATAATCTTTGTTGTCTACATTCGTGGTTTTAATATATTTTTCCAGTTTAAGAATAGCCTGCTGCGGATTACCGGTTTCCAGATATATCGTTCCTGCATATTTTAAAGCATCCGTATTGTCAAGCTGCTCTGCCCTTTCAAAATAGGGCAATGCTTCGGTGTATTTTTTTTCACTGTAGTATTCTATCCCCTGCTCAAGAAGTTTTTCATCATCTTTTTTAAACAGAAAGGTGTAGGACAGAAAGCCTATCAGGATAATTACTCCAATGAGTGCTGTTATTTTTTTCATAATATTAAAATTAGAATGCCATAAACCAGGTATGAAATGATCATAAATTCGAAAATCCTTAATTTAAAAGTGTATATTCCATAGGTATTTAAACACATCATTAAAATACAAAAAATAAAGAAAGGAATTTTACCCAACTGAGAAAACTGATAGTAGAAGAGATCTATCCAAACGTTTTTTTTCTGAAGCCCGATATACCTGACCTCTTTTCCTTTTTCAAGTCGAAGAACATCTGTTTTACTGATAAAAAAGTCTATTTCCCTGTTTATGTTTGTATATAATATTTCCTTATCATTTTTTAAGTTTGATAAAACCCCTGTACCTGAATTATAGAACAGGTTGGAATGACCGGAAAGACGAAATTTATAAAAAGGAATTCTGGTCAATGATTTATTTACTTCCGCTACGGAACCTTTTATCGGGATCAGGCTGTTTTTCAGAATCATCAGCTTTGCTGGAATATATAATATTCCAATCATTGAAACTATAATGATCATCATCGGCTTACTACTAAAATTCATGTTCTCTCACTTTAATTCCCTCTCTAGCTTTTAATTCGTCATTCAGTAAGCTCTGCATTATTTCATCTTCTCCATAATGTGCCATTAAATTAAACGTTATAAAATCCCCGACATCTTTTATTACATTTTCTACAAGTCCTTTACCTATGGTTGACTTCAGATGATCAGGAAGATTGGTCTGAATATTAAGGCTGGAGTTTGTTCTTGTATTATTAACTTCTGTGATAGACTGCGAATGATAGGCTGTGGTTGATGAGGAAGAGGAATTGATGTTAATAGCAGTTGTTCTGGCTCCTGCTTCACTGCCCGTTGCCGAATAAATCCGCTGTGATGCTGTTGTCGTCTGCTGTATTGACGTACTGGGTAATATCACCTGCCCGTTAGGGGTAATAATAGTGGTTCTGTTCTGAGAAATAGAAGTATTCTGTGTTACAGAAGACTGGGTAATCTGGGTATTTACATTTTCAATTTCTGCTCCGCCTCCCCATAGCCCTCCTTCCGGGGAACTTACATAATCATAAGTTGATGTCCCCGAAGACGATGCCTTTTCAGGATTAATCATATCCCCTATGCCTGTCGTTTCTTTTCCCCAATCATATAACTTTCCGGCTCCAAAGTTCAGTCCAACTACAGAACCGGCCTGAATTAAACTGATCCAGTTTTTGGCCTTCAATGCACTGAACAAAGCAGGCACCCCCTGATAAACCCCTTGCAGCAAATTCCCTCCGAAGTAAGACAACCCAATGATAACTACGGTATCCCTAAGGGTATCCACTCTATTTTTATTAACAATAGAATCGGCATATTCTGCGGAAAAAGTGATAAATATTTTACCTCCGAAAAGGCAGTCAAGTTTGGAACTGCCGATCAGGGCTTTTTTGCCTTCAAAATAGACATGCTGGTGAACAGGTGCCCAATCGTACATCAATGTAGTCATTGCACATATCGGATACGTTATGGCAGAGGCAAGACCTGCCGCTGCTCCTCCTGCTGCTCCGGCAGCCATTAATGCACCCAGCGCAACACCTGCAGCGCCTCCGGTAAAGAATATGGCTGCTCCCACCGCTGCTCCTATAAGTGCTCCGGCAATCACCATTTTGGAACACATAAAATTTCCTCCCGTTCTGTCCTTAATGGTCGCCAGATTCTTATTCTGAGTTTTTATGGTGGTCTGACTTGTTACTTTGATCTGCTGTTTTTTCATTCCTGAAGAACATACCAGCCATGATCCGTCAGGAACATATAAATTACCCATAATTTAGATTTTATTAATTTGGTATCTGGATTTTGCTACTATTGTATCATTAATATTTTCTGTAAAATCAGCGGTACAGTTTACGATTATGTTTTCCTTAATATTATAAGTTGAAGTCAGATTAAAGTTATAATTAAAATTATTTCCCAGTAATTCTCTGAAAGATACATTATAAAGTTCGCCTAATATTTTTATATTTTCTTTTTCTAAAAACGATTTATTTTCGGCAATCACAGTACTCCCGGTTTTTTCAACCACCCGGTTTTTGAAAGTCAGCAAAACTTTTGATCCCGAAAATAATGAAGAATAAAGTCTGGTTGAAAAACCTTCACTGATTTTATTTACATTATTTAAATTAAAATTACCCGGATAAAGCAGGTTGTACTGAATATTTGCTAAAATGTGGGGTAGAGAATTTATATAAACAGGCTCTCCATCCTTTATTAATTTATTTACCATTTCCTTATCATCTGTACTGTCCGTGAGTGTTTTTTTAACGACATTCCATCTTTCCCTGATCTCATTCTGGTTGTCAATACTTTTTATTCTTCCGGAATCATCCGTCGTTAGAATAACGTCTTCAAAAGGCTGATCCAAGAGGGACAATAAAACCAGGTAATTATCGTAATGAGGTGAACTACATTTAACGGTCTTTGATTTCTGGCTAAGAAAATATTTATTATCAGCTAATTTTTCAATTTCAATGGTAATCTCATTAACAGTAGAATAAACCAGATTCTTAAAATTAAAATATTCGTTTTCTGAAGTTATCCTATAGGCATATATATATTTTAATTTTTCATGATTAGAGTCTATCAGAATTGTATCAATATGGACAGGAATACGTTCACTGTTGATCTGCTGGGTTAAAACAGAATGACTGTTATGGAATTCCAAAAGCTCATTTACTGTTTGGTCAAACTTTTCAGCAATGGTTTGCAGTGTATCCCCCTTCTCTATTTTGTATTTTATAAAATCCTTCATATTAATTAATATCTACCTGCCCGCCGGTTATTTTGGTATTGTTTTTAAAATTTGCCGTAGCACTGCCTGCCTCAATATTCACTTCCGCACTTGTAATAGAAATTTTATCGGGGGTAATGACAATTTCGCTGCTACCCACTTTTAGCTTGATCTGTTTAACACCTGTAAGATCAATGGTTCCGGTATTATCCATAGTGAACACACTTTGCCCTTTTCCTACTTCAACCTTATGGGTGTTCCCTATATCGGCTATATGATCGCAGCCGACTTCCAATTTTTTATTGTTTCCAACTTTATCCGTTTTATTGTTTCCTACGGTTTTAGTGCTGTCATTATTAGCATTATGAACGACATTTCCCGCCCCATCGAACTTCATATTCGCTCCGCCCTGATCGGTAAGGAATACCGAGCCTTCACCATCGTTCAGTTCCAGCTTGTTGCCACTGCGGGTACTCAGGCTTTTGATGTTGTTTCCGGCACCGCCGCCTGCCCCTACCTGGCCGTGGAACATTCCGCCCATAACGAAAGGCCGGTCGGGATGCTGATGTACGAAATTAACAATCACCTGATCCCCGACTTCGGGAATGGCCATGAACCCTCTGTTTTTATTTACTTTATCGCTGGATCCTGCATCCGGCGTCATTACACGGATAAACTCTGTGGTCAGCGGGCCGTTCTGCCAGTCGAACTGAACCTGCACCCTTCCCTGGTTCAGCGGATCGGTGTTGGAAATTACCTTTGCAAACTGGGGTTCCGCCCTCGGAATTTCAAATTCGGGGCGCGGGATATACTCGCAGTCTGCGGCAATGGCTTCAAAGGTTCCGGTATAATAGCCCCGGGCATCGACCTCATGGCAGACTTCCGTCATCAGGACTTTGGTAAAATAGGAAGTATCATTGGTCTCCTGTTTCCTCATTTCGAGATCTACCGGACAGCCGGGATACAGAAAGGGGACCGTGGTAGTTCCTGAGGTAATGAAGACTTCCGCAGCTTTGCTGCCTGCAGTGCCTTTCTGTGACGCATCCACATCGATGAAAGAAGATGCTTTTATAGGCGCTACCCTTAAAGAAGGAGTTGTAAATGTTCTTTCTGAAATTTCATAGGCTCTCCTGGCAATATCCGAAGCATGGGTGATTTTAGAGCTTCCGGTGGTTAATTTCTCGTTTTTACTGCTGTTGTAGCCGTAAAAGCTCGGATTCACATGCTGAGCTTTCATCCTGACTTTCACATCATTTACACTGCTCCCGTAAATGAGCCTGATGGGCTTTTCCTGTGGCGGAAGTTTTCCGAAATGCAGCACTTCCCCATCATAATAAAACTGTTCGCCATAGGCTTCTGCAATCCGTGCCAAATAGTTGTAATGGGTTTCTTCATACTGCGAACTGTAGGAAACATTGCCATGCCGGGCATCGACCCTGAAATCAAACTTTCCCTGTCCGAGCCCTTCCCTGATTATATGATCGGCGATGCTGTTCAGGCTGATTTCCCGGGCGCCGCCAAAGCTTTGGATATGGGGCGCGGCATCCAGAAGAACAGTCGGGCTGGAGCCTGTAAGGACAATATTTCCGAGGCTTCCTTTTTCCTGGCTGAATCCTACTTCGGTAATAACGCCCACAAAACTTCTTTCAGGACCTTCTTCAATATCTTTGTACTTAAAAACGACCGTGATTCTTTTGCCCAGGAAATTCTGTGCTTCCTCAAGATTATGGTTTTCTGCATTCCCTAAGGAATCGTGAGCCAGCAGCAGGCTGAAATCGTGATGCCTGGTAGCACTCTGCTTCAACCGGAAATGTTTGAAATGCCCGATGGTTTTTCCTTCCACCACAATATCCAGCCTGACGACCCGGTTAATGCCATGAATCTGGCTTTCGGGAATTGCTTTTGCATTGTATATTTTTGAAGTAGGCTGCTGAGACCAGACTTTATTATCTACCAAAGCCGGTGTATTGGGCTGTAATGCCTGATTCATCAGCATTCCTGAAGGTTCTTCGGCAATACCGTGCATCTGTGTCAGTTTTTGTGTGGTTTGCTGACCTGTCCGGCCTATATTTTCCTGAATTTTTTCTGTCGCCTTATTTATCATCTCGTTTCCTTCTCCAAACGGTGTTTTTGCAGAAGATTTTTCCAGAGAAGAAGGAGTTGCCGGATTGTTTCCATCCTTAAACATGTCTTGTAATTTTAATTGATTCGTTGTGTTTTATTTACTGCTAAAAATTATCCGGAGAAGTACCGGATAAATTTTGTAATTAATTTCAATGAATAATAGTGCCTTTCAGGGCTTATATTGAAAATAATGAAGTCATCTGAAAAAAAAACAGAATAGCTACTCTATTGAGCTATGCTATTCTGTAACCAATTTTATTTTACTAAGATGATTGTAGGTTTTAGTTGCTGCTTCCTCCCGGCCACAGACCCTGATAGTTGGAATTTCCGTAATCGATGCTTTCGGCGCTTACTACAAAGCTGATCAGCATGCTGTTTTCGTCTACGGCATCAAAATCAACTTCATGCTGGATTACGTATCCGTTATGCCATGTTAAGGTAATCAATGTACCTTCTTCGTGGGATTTATTGAAAGTGATTTCACCCGTAGTCGGTTTGTATTTCCCGTTCAGTAAGCTTTCCAGGATGTCTGATTTTTCAGTAGCTTCTACGGTAAGCTTAATCAGTGCATTGGAAGGATCTGAAGCGACTCTGCCGGAGACGTCCGTAGATCTTGATACACTGTAGTTCAGCTTTAATAATTTTTGTCCTTCTCCGCCGTTGAATTTTAAGATTCCTCTTGAATTTGCTGCCATGATGGTAAATTTTAATCGTTAATATTTTGTGATTTGGTTGATTTGTTGAGTCAAAGATAGACCACTTATTCTTAACCTGAAAATATTTAAACTATAAATTCATGTTTTGTAGTAATACTACGATTTGATGTCGTAATTCTACGATAATAGAAATAATTAAAAATATAATAAACTTAATATCAATTAATTAAATATTAAATAGACCTTTAAAAACAGATAAAATTTTACACAAAAAGGAGATTTATTAAGACTATTTTAAGATATTTTTAATAATTGTTAACATATTTGAATTATAGAGTCAGGATAAAAAATTCCGGAAAAATGAACTTCCGGATGATTGCTTAAAACTGAAACAGGAATTTGGCAAATAGAAATTCTTTCAGTGTTTTATTAATCTATCCGGATTTATTTTAATGAATAATTCAGGTTATTGATAAGATTCCTTAAACTTAAATTCGCTTTTGTAAATTCTGGTACTGTCAACTTCTACCGGTTGATTGTTGATCATAATCTGCATGCTGTTGTTATCAGGGGCTATTTTAAAATCAAGCTTAAAATCCTTTCCTGCTTTTGCAAACTGCTGGTTTACCTTTTCCCAACTGAAAAAAGCGCGGCCTTCAAAAGCCTCCCCTTTTCCGGTTTCCCAGAAGAAAGACATTTCCTTCGGGACCGCCCGTTCTTTTACCGGCGGCCTGACACCCCAGGGACGGAGCATAATTTCCGTTTCCCCATTGTAATATTCGGATTGGGTCCTGAATAAACGGAAAGCTTTGTTTTCTGAACTGATGAAAGGAGCCCAGGAATATCTTCTCTGATACTCTTTCCACTTCTGAGGCGAAGCATCGGGCATAAACATGCGTTGTCTGATTTCTTCTCTCGTCTGCGAAATGTCGGCAAACATTTTATCCGCGTATTTTTTATCATCTTTTACCACCTCAGCCTGGAATTCACCCAGCTGTACCGATACATAACCTTAGCGGAGCCACACCACAACCATCCCTTTAGGAGCAAATCCGAAAACAAGGGTAGCAAATTTATAATAGGACTTTCCGAATTTATTGTACTTTTCATAATAATCCGGTTCATCTTTAATGCTTATAAATTCTTTTAAAGGTTCATTGGAAGAATCAGATTCGTTGTTGGAATAGGCTCTCTGCACCAGAGACAATACTTTATCTTTCGGGAAATCTGCTTTCAGATGGTAAAATTTATTTTCGTATCTCGAAAAATAGACAATATTGGCACCTATCGGCGTTCCTCCCTGTTCTGAAAATCCTTTTCCGGAATCGCCCCAGGTTCCGGATGAGCTGCCATAAGGCAGATGGGAAGGGACGCCTTCCAAGGTAATAATCTTATCTTCCACCGGGGTAATCATATAATTGTTCCACGGATGGGAGATCTGCACATCATAACTCGGCATAGGCATTTCTTTTTTCTTCATATCCTGGCAGTTTACAAGCTGGAGCATGCCCAGCAACACAACCGTTAAATATTTCAGTTTATCCATTATAAATATTATGCCTGAAAAATTATGAAGAATATCAACTTCCTAAATATTTGTAGAAATAACTATCTATAACTTTCTTTATAATCTCCTTCCCACTGATAGATCCGGATGCTGTCGGATTCCAACGGCTGACCATTTAATAAAAGTTCTATAGAATTATTATCGGGAGCTATTTTTACCTGAAGCTCCATTTTGTTTCCTGCTTTCTTAAAAGCTTCATTTGTTTTTTTCCAATTGAAAAATACCCGTGCGTTGAACTTTTCATTTTTTGCCTTACCGGTTTCCCAGAAAAAGACCATTTCCTTTGGTACTGCCCTTTCTTTGTATGGAATATCTAAAACCCAGGGCCGCAAAGCACTTTCTTTTTCCCCGTTATACGTGTAATTTAATACTTCAAACAAACGAAATTTAGAATTTTCAGAAGTTACCACAGGCCGCCAGTGGTAACGCTCCCTGTAATTGTCCCATTCTTCCGGTGAAGCGTCGGGTATAGCCAGTTCTTTTCTGGCCTCTTCAAACCGTTCAGGACTGATCCGGTACATCTGAAGATATTTTTCTTTAGCCTTGGCAATCGCTTCTTTATCCGTGATCACTTTTGCCTGATATCGGTCCAGTTCAATGCGCGTATTTCCGAAGTTCAGCCATACGACAACCATTCCTTTAGGTGCAAAACCGAAAACAAGCGTACTGAAACTGTCGTAAGCGTTTTCACCATTCCTAGCTTCATATCCTCTGCCCAGTCTTTTATATTCTTTGGTCTCTGCTTCCAGATCATCCCATCTTGCATAAGCCCTTTCCATATAATCTTTTATTTTATCTTGAGGAAAATCAATATCGAGATGGTAGAATAGATCTTCGTATCTGGAATAATAAGTGATATCAGCTCCTACAGGCGTACCGTACTGTTCCGTCCACATCGAACCTGAGTCACCCCAACTACCTGATGAGCTTCCATAGGGCAGTCCTGCATGATTTCCCTCTAAAGTTTTTATCTTGTCAAAAACCGGTGTTATCTCATATTTATTATCAGGTTGGGAAATTTCTACATGAAACGCTAATTTTTCATTATTTGTTTTTTGACAGCTTATCACGAGTAGAATAAAAAAGTACAATGCTCTCATTATTTTACCAATACTGCAATAATTAAATAATTTTTTAAAGACATCCGTCATTTAAAAAGTTTTTATTCAGATTTATTTTGATGGAAGATATCTATTATTAAATATAGTTTTAATACGAATCCTTGTATTTTTGGTCTGACTGAAAAATTCTTATGCTGTCAGTAGGTATAGGCTTATCATTAAATAAAACCTGAAAACTTCTGTTATCTGATGAAATTTTGAATTCAAGGGTTCCTTTATTTTCTTTCTTAAAGATTTCATTTGTTTTTTCCCAATTGAAATAAGCTCTTCCTATATACTGTTGATTTTTACCGGATTGCCATACAAAATTTAATTCTTTAGGAATTGCCCGAAGCCTTTCGGGAGCATTACTTATCCATGGCATGAGCAACAATTCAGCTTCGCCATTATAATAAGAAATATTCATTTCAAAGGTTCTTAGTCCTTTATTTTCTGAAGTAATAATAGGTTTCCACAGGTATTTTTCTCTGTAATCGTCCCATTGTTTTGAGCTGATATCCAAAAACCTTTTTTCTTTCATTTCGGTCCGGCTAACGGATAAGTTAGAAAATAGTTTTTTTTCCAATTCTTTATCATCCTTGATAATTTCCGACTGAAATCTGCCTAATTCTATCTGAACAATTCCAAACCGCAACCAGACTACGACCATCCCTTTGGGAGCAAAACCAAAAACTAATGTTGAAAAACTCTGATAGGGATTTTCTGCGCTTCCATAATGCTGAAATCTTCCAAGATCCTGATATTCCGAAATGGGCTTTGTATATAATGACGCCTCGCCCTGAGCATAGGCCCGTTTCATATAATTTTTGATCTTATCAATGGGAAAACCAGCCTTTAAATGATAGAAAGTATCTTCATATCTCGAAAAATAGATAATATCTGCACCTATCGGTGTCCCATATTGTTCCGTCCAGCCTTTTCCCGACCATCCCCATGATCCAGACGTACTTCCGTATGGCAAAGCTGCAAAATCACCTTCCAGTAAAGGTATTTTATCTGTTATGGGAGTAATATCCAATTCATTAGAAGGATGACTTATTTCCACCTGAAATTCAGGAAGGGCTTGTTCTTTCATTTTCTGACAACCAGTATTTTGAGTTAAAAACAAAAAGAAATATAATAACGTTAATAATCTTTTATCCATTTTGTATATTTCTTTTTCTATATTGTGCAGCAAGTGCTCCTTTTTTCTTTGGCGCATCATTATTTGGTTTTGCATTCAAACCAATCTGATTTGCTTTTACAGACCAATGCAAATATCGATTTCTTAATTTTTTTAAATCATCAGACTTTATATGCCCCAAATAAGAAATAGCTTTTATATCCTTGATATATTTTGAAATAGATGGATTCTTACCTGCTTTGTAATCTTCAACATATTTATTTCTCAAATTGTTACAGGCATTCATATAAGTTAATAATTGGCTATAAATTCCAGTTAAAAAAGAATCGGTAATCTTATGATTTTCCTGTATTCTGTTTTCGATATATTTCACCTCATGCTGCCTAGAATAATGAAACATCTGATTCAAAGGAATCTGATCGTATTTATTTGATAGTGTTCTTGTTCCTACCAAACCGTAATATTGAGCAGCAAAGTTCCAAATTTTACCATAATTGACATCACTTTGACGGAAATATTTTATTTTCAACTGCTCTTCAGTATACCATCCTTCTTCCACTACAATTTTTTTAAACTCTTCGCATTCCCTGTGCAACACAATATTATGATATGGATCATAAGATTCACACAATAAAACAGAAGTTTCTTTGTCTCCGTTACCGTAAGATCCACCGATATCTGAATGGACACCAGGAAGAGTAAATTCCAGACCATGTAAGCCTGTACTATCGATATTTGTTAGATCAAAATTATCTCTGTATTCATCATCAGAGGCCAATTGCAGGACAAATGCTACTTTTCCACGGCCAACAGTATCCAGACCTAATTGTTCCGTATCGTTAGGGATACCCATACCACCACGGTGATTAAGTCCATAAGAAGCTACTGTATCATACAATCCTGCAAACTTGAATTTTATTTGTTTAATATCCAGTCCTTTTTCCATAAGACAAGCTCCAAAATAACCATACTGACTAATAAACTGTAGTTTAGAACCATCCTTATCATTAATTACAAAAACTCCGTTTTCAATATTTTCGGGTGGAAAAACCTGTAAATTTTCCATACCCAGCGCATACGAAATTAAAGGCATTGTACTGGCAATATGTACGAAATGTCTTGCAGCAGCAGCCCCTCTGCTGAATCCGAAAACATTTACTGTAAGATTTATGGTTTTCTTCTGCCCTTTAAATTTTGAAGCAATTGCTTCTGCTCCCCTTTTGCAACCTTTCGCGACTTTGGCAACGACTCCTGTTTTACCTATTCCCTGTGCAACACCGCCAATAATACTATCTCCTTTTCGATCTTCGGTACCAATTCCTTCAATGTACCAGGAGACCTGATTTTGTGCATTTGGGTCTATAGCATCATAACCTCTTGCAACATTGGTAAAATCATTATTATAGCTGTCATCTTTATCGCTGCTTGCTTCTTCAAAACCTCCTCCTAATTGAGTATTGGTTTTATTATTCTGGGTACCGTCAAAAAAAAGGTTCAGAGTCACGTCAATGGTATTGACGGGCTTGTCATTGGGGTTGATTTTTTCAGCCGGATTATAGCTGACACCGGTTTCATTTCCTTTCTGTTCTACAGAAACCGCACTGTTGTGGATAATTTCCTCTTTGGCATAGGTCTTATAATCTCCGCTTGTACGAATCACAGCCTTGCCTTCTACAATGTATTCGATGCTCATGGCTCAGTTAGTGATTTTTGGATTTCTCGCCGCTGTTGTTCTGAACTTCTTTTTCTGCATGGTGCTCCACCTTTCCTTCGCTGTTAATCTCCACGCCTTTCAGAGAGGTAAGCTTGTGTTCTTTTTCTCCGTAAACTTCCATGTCGCCTTTCACGTAATGGCTCATTCTTCCCACTACATTCGTCATGAAATCGGCACCGGTGGAAAGGTATTTCATAGAACCTACACTTTCCGTATGATTTACCATAATCGTGTCGGATTTATTCATTCCGACCGTTGTTGTCATATTCATACCGACGTTGATGTTCATATTTTTACAATTGAGCGTCATGGTTTCGGGAGCCGTAATCGTAATATTGCTTCCGGTGGTATCCAGATGGATTTCATTACCTGATTTATCGGTAATGATGATACTTTCATCTTCGGTAAAAACGACGCGGTGGCCGCTCCGGGTCTGGATGGATTTCACCCGGTTGTCTACGCCTCCGCCAAGTCCTATCCCACCATGGAACATCCCCCCCATTACGAAAGGCCTGTCCGGATGACTGTGCACAAAATTTACCATGACCTGGTCCCCCACTTCCGGAATGGCTACATACCCTCTATTCTGGGTTATCTGATCGGTTCCGCCCGCATCCGGGCTCATCATCCGGATAAAATGGGTTGTATCATTATTTTGCCAGTCAAACCGTACCTGTACCCTGCCTTGCCCCTCCGGGTCTGCATTGGAAACCACCGTTGCAATCTGCGGTTCGGCTTTCGGAATTTTAAAGTCCGGTTTCGGCATAAATCCGGTATCGGAGGCAATTCCCTCAAAACTCCCGGTATAATGCCCGATGGTGTCGATTTCATGAGAAGCTTCCGTTACCATGATCCGGGTGAAATAATCCGACTCGTTGCTGTCTACTTTCCTCATCTGGACATCGACAACACATCCCGGGTGTAAAAACGGAACAGTGGTATGTCCCGATACCGAAAATACATTCACCGCTTCACTTCCTGCTGTGCTTCTCTGTGAATATTCCACATCGAGATGGGTGGATGCTTTAATCGGAGCGACCTGTAAAGCCGGCGTTTTATATATCTTATCGTTATGGGCATAGGCTGTTTTTGCCAGATCACTCACATGCTGAATCGGTGTTTCGCCGGACGTTAATTTTTCATTTTTACTGCTGTTGTAGCCGTAAAACTGCGGTTTCGTATGAACAGCTTTTAGTTCCACCCGGATATCATTCGCACTGCTTCCATAGGTTAATTTGATGGGTTTATTCTGAGGCGGTAGCTTTCCGAAATGCAATACTTCACCATCATAATAAAACTGCTCGCCGTAGGCTTCAGCCATTCTAACCAGATAGTTGTAGTGCGTTTCGTCATACTGACTGCTGTAAATAATCTGTGAATAATCGTTGGTATCCACCCTGATATCAAACCGGCTAGGATCGATCCCCTGTTTAATGACTTCATTGGCAATAATGCCCATATTTACCGGGGAAGCGCCGCCGAAACTCTGAACGTGAGGCGCACCATCCAACAGAATGGTCGGGCTGTAGCCGGTCAGCACAATATTTCCAAGGCTCATTTTTTCCTGGCTGAAACCTACTCCGGTGATCACCCCCACAAAAGTTCTTTCGGGACTGTTGTCGATATCTTTATAGGAAATAACAGCGGTCAGACGTTTTCCGAGAAATTTATTGGCCTCTTCCAACGTATGGGTCTGGCGGCCTCCCAAGGCATCATGAGCCAGCACTACTCTAAATTCATGGTGGCGCTTTGCACTCTGGGTAAGCCTGAAATGCTTGTAATACCGGATCACTTTTCCTTCGATAACCAGAGAAAGCTTTACCAGCCGGTTGATCCCGGTGTGGTGATTCTGGGAAATTCCATCGGCATTCTGCGAAGGACGGAATGAAGGATTGTTTGCTATATCTTGTGATTCTGTTTTCATATTTCCTGTGATTTGGATAGGTTAAACATGATTTCTCAAAAGGCTATTGCCTGATGGTTGGTGTATTTGATCCTTTAACGGATCTGGAGAGGATTTTAGTCTTTCTCAATAAAAAATCGGGCATCAGATCGGTCGGCAGGTACAAGGTACTCTGCCCTTTCTGCTTCAGCTCGTCGCTGATTCCTGGATTCCATGAGAGAAGTTTTTCCATGTCCACATCAAGTTCGTCTGCAATGACATTTAAATTAAATCCTGCATTGATGTCGGTCTCTGCGAGCTGCGAATGGTCTTTTTTGCTTCCGCCGTTTACAAAGAATACCGTATTTATTCTTGAAGAATTGTAATTGCTCAGCACCGTCTCAAGCTCTCCCGTAGCATAACAGGCATTCAGGTATTTTTTTACGTGGTTGATGGTTTCTTCAGGCAAAAATTTATAAAATACGTGATATTGTGAAGAATTGGCGGCAGCCATGGCTTTGGCAATATTTCCTTCACCGCAATTGTAGGCAGCCACTACCGTGATCCAGTTGTTATATTTCTTATAAAGATTGGCTAAAGAGACGGCAGCCGTTTTGGTGCTTTTGTAAAGATCATTCCTGTTCTGCTCCGTCAGGCCATATTGGTTGGCATGAGCGGTCATAAACTGCCATACCCCTACCGCACCGGCTCCTGAAGTAATATTTCTGTTGAAATGGGATTCAATCAGAGCCAGATTCCTCAAATGCCTTGGCAATCCTTTCCGGACCAGGGAATACTCAATAAAATCTACAATTTCCTTATTTGCATTGATAATGCTTTTATATCTCTTTACGCTGCTCTCCGAAGTATCGGAAGCGGTAAGGAACTGGGCATTCATCACCGGTGAAGCCATAAGCAGCATTGCCGTCAGTAAGATATTTTTGAGATTTGTTTTCATTTTTTATAATTACATGATGAAGGTTCCGGTATTCTATGAAATCAATCCACTTTCCAGTCGAGCTTGTCTTCTTCCGGATTCCAGTCTACACGAATGGTCTGTCCCGGTTTTACTTCTTCCCTTACGATCATTTTAGAGATCGGCCTCGCCAGCTGGGAACGGATTACTCCGGAAATCTGCCTTGCCCCGTATTTGCTGCTGAATCCGCCCAATGCCAGGTTCTTCACCGCTTCATCACTAATCGTGAGGCTCATTCCAAGTCTCGTCAGTGAAGCATGCAATGATTTAAGCTGAATATTGAAAATCCTTTCTGCAATTGATTCCGTGATCGGTGCAAACGGAATAATTTCCGTGATCCTGGCCAGGAATTCCGGCCTGAACCGTCCTGAATTCGACATGATCTGCATTAAAGAATTGGATTCCGGGATTTTCCCTTCCTCAAACTGCTTCACGATTTCTTCACTTCCGATGTTTGAAGTAAACAGGATCAGCGCATTGCTGAAATCGCCCTCTTTTCCAAGCTTATCATGAACTTTTCCTTCATCCATGATCTGTAAGAAGACATCGAATACCGAATGATGTGCCTTTTCAATTTCATCGAACAACACCACGGTGTATGGCTGCTGCCTGATTTTATTCACCAGCATTCCGCCTTCTTCGTATCCTACGTAGCCCGGAGGCGCACCGTATAAAAGTGCAGCAGAATGTTCTTCCTTAAATTCCGACATATCAAACCGCACCATTGCTTTTTCATCGTTGAACAGCAATTCTGCCATGGATTTAGCCAACTCGGTTTTTCCTGTTCCGGTAGGACCCAGAAGGAAGAACGACCCTATCGGCTGTCCCGGTTTATTCAGTCCGCTCCGGTTTTCAACAATTGCATCCGAAAGGATTTTCAGGGCATGATCCTGGCCAACCACCCTGTTCATTAGAAGCGATTCCATATTCAGAAGCTTTTCTTTTTCCTGAGCCTGAATTTTCCCGATCGGGATGTTGGTTTTAGCGGCCATTACGGCGGCCAGCTCCAGACGGCCCACCTTTTCCCTTTTTACGGAAGCATGCTGCAAGAGTTCCACATAGGTATCTTCAATGATCTTCCGGATCTGCTCAACCGGCATGGAATTATCGATCTGCGGCTGTTCGCTTAATGATCCCCATAAAATCGGGCTTATTTTATCCCTGAGCAAATTGTAAGTCCAGATCAGTTCATCGGCTTTATCCTTTTCTTCAAAAAATTCTTCTTTCAGGATTTCATCATAGCTTGTTTTCCAGCTTTCCAGTTCTTTCTCCGAAAGTTCGTCCAGCATTTTAATGGCGGCCATGGTACGGTCCAGCAGATCGATGGCAGCATCGGGAAGCTTTTTTCCTTTAGCATATCTCTTGGCAAGCCTTACACATTCCGGAAGGGCGGTCTTCTCCACTTCGATACCATGGTGTTTTTTATAGCCGTCCAGAAGAACATCAATCATTTTAACACAGGTTTTTTCATCCGGTTCATGAACTGTCAGCACCTCAAAACGGCGGTTGAAAGCCTGTTCCGGCTCTATGATTTTTCTGTATTCTTCCTGGGTAGTGGCTCCGATAACGGTAATCTCACCCCTCGCCAGTTCGGGTTTTAACAAGTTTGCTACGTTTCCGATGCTTCCTTTCGGATCGAGCAACGTATGGATTTCGTCAATGAAAAGAATGGCTTTTTCAATTTTCTTGCATTCGTTGATGACTTTTTTCAGGCGGTCTTCAATTTCGCCTTTGTAAGAAGTTCCGGCAAGCAAAGCGCCGGTATCCAACTCGAGCAGGGTCCCGTTTTTAAGCATATCGGGAACATTTCCTCTGATGATTTCAGTGGCAAAACCTTCCACCAATGCGGTCTTTCCCACCCCGGGCTCACCAATGATGATTACGTTGGGCTTGCTTCGCCGGCATAAGATTTCTACGAGCATTCTCAACTCTTTATCCCGTCCGATAATATTTTCAATCTCGCCTTTTCTGGCCTGGGCAGTACGGTCTACGCAATAGCTTTTAATCGACGGAAAAGAATTATCCGAATAATCGGACCCATTCGAAAAGATGGAGGAAAATTCTGCATTCCCGGAACTTTCATACGGGGTATCTTTCCGGTATAAATTAAAAATTTCGTGTTCCCTTAGCGGCAGTGATTTGAGCTGCTGCAGCGTAAAAGCAACCTGCGGTTTTACAATGGCCGTCAGGATACAGACCGGGGTAATTTCATCCAACCCGAGCTTTAACCTTACATCATCCGCTTCTTCAACGATCTGGTCTACTGACTCATCTTCCTGCACTTCATCCGGCAGATGGGTGGTTTTCGGATAGTCTTCGATACGAACGTCTGCCCACTCGTAGAAATATCCCGGATCTTTATCGATGCTTTTCAGGAATTCGCTTAGCCCGATGTCCCTGTGCATTAACGCCTGTAAGATATGCGGTGCGCCATAAGTTGCATTGTAATTTTCCTTGGCGATCGACTGTGCAATATGAAAAAGCTGTTTTACCGTCTCATTGGTTACTAGTACTCCCATTGTGTATTTTTCTCAAATTAATATTCTGTGATGTTGGTGTATTCATGGGTTTTACCCGCTGAATTGCAGCAAAAATCAATCCATAACCAACTGAATTTTACCGTTTACTAAGATATTGATTTTTCAGAAAATATAAAAATATGTCTTAAGAATGTGACATAGCAATACTATTCGACGCATACCATATTTTATGAATAAAGTTAAAAAAAGACCGTCTTCAGGGACAGTCTTTTTTTGCGATGCAGGTATGCACAATCTGTTTTTATGCTGACGGCCAAAGACCTTCGTAAGCTGAATTACCATAGTTGATGGTTTCTGCACTTACCACAAAGCTGATCAGCATGCTGTTGTCATCCACCGCATCGAATTCCACTTCGTGCTGAATGACATAACCGTTTTCCCAAGAAAGGGTGATCAGGGTACCTTCTTCGTGCGATTTATTGAAGGTTACTTCACCAGTCGTGGGTTTGTATTTTCCGTTCAGTAAGCTTTCCAGGATGTCGGATTTTTCAGTAGCTTCCACGGTAAGTTTGATCAGTGCATTCGACGGGTCTGAAGCTACCCTACCGGAAACGTCCGTAGATCTTGATACACTGTAGTTTAATTTTAGTAATTTTTGGCCTTCGCCACCGTTGAATTTTAAGATTCCTCTTGAATTTGCTGCCATGATTTGTAAATTTTAATCGTTAATAATATTTTGTGATTCGATGATTGTGATACAAAGATAAAACGGCAACTTTTTTTTTGAAAATTTTTAAATCCCATTTTTAAATTTTGTCGTAATTCTACGATTTGATGTCGTAATTCTACGATATTGGATTTAATATACTATTAACATCATACTGATATTAAACAATTTAAGAAAGTTCTTTCACTGTAAAAAAACTGCTGTCTTTAACACCGAAAAGGGAAATCGCAGAACGGATTTCAATTTCCTTTACCATACCGGATTCTGCATCCAGCAAATATTTCCCGGTAAAACTTTTGTCTGTTTCCATCGGATCCGAATCCTGGATCAGAACCATCTGCTCACCGTAATCCGGGCTTTCCACCTGCTGCCGGACAGTAATAGGGATATTTTCTTCGCCGACCGACTGTCTCAGAAAGGATTTCCCGTTTTCAAAACGGTTCCGCAAGGCCGCAAAATAGGTTTTAATAAAAACATCTTCTTTCATCCTGCTGCTGAACAGGCGCTGGTTGAGCACTGCCGTTTCAAATTGGTCGAGATAAGTTTGGGCGTAGGGATCCGGAAAAAGATCCGTAAGCTTTTCTTTTATTTTCTCAAAATTCCTGAGGGTTTCTTCAGGTAATGACACCTGCAGAACATTTCCTTTAAGATCTGTCTTTACCTCAATTGGATTCAGAGAGCGGATCGATTCTGCGGCGAGATCGGCCATCATGCTGCCATTTCCTTCCGAAAAATTATTTTTAAAGATCCGAAAGAGGTGGTAATTTCCTTCTGTATGCAGCCATTTCATCGAGACGGTATAAGTAAGCGTATTGCTTTTTTCCTCCAGTCCGTCATCCTGGATTTCTTTATTGACCACCGAAAATATCCTGCTGAAATTCTCTGGACGGAAAGGGATTTCCGGATTTAATTTCGGATGCTTAAAAGCAGCATCATTGCGGCTGTTGTATTCGCGGATCCTGCTGATATCGGGAACCAGCAACTTTTTTCCCGGAACCAGAACTTCATGGATAATGTCTTCCCTTGCACAATGGGCATTGTGAAATTCTTTGAGGTATTTCGGGTTTTCAAGATGAATTTCTTCAGATATGCTTTCCAGCGTCTCCCCGGAAAGAATAAAATGAATGGTCATATTATTTCTGTTTTTGGCTCAACCTAATTTAGCGGAAAAATTTTATTTTACAAAACTGTTCTGTTGTTCCAGCCGTTTATTTGAATTCAGATCGCTTATCTAGGATTTCAAATAGATTCCTGTTACAGCCTAACCAACTATTTCATTTGATAATTAATATCATTGAAAGTAATGCTGACGAAAATAAACGTCCAATATCCAGCCTGTTAATCCTATTTCTATTTCGGGTTCACGTTAAATACCTATTTTTGTTCATTACTTTTGGTAAACTCCAGGTATTTATCGCCGCATTGGGTAAAATGTTCGAATTCATTCATGGCATTCCCGTAATTCTGGATGATGATTTTATCGCCTTCGTAAAGACCACCGATATCCCCCATGTCAATTTCCGTAATTTCTCCGGTTTTTTCATCGGTTTCCGTAGAAGCATTGCCCGTAGCGATCACTTTTCCTTTATCTAAAATTTTGAAGACCGGCTTGCCGTTTGTATTTTTAAATTCAATAGAGAATCTTCCTCCATCACAGGCAACCGCTATATATTTGCCCTCTACCGATTTATTGGAGACTTCTGCTTCAGGCTTTTTTTCTTCGAGTGCTTCTGTGTTTTCATCAGGTTTTTCGGTATTTTGTTTTTTTACCGGTTCGTCGGCCTGATCCGCTGGTGATGAAACAACGGATGATTCCGGTTTGGCTTTTGTGTGATTCGATTCATTCTTATTGCAGGAAACCAACGCCAGTCCGGCGATGAGTGAAAGTCCGAAAAGTTTTTTTCTGATCATACGGTACTTTTGAATTTGATTGTCTGATCAAAAATACCATAAATTTTCATCGGAACATATCTTTTGGTTTAAATTGAGATATTAAAATCTGCCGATCATCTGTTTCAAATGAAAAAACATTAGATCAGATCATTATCAATCAGCATTATACATTACGGTTCTCCTGATCTTGTTCCTCTGCTTTTCAAAGGTAATATCGGTTGTTCCTCCGGCATAGAGCATGGCAATGCTTACCTGGTCTGCAGTGATATTAAAATCGATATTTATCAATCCGTTCTTATTGATTTCGACGGATGTATTTTTGGACGGCAATTCTTTCGGAAGGTATTTTGAATCGTTCACTGCTTTTTGGTCAATGAAATCTTTATAGGCTTTTTCAAAAGTAGTTGAAGGCAGGATACATTCCTGACCGGATACCATTTCGCCGGTAATTTCTTTACAGGAAAAATCAGCTTTCCCCTGAATGGATTCGGCCGTTTTCATCCCGCATAATTCAGCGGGTGAATGCCGGGTGAAGAGGGTTTTATCATAATTCAGTTCAACAGGCGATTCGGGATCTGCCGTTATGTCGTAGAGCTTTTTGCTTCCGGGTATAAATTCCAGCCACGCTACCGTATTTTCAACGGCACGCAATTCGCCGGTCCGGTCCGATACTTCCTTTGCATAGACTTCGATGGTAATTTTACTGTCTGAAATATTTTCAATTCTTACCGCTGTTTCCCTGAATTTCTTTAAAGTTTCCAGATTGCTTGAGAAAACGAGTTCCTTAAGCAGATCTTCACATGAATATTTCTTGTCTGCCTTAGGTTCGGTATTCTGCTTTACCGGTGTATCAGCTTTTGAAGCCATTTCCGCCTGAGATTCCTGCCGGCTTCTATTACAGCTAAATAAGAGGATTAAGCATACATACACGCCAAAGTTTAATGCTGCTTTTAAAAGGTTTTTCATAGGTCAAAATATGTATTCAAAAAGCATTTTTCCTTTTCAAAATCATTTACGATTTCCGATGTTTTTATTTTTCTTTATCAATTCATCAGCAAAATCCCTGAATGATTTTTGGGTAGCAGGCAAACCGTTTTTTAAAACATCTTCACTTTTTCCTTTAGGATAGATGTTCGTGATGCGACCGGCTGGAGTATATGAAAATACATAGGTTTCGTAATAGGTATCCGATAATTGTTCGTCAAGAAACATTTCCACCTTAAAGGTAACCGTTATCCGGGGAAGGTTGCGTTGAACTTTTTCCGCCGTATATGTCATCGCATAACCGGATCCGCAACTCAGGACAAAAGATCCGTATTCTCCTGCAATTTCTTCTTTATGGACCATGATTCGCCAGTCAATATTCTGACCCATGGATTTCAATGGCGCATTGAAAAGGCCGATAAAGATTAAGAGGCATCCGGTAATGTATTTTTTCATTTTCACGTGTGGTTATCTAAATTTATGCAGTCTATCTAATCATTTCATTTTCTTTAGAGGAAGATCATCATTTCCCGGGTTGATAAAATAAATCGGACTTCCCGATATAAAAAATTCATCATCCAGTTTTTCTATGTAGATCGTTCCCATCTCTTTATCTTTCGGATTAAAAGCGATACTTATTTTATCCTTTTGGACAAATCGGCTTTTAATATTCTTATAGATCTTTGGTTTGCCTTCGCCATCGCTGTATTTTACTGTTATATTACTAAGCTTTATAATCTGTATATCAAAACCCGTTTTCATACCGTCCCGGTTTTTTGCCGAAAAATTATAGCTGCCGATCCACTCTTTTTCATTGACATCCTGGCTTTGTGAAGATGGCTGACCGCTAAAATTAATGAATAAAATAATGAAACAGATTATTGATTTCATAGCAATTGATAAATATTACGAAAATGACTATTAAATTTAATTCACTTGTACTCTGCTTTTATGAACATACCCTGTAAGTCCCTTTTTGGTCTTTATTAAGAACCAGTCTCCTGTATTATCAAGTACATTTATCTTTTCTCCCGAATTAATTTTTTGTAAAACAGGTGACGCTGTACCTCTCTCTTTTCTAAGGTTTGTATATCCATCCGGATCCTGAATAGTATATTGTTTTGCCGATTTTTTAACAGCTTCTGTTCGACACTTCCGATTTCTTTCATTTTCAGCAGGAATCGGCTGAAGCTTTTCCGACCAGCCGGATTTCGTAATATCAATATTCTGTGTGACATCACAAATATATTTTACTGCATTTTCCGAAACATCCGACATTGTCTTATAAATCGTATTTTTAAGAATCCAGGTATTATTTTCGGGAATAATATAAAATTCTTTCTCGTAATATCCCCGGTCAGGAAAATAGGTTTTCACCATGAAACCTTTACTATTGGGAATTTCAACAATATCTTTAATGATATTCCCACCATCCTCAGAAAAGTTCGTCGTTTCCAAAACCTCATCATAGCCTCCTGTCTTATTTCCGAAAAATACAAACAAATCTCCTCCTTCATAAGCTATGTTGATTACTACCTTATCGGCAATTCCATCTTTATTGATATCAAAAGTTCTGATAAAGAAAGATTTGTTATTAACGTAGGTTTCAAATGTTTCTCTTTTCTTTTGGCATAAGATATTTTTAGGCGATACCGCTAAAATGCTTTGAATTTCTTTATAGGCAATAAGCTGGCTTTTATCTTGATGAACTGGCTTTTGATCAGCAGTCTGCGAACAGCTGATTATTGGGATTAAGAATATAATCATATAGTTTTTCATCTTTGTGTAGTCTTATCCGAATTTAGTCAATTTCTTCTTTATTTAAAACATATTTGTCATTTGGAGGATTAAGCAAGTAAATTGTATTGCCCATCAAATAATATTGATTACCGCTTTTGGAAATAATGTATTCTAAAGTATTATCCGTTTTTGATTTAATGACCAGTTTATCATCTGACCATGATTCAATGAAAGGTTCTGAAATACTATTGCCCTCATCATTTATTTTTTCATTCATCAGAACTTTTTCTTTACGGACAACTTTTATATTATAATTTACCTTAAAATCACCATCAGCCCTTGTAATTTCAAATTCAGCAGAATAATTGCCCTGCCATTTATCAAAATTATTTTTGGGAACTTCTGAAAAATCAATAAGTGAATTCTTATTTCTTACATTTTGCTTATCAGATTGTTCCTTACAAGAAAAAAGAATTAAAATAAATAATATCAATAGTTTTTTCATCCAGATCATTTGAGTATTTTATTTTAAACTGGACAAAATTTACGTTTAAGCGTGATCAATTTAGTATCCAATTTAATCTTTATAATCACTTCTTTTTAAATTCACCTTTGTCAAAAAAATATTTTTCTGATAATTTACGATTACCATTAGTTTCATCAAAAATCGAGATCTCATTTTTTTCGTTTATTGAGAATGTTTTTACCGTATTGCTGTCGCCGTTGCTGTCTGCAACACTGATTCCTCCAATTACGGACTTAACTTTCACGGAAATCAGATAAACAAGTTCGCTGTCTCCTCCGAGATTTTCAATAAGATATACATCATAACCATCTTTCGAAAAGATTTTGGCACTTCTGTCAGCCGAAAGATCAAATTTTTTCATAAATGATTTTTGCAACCACTCTTCAGGCTGATCTACAAACTTCACTTTGCTTTCCAGATCTTTATAATCAATTGGTAAAAGACTTACTGTTTTACTCTCTGAATTTTGAGATTGAAAGCTTCCGGTTTTTCTTATTAACACGCAGCGATCCGGAGCGTAAAATATTCCTTTTGGAGGACTTACGACTTTCCATTGGATTTTATCTCGATCTACGGAAGAGATTTCAAACTTTCCTTTATTTCCCGAAGAATCAAAAAAACTAAAAAATTCTCCCGTGATTTTTCCATCCCGGATCTCACCTGAAACGTTATATTCTTTTGTACTTTCACAATCAATCTTTCCACCGCTGTTAGCAATAGCACAATATTGCGCTTTAATCAGGTTTCCTTCCTGAACGATGGTCAGGGTAAACTGCTCTTCAGGAACATCAGCATCGGCTGATTTTTTTTCATATATCCATTTGCCTGACCAATCGATTTGCGGTATGGTATTATTTTTATCTTTGATAAGGTCAATCATACTCCTACCAGTTTTGTTTTCGCTGCAGCTATACAATACGAATAATAAAATGGTGAATAATTGAAAAACGATCTTGCGCATTAAATAGGCTACATTCTTTTAAATGTTTGGAATTACTTATTTTTTTATAAATTTTCCGTCACTATTCAAATAAAAAGTATTGATTAGTTTTCTCTTATTATTAGTTTGTGAAAAAATAGATATATCATAGTTCTTATTAATTTCAAACATCAATTCCGAGTCTTCATTTCCATTACTGTTTGAAATTTCAAGTCCATCCGTGAATTTTTGCCCTTTCATGGTAATAAGATAAAACAGGTCGCTATCTCCACTGACATTATTTACAAGATATAGATTATAATTCCCACTTGATGGCAACTCAGAAAAAGCATCTACATCCAGTTGATATTGTTGTTTAAAAATTTCCTTCAGATTATTATCAGCAGATGTATTCAAACTAATTTTTTCACTGATATTATTGTTATTAAGAGGAAATACATTTGAAATCCTTTCGGATTCGGAATTTTTTTGTGCAGAACCGGTCTTTAAAATGTTTTCATTTTTCTGCAAAACACATTCATCAGGTGCATAATATTCCCCGGAAGGTATTTTTAAAATTTTCCATGTTAAGCTATTATCAGTTCGTTTTATACTACAAATTCCTTTCCCGGAATTAAAAAAACTTTTAAAAGTTCCAACATACGTACCTTTTTTTTGATCGAAAGCCGCTTTTATATTAAAATTGTCTTCAAAGTCACAATCCAGCTTTTCACCACTACCGTAAACTGCACAATATTGTGCAATTAGAGAATCAGAAGTTAATTTTACGATCTTAATCGTCAACTCACGACTTTTATCCTGGGATTTCCACCGCCAGGATTCCGGTAAAGAAACATTATTTTCTTTATTTGTGGTCTTAGCCTCAACAGAATTTGCAATACTTTCAGGACTTTTCTCACTTTTTGAATACTCCCCCTTACAGCAAATTATTGTACTTGCTATACAAAGTGATATTAAAAATTTATTTATCATATTTTGAAATTATAATGAATAATTCATGCACTTATCAACTCTTTTCTTGAGACCATTTAAATAATCTTCAGAAAACCATCCTTCAGATGCTCCATGATCATAATAAGCTTTTCTTATTTCGCTTATACGTTGTAAAAGTTTCTCTTGATCTTCAGGTCCATTAAGAGCTTTTGCTGTATCTTTTCCCATACCTCCATCTATTGTTATACTTTGGTTAAACTCATTTACCAATAATTTTTGAACTTCTTTGATTGCTCCACCTGATGTTATACTCCAATCATAAACCATTAATGCCACTTTTAAATTATTAACATCACAATAACCTTTAGGTTCCCAATATCTTTTTTTGTAAATAATTGTGGCTTGCTCTTCTGTAAGATTTTTTTGATTTTCTTCTGTTGGTTCTATTCCTAAATCTTCTTTTGCATATTTTTTCCAAATAGGCCATGAGATTCCTCTATTGGTAGGATCTCCTTTATCTTTACTTGGTTCATTTTTATATCCTCCTTCATGCTCTAAGATAATTGGTGATATTTTCTTAAATTTATCAGTACAGGATTCTTGATTTGTATTTTGCGGATTATTACTTTGAGATTCAAAACGTTTATAACAATTGCACGTATTATTAAAACCTAAATCTAAAGCGATTTGAATAATATTCTCACCATTTAAATCAGTTAAATTTTTACAAAAATATTTATCTTGTAAATAAATTGCATCAAACTCTCTCACGTCCATATGTATCCAGCTGAATGTGTGATCATATCTTAACGTTCCACTTTTACTATATAATAAATCAATAGGTTCTATTGAAAATAGATTAGAGTTTGGCCACTCTTTTTGTGCTCCTAAATATTTAATAAATATATCATCCCTAATAGTTCTTAGTTCAACTAAATTCTTCTTTTGAGCACCTCTTATTTTCCAATTACCCTTGCTAAATTGTATATCAATAGCCTTTCCTTGATGATTGGTAGTAGTATAATTTTTAAATCTGCATCTATATCCTGATGAAAAGGAATCTATTTTATATGATTTTTGTTTACTAAAATAAAATTGTAATGCTTTAAATCCAAATAAAAGAGATCTATGAATACCAGGATATTCATATTTATGATAAGCTTCGTTTTTTACATCATTTTTATACTTATTTTTTCCAGTTCCATCACCGAAGCCTTTACAGTTATTTATTTCTTCGAATCCAAGAAGTTTACTCTTAGCTTTTTTACCTTTAGTTGAACAACTGCATTTTAATTGATTCCAAAGGTCTATACTTATATCAAATTTTTTCGAAAACTCATCAATCGCACGTATCACATTTCCACATACCTTCCCAGTCTCCGGAACTTTCATATAATCCCTTTGAAACTGCTTGACCATCTTTTCTGTCCTGTCTGTGAATTCATCAGTAGGGACATTTCCTCCAAACCCGGCAAGTCTGATATTTATTTCCCTAACCAGTTCATTCTTATCGCCTTTTTTAATGCAGTATTTTTCTCCACAATCCGCACTTTTTGCTTCCTGCCCCTCCACCACACTCGTCGTTTTCCCTTCCGGCTTTTGCTGGGTCGGTTTTTTATCCGGTTTTACGGTGCCTTTGGATTCGGCCCAATCCCAGAGTTCGTTCCATTTGTTTCTTACGCTTTCGGTGATGGCATCGATGATGCCGCTTTCTTCTTTCTGGGAAGCGGGTTTGGAGGCCGCCGGTGAACCGGGAGCTTTGGCCGGAGCTTTCGAAGACGGGGACGGACTATTTCCTTTAGCCGGTGCAACCGGTGCAGTCTGCTGTACCGGTGGTTTATAGTCCGGGTTTTTCAGGACTTTATTATCCGAAGCGTGTTTTTTATCTTTGTAATATTCTACCGTGACGTAGAATTCCAGTTCTTTGGGATCCCTTTCACCTTGGGCCGCTTTCTGCATCAGAGCTTTGGTCAGGATAAATTCGGCGGTTGCCGTTCCCGTTCTGCCGACGACTGCCTGCCTGCTGTCTACAAATTTGTTTTTGTTATTATGACCCTCACCGGCAGCATCGTCTTCCCAAAGGGTGAAAAGCAGTTTTTCGCCCGTCAGGTTGACACAGTGGGCAACGGCCACCATTTTTTCGGTGTAGCTGAAAACCGTTCCGGGAGAATCGTCCACATAGCGGAGCTCCACCTTGTTGATTTTGGGGATGCCTGCCGGCTGCGGCGTAATATCGATGGTGGTGGGACCGCTG
>CAJYRQ010000086.1 GCA_913777465.1 uncultured Chryseobacterium sp.
TTTATATTAATATTTGCCTCATTTTTTACTTAAAATATTTATTTTCAAATATTTAAATATTTTTTAATAATGTAAACTAATTGAGACTGAGTACTTAGATGTTTATAATATGATTATATATATTCCATAAAATTATATTAGTGATAAATTGGTATCCGGGGTTAGATCAGGTTGAGCATTGTACGCTTTACCGATAATATAAAATTGTTGAATTTTCGGCAAAGATAAACAAATTATATTATTCTACACAGTGTGAATAAATGTTGTTCCGTTTATTTTTAGTTATCTGTCGTTTAAATGTTATGTAGTGAATAATTGGTGTAAGGCCAATTCAGATTTAAAAACATCTGTGGATTTTTGTAAAAGTTTATTTTCTAAAAACACTTTGTATTAGTATTTTTGCTTATATCCAATTTAAACTAAAAATGAACGAATTCGTAGCATCAGAACTGAAAAACAGCATTGCCGAAATTACCTTCGGAACGCCGAAAAGCAATTCCCTGCCGGGAGCCATCCTCGAAAAACTGGCCCAGACTATTCTTGAGGAAGGAGCAAAAGATGAGGTGAAAGCCATCCTCATCAAAAGTGAGGGAGAAAAAGCATTTTGTGCCGGAGCCAGTTTTGATGAATTACTGGAAATTGAAGAACTGGAAAAATCGACGAAATTTTTCGGAGGTTTTGCAAAAGTGCTGAACGCGATGAGGAACTGCGGAAAAATCGTGGTGGTAAGGGTGCAGGGAAAAACCACCGGCGGCGGCGTAGGGATTGCCTGCGGAGCCGATTATTGTTTTGCCGTGAAAGATGCGGCTTTAGCCCTGACGGAAATTAATCTGGGAATCGGACCGTTCGTCATCGGACCTTATGTTGAAAGAAAAATCGGGAAGTCGCAATTTTCAGCAATGGCCATCGATGCGGACTTCAGATCGGCGGAATGGGCGGAACAACATAATATTTACCATTCGGTTTCTGAAAACATCGGAGAAATGGATGCGAAGCTGGAAAAATTTATGCAGACTCTGGCTTCCAGAAGCAGTGAAGCTTTGGCTCTGATTAAAAAAGTATCCTGGGAAGGAACGGATCATTTCAATGAACTGATGCCGGCCAGGATCCACATGAGTGCCAGCCTGATTCTCGAAGATTCTGCGAAGAAAAGTATCGGAGCAATTAAAGAAAGACTGAGAGCGAAGTAGTCCGTTTCCTTATAAGGCAGCCCCCCCGACCCTAGCTTCTATGGTACCGGGGAAGGTAATAGTATGGGAATATTGCTGCGTCAATTAAATTAAAAAAAATACAAATTATGGCTAAGCAGTTTGGCAAAACCTGGTGGGGACAGGAATGGCTACTGGCATTAAATAATATAGATTACAGCAACAGGCTTCCCAGAGGATCAAGCTATGCAAGGAAAGGTGCCGTAAAGCACATGGAAATACATGGAAACCGGATTTTTGCTGAAGTAGAAGGAAGCAATCCCTTCCCTTATGAAATAGAGATTGTCATCCCGACATTCTGTGACCGGAAAACCGAAGTTTTTCTGGAAGTTATTGAATCACACCCAATGATTATTTCCAGGCTGCTGAACCGGGAATTGGATCCGCTTCTGGTCCGGCTCGCAGAGAAGGCCGGGCTCCGTATTTTTCCGCGGCAATGGACGGATCTTACCATGCACTGCAGCTGTCCGGATCGGGCCGTTCCCTGCAAACATCTGGCGGCTGTTATTTATAAGCTGAGTGAAGAAATTGATAATAACCCTTTTCTTGTTTTTGAACTTCACCTGCTGGATCTGATAGCCGAGCTCAATAAAAGAGGGAGCTTTATCAGCAGGAAAGCGGTAGAAATCCCTCAGCTGGCAGATTTTTACATCGAAGATAAAAAAAAGACAACTGCTCCTGAAAAAAATGTTCCAGGCAGTCAGAATATTTACAGGCAGCTTATTTTTACTTCGCTTTCCCCTATTCATGAGCCGCTGCTGTCTCTGCTTCCCGAAAAGCCCGTATTCTTCAGCAGTACAACTGATTTTAAAAGTAAGTACGGAGCTGCACTGCAAAAAATAGTAAAAAATGCTCAGAAAATCCTTCAGGGAAAAACAAGTTTTGCGTATACGGCAGGCTTCCCGGAAAATGAAGATGTAAATATTAGGAATCATGACAGCTGCTTTATCGTGACTGATGAAAACTTCAGAACCTCGGCTATGATCGGTGAAAGCCGTGTTTCCGTCCGGGAGATGATGATGGAGCTTAGCCGTATCCCATCCGGCAGAATACAGGATTACCAGCTTTCGGCAGTTTCTCTGCATACCGCATTTCTTCTGGCGCTTCATCTTACGGCAAACGGTGCAATTATTCCGCAGGTGGTCATGATGCCGGACAGGCAGTATGCCATCCGCTGGATTCCGGCTGCTGTCAGTAAAGAAGTAAGAACGCTAGAGAATGAAATGGCAGAGATCATTGTTCC
This sequence comes from uncultured Chryseobacterium sp., assembly GCA_913777465.1. Lineage (GTDB taxonomy): Bacteria > Bacteroidota > Bacteroidia > Flavobacteriales > Weeksellaceae > Chryseobacterium. The sequence continues at coordinate 2,452 of CAJYRQ010000086.1, forward strand.
CGGTATATTCCGCTGGCAGGAAGCAGGATCCGAAAAAAAGATGAAGGACCAGGCGCAGAACCTGTTATCTGTTTTTATCACCGAACTGATTACCATGTTATCCGGAAAAGCACAAGGGGAAATATTTCACGATCTCTTCTTTGCCAGTCACCATTATGCTTTCAATGCTCCCGGAGAGCGGGCTTCTGCGGGCGGGATACAGACCTGGCTCCGGAAGTATTATCTTACACAGGGCGGGCTCAGGCCGCAGCTTGTGGTTTCGGAAATAAACAGCAATCTTTTTTTAGTGGAAATAAATATTTCCGGCATCAAAGAATTTCCGGAAGAACAGATTTCCCTAAGAACGATCTTTTCGCTCGATATTTTTAAGAAATACAGGTCGGATATTTTGCAGACCATGGCTGCCATGTCAGACTTTATTCCCGGGCTTGAGCAATGCATCAATTCAAAAGGGCAGTATCTGATCGTGATGGATCATGTCTCCTTCACTCCTTTTCTCTTTCGGATGATTCCTATAATCAGTCTGCTGGATGTGGAGGTTCTGCTGCCCAAATCATTGCAGGATATTCTCAGGCCAAAACCCAGTGTAAAGGTAAAGGCAAAGCCGGGAAGATCTTTTTTAAGTCTGGAAGAGATGCTTTCCTTCGACTGGCAGGTAGCTGTAGGAGACACAGTGATGGATGAAGAAGAGTTTAAAAAGATACTGGATAAATCAGATACCCTGATCAGGTATAAGTCACAGTACATGTATGTAGGAAAAGAAGAACTTGAAAAACTGCACCGTCATTTTTCCTCCGGTCAGGAACTTTCATCGCGGGAAATCCTTCATGCAGCACTGAGTGGCGAATATCAGGGTGCAAAAATTGCTATGGACGATGATGTGCTGCGCCTTATCAGAGAACTGACCTCAGTACATGAGGTTCCCCTTCCGGAAAGCATCAGGGCAGAACTCAGACCATACCAGAAACGCGGCTATTCCTGGCTCTACCGGAACTCAAAAATTGGCATTGGCTCTCTGCTGGCCGATGATATGGGACTGGGAAAGACGTTGCAGGTAATCACAACATTACTCAAATACAAAGAAGAAGGATTACTGGAGGATAAAAAAGTCCTTATTATTGCCCCTACCGGTCTGCTGACCAATTGGCAGACGGAAATTGAAAAATTTGCCCCATCCTTATCAGTAGCTTTGTTTCACGGAGCCGGCAGAAAGATAGCAGCCGGATATGATGTTTTGCTTACGTCATACGGAATCGCCCGTACCGAGGCATCCAGGTTAAAAAAGATTTCTTGGCAGACGGTTGTTATTGATGAGGCACAGAATATTAAGAACCAGGATACCGCCCAGGCTAAAGCTGTAAAAAGCATCCCGGCAGACTATTGTATTGCCATGAGCGGAACCCCGGTGGAAAACCGGCTGAGTGAACTGTGGAGCATCATGGATTACTGTAACCGTGGTTTTTTGGGCAGCAGCAAACAGTTTAAAGAAGATTTCGGAATGCCCGTAGAAGTTTTTCATGATGTGAATGCGGCTGAAAAACTAAAAAAGATTACAGCTCCCTTCATGATGCGGCGGCTGAAATCGGATCAGTCCATTATCAGCGATCTGCCTGATAAAATGGAAATCGATATGTTTACAACATTGACGGCAGAACAGGCAGCCCTGTACGAAAAGACGCTGGAAGAAGCCCTGATGGCCTTGGAAGCCATAGATCCGCAAAACAGCAAAGAACTTTTCAAAAGACAGGGGCTGGTCCTTCAGATGATTCTGGCTCTGAAGCAGATCTGTAATCATCCTGCCCAGTTTCTCAAAAATAACAGGCGGGAAGCTTCCTTGAGTGGTAAGATGGCTTTGCTGTTCGATACGGTAGACAGTATCGTGGAAAGCGGAGAAAAAGTCCTCATTTTTACCCAGTTTAAAGAAATGGGAGACCTGATCCTGTATTTTCTTGAAGAACGCTACAAAGAGACGCTGATGTTTTATCACGGAGGATGTACGTTGAAACAGCGTAAGGAGATGATTCACCGGTTTCAGCATAATCCTGCCGATAAAATCTTCATTCTTTCCCTGAAAGCCGCCGGAACAGGTCTTAATTTGACGGCTGCAAGCCATGTCATCCATTATGACTTATGGTGGAATCCGGCAGTGGAGGCTCAGGCTACAGATCGTGCTTACCGTATAGGACAGAAAAATAACGTTATGGTCCACCGCTTCATTACCAGAAATACTTTCGAGGAGAGAATTAATGAAATGATCCAATCCAAAAAAGCACTTGCCGATATGACGATAGCTACCGGAGAAAGCTGGATCGGTAACCTGAACAACAGTGAGATCAAGGAATTGTTTGCTATAAAATAACATGAATTTGATGGTACCTGACTTATTTCAATATTTTAAATCCGATAAAGAACTCATCCGGTCCCGAAAAGTCAATACTAAAAAGCTGTCCCTTCACACTCTAAGATTGTATAAATTGGATCGTATTCAATTTATATTCAGTCTCTTATTTAAATAAAAATAAAATTAAGGCGATTTAAGTCAGGATTTTAAATAAAATGACTTTTGGTAAAATGACAAAAGATGCGGTTTAATTATCAGGAACTTTGATCCTATTTTTAACAAGAAAAACTTCCGGCTTATCAGCCTTTAAGGTTAATTTTAAAAACGCACAAGCAGAGCGAATCAGGCTATTTGCCATTTAATCCTTTCATTTTTTTCAAAAAAAATATTTTGCGCTTTCAAAAAAAACAATAACTTTGTAATTCAAAGTTCTTTTTATGGAGTCAAAAAACTATCACGAAGACTTATCGCATATCCGGTCCATGATGGAGCGTTCTTCCCGGTTCATTTCATTAAGCGGGTTATCAGGAGTGGTTGCCGGCCTGGCGGCAGTTGCTGGTGCGGTATATGTGTATTTTGTTTTTCAGAGGGAAGGGATCGATTATTTCGACGGAGAAAGGAATTTTTTCAAACCTGCCCTTGTAAAAGAACTTATTTTGATTGGAACGGTGATTTTGATAACTGCGGTACTCAGCGGTTATATTTTTACGGTCAATAAAAGTAAAAAGAAAGGATTGAAGATCTGGGATGCGACAACGAAACGGCTTTTGATTACCTTTGCGGTTCCTTTGGTAACGGGAGGTTTCTTTTGCCTGGGACTTTTATATCATCATCTCTTTGTATTTGTTGCACCGGCCACGTTGATTTTTTACGGATTGGCCCTGGTAAGTGCCGAACGGTATACATTGACAGATATAAAATATCTGGGCTATTGCCAGATTGCTTTGGGCCTGATCTCCTTATTTTTTCCGGGGTGGGGGCTGCTTTTCTGGACTATCGGTTTTGGAGTGCTGCATATTGTGTATGGATTGATTATGCATAAGAAATATCAATAAAATGAACAGTTCTGTTTTTTTAAGCATTTTAATTCTGGCAGTTGTCATTTTCGGCATCTTCTGGGTTATATTTAAAAACAGGAAAGGAAGATTGTTAAAAAGTATCCTGTTAGCTGGTATTATTTCTCCGGTTGTTTATTTCCTGGTCGTTTCTATCCTGATCATTAATATGACCAGAGAAAGAAGTAGGGACTTTGATTCCGTTGTATGGCAGTCAAATACAAAAATGGAAAAGGGAATGAATAATTATGAAATGATTGATGATCTTATTGATAGTAAAATACTGATTGATAAAGATTCATCAGAGGTGAAAAAAAATTTAGGGAGCCCTGAACTGAAAGATGAAAAACGGAACGTCTGGCAATATGATGCGGGGACAAGTACGGGCTTTGGTTTTACGGACCATCAGCTGATTATAAAATTTGCCAACAATAGAGTCATTATGCTTGAGCATATAAGACAACAAGATTAAATAAAATGATAAATATAAATCAACTCAACAAAGAATTCGAAAGCCGTGTGAGACTGGGCATCATGTCTGTTCTGATGGTGAACGACTGGGTTGATTTTTCCGAAATGAAAAGTATTCTGGAAATTACGGATGGTAATATGGCCAGTCACAGCAATGCGCTGGAAAAGGCAGGATACATTGAAGTGAAGAAAGAATTTGTAGGCAAAAAGCCGAAAACTTCTTACCGGGTTACCCAAAGCGGAAGAGAAGCATTTACCGAACATCTGAATGCGTTGGAAAAATTGTTGGGCCGGTAGAGGCTATATTTTTTTATTATTTAACTTTGAAAAACAAAGTACTTTTAAAAATAAAAGCAATAGAAATTATGATTTTAGACAAACAAAAAACAAAAATTATTTTTGCTGTACCGGTTTTACTGATCCTCACGGCATTTTTCGGAAACCTTTTTGTAGAAGGGTGGAACTGGTCACCGCTTGATTTTCTCACCGCTGCGACATTGCTGTTTGGAACGGCTTTCCTCATCAATCTGGTCATAAGGTCCGGCAAAACACGGGTTTCCAGATTATTGATCTGTTTTGCAATCCTCCTGGTATTGGCACTGGTATGGATTGAGCTGGCCGTCGGAATTTTCGGAAGTCATTTTGCGGGAAGCTAAATGAAGATCCAATGAATCGGAGAAAATTTTTAAAAAGGCTGCTGCAGATCTCGGCCATCGGTGCTCTTCCGATGATGTATTCCTGGCAGGTAGAACCGTTCTGGCTGGAATTTGTGGAAAAGAAGCTGCCCGTTAAAAACTTACCGGAAAACCTTGAAGGAAAAATCCTGATGCAGATTTCAGACCTGCACGTCGGAACCCGTTTCGACTGGAATTTCCTGATTGATTCTTTTGAAAAAGCCAAAAAGTACAAACCGGATTTTGTAGTCTACACCGGCGATTTTGTAAATCGCGGAAATCCTGAAGAGCGTAAAGATCTCAGAAAGGTATTGGAACACGCAGTGCTGGGGAATCTGGCCACTTTTGGAATCCTGGGAAATCACGATTACGGAGCCGGTTGGAAAAAAACCGATGTGGCGGATAAAATCTGTGAAATTGCAGAAGATTCGGGAATTACCATGCTGAGAAATGCACAGCAGGAAAGTCACGGATTGAATTTCATCGGTTTTGAAGATCTTTGGTCACCGAATTTTATGCCTGAAGAAGTAATGAAAAATCATGATGCTTCACAAGCCAATATCGTACTTTGCCATAATCCCGACGCCTGCGACAAACCGGTCTGGAACGGCTACCAGGGGTGGATTCTCAGCGGTCATACCCATGGCGGGCAGTGCAGGATCCCGGGAGTGGTTACGCCGCTTCTGCCGGTGAAGAACCGGAAGTATAATTCGGGAACAATTGATCTGGAAGACGGCAGAATGCTTTATATCAACCGTGCTTTGGGCCACTCTTTCCAGGTCAGGTTTATGGTACGTCCGGAAATTACCGTATTCACTTTAACGCAGGAATGATGTACGGATTTATATATCAGTCAAAGTTTGTAGCATGCTTTAATTCAGCGGCTTTATTGCTTATTAATATTCCGACTGCCTTTATCTATGGATGCCTTATTGACATTTAATTAAAAATTATAACTGAAAAAAGTAATCAACACCAGAAGTTTTCTTTTGGAGGGTATTCTCCCTGTCAAAAATTTCAAAGCTAATAATTAACCTATTTAAAATCCATCAACTATGAAAAAACTACGCGTCCGCTTTCTGCTTTCTGTGTACGATAAAACCCAGAAGCTTTACCGGAAATATTTTAAGAAAAAGAAAAGGCAATGGCAATTTACCGAAAAACAATTGCTGGAATTTCAGGAAGATTCCCTGGGGCGGAAACTCGGGGAGTTTTACAAAAAACATGGTTTCAGCATGATTCCGAAAATGGAAAACCATGATGTCCATCACCTGATTACCGGCTGCGGGACGCATTTCGAGGATGAAATTGCGATGCAGTTCCTGCTGTTGGGAAACGGAAAACTTAATGCTCACCTTTTGGCTGCAATTGTTCTCGGAAGCCTGATCTTGCCGGAATACTGCAGGATTTACGCCAAAGCCTATCAAAAAGGGAAAAGCATGAGGCCTTTTTACCACTGGGATTTTGAAGCCCTGCTCTGGCAGAATTTCGAACATCTGAAAGACTTTATCCAAAATAAAAATACAACTGTTTTGCATTAAATTATGGGAAATATCAGATTCAGTACGGAAGGAAAAACGGCATTTTATCTTTCCTTCGCCTTGGGAACCCTCATTCTTATAAGCTTTCTCCTTACCGGAAGCGAATTCTTTTTAACCATTGGATTCTATTATGTTCTGGCAGCTGCCGTCATCAATACCATCGTATTTTTTTATGAACTCGTATTTTTCATCTCGAATGTTACCGATAATAAACCGCACGGAAATGCAGCCATTCTTATACTGCTGAACATCCCGATCAGCATTGTTTATTTTCTGGCGGTCATCAACTGCACCTTTTAATATTAAAACAACTTTATGAAAACACATCATTATATATTTCTTACCACCATTCTTTTTGTCATCCTGTTTTATGATCAGAATGTCGGACTGAATCTCGGAATTATTGGATTGGTTTATGCGATCCTGACCTTTTTCAGAACGCCGAAAAGAAACAGAACCAAAACCTTTGTTTTACTTTTTGCAGCCAGCATTCTTTCAGGTGCTGCCTTTGCCTGGTACGGCGATTTTCCATCGTTTCTGGCTGTGGCAGCCTCGCTCCTGATGCTAGGCTACCGGTCACGGAACCGAAAGATGAAAATCCTGCTGCTGATTCCGGTTTTTGTTACCAACTGCTTTACTTCAATTGTCAGGATTCTGAATCTTGATGACTGGCTTCCTAAAAGAAATGTTCCCGGACTCTGGCAGAAAACGCTGGCTTTCGTTCTTATCCCGGTGACCCTGATTGCTGTATTTTTCGGGATTTATGCAGCCGGCAGCAACCATTTTGCAAATCTGTTTACCAATATAGAGCTGGATATTAATTTCTGGCAGCTTGTGGCCATGATCGTTCTGGGATTTTTCATTGCGTTCAATTACTGGAATTTCGCTGTGGAACGGTTTATTTATAAAAGCAACCGTATCTTGGATAACGATTTTAAACAGGAAGTTGTTCAGAAGCCGACCTATTCTTTTCTTGATCTGGATGCCGAAAGAATGAGTGGAGTCATTTCTTTATTTGCCCTGAATATCTTACTGGTATTTTTCATCATCACCTACAATTATGAACAATTCTACGAATCGGCAAAAACCCCGGTGCAGCTTTCGGAAGAAACCCATGAACGGGTAAATTCGGTGATCATGTCCATTGTGATGTCGATTCTGGTGATGATGTTTTATTTTAAATCCGGATTTAATTTTGATCCCAAAGCCCGCTTTATGAAAATATTGGCGAAGATCTGGATACTTCTGAATGCCGTTCTTATTCTTTCCGCAATGATTAAAAATTCGGAGTACATCATCAATCACGGATTTACCTACAAACGGCTTGGTGTTTATGATTTCCTGATTCTTTCACTGATCGGCCTGGTCCTGACGTTTATTAAAATACAGTTCAGAAAAAGAAATGCCTTCCTCTTTAATACCATGGCCTTGTTTGTTTACGGTACGGTCCTGATCTGCAGTTACATCAACTGGGGAGGAATCATCACCGCGGAAAATATGAAACGGAAAGATTTCGCCCTGGATTACCACCGGACGCAGATTAATTTCAGTGAAAAGCAGTTGCTGAAATATGCCGGAGAAAAAAACGATCGCCGGTTGAAATCCGAAATTTTAAATTCGGAACAGGTAAAATTTCAACAAAACGAAACATTTCTTTCCAGCATATTGTTTTACCGGACTTTACCATCAAAATAACCATTTAAAACAAATCTGAATATACGGTTGGAACAATTTTCGCTGCACCGTATATTCAAAAAGCCAGAAGGTTTAATTAAAAAAGACATATTATGAAAAAGTCCTTATTGCTCATTCCGCTGATCATCATCTCCTGTAAAAAAGAACCGAAAATTACGGAAACGGAGAACAGGGATTCAACAGTGGTTTCAGAACAGGCATCCCCTGTAGAAAAAGCGGATTCGGCAGCCATAAAAATAAAGGATTCCATTATCAATAATGCTCCGAAAACAAAAGAGGTTTTAAGCAAAGGAGTGATGAGAAATGAAAAAGACGGGCAGATCATCCGGACAGCCGATGCCGCGCAGCTTCCTTTTAAGCTGGGAGAAGAATTTACAAAAGACGGCCAGGAATTTATCCTGAAAATCACCAATTTCAATCAGCAGAACATTAAAGCGAAAATCTCTACCGACGTCAAGGATTTCAACATTCGTTTCAACCAGATCAGGCTGCCGAACGGCGATTATGACGGGCCTTTCGGAAAGGATATTACCTATGATGTAAAAGGCAAAGGTGAAGTATGGCTGATCGTCGGGAAAAGCAATATGGCATCCGGCACTACCAAAGGAAGTTTTACCGTAAGTGTGGAGTAATTTTCAATTTGGTACAGTTTCTGCAAACAAAATTTAAAATTTATCATTATGAAAAATATATTTTTGACAGCGGCAGTGGCTTCGGCAGCTTTGGTAAGCTGCGGCACCGTGCAGTCGTTGGTTCAGAATACATTTCCTTATACGGCAAATGTGCTGGTTTCTACCGGCGTACCGGCTGATAAGGAAGTTTCTTCCACGGCAACCGCTTCCAATATCCAGACCTGGTTCGGAGGAAATAATGATGCAAGAATTAAAGACGTCAGGATTTCAGATGCCAAAGTATCTGTAGTTTCACCGGCAGGCGGAACGCTTAATGCTTTCAAGTCGATTAAAGTGTACATTTCGTCAAACGGAACCGGAGAGAGGCTGGTGGCTTCAAGATCCAATATCTCTACCGATGCTTCAAGCATTAATCTGGACCTTGAAAACACCGGATTCCTGGACAGTGTGGTAAAAAGCACCGGCGTTACCGTAAGAACGGTTTATGAATTGAAAAATCAGACAAGTTCAGATATGAACCTTAGGGTGGCACTGAATTTCAGCAGTGTGCCTGCTAATTAATTTTTTATAAAAGTTTATTTTAAAAAAGCGCCTTTCAAATATTTGAAGGGCGCTTTTGATAAAAGATCTTTTTAAAAAAGATGATTATTTAAAATCTACAAGTTCGATGTCAAAAATCAGGGTGGCTCCCGGAGGAATTACGTTTCCTGCACCATTATCTCCGTAAGCAAGGTTCGCAGGAATATAGAATCTGTATTTGGCTCCTTTACTCATCAGCTGGATCCCTTCCGTCCATCCCGGAATTACTCCCGACAGACTCAGCTCAATTGGTTTTCCTCCGTTTTTATCCGTAGAATCGAATACGGTTCCGTCCATCAGCTTTCCGGTATACAATACATTGGCTGTGCTGGAAGCAGTAGGTTTTGTTTTGCCGTCTCCCGCTTTAAGAACTTCATACTGCAGACCGCTGGCTGTGGTTTTGATGTTCTTGTTTAGCTTGTTTTTAGCCAGGAAATCGTCCCCTTTCTTTTTGTTTTCTTCCGCTTTTACTTTGGCTTCTGCCTGCTTTTTCTCATTCTGCTTCTGCATAAAGCCTTGCAGGAAAGGACCCATTTCTTCTTTAGAGAAAAGCGTCGGCTTGTCGGCTAAAGCATCTTTGATTCCCTGTGCCAGAAGTTCGGCATCTGCCGGGAAGCCCTGTCTTTTCATATTCTGGGCAATATCGAGACCGATATAATAAGAAGCCTTCTGCTCGTCGGTATACGATTTCTGAGCGAAGGCAAGGTTTGCTCCGGTAAAAAGAACCAGGGTAATTAAGGTTTTTTTCATTTTTTGAATGTAAATATATTTTTTGCGAATTTAAGCTTTTGTAACGGAATCCATCACAATGGTCACCGGACCGTCGTTAATTAACGAAACCTTCATGTCGGCCCCGAAAATTCCGCTTCCGGTTTTCAGCCCGGATTTTGAGATTTCTTCCTTGAAATACTCGAAAAGAGGAATCGCTTTGTCAGGTTTGGCGGCTTTGATGAAAGAAGGACGGTTGCCCTTTTTGTAATCGGCAATCAGCGTAAACTGGCTGATGCAGAGAATTTCCCCCTGTATATCCTGAACGGAAAGATTCAGTTTGCCGTCTTCATCGCCGAAGATTCTTAAATTCAGAATTTTCTGGACCAGCCAGTCGGCATCACTTTTCTCGTCATTTTCATCAACTCCGATCAGCAGCATCAATCCTTTCCCTATTTCACCTACGGTTTGGCCGTCTACTTTTACGCTGGCTTCGGAAACCCTCTGTATAACAACTTTCATTTTAATAATAAATATTTAATACTTTGCTCCCCGGATCATAGTTATAAAGGTAGGTCTTCGGCGGAACGTTGGCCACGGCCGTTGGCTGTCCGGTCAGTAAAATCCATTGGGCATTATCTTTTGGGCAGACTACTCTGATGTTGTCCTGCACTTCAAGCGTCGTATTGTTATCGGGGCAGATGTGCGGTGCATTCCGGTCGTATATTTTAAAGGTGGTATCCGATGCCCGGACAACGATCAGTCCTCTTGTTCCGGACTGTTGTTCATTGATGTAGACCCATCCGCCGACCTGGTTCAGATTGTAATAAGCGGGAAGGTTCAGATTTAAGCTTACATTGATCGGGTTGGTTGGGAAACAACTGACGGTATCTTCACGGGTTCCGCAGGAATTTATAGATAAATTACTGAAAATCAATAATGTGATGATGGATAATATTGAGAAACTTTTTTTCATTTGAATTTAAATTTTTATATATTTGTAAAAATTAAACGATTACAACTCGAAAACATTGTCCGGCAAATGTCGGATTATTTTTTTATACTAAAACTAAATTTTGAAAATTATGGCAAGCTATGTTACAAAGGAGGGGCTGGAGAAAATGAAAGCTGAGCTGGAGCAGTTGGAAACTGTAGAAAGACCGAAAATTACCCAGCAGATTGCTGAGGCAAGAGATAAAGGGGATTTGTCTGAAAACGCAGAATACGATGCTGCAAAAGAAGCTCAGGGAATGCTGGAAATGAGGATTTCCAAGCTGAAGGACGTTATTTCAGGTTCTAAAATCATAGATGAAAGTCAGTTGGATACCTCGAAAGTTTCCATCCTTACCACCGTAAAACTTAAAAATAACGCTACCAATCAGGAGCAGGTATTTACCCTGGTTCCGGATAACGAAAGCGACCTGAAGGCCGGAAAAATTTCGGTAAATACACCAATTGCAAAAGGCCTGCTGGGAAAAGCCGTAGGAGAAACGGCCGACATTACTTTACCGAACGGCAACAAACTGTCGTTTGAAGTATTGGATATTACCCTATAACAGATTTTACCTTAATAAAAAATGAGCACCATATTTACAAAAATCATCAACGGCGAGATCCCTTCTTACAAAATAGCTGAAGATGAAAATTTTATTGCCTTTCTTGATGCGATGCCTCTGGTAAAAGGACATACTTTGGTAGTTCCTAAAAAAGAAGTGGATCTGATCTTTGATCTGGAAAGCGAAGAATACAAAAACCTTTGGGGCTTTACGCAGGAGGTTGCCGGAAAAATTAAAAAAGCAATACCCTGTGTACGGGTAGGCGTAGCTGTTGTAGGATTGGAAGTGCCCCATGCCCATATCCATCTGATTCCATTAAACAAAGTGGAAGATATGAACTTTAAAAACGAACGGCTGAAACTTACGGGAGAAGAATATACCGAGATTCGGACCTCCATTATAAATTCTTAGAAAATACCAGAAACTCGTGAAACTGATTTTACGGGTTTCTTTTATCTATACCTTATTATAGTTATATAAAATGAATTCAAACCAATGTTCTTTCTGCGGAAGAAAGAGAAATGAAGTGCAGATGCTGATTTCCGGACAGAACGGCTTTATCTGTGAAAACTGTATCGAGCAGGCACATGCCATCGTAAAAGACAGCGGATCCAAATCGGGATATGCGCCGGCAGAAAATATAAACGAACTGAAAAAGCCTAAAGAGATCAAGGAATTCCTGGATCAATACGTCATCGGGCAGGATCAGGCAAAGAAACAATTGTCGATTGCAGTTTACAACCACTACAAAAGGCTCCTTCATGCCCAGGAAGAAAACCGGGAAGTCGAGCTTGAAAAATCCAATATCATCATGATCGGTGAAACGGGGACGGGAAAAACCCTGTTGGCAAAAACCATAGCCCGGGAACTGAACGTGCCTTTCTGCATCGTTGATGCAACGATCTTAACGGAAGCCGGATATGTGGGGGAGGATGTGGAAAGTATTCTTTCCAGGCTTCTTATGGTAGCGGATTATGATGTGGAGAAAGCGGAAAAGGGAATTGTATTTATTGATGAAATTGATAAAATCGCCAGAAAATCTGATAACCCGAGCATTACCAGGGACGTTTCCGGAGAGGGCGTACAGCAGGGATTGCTGAAATTGCTGGAAGGAAGTATTGTGAATGTTCCGCCACAGGGAGGCAGAAAGCATCCCGATCAGAAGTACATCCAGGTAAATACCCAGAATATCCTGTTTATTGCAGGTGGAGCATTTGACGGGATTAAAGAGATTATCGAAAGAAGGATGAACAAGCAGGCCATCGGTTTCAGCTCTGAAAAAATCAATAAAACCGGTGAAGATGAATATATTTTAACCAATATCAATGCCATCGATCTGCGTTCCTTCGGATTAATCCCTGAACTTTTAGGAAGATTCCCGATCATCACTTACTTGGATAAGCTTACAAAAGAAACCATGGTAAGAATCATGAAGGAGCCCAAAAACTCCATCGTGAACCAGTTTGTAGAGCTTTTCAAAATGGATGGAACCGAATTGGTTTTCACCGATGGCGCTGTGGAAAAGATTGTGGAAGAAACCATGGAGAAGGGCCTTGGTGCAAGGGGTCTGAGAGGAACTACTGAAAAAGTGCTGGAAGATTATATGTTTTCGATAGGGGAGGAAAAAGAAATCATATTAACGGAAGATAATATTTTTGTTAATACATAAAATATTTTTGTTTTTTAGTAAAAAAGGTATACCTTTGCAATTGAGATATTGTATTAACACACAAATATTTATATACAATGAGAAAAAGTTTATTTGCTATTGGCTTGTTAACAGCCATTTGTTCTGTTCAGGCGCAGAATGTTCTGATACACGTAGATGACAATGCTACGACGTATGTAAGCGAAGGTACGCTGGTATATAGCGGCGGAGGGGTTCAGACAAGAGGATCCGGTATCATTGATGTTCATGGGAACGTAATGATAGAAGGAGCTTCAGGTGATGCCTTCAGAACTATTACAACAACAGGTGCAGCTAAAACAAACGGTGGAAACATCGTCCTAAGGCTTAATACGCCTGGAAACTATGCTTCTTCTACCTACGGGCAGTTATATATTAACGGTATTTCTGCAGCCAATCTTACGGGAGTGGTAAATAAAGAATACCGTACAGGAAAGCATGGTAATGGAGATTTTTTCCAGCAGATTGCGATTCCTTTTGCTGGTAAACCTTACAGTACCTTATCTACGGAACTGGCAAAGACATTTGAAGTTACAAGATTTACGAGAAATGAAATATTAACGTGGAATAACACGAATGCGGTTTCCAATCACGTTACCAACCTTGCAAATACTACTCCTAATGCTCCGGTTTATTACATGCTTGGCTCTAAGAATAACAATCTTGATTTAAGTACGCCTCCAGCAAACTTACCTACAATTTTACCTACTGCTACAGGAAGTGTTTATACGCTAAGTGGTACTCCGGTAAGGTCAGAAGACCTCGCAGCTGTTACTTTGCAAAATGGGGGTAACGTGGCTTTTGGAGTTAATGGTAATGCACTTAACCAGTATAATGAAAAATACAATTCTTATCTGCAGGACCAGTTTGATATGACCAACGGTTATTTCACGGGAACGTATGGTAAGAATATCTATCAGTTTGGTAACCCTTATTTCACGAATCTGGATTTGTCCAGAATCGGATATGCTGAAGCAGCAGCCGTTACAGACGGAAACAACATTTCCAACATCTGGGGTGTAAAATATACTGCAGGTACAGTAACAACTTATGCCAACGGATCTACATTTACCACAGGCGCACAGATTCAAACGTATGATCCTAACACCAAAATTCCTGTAGGGGATGCGGGGATGATCATCAAGCCGATGGAAACCTTTGTATTGAAATTAAGAGATAATTCTGCACAGACCCTGAATTTCAGCACGCTAAGAAGATTCTCAAACACAGTAAGGGCGGCAACTACAAATTATAGTGTAAGTGCTGCTAAAAATACCAATTCAGGAACAGTGAAGCAATTAGGGGTTATTGCTCTTGATGCATCCGGTAATGAAGTGGGAAGAACATATTATGTAGTAACTCCTAATGCTACTACCGGTCACCAGACTTCTGCAGCCACATCCATTCAGGCTTCTGCTACAGGAGGAGATGCTATCGGTACATTTGAAGAAGCATTAAACGGTGGTTATGATGCCAACAACACCAACTATTGGTTGTATATCAATGAAGCCAATGAAGTGAATTTCAAAGGTAAAAATGTAAAACTTGTTACTTATACACCGGCTGTTGTAAAATCTTATAAATTCGAGATCCGTGAAAATGCAGAGCCGATTGCTAACGGAGCACATGCTTTGTCTTCAGGAACCGGATTTTATTACAAAGCTCCTAACGGAACGGTACAACAGGCAGTACAAGGAGCAGTGATTCCTGTAAACGGGAATGAATATGATTTATATTACGGAGAGCCTAGCAATGTTGTATTGGCAACAAACGACACCAAAGCTCCTGTAAGAACACTGGTAGTATATAATCCTGCCATTGATAACTACATCGTTAGATTTGATCCTAACTGGAAGAAAGCAGATGTTGAAGTTTATGATATGAGTGGTAAATTGGTTATCTCTAAGAAAGCGGTACAAACATCCAATGACTTTGTAATTGAATTAGACCAAAAACTTAAAAATTCTTACGTAGTAAAAGTTGTTTCCGACAAAGGAGATATTGTTAACACTAAAATATTAAAATAAACAGGTATGAAAGCTATTAATAAACTATTATATTCTCTTTTTCTTCTAATGACTTTATGGGTCAGCGCACAGGCACCGCCCAATCCTGGATCAGGAGGAACGGGTGGATCCGGAACAGGAGCACCGGCAACCCCGGTTGATATGTATGTATATGCACTGGGAATTATTGCAGTAATGTTTATCGTATTTTTTACTAAAAAATATACAGGCAGAAAAGCATAAAATTTTATTAAAATAATATTAAACTCTCCGGATAATCGGAGAGTTTTTTTATTTTTACCCTATGAAAAAGATATTTACGATTTCAGCCTTACTGGCTGCATTTTCATTGCAGGCACAGTTTACCGTTACCATTCAGGCTCCTGCCAATTTTAAAGACCAAGATGCGATTTTGTATACCCTGAACGGATCAAAGGATATCATTGTTACCAAACAACAAAGCAAAAATAACACCTGGACATTTAAATATCCCAAAAGTTATATGGGGATGATGAAGGTTTATTTTCCGGGATCAAACAATACGTTCAACTTCATTTCTGAGAATAAGAATGTCAATGTTAAACTTGAAACCCAGGGAAATAAAGTAAAAGATATTGTTTATCTCGATGAAGCCAATGAAATCATGAGTAAATTTCAGGAAGGTTCCCAGAAAAAAGAACTGATCCTTCCTGCGTTGTCCCAGATCAAAGAATATTATAAAGATAATACGGACTTCGGGAAAGCTCTGAAAACAGAGATCAGCAGGTTATCCGGAAGTTCTGAGGGAATCAGCCAAAACCAGCATCCCTTTATTTATTATTACAATACCAACTACAGCAAATTCCTTTCTAATAATTCGGAAAAAAAAGCCAGTCAGGATGAAATTATCAATTTCATAGACAAGTCAAATGATATGCTTGAAACTTCTTCTCTGTTAAGGCCTGTTTTAGTTTCTTATCTGAATACCGGTGGAAATACAAATGTTGGAACATCGGTAGACAAACTGTTAGACCGGTTGAAAGTTGAGACCCCCAGAGGTCAGACGGTTCTTTCTGAATTGATCGATATTTTTGATGTCTATGATATGCAGGAATTTAAAAATAAATATTTAAACCTTGCTAAAAATCTGAAATGTACCATCACCGACAGATTGGCATCAACTCTGAAATCCAATGCCAATGTTGAAATCGGAGCAGCTTTTCCCAACTATAAATTCCAGGCGCCGGCAAATACAAATGCAAAATCACTTTATGATGTGAAAGCTGATAAGAAAGTCATTGTTTTCTGGTCGTCTACCTGTTCTCACTGCGAAGAAGAACTGCCTAAATTGCTGGCAAAATACAACGATTTAAAATCCAAAAACATTCAGGTGGTTGGGCTTTCAATGGATGTGGACAAAGATTCATATACTAAAAAGATTGCTGCTTTCCCGTGGGTAAACGACTCTGAATTGAAAGGCTGGAACAGCACTTATGTCGATACTTACAATGTTCATGCAACACCAACGTATTTTATTTTGGACGCTAACAATAAGATAATCAATAAACCAGAACACGTTGGTGATGTTTTGGAGTATTTTAATTTAAAATAAATTTGGAGGGAGTAAATATTTTTGTATATTTGCACCACCAAAACGGCGAGGTAGCTCAGTTGGTTAGAGCGCAGGATTCATAACCCTGAGGTCACGGGTTCAATTCCCGTCTTCGCTACAATAGCAGCGGCTGTAAGAGAAATCTTACAGCCGTTCTTGTTTTATAGCGCATCCTAAATTATAAAATTCGGATCAAGCACAAAAGTTGGGGACTAGGCAAAAAGTTTGGTCAGTCTGAATAGGAAGAAGGTCCGGTCTTTCAGTCTCCAACTTTGTAACTGATTTTAAAATTCTGAAAATTGATTTTAGAAGCCCTACAAAGATTAGGTATTAAACTTGGGTGTTAGGATCCTCTTTTTCTGTACGGCTTGCCTTTAGTTAAATATTCAAAGATCAAATCTCAAGACAGGATTATTATCTAATGTCTACTTCACTGCCTGCAATTTTTATTACTGGTTGTTTCCATTTCAAGGATCAGTTACAAAAGTTGGGGACTAGGCAAAAAGTTTGGTCAATCTGAATAGGAAGAAGGTTTTGTCTTTTACTCCCCGGAGCTGCATCCTGAAGTTTTTGATTTTGGCATTGAAGGATTCGGCGG
>CAJYRQ010000087.1 GCA_913777465.1 uncultured Chryseobacterium sp.
AACAGGAACCTGAAAGATTTCATAGTGGATCTGCAACATTCCGTTGATCTGAAAAACAGGCTACCCGAAGGAATTTTATCTGTCGCCGAAAGCGGTATTTACAGCGAAGAAGATTTTAAATACCTCAAAGAAAAGGGCTTTGACGGATTTTTAATGGGCGAATACTTTATGAAAAATGAAAACCCGGGAAATAAATTCTCTGAATTTGTTTCTAATGTAACAATATAATAATTTACCAATATAGCAATGATGGAAAGCAAGCGAATGAAACTTAAAATCTGCGGATTGACCCGGATCGGGCAGATTCAGGAACTGATTTTGATGGAAACCGATTTCCTGGGTTTTATTTTCTATGAAAAATCGCCGCGGTATGTACTGAATCACCTAACGTTGGAAGAAATTTCAATGATCGGCCATCAGGCAAAGGTCGGGGTTTTTGTAAATGAAAGTCCGGAAAAGATAGCAGAAACAGCAGATAAAGCAAAACTGGATTTTATTCAGCTGCATGGTGACGAAGATGAATATTTTATGGCTGAACTGAGAAAAATGCTCAATCCTGAAACCGGAATTATTAAAGTCATCAGAATAGGAGATCAAAAGCCGGATGAATTACAGAGAATAATCAACAATGGTAGGTCAATGGTCAATTACCTGTTGTTTGATACCGACTCCAAAGCGTTTGGAGGAACCGGGAAAACATTTGACTGGGATCTCCTGAACAAAATGGAAATCCCTCTCCCCTATTTTTTAAGCGGCGGGATTTCAGAAGAAAATATTGACCGCGTCGGAATACTGCATCAAAAGCCTTTTGCTGTAGATATCAATTCTAAATTTGAAATAGGACCGGGTATGAAGGACGTAGAAAAAATAAAAAATTTTAAAAGTAAGATCCAGTAAAGAAAATTTTGAAGGAAGGCTTACAACAGAACTGGATAAAATCCGATTTATCCAATATTTAAAACACAAAAACAACAATGAAAAAACATTATTCGAGGAAGCTGAAGCTTTTAAAATTCAGAAAGCCTGATTTTGATGGCATAGAAAGAAAAGTGTACCGGGTTTTATTTCCCTGCAAATTTAAAAATGAAAAAGTACGGCTGCTGCATGATTTTGTTTCAAAAAACGATGTCAACACAGATTATTGGTATCCGGAAGGTTTGCTGGGCGATTTTATTAGAATCATTAAAGACTTCACTCCGGAAGACATTCATTATTTTTTTGAAACCATCAACTTTTGGGACAGTTATCATTTGGTGGTGATCGCTGATAAACTGCTCGACAATCATGTAAAAGAAAGTGTGAAGTATGATTTCGGAACAGTATACTGCAAAATTTTCTGTCAGTATGAAAAATTTGATTCATATTATTTGGTTGATAATCTTGAAATGGCAATTAACAGGTATCATTCTAAACCGGATGTTATGCTGCTTATCGACCTTACGGCCAAAGTGCAATTATTATATAACCACCAAAGGATCGGAAAACAACAATTTGATTATACCCTTTTATTAATAAAAAAATTACAAAATGAATTATAAAAACCCGGATGGAAACGGATATTACGGAGAATTCGGAGGGGCATTTATCCCCGAGATGCTGTATCCGAATGTAGAAGAATTACAGAAAAGCTACATCGAGATTATTGAATCGGAGGATTTCCGGCAGGAATACGAGGAGCTGCTGAAAAATTATGTCGGCCGTGCGACACCCCTGTATTTTTCGAGGAATTTAAGCCAGAAATACCGCACCAAAATATATCTAAAGCGGGAAGACCTCAACCATACCGGAGCCCATAAGATCAACAATGCTTTGGGACAGGTTTTATTGGCGAAACGGCTTGGAAAAAACAGGATTATTGCAGAAACCGGTGCCGGGCAACACGGCGTGGCCACCGCAACGGCCTGCGCGTTGCTGGGACTGGAATGCATCGTCTATATGGGAGAAGTCGATATCCAGCGCCAGGCCCCAAATGTAGCGCGGATGAAAATGCTTGGGGCAAAAGTCGTTCCCGCCACTTCAGGTTCGAAAACCCTGAAAGACGCGGTGAATGAAGCTTTACGAGACTGGATCAACAATCCCGTAACCACCCATTATGTAATCGGAAGTGTGGTCGGTCCACACCCTTTCCCGGATCTGGTGGCAAGATTTCAGAGCATCATTTCAAAGGAAATCAAAGAACAGCTTTTGGAGCAGGCCGGGCGGGAAAATCCGGACTATGTGATTGCCTGTGTCGGCGGCGGAAGCAACGCAGCGGGAACCTTTTACCATTTCGTGAACGAGGCAGACGTCAGAATCATTGCGGCTGAAGCCGGAGGTTTCGGCGTGGACTCCGGGAAATCGGCCGCGACGACCTTTCTTGGAACATTAGGCGTTTTACATGGCAGCAAAAGCCTGGTAATGCAGACGCCGGACGGACAGGTGATCGAACCGCACTCCATTTC
Source organism: uncultured Chryseobacterium sp. (assembly GCA_913777465.1). Taxonomy (GTDB): domain Bacteria; phylum Bacteroidota; class Bacteroidia; order Flavobacteriales; family Weeksellaceae; genus Chryseobacterium. Next base: position 2,442 of record CAJYRQ010000087.1, read on the forward strand.
CGCAGGACTGGATTATCCGGGAATCGGACCCTTCCACGCCAATCTGTTCATGGAAAAACGCGCTGAGTTTTTCAGCATTACGGATGACGAAGCATTACGGTCGGCCTTTGAACTCACCAAACTGGAGGGGATCATCCCTGCACTGGAAAGCGCCCATGCCCTGGCTGTTTTAGATAAAAAAGAGTTTGACGAAAACGATATTGTAGTGATTTGCCTGAGCGGCCGCGGTGATAAGGATATGGAAACGTATCTGAAAAATTTGTAAAACGTAAAAAGTATGACTGTAAAAAGTATGATGATGCAAATACATGGTAATTATACTTTTTACATGATACAATAATACATTGTACATTCAGCATTATGAAAAAATTAAACATCTACTTTACCGCAGGAGTTCCGCAACTGGAAGATACTGCAGATATTATAAGACTGATTCAAGATTCCGGAGCGGACATGATGGAAATCGGGATGCCGTATTCGGATCCGGTGGCGGACGGACCGGTTATCCAGCAGGCCCATGAACGCGCCCTGCAAAACGGAATGACCATTGAAAAACTGTTTACCCAGCTGAAATCCGTTAAAAATGAAATCACCGTTCCTGTGATATTAATGGGGTATATCAATCCTGTTCTGAGCTTCGGCTTTGAGAATTTCTGCCGGGAATGTTCGGAAAGCGGGGTTTCAGGACTGATTATTCCCGATTTACCGCCGATCGAATTTGAGAAAAAATACCGGGACGTTTTAAATCAGTACCAACTGAATTTCACCTTTCTGGTCACTCCCGAGACATCGGATGAAAGGATTCTGTACCTGGATTCTTTAAGCTCGGGATTTCTGTACGCCGTCAGTTCCTCATCCACCACAGGAAATGAAAATACGGTTCTGAAAAACGAAAGCTACCTTTCAAGACTGGCCGCGCTTCCGCTAGAAAATCCGGTGATGATCGGTTTCGGCATTAAATCCAGGGAAGATTTTGAAAACGTGACGGAAAAAGCAGCCGGCGGAATTATCGGAACTGCGTTCGTGAATGTCCTTTTACAGCATGAAGACTGGAAGAACAAAGCCGCTGATTTCATCCGTTCCATTAACGGCTAAAAATCACTAAATTTGTACAGTCAAAAAAGGATATGAATACCATTCAGAATAAAACCGTCGCATTTGAAGATTTAGGAACCCGGGATTACCAGTCGGCCTGGGATTACCAGGAGTCGCTGATGAAGAACATCATTGATCTTAAAATCAGAAACCGTGATCTTCCTGCCGGGGAGCATCTGGCAACGCCCAACCATTTTTTACTGGTGGAACACCCGCACGTTTATACGCTGGGCAAAAGCGGCCACGAAGAAAATATGCTGGCCGGAATCGATAAACTGAAGGAAATCGATGCTACTTTTGTGAAAGTCAACCGCGGCGGCGATATTACCTATCACGGTTACGGGCAGATTGTCGGCTATCCGATCCTGGACCTGGAGAATTTCTTTACCGATATCCACAAATACATGCGGAACCTGGAGGAAGTTATCATCCGCACCATTGCCGAATACGGCCTTAAAGGTGAACGTTCCCCGGGTGAAACCGGCGTCTGGCTGGATGTGGGAAAACCGTACGCCCGGAAAATCTGCGCGATGGGCGTAAAAGCGTCCCGCTGGGTAACGCTGCACGGTTTTGCGCTGAATGTAAACACCGATATGCGGTATTTCGAATACATCATTCCGTGCGGGATCAGAGACAAGCAGGTGACTTCGCTGAAAAGGGAGCTTGAAAGGGAACTGACGCCTGAGGAAATGGAAGAACTCAAAGCGAAAATCCGGAAGCATTTTGAGCAGGTTTTCGAAGCGGAACTTCAATTCACTAGCTTATAGCAACAGCATCAGATGATTTTAAAATTCTCTGATTTCATCAATACTCATCCCGTCATCTGTATGACGGGATAATTTTTTACCCTGTTCATCATTTTTAAGGCAGGATTGAATTATTAATTTTATTTTTGCCGCTTAAATAAAACTTAATGACACGGACCTTCAGATGCCTCTGCCTTTTCCTATTTTTATCCTTCGTCAACGCCTTTGCCCAGAGCCCATATATTTTTGAGATCGACAGCCTGATCAGTACTAGAAACCCCAGGAATTTCAACGGTGTAATCCTGATTACCAAAAAAGGGAAAATACAATATTCGAGAGCTTACGGAATTAAAGACATCTACAATCCGGCTCCGCTGAAAATGGACGACCCGTTCGAAATTATGTCGAATACCAAACAGATCACGGCCGTTCTATTGCTGCAGGAAGCGGAAAAAGGAAAAATCGATCTTCAGTCTCCTGTCGGCAGGTATCTGGATGACCTTACCCAACCGTGGGCGGATTCCGTTACCATTCATCAGCTGCTGAACCATACCCACGGAATTACAGATCTTAATAAACCTTTGGCATTTAAACCCGGATCGGATTTTAGATACGGCAATCTTTCCACTATTCTTTTAGGAAAAATCATCGAAAAAGTATCGGGACAATCCTATAAATCAACAGCCGAAAATTTATTCCGGAAATTGGGTATGAATGATACTTTTTTCTATTCGAAAGATGGCAACAGAAAACCGGTAACCGGACAGATGGCCGACCGTAATGTGTTCAGCGCAGTTGAAGAATCTTTTATTACGGACGAAAACCTGCCGGCAGACGGTGTCGTTACAACAGCGAAAGACCTTTCGATATGGAATGAAGCCCTTCACAAAGGAAAAATCCTGACTCCTGAGATGTATGGGCTAATGACAACTCCATCAGCCATGTCTCAGCATGATGTCTTCGGGAAAGAAAAAACAGGCTACGGTTACAATATCAGAATAGTAAACGATCAGGAAATACCCTACTACGGGCATACGGGTCTTGGCGACGGCTTTACTTCGCTTAACATCTATTTTCCCGAAAGCGAGGTGAGCCTGATTATTCTGGAAAACCAGATGAATGAAAACAGTGATCTGTATTATTACTTTGAAAAAGAAATCAAAAACATCATTTTAAGCAGTAATCTGGTAAAAGAATAATTGATTAGCACCTTTTAAAAACCGGTGCCCCCTCAAAACTTTCCGCCTTCTGCGCTTCTTGTTATCCCTTTAAATAACAGTAATTTACCTGTATTCCGCGAAATATTCGGCATCCGGTTATTTTTCAACAAAAATATTTTTTGTATTCATTTTTTTTATTACATTTAATATCACAAAACAGTGAACTAATAAACAGGTTCACTACATATTAACTAAACAAAATAAAACTATGAAACAACTTCTGTTATCCATGATGGCATTTGTGACCATTGCGTCCTTCAATGCCTGTGCAGATTCAAATGCCGGCCAGGATCCTGTGCCTGCAAAAGAATTCAGTGAAAATGTCCAAAACTTCGGAAGAACGGTTCCGGTAACGATGGAAAAAGAAAACGGCAAATACCGGGTGAACTTTATCATTACCGCCCAGAATTTTGAAATCCGGGACAGCCAGGAGAATCAGGAATACATCTCCATGATCCGGGAGGCGGTAAAAAACGAGACGCCCATCCATGTTTTCCTCAAAGCCAATACCCTGGAAATCGTAAAGGTCGATCAACCGACCGATGAAGACATCCGCTATTTCAAATCCCTGCTTACCAAAGAAACCGGTACGGAAACACAGAAAGCCGTAAGTGTAATTCCGAACCAGGCTACGCTGACCAGCCTTTTCAACCAGATCAAAAATCAATCCTGCGGTACATCCACCGCCTCTTCTCCGTGCATTACCTTCAGATATGCGGTTGACGGCTGCTATGCCCGAGCCCATAAGATGAGACAGATTCTCCTGAATGCCGGCTACGACTGTGAAAAACAGTTTGTTTACGGAAACCTGAGAGCTTCCACCGGTACCTGCTGCGTATCTTGGGGCTACCATGTGGCCATATTGGTAAGCTTTAGAAACGCTTCGGGAGTTGTTGAAAAAAGGATCATCGACCCTTCCCTGTTCACCAGCGGACCGGTAACGGACACTGCCTGGAGAAATGCCTGTGTGAATACGAGCTGCGGGTCTGCATCTGCCTCGTCTTATGCGAACACCGCCGGAACGGTCTACTACAGAAGCCCATCGGGATCGTTATTGTATGACAACAATTATGTGAATACCAATTGTGTACTGACTACTTTCGCTTCTCTTTCCGGATGCTCACCAAGTCCGGCACCAAGCGTATCAAGCTGTGGATTTTAATGAAAAATATAATAGAGCTCCTGTATTTTGCAGGAGCTTTTAATTTAACGTGAATCCGATAGTATTTATTTTATTTTCAATAATTTAAACCCGCGGTATAAATTACTCAGCCCTGAATGGGCGTAATCATTAAACAAATGGTGTCGTGCAGATAAGCCTGCGGGATTTCATTATTTCTTCTTCATCTCAATAAATAGGTTTCGCCCCTTCAGGGCTCATTGCTGTCGGGTGCTTTCTTTAAACCACGGGTTTCACCTGGGGATATGATCATGGTGCCCCTATGGGGCGGATTCACCTGCTGTTCTTTTAGTTATATTTCATGTGAAGGCTTTCAAAAATATTAATCTGATCCCTTCTCCGAATTCACGTTAAATTAACGTGAATTCAACCCTATCAAAATCATATTCAGACATTTATTTAATTTAAAGATAAGATTAATACTGATTCAGTAAGGATTATGAATGGAATGCCTCTGAATAAAAGGAGTAACAATTCACGCTTCTGACAGGATTTTGTCCTATCCTATAATAAGCCGTCCCTCCGGGATTTTAAAACAATATAAATGAGACCTTGTTTTAAAAATAAACTAAGATTGTTTTATTCAGGATTAAATAAAAACTTCCATTGATAGAATGACAATATGTTCAGTTTGATGATCAAGGCTTCCAAAACTATTCCTGAAAGGAGAGACTTTCGGTATTGGCTTCCCTCTTCCAGCCTGTTAACTCCTGTTCTTCTTTGAGTTCACATTAATTTACTAAACTTCCGGGATCAAGCTCCTCCTTTTTTATTCCCCTCTTTTTCAACCGCTTATTCTATATTTATTTAAAAGAATCTTAAACTTAATAGACCAAAGAAATAATCCATTTAGATAAATTTAACAAAATTAAATTGTACACAATTCAATTTGGCAATATCTTTGCAACATAAAATTCAACAAAAAAATTTAACAACATGTCATTAATAGAAGATTTAAACTGGAGACACGCGGTAAAAGCTTATGATCCGTCCAAAAAAGTATCGGAAGAAGATTTAAATAAAATCCTGGAGTCGGCGAGGCTTGCCCCTACTTCATCCGGACTGCAGCCTTTCCGTGTTATCGTAGTGGAAAATCAGGAATTAAAAGAAAAAATGGTTCAGGGCGCGTTGAATCCGGAAGTGATGAGAGATTCTTCCCACGTATTGGTCTTTGCCGCCTGGGACAGCTATTCCGATGAAAAAATCGACAAGGTGTATGACCATCATACCGATGTAAGAGATTTACCTAGAGGCCGTTTTTCAAGCTATACCGACAAGATCAAGGAGATGTACGGAGCACAGACTCCTGAAGAACATTTTGCCCATACCGCCAGACAAACCTATATTGCCCTAGGATTGGCAATGGCTCAGGCTGCCGAACTTAAAGTAGATACGACTCCCGCGGAAGGTTTCAGCAATGAAGTGGTAGATGAAATTTTAGGATTAAGAAAACTGGGATTAAAAAGTGTAAGTTTACTGTACATCGGCTACCGTGACGAAAAGAACGACTGGCTTTCCCACATGAAGAAAGTGAGAATTCCGATGGAGGAATTTATCATTAAAATGTAAAAAAATTCAACTTTCAGTTTCAGAAATTATGGAAAATCCCGAATGCTTAAAACTTGATAATCAGCTCTGCTTTCCGTTGTACGTGATTGCCAAAGAGATGACGGGGCTTTACCGTCCGTTTCTGGATGAGCTCGATATTACCTATCCGCAATACCTGGTCATGATGATCCTTTGGGAGCATGACGGCCTTCCGGTAAGCAGTATCGGCGAGAAGCTCTATCTGGACAGCGGTACCCTGACGCCCCTGCTGAAGAGGCTTGAAGCCAAAGGATTTATCTCCCGGAAACGGAAAAAAGAGGACGAACGGGTGGTTGAAGTATTCATCACCGAAACCGGAAAGGCATTGCAGCAGAAAGCCTGTGAAATCCCCGGGAAGCTTCTGCAGAAGATTGATGCTGCCCCCGAAGACTGGATCGCCCTCAAAGAAAGTGTTCAGAAAATATTAAACAAAATAGAAAAATAAATGAAAACCTTATACACCACAAAAGTTACGGCTACCGGAGGAAGAAACGGCCACGTAAAAAGCGAAAACGGAATCCTTGATCTTGAAGTAAAAATGCCGAAAGCTCTGGGAGGAGCCAATGACGATTTCACCAATCCTGAAATGCTTTTTGCAGCCGGATATGCTGCCTGCTTCGACAGTGCTTTGAACAGGGTCATTTCCCTTTCTAAGACACAAACCGGAGAAACTACGGTAACTGCAGAAGTAAGCATCGGCCAACTGGATAACGGCGGCTTCGGACTGGCAGTTCAGCTGGACGTTAACATTCCCGGCGTTTCCCAGGAGGAGGCCCAGTCGCTGACGGAAAAAGCCCATGAAATCTGTCCGTACTCCAACGCCACGCGAAACAATATCGAAGTGAAACTTTCGGTAACGAATAATTAAGATTATATCTTTTGAATTATAGGAAATCTGCTTTTTAGAAAGCGGATTTTTTGTTTGAGGTTTAATGAAAGTAATTTTACATAACTTCACATTGGGAATAATTGATTAAAAAATATCAGTATGTTTGCCAAACAAAAAAATCTCTCTTTTAAACGATACCCTTGAAACCAATCCTCTCCTTTATAATTTCAATTTTAAGCTTATCTTATATCCATGCCCAGCACACCTATGCTTTCTTCGGTTCTTTCAACCGGGATAAAGATACGGAAGGCCTCTATGTTTACGAACTGGATACCCTCAGCGGGAAATTATCGAAAGTCACTTCATTTACAGGAATGCTCAATCCTTCTTTTCTTACGGTTTCACCCAATGGAAAATATGTTTTCGCCTGCACGGAAAGCAAGACGAAAAACGGCGGAAGTGTCAGCAGCTTTGCATTTGATCGTGAAAAAAAGTTACTCACGCTGCTCAGCAAACAGAAAAGTGGCGGTGAGAATCCCGTTTATCTCACCGTCCACCCAAATGGAAAATGGCTGGTGAACGGAAATTATACGGAAGGCAGCGTTTCGGTGTATCCTATTTCTGAGGACGGACAAATCCAGCCATATGTCCAGAATTTCCAGTTTTCGGAAGGAAGTGTAGACCCGGACAGACAGGAGCGGGCGCACATCCATTCTACCGTTTTTTCTCCGAACTTTAATTATTTGTTTCTTCCGGATTTAGGAGCAGACAAAATCCGGGCTTACCGGTTTGATAGTGGAAATAGTCAGCCGCTACAACCTGCCGCGATTCCTTTCACAGCAACAGTTCCCGGAAGCGGGCCGAGACATTTGACCTTTCATCCCAACGGGAAATTTGCCTACTGCATCGAAGAGATGGGCGGTGCAATAGATGTTTATTCGTATGACAACGGAACGCTGAACAGTCTGCAGCGCATCAACACCCATTCTGAAAAATATAGGGAAAATTTTGAGGGGTCGGATTTGCACGTTTCACCCGACGGCAGATTCCTGTATGCTTCCAACCGCGGGAACGAAAACAACATAGCGATTTTTTCAATCCGGGATGACGGAACTTTAAAAACCGTCGGTTACCAATCCACCAAAGGAAAGCATCCAAGGGTTTTCAATCTGGATCCGGACGGCAAATTTTTAATTGCCACCAATGCCGGAACCGGAACCGTAGTAGTATTCAGAAGAAATCCGGAAACAGGATTGCTGAAGAAAGTGGGTAGAAAGATTAAAATTAAGAGTGTTTCGTGTGTGGAGATTAGGAGATATTAATCTTATCTTTATTCCTTCTAAACTTTTGATATGAAAATGTACATTATTATCCTGAATAATGTTCCCGATAAGCTGGTTCCCGTCATCGCTGCTCACGCGTCACTGGCATGCTATAAGAAATATGAAAATAGTGAAAATATGAAGAAATGGATGAACGGTATTTTTAGGAAAGTCGTATGCACAGCCAATACAACAGAATTTGAAAATCTTAAAAATGAAACTGATTTTGTCTTGTTAACAGAATCCGCATTGGATAATCAGGAAGTTGCATTAGCCTTTTCTCCAAGAGAAGAATATCCTAAAAAATTTAAATTTCTTAAAATGTGGACGCCACAGCATATTTAAATCATGTTATTCAATGTATTATAGACAACTATTGGATTGCTTTTAATAATCAAATCATTTATTTTTGATTTAGAAGTCCAACACAATAATTATCTAAATAAATAATTACTTTCATGAAAGAAATTGAGTTTTTAGATCTCTTACGAAAATCAACGATGGAATGTTACGAATTTGCAAAGAATTATGTTGCAGATGATCTTCCCGACTGCTTTATTTATAGTGTTTCGCTCAACGTTTCCTGTGACGATCTCAATCTTACAGGATTTGATATTTACCCGGAAGACAATAATCGCAAACTTGGCATGCTAAAGGATACGGATGTTGCAGAGCTTCTATACAGGAAAGGCAAAATACCGGTTTGGATCGACATTTCCGTAGAATGTGTTTACATGAACAAAACCGTTATCCAGCTTTTGTGTGCAGGACGTTATTCCGATAAAAGTGAAGACTATTATTATAACCATCATGATATCGTGTCTCCATTTGGCATTAAAGGCCCTTCTCTTCCTTTCGGTCATAAAGAGGGAGAAAAAATCAGATTAAAAAACAGGTAAAAAAGTCTTTTTTAAATAGGCTTAAAGCAGCATTCAATTGGTGACCAATAAGATAATAAGAAATTGGAAGAACGTTAAAACAACGTGAATTTGATCATATATAATTCGTTTTGAGAAGACCGAATAAATAAGAATGGTGAGAATTTATTACAGTTTTCAGCCTAATGAAAAAAGTCATTTTAATATTCAAGACACTCAAAAATTAGTATGACAAAAGATACTTCCAGCATCCGGCACCCTTCTTCCAGCCTTTTAACCCTGTTCAACTTCGACTTTATATCAATTTATCACAGCATCACTTTCTTAAAAGCCTCCACCTTCTGATAGTGATCATTGGATTCCTTTTCCTTTTTATCGGTAATCAGGATACCGGAAAGATGGTCGATTTCATGCTGGAAGATCACGGCGGTGAATCCTTCGACGATTTCCGAATATTTCTGCCCTTCCAGATCAACATATTCCAGCTGAATGACCTGGCTGCGGTAAAACTGGTCCCGGAATTCGGGAATCGAAAGATCGCCTTCAGGCCCGAGGTTCTGGATTTCGGATTTCCAGGTAATCAGGGGGTTGATGAAATATTCCAGCGGTTCTTCCGGTTTGTCGAAACGCTGTACCCAGATCACTTTCCGGTTGATCCCGACCTGCGGTGCCGCAATGCCTACCCCACCGTCCGTAGATAACAAAGATTCCTTCATTCTATTTACCAGGACTGCTGTATTCTTATCCAGCGGATCGATTTCAGAGGAAAGGCTCAGCAAAGTTTTGTGCTGATGTTCATCGGTGGTCTGGTAAATCGGCAAAGCCGTTCGTATATCCCCCTGGCTGATCAGGGAAACCTCATCAGCAGTGAGCTTCTGGGCATTGATGAAACCGATGAAGAAGATGAAAAGTAAAGAAAGTTTTCTCATATTACTGGAATATAGAGCAAAGATAAATGATGTTTTTAATATTTTAGCTACCGATTTTCAAAGATGGCTTCGGCTCCGCTCAGCCAACGTAATCTGAAATTCAGCATTTTATTTGTCATTCTGCAGGAATCCCAACATCTTATTTGAGAATAGCTTATGAATTAATGCCTGAGTTAAAAGAAGAGTTTCCGGCTTAAAACTGACTTTTTATACTTTAACTTCCACTTGGTACTTTTTATTTTCCCTTGAATTTTTAATAAGTTTTCGTCATATCCGCAGGAATCACCAGATTAAAATCCGTCGGGACATAGTCTTTTTCCGGTACTTTCAGTTCGGGATCTTCGGATTCAAAGACCGAGATCACCGCCATTTTCAGGTCCGGATTTTTCTGTTTGAGATACCAGTAGATACCGCCGAATTCCTTGCTGTGGTAATTTCCGTTGTAATGGATAAACGTCTTTCCGGGCTGAAGATTTTTCAGGATCGATTCTGCCATGGTTGCATCTTTGATGGCCTGGGCCGAAATAAAATTCATGACCTTCATTTCTTCTGCGTGATCGCCCATCATTTTTTTCATTTCGGGATAACCGGGCGTTTCCAGAGTCACTTTAACCGGCAGTCGGGCGATATAGGCTTTATCTTTTGCCGGCAGTGTATTCAGGGACACCAGTCCTTCTTTCGCGGTTTGGGACGCGTATCTTCTGGGAACGTTAGTCGCAATAAACGGTAGTTTTTTATCTTTCGCAAAATCAACCAGCGGCTGATAATCCGTTGCAAAGTTATTCCACAGTCTTGCGGAATCCTTTAAGGTTTTGGCATCAAACGTTCCGCTTAAGTATTTATTTAATTGGGGCTGATTGTCCCGTTCAAACATTTCCGCGCCTAAGATTAACTGCCCGTTTTTCTTCTGATACAAAGCTTCGGTAATTTTCAGCTGCAGCCAGTGATTGATGGAATTGTTATGGTTTTCGCCGAAGAATACGACATCGTAATCGGCCAGTTCATGTACCAGTTTTTCCGTTCTTACTTCATTCCCTTTTTTATCATAAAACTGATAAGCCTTAAAATCCTGTGCAGGAAGCGAACAGAAAGCGACCAGCAATATAGAGATAATCATATTTTTCATACTGAATAATTTTTTAACGCAAATAACACCAATAGGAATCACAAAGATCACCATATAATTTTAAAGATAACTTCTGAATTTTTAAATAATACATTTACATTTATCAGGCAAACAAATCTGCGGAATCTGCCAAATCTGCGTGAATATAAAAACAATACAAATGTACAATCGGCTTAAACTTAATTTCAAATCAGCCGTGTCATTCGTGAAACTATTTGTGACATTTGTGTTTAAACTGAAAAAAAAGCCGCCCCGCAAAGAAACAGGACGGCCTTAAAAAAATAATCTAACTATTTATTTTTCCAGCCCTGCCACGAGGTCTTTCCATTCCTGCAGCTCAGGGATTCCCGGTTTTCTTTTCCCGAAAAACTGAACGATAAAATCCCCTTGTTTGTTGAATACTTCAATCGCCGTTACTTCGCCATCTTCCGTAGGTTTCTTTACGATCCAGGCTTCCGCTATTTTGGTAACATCAAGGTGCAGGTTGAAATCCGGGTCCATGACGTTGAACCATTGCTGATGCCATAAAGTTTTCTTTACATTTCCGGTGTGGATCTGGATAATTCCCCTGTTTCCTACGAAGATCATGATCGGAAGCTCTTTTTCCGAAGCGTCTTCCAGGACATTGACCACTTTCGAGCTGTCGATCTTTTGGGTAAAGCCTTCCGGTGCCAGTCTCAGGGCCTGGGTTCTGCTCACCCCGAATTTCCGGGTCATCATAAAGAAATCATGGGTATCTTTCAATGATTTCCATGCGTTTTGGAAACCTTCCACATCAATTTCTGCATCCGGCTTTTCTTCCGCTTTCGGAGCCACCGCTTCAGATTCAAAAGAAGTATCCTGCTCATCAGCCCTGAATTTTTCAACCAATGCATCAAAGGCCGCTTCGTTGCTGTCTTTGGTCAGGTAAATCTTATGAAGCGCCAGTCCGTCTTTTCCGAAGAACTGCATACTTTTCCGGTCTCCTTCCTCTACGGCAAAAGCAAATTTCCAGTGGTTCAGGAAAATCCTCAGGTCGATGTCTTCCCCGACAAAAAGCTGGGCGTGCGGACTGCTGAAATCGCCGTTTTGGTAAATTCCTTTTCTTTCGTGAACGCATTCGTCGTTACGGGTAAGCGCCATTACTTTTCCCAACCGCTCAGCTTCCGTCAAGATATTCTGAAATTCCGGTTTCAGCACCGTTACCCCTTCCCCAACACCGGTTGCCAGCAATTCGGCTTCGCTTACGCCAAGTTCTTCTGCTGCATTTCTTATTCTCACGTGCGGATTTTCAGCTTTAAGAGCTTCCCATTTTTCTTTCAGATCGTGTACTAATGTGCTCATTATTTTATTTTTTTATGGTTAAAATCGTGTAATTTCTTGTTATGGTTTCGTGTCCTGTTTTGCTTTTTACTTCTTCTTGCCTCTCGGAAACGGTCATTCTGCTGAAATGGCTTTTGGAAACCATCTCTTCCATTTCATCGGTATTGTAAAGAATAAAACCGAATGGGGTGAACGGCAGCTTCTCCATGAAATCCCTCTGACCGAACGTCAGGACAAAAGTTCCTGTCTTTTTCAGGACCCTGTAAATTTCATTTAAATAGTCCACCGGCTGTTTCCAGAAATAGACGGTGTTCACGGTAAATATTTTATCAAACGTCTTATCTTCAAAAGGAAGCTTTTCGCCTCCGTACAATACAAAATTTGCCTGCTCCCTGAAGACTTCGTTTAATTTTTTGGCTTCATTGTGCATAGTAACGGAAATATCAATTCCCGTATATTTTATATTTTGCGCTCTGTTCAGGATGCTTTTCACATGGCCAGCATTTCCGTGGCCGATCTCGAGAATCTGCTCGTTGTCTTCGATCAGAAGTGCTTTAATGCTTTCCAGCGTCATTCCGATGTTAGTGGCATTCATCATCTCACCGATCTCAATGCCTTTTTCGCCTTCAGGATTCGCCAGGTTTCTTGCTAATATTTTTAGTTTTTCCTGGTCCATTATCCGAAAATAATCATAGGGTTATGGGTTACCGGATGTTCGCAAATGGTACATGGAAAATTGTAAGCCCTGCTGATGTTTTCAGCGGTGAAAACTTCTTCCGGCGTTCCATAGGCGACGGTCTTTCCCGATTTCATTAATAGTATTTTATCGGCATACTGCGCAGCAAGATTCAGATCATGAAGCACGACCACCGCCGAATTGGCCTTTCGGGTAAATTTCCTGATGCTTTCCAGCGTTTTATACTGATGTTTTACATCCAGGTTATTCAGAGGTTCGTCCAGGAAAAGAAGCTTATGCGCCATTCGGTTCTGCAGCTGGGCCATCACCCTCGAAAGGTGCACCCGCTGTTTTTCCCCGCCCGATAAGGTATTGTATTCCCGGTCCTTCAGATGATAAACATCGGTTTCGTACATCATCCGGTTCATGGCTTCAAGGTCTTCCTGCCGGGGCTGGGCATCAAAATACGGATACCGTCCCATCATCACCACATCTTTCACTTCAAGCGGGATGTCGCTGCTGTTGTGCTGGGAAAATTTGGCTTTATGCCTGGACAGTTCCTGCACCGACCAGTCGCTGATGTTTTTATCTTTAAATACAATCGGCTGACTGCATTTCACTTCATTGGCCAGCATACTCAGCAGGCTGGATTTTCCGGCTCCGTTCGGACCCACAATCGCGAGGAATTCGCCATACTCCAGATGAACATCCACGGCATCCAGGATATGGAAGTCCTTATGTTTATACGTAATCTGATGAGCCCTGATCATGCGAGTGATTTTTTAAATTTAATTAAAATTGAAATAAAGATCGGCCCGCCCATCAAGGCGGTGAGAATCCCGATCGGCAGTTCCGAAGGTTCTACAATGCTCCTGCTGAATGTATCGGCAGTTAACAATAAAATACTGCCGCAAATTGCCGACAACGGCAGGATGAAAGCATAATCGGATTTGAACAGCAGCCTTAAAATATAAGGCACAATAAGCCCCACGAACCCAATCGTCCCCGAAAATGCCACACAACTTCCGATCATCAGCGCCGTTAGAAGGATAATCTGTTTCTTCAGCCGTTCTACATGGATTCCCAAATGCTGCGCATCTTTTTCACCCAGCATCATGGCATTCAACGCTTTGCCCTTCGGCAATAGAATAAGGTAGGATATGACGAGGACAATCGCCAGAATAATATTCTTCGTCCAGGTGGCTGCTGCAAGGCTTCCCAGGTTCCAGAACGTTAAATCCCTCAGCTGGTCGTCTTTTGAAATGTAGATCAGGAAACCGGTGATGGAGAATCCGATCGCTGTAATCGCAACACCGCTCAGCAGCATCATGACCACATTGGTTTTACCTCCGCTGGTCGAAATCCTGTAGACCAGCAGCATGGATAAGAAAGAACCTATGAAAGCAGCGATTCCCACCAGTGAAAACTGTACCGCTTCAGGAAGATACTGCTTGAAGTGCCCTCCTAAAACGATGGTAACAGCGGCAAGTAATGTTGCTCCCGAGGTAAGCCCTATCAGATCCCCTGTGGCCAGCGGATTTTTAAACAATCCCTGCAGACTTGTCCCTGAAACGGCCAGCATGCTCCCGATCAGGATTGCCATCACAATCCTTGAAGCCCTTACGTCCCATACGACATATTGGTCGCTCAAAGCCAAACCCGGATCCCCTGTTATCATTTTACCGAGCACTTCAAAGGCGGATTTCCCGCCGAAATCGTAAACTCCGGTATTAAGAGACCATACTGCTGCAATAGCAAGCAGTATGGTACTTATGGTGACGTAAACGTATAATTTACTTGGTGTTCTCAACTAAAAGTTTGTTTAATCCTACAGCAGCTTCTCCCAATCTCGGTCCGAAACCTGAAACGAGGCCTCCGTCCATGGCGATGATCTTTTTGTTTTTCCCGGCATTGGTCTGGGAAACACCCGGCATCTTCAGAGCCCCTTCGTTTCCTCCTGCACCCTGCAATCCGCTGGTAAAAAAAAACAGCACATCGGGGTTGGCTTTCACCACTGCTTCCGGGGTTAAAGGTTTAAAGTCTTCAAAATCGTTAACAGCATTTTCTCCGCCTGCAATTTCAATTAAGGAAGCCATCGGTGTATTTTTTCCGGAAACCATCAGCATATTCCCTCTGGCATAGATGAACAGGATTTTCGGCTTCTTAGCAATTGGCTGGATCTGCTTCAGATCGGCATCTATCCTATCATTCAGCTTCTGGTAATCGTTGCTTCCGATGGTTTTGGCTACGTCGGCAATTAATTTTTTGGTTCCGTCTACGGTAAATTCCTGCTTGAAAATTTCGGTTTTAATTCCGGAAGATTTTATTTTGCCCATTAATGCCGGATTGATGTCTTTATCCGAAGCTAAAATCAGGGTCGGGGAAACGGCCATGATCGGCTCAATGGTCATCGACCGTACGTGTCCCAAATCAACGGCTGTCGCTTTCAGCGATTCCGGATATGTGCTGGTAACATCGGTTCCCACAATTTCTTTTTCATGGCCCAGCGCTGCAACGATTTCTGTAATCCCTCCGTTCAGGGTGACGATCTTGTTGTTGGATTTCGGGGCCTCCGGGCTTACTTCCGTAGCATTTCCTGTTTTGGCGCTTTCCTCTTTTTTACATGAGTACACAGCAACCAGTACAGAAGCGGCAAGAATGATTTTTTTCATAATCTACTTATTATCTGATTTATATTATAAAGGTTTGTATTCGAACTGGGGGAAGCCTCTTACCCCTTCAGTATTTGTAATTCTTGTAAATCTTAATTTAAAGTAAAAGCCTTCAGCATCTTTGATGATGTAAAAACGGTCGCCGTATACTTCCAGGCCGTTTGCACCCACAGGATTTCTCCAGTTGGACCCGATGACCCGCTGATCATTATAAATAAATTTGGAAGGATCAATATCGGAGGTTTTAAAGTTGGTAAAAGCTTCCACTCCTGATGCCGGTGCCGGAACCACCACTTCATAAGCTCCTGCCCCGCCTACATTATTGATCGTTACAAAATCCGCAAAAATATAGCTTCCCGCCCCGGTGATGGTATTGGTGAATACGGTAAAGCAAAGATCCCATTTTTTCTTTTCAGGCTGGATGACCACTTCTTTTTTGTTTTTTAAACTGACAAAACTGTAATTGTAGGCGGTATTTTTATGTACAGTCACCTCATAATAATTATCTCCGTTAAGGTCCGCAGATTTTACTTTATACCCTTCTCCAGCGCGCACGATCTGTACTTTTTTCCAGCCACGGCTGTTTCCGCCGGTTGCTACAGAACCCACAGGAACATTACCCGCGAAAATATCTTTTCCCATATTGACAAGATAAACGGCGTTTTCGGAATCATTGGCTTTGATTTCATCAATGGCCGTATAACCTGAAGGGAAGTTTCCTTTTACATCATCGATATACGTTACATTGGAAGGATTGAAATTGGCCACCTGAACCTGCGGCTGCAGAGAAGCCACGCTTGCTTCGGTAACGGCATCGATATCCGTAGCATTAAGAATCTTGCCTGCAGCCATCATGATGGATGAGTTTAGCACTACTCTGAAATCGTTTCCCGAATAAAAAGCAAGATCCCAATCCGTCCTTTTGGTAAGCATCTGCGAATTGGTTCCCAGATCGAACCAAACCTGGTTCGGCTGTGTTGCACCACCAACATTAGGATCTACTCTTGCCCCATCTGAACGCATTACTACCACAGGGTCTTCGTTATCATTGATACACGATTGTGAAATAAAGGAAGCCCCGGCAAGTAAGCAAAATAGTATTTTTTTCATTTTTATGGATTTAAAAATTGTAATTTAAACGGGCAAAAAAGCTTCTGCCGTAGAACAGGTTCTGTTGGCGTGCGGCTGCATTGTGGGTACCTCCGGATTGGACGGTATTTCTCACGCTGGTAACGTCGAAAATATTTTTTATTCCCGCGCTTATTTCAAAATGGTTCTTAAAGAAAGGCTGGCTCACGGTAAAGTTCAGCATATTGAAATCGCCGATTTCACCCAGAATGTACTGTCCAGGATCAGTCGGGTTATTTGTATCCCCGACATGCGTGTATCTCCGCTGGGCTCCGGTATATTTGTAGTATAGGGCAAACAGCGTCCCGGCAGACGGTAAGGTATAGTTGGCCGCCAGGTTGGCTTCTGTGTAATAATTGTAATCATCCGGTGAGGTAAGCCTTCCCGTGCTTAAGACCTGGGAAATTCCCATCACCGAAACACCGGCATTTAATGAAAAAGCTTCTTTTCTGAGATTTACTCCGCCTCCGAATAATATGGATTTGTAATCATCTACATTCAGATAAGTAATCTGTAACGGACTGTTGTTGATGATCACATCTTCAATTCTGTTCTGGACATCCAGGTACATTCCCGAGAGGCTGAAATTGAATTTCCAGCCTTTGTCGCTGGTTAAGGCATAATCCCAGAACGCAGCAGCCGAGTATCCGGTTTCAGGCTTCAGGTTTTCATTTCCCCTGATGTCGTGGTTGTTGTCGACAACATAGGTATACAGTTCGTCATACGTCGGGAACCGGTTGGCTGATCCGAAGACCGTACGGATATCCGAAGTTTCCGAAGTTTTAAACCGTAAAGTGCCGGAATAATTGTATTGGGAATTAAATTTATCGCTTAAAGCCATCCTTACCCCCGGACGGAATGAAAGCCAGCTGTTGATGTTGCATTCTGCCGACAGGAAATTGGCGTAATTAAAGACCGAGCGTTCGATGCTTCTTCCGTTGTTGTTGCTTTCAAAAGTGGTGGCATCGGCAAAGCCTTTGGTCCTGTCCAGTTCATACCCGATCTGGAAATTCACTTTTTCGCTGTCCAGAAAATTGCTGAACATTCCTCTTGAGTAGAGTACATCCGATTTGTAGAATGTAATTTCAGCATCTCTCAAAATTTCCTTCCGGTTGGGAATATCATAGCTGTACTGCTGTGATTTTCTTTCCTGGCTCTGATAAGAAAAATCCCCTATATAGTTGATCCTTCCCAGCTTGCTCTGGATGTTGAACTGGTGGATCCACCGGTTGGTATGGTAATCTTTGTCATTGGCCGTATACGTCCTGTTGCCTCCTCCGAGATAAAATTCATTAACGATGGGATTGTAATAGTTTATTTTTTCGGTAAGAAAATTAAGCTTGTAGAAAAAGCTTGTGTTGTTCTTGCTGTAACGGATGGTACCGTTCGCAGTCAGCTGGTCCTTCGGCTGCCAGTCATAGCCCCGTTGTCCGTCGTTGCTTTCGCTGAAATATTTATAGCCGTTGAGCGATCCCTTGTATCCCTGGAAATCGTTATGGTTGACATCGGCAGCAACCGACCAGTGGTCATTGATCCGGTAGCCCAGATTCAATGACTGGATGTGCCGGCCGTTCCCTTTTTTGAACCAGTCGTAGTTATTTCTCACCGTTTCTTCCTGCAGAGAAGCCATGGCCGTAAATTTTTTGGCGTACGTTTTTTTGGTAATGATGTTGATGACACCGGCAACGGCATTGTTTCCGTATTCAACACCCATGGAACCCTTTACAACCTCTATTCTCTCAACGTTATTCACATTAATTTTGGTAAGGTCTACGATATTCCCCATTCCTTCGTCGCTTACTACCGGAATGTTATCGATAAGGATTTTGGTATATTTACCGCTCAGTCCCATAATACTGGCATTGGAATTCCCCGAGCCTTTGCTGGGTTCTATTAAAATATTGAGATTCTGATTAAGTACTTCCGCAACATTGGCCACGGCCATATTTTTGATCTGCTGCGCATCAATCACCTCCACCTTATAGATAGACTTGTTGATGGACTGCTGGGTGTATTGTCCGGTAACCACCACTTCCTCGATCTGCTTCTGTTTTACAGAATCATTTTCCTGTGCACTCATCCATAAAACAGTGGACAAAGAGAGAATGGAAAGCACTTTCTTCTTCATAAACTCAAAAAATTTTCGACAAATATAATGCTTTATTTAGAATAGTTAAAAATAAATATATATTTTTGTGGAATAATTCTAAATAAAAATAACAGTATGAAATCAGGATTACTTTTTGGAAGTTTAATGCTGGCAGCAGTTTCGCTTAATGCACAGGTAGCTATAATTGATGAAAATTTTGAGAGTGCAATTGTATCGTCTCCGGTAAACTATAATAACCTTGTTAACGGTTGGATAAAAAAAACAACCGTTAACCATAATATTTATGTCGATAAAAACACGACAACGAATAACCAATATGCACAGTTTTATGCAGCAGGTTCATTAAGCACGGATGTATTTCTGGTTTCGCCACAGATTGTAGTTCCGGACGGTTCAAAAAAAATAACGTTTACTGTGACCCCTACGGGCGGATCTACCCTTGAGGTAGGATTAATAGATGATCCTTCTAATCTTACAGCAGGGAGTGGAGTACCTGCATCTTATCAATTGTTGCAATCATTTACATTTACCGATACAGCTACCGAAACTACAGTTTCCCCTATTACCGTACCTGCATCAACAAAACAGTATATCGTTTTCAGGTTCCGAAACCCTTTAGCCACATTTCCGGGGTCTTCCCACTCCGCACTGGCTGTCGATAACATAAAATACAATAATTCATCTGTACTGAGTACTTCTGAACACACAAAATCACAAGAAGAGATCAGGTTTGCCGTAAATGCCGACAACACTGCCTTGGAATTTATTGCTAAAAAAGCCCCTAAGAATATCCAGGTTTATTCGGCAGGAGGCCGAAAGGTAGCCGGTGGAAAGTTATCGGGAAGATCTTTTGACATCAGTACACTCCAGACCGGTGTTTACTACCTTCTTATCGAAACCGCGGAAGGAATAATAGTGAAATCAAAATTCATTAAGAAATAAGATTGATCAGACCACTTTTACAATTGAACTGATTTATGATTTCATAGATCAGTTTTTTATTGGACTGATCTAAATTAAATTTCATCAGTCAGTTTAACGATATCACGAAAATTAAAAATATTTAGAAATAAATACAACAAGCTGTAAAACAACTATTTAATAAACATTTACAGTAAAACAAATTTGAAACACGATAAAAATAATGTTTCTATTTAGAATAATTAAAAATAAATATATAGTTTTGTAGAATAATTCTAAATAACAAACAAGCCTTATATTATGAAAACAAAATTACTTTTTACAACCATGCTGGCGTTGGGGGTACAGCAAACTGTACTGGCCCAGACCGATGCCAACGGATATACTACGGTAAATATGACCATGGGATCAGGTTACCAGAACCGGGTATTCTTTGACCTGAGTGACAATACAATGGTATCCCAACCGGCAAATACCTGGGATATCGCTTTTTACAGGAATTCAAGCATGAATTTCGGAACCCGGATCAATGATGCCCAGAATATTGAAGTCTACCAGGCTTCCAACAACCCGAACGACTGGAACAGCATTACCACCAACAGTGTTGCTTCATACGGATCGCCGTTATACAACCTGGATAATACAACAACGATTCAGAAAGGTGCTTTCGAACAGGGAACGGCAACGTACGGTTGGGGAGAATACAATCCGGGAAACCACCATATCGAAGGTAAAGTGATCTTTATCCTGAAATATGCTTCCACCAACACGTATTATAAGTTTATGATCGATGATTATTTCGGCGGTTATACTTTTAAATATGCCAAATGGAATGCAGCCAGTTCTTCCTGGGATACCACCACTTCCAAAACCATCGCCAACGGAAACGATGACGCTTATTTCAATTATTTCTCTTTCACAACCGGAGATAAGGTGCCGGGTCTTGAGCCTTCAAAAGCGGGCTGGGACATGATGTTCACGAGATACTGGACCGATTATCCGTACACGGATCCCAACACGGGACAACCTGCCACCATGAAATACCGGATGGCAGGTGTGATTCAGAATACGAACATTACCGTGGCCAAAGTACAGCCCGAAACCCAGGCTACTTCTTCTTCTGCCCTGCCTGCCTCAACCGCATTTTCAAATAATATCACAGCCGTCGGGCATTCCTGGAAACCGGCCATGGGCGCACCTTATTCCGATATCGTCTATTATGTGAAGCAGGGCTCGGAATACTACCGGATGTATTTTACTTCCAGCGAAGGATCTTCTACCGGAAATATGTATTTCAAATATAAAAACATCACTTCTTCTTTAGGAACGACGGATGTGGCTTCCAAAAAAGCAGGTTTCGGAATTTACCCGAACCCGACAACGGCAGACCGGCAGGTAACGGTTTTATTTGATGTTAAAGAAAAGGTGAACAGCAAAGGCCAGGTAGAAGTTTATGACCTTTCCGGGAAAAGAGTTTATTCGACAGAACTGACGAACCAAACCGGTTTCTACAAGCAGGACCTGAATCTTTCCCACCTGTCTTCCGGAAACTATCTGGTGAAAATCACCTTCGGCGGAAGCACGGAAACAAAAAAGCTGATCGTGAAATAGGTGAACGGTGAATTGTCAATGGTCAATTGTGAATTGTGAATTACTGAAGGGAAATTACGAATTTAAAATTGACTTATAGACCATTTACCATTCACTTCTAAAATAATACTTTCTATTTTTTCTAATAAGGAAGCTGTCCAAAATTTTGGCAGCTTCTTTTTTTTAAGGGACATTCCTAAGTTGTAAAGCAGCAGAACCTCAGAAATTGATCATTTTCATCTGGCGTTTCACGGTGATCATCACATTTATTACAGATCAGAATGATTACCTTTGATCCCTTCATTTGGAAATTACCTGCCGCCTTAACAAATACACCGAAAACTAAAATGTACAGCCAGTTAGAAAAATATATTAAAACCAGAACAGCCATTGATGAGAAAACGCTTTCTTACATCTGTTCGTATTTTCAATTCAAAAAAACAAAACGAAACGAATTCCTGGTAAAAGAAGGTGAAACCTGCAGGCATTACTATTTTGTAAAGAAACGGGAACTTTCTTTTTACCCATGGACGGAGATTATCAATTCCCGCAAATCGCCATCAGGGACATTGCTGCAAAAGCTATAGAATTTTTAACGGATCAGACCTGGACAGGCGTTGAAGGGTTTGCAGTTCACGGTCCGGAAGACCTCAGCTATCATGAAATTGCCGACAGATGGGTGAATTAACGGAAAAGCCCATCCTTTTTCAGCAGGTTTCAAAAGAAGATTATATAAAGACACTTCTGGAAAAGCATCATACGAGTGAAGCGTTTGCAAACGCTCTGACCGAAATGCTGACGGCCATCGGCAACGGCCTGCATGATACGGAACCAAGAACGGAAGCCTCTACAACACCGACTACCATCAAAGAATGGATGCATGAACATCTGGTTTATCAGCTAAAATAAAGCGGGATAGCCAACCATACAGAAACCGGTAAAATGGCTGTAAAAAAAGGTTTTGCAATATCGGGCATCCGTTCAAAATCTGAATGTTTCATACTTTGAGTACCCAATATTGCAAAACTTTTAATAATAATTCGTAATCTTGAAAAAGATCACTTTTCGATGATTATCTATAACTTAATTACAGCGTCTTAAATCCTTTATGCACCATCGTTGAGCTTTCCAGCATTTTGGAAACGTTTCTTCTGAAATCCAGCAGGTGATCCTGCCCGTTGTGGCGGTTCAGGTGCTCCTCGCTTTCCCATAGTTCCACCATGAAAAAAGTTCCTTTGTTGTCTTTATCCTCGATGAGGTCGTACTGAAGACAGCCCTCTTCCTTTCTGGTTTCCCGTACCAGCGTCTGAAAAAGTTCCACCGCTTCCATCAGGTAATTTTCGTTAAATTTAAAAAGCGCAACTACATGTATATTCATTGTTAATTTTTTAGCGGTGTAAATGTAGAATATTTTAAAGCCTGAATGGATATTTTGCAGCTTTATTTTTCAATATTTCTCCGTATTTATCCCTAAAAAACTGATTTATAAATGGTAATGCAACTCATAATGATCACCAAAGTGCCTATAACTGCAAACATGCTTTTCACCGGAAGTTTCGCTGTGAGCATGGCCGAAAAAGGAGCCGTAACGATACCGCCGATCAGCAGTCCCAGAATAATATTCCAATGCTGGATGCCGAGCGTAAAAATAAAGGTGATGGCAGCCGTTAAAGTCAGGATAAATTTGGCCACCGTAGAGCTTCCTACGGCAAACCTTGGAGTAAATGAATTTTTAATTAATGTTCCCGTCACCAAAGGTCCCCAGCCGCCTCCGGCAAAAGAATCGATAAATCCGCCGATGAGCCCGAGCTTGGTAAGGTTGGTTTTCCTCTTAAGTTTTTTATCCTGCTTTTCCTTAAAGGCATTTGATAAGATCTGAACTCCGAGATACAGTGTATAAAAAGAAATGACGCTTTTCGTGATTTTAGAATAATATTCCCCGAGATAGGTAAGCGAAACGGCACCGATCACCGCACCGATCACGGCCGGAACAGCCAGTCTTTTCACCAGGCTTTTGCTTACGTTTTTCAGCCTGATGTGGCTGATGCTTCCTGCTGCCGTCGTAAAACTTTCAGCCGAATGGATGCTGGCACTCACCGCGTGCGGCGGAATTCCCAGGAATAAAAGGGTTGTGGTACAGATGACGCCATACCCCATTCCCATAGAGCCGGCCACGATTTCCGCCAGAAACCCGACCAGAAGCATCCAGTAGAAAATGTAGTTGTCCTTCGCCAGAACATTCAGCAGTTCATTGAGATAACCCATTTCGTACATGGAAAAAACGATAAGGGCTAGCGCCGCAACCGTAATAAAAAAAACATTGAGCCTGAGCTGCACTTTTCTTGAGATTACCATCCGATTCAGTTTATAAAATCATTACCGCTCCTACCGTGGAGTTGCCGGTTTCGTCAATCAGAATGGCATTGCCTGTAGCGTTGCTCTCTTCAAAGCGGTCGTAGACCAGAGGCGATGCTGTTTTCAGGCGGATTTTTACCACTTCATTCAGCTTTATACTTTCCGAAACAGGGATTTTTTCCAGGGTATTGACATCGATTTTATAGTCGATTTCTTTTACAATGGCTTTCAGCAGCCTGCTTTTATGCTGGATATAATATTTATTGCCCTCCTGCAGTTCTTTTTTATCCAGCCAGCAGACCACGGCTTCAACCTCACTTTCCGTTTTCGGAAGACTTTCCGTTTTTACGAGAAAATCGCCGCGGCTGATGTCGATATCATCTTCCGTATGCAGCACGGCAGGCTGATGCGCAAAAACGGCTTCTACTTCTTTTCCGCCGGTTTCAATTTTTGAAATCCGGGTCTGAATGTTTTGCGGAAGCACGGTTATTTCATCCCCTTTTTTATATGTCCCGGAAATCACTTCTCCCGCATAACCTCGGTAATCATGGAGTTCATCGGTCTGCGGACGGATCACATACTGCACCTGGAATCTCGGGCTGTCAAAATTTTCGGCTGAACCGATTTCAACGGTTTCAAGGAAATCCAGCAATGCCGGGCCTTCATACCAAGACATTTTTTCAGATCTGCCGACGATATTATCTCCGTGAAAAGCCGAAATCGGGAAATAACTTACCTGTTCCAGCCCCAGCTTCTGAACCACCAGCTCATATTGTGCTTTGATGTCATTAAAAACTTCCTCCGAATAATCCACCAGGTCCATTTTATTAATCGCCACCACCACATTTTTCATCTTAAGCAGGGAAGCAATAATCGAATGCCTTCTGGTCTGTTCGATCACTCCCTGCCTGGCATCAACAAGAATGATGATCAGCTGGGAGTTGGAAGCCCCCGTAATCATATTCCGCGTATACTGGATGTGTCCCGGCGCATCGGCGATAATGAATTTTCTTTTCGGGGTCGAAAAATAGCGGTAGGCCACATCAATTGTAATACCCTGCTCCCTTTCGGCTCTCAGACCGTCCGTTAAAATGGCAAGGTCAATTCCGTTTTCATTTTTATTTTTAGACTGCTTTTCCAGCGCTTCAAGCTGGTCGATCAGGATGTTTTTGCTGTCGTAGAGAAGCCTTCCGATCAGGGTACTTTTCCCGTCGTCCACGCTTCCGGCCGTGATGAATCTTAATATGTCCATGTTTTTATATGGGTAATAAGTATTGGGTAATGAGTAATTGATTCATTAGCCCTGCTACCTATCCGTTTTTTAGTTTATATTTTAATTTTTGTAAGTGAATTTTATCTGATGTAAAAATGCATCTGATATTACCCATCACTGATTGCTCATTACTCATTAAAAGTAGCCTCCTTTTTTCCGGTCTTCCATTGCTGCTTCGGTTACTTTATCGTCGATCCGGGTTTCGCCCCGCTCGGAAATTCTTGAGGCCGTAATTTCGCTAACAACTTCATCGAGTGTTCCGGCATGGCTTTCCACGGCAGCGGTGCAGGTCATGTCGCCTACGGTCCGGTAACGGACTTTTTTGTTGACCACCGTATCATTTTCATCGATCCTGATAAAATCTGAGACGGCAATCCATTGGCCTTCATGCTCGATTACGTCGCGGTCATGGGCAAAATAGATCGGCGGCAATGCAATGTTTTCCCTTTTAATATAGTTCCAGACATCAAGCTCCGTCCAGTTCGAAATCGGGAAAACTCTTACATTTTCCCCTTTGTTGATCCTGCCGTTATAAATGTTCCACAGTTCGGGCCGCTGCAGCTTCGGATCCCACTGCCCGAATTCATCGCGTACCGAGAAAAACCGTTCTTTGGCCCTGGCTTTCTCTTCATCCCTTCTGGCTCCGCCGATACAGGCGTCAAACCCGAACTCTTCGATCGTATCCAGCAGGGTATGGGTCTGCAGCCAGTTCCGGGAAGCGAATTTCCCTTTGGGCTCGGTTAAATTTTTAGCTTTAATGGTGTCTTCCACTTTTCTTACGATCAGTTCGGCACCGATGCTTTCGGCCAGTTCGTCCCTGAACCGAAGGGCTTCCGGGAAATTATGCCCGGTATCGATATGAACCAGCGGAAAAGGAATTTTCATCGGGGCAAATGCTTTTATGGCTAAATGGACCAAGGTGATGGAATCTTTTCCGCCGCTGAAAAGCAGGGCCGGTTTTTCAAACTGAGCCGCAACTTCACGCATGATGTAAATGCTTTCGGCTTCCAGCTGTTCCAGATAGTCCGGTTGATAAGTGTTCATTTCTTCGTTTAATTTTTTTTGAATTAGTGTGCATGCAGACCGCATTCTTTTTGTGAGCTTTCCCACCACCAGCGTCCGGCACGGGGATTTTCTCCTTCCGCAATCGCCCGCGTACAGGGCTGGCAGCCAACACTGATAAATCCTTTTTTGTGCAGGGACAATTCCTGAACTTTATATTCGGCCAGGTAATCCAGCACCTGCTGATAGCTCCAGTGAATCAGCGGATTGTATTTATAGAGCTGTCTTTCTTCGTCCCATTCGATCACCGGCATATGTTCACGGTTTTCCGACTGTTCCGCTCTTAATCCTGTAATCCAGACCTTCGCCTGCTGCAAGGCGCGGTTTAAAGGTTTAACCTTCCGGATGAAACAGCATTCTTTCCGGTTTTCAACAGAATGATAAAAGGCATTAATCCCTTTCTCATTTACGTATTGCTCCACATCGGAACTTTCCGGAAAATAGACTTCCGTTTTTCTTTTGTAGCGGGCATTGTTCCGGGACAGTAATTCGTAATGTTCGTAAAAAAGCCTTCCGGTATCCAGGGTGAATACTTTGACGGGAAGTGCATTCCTGAAAATGATGTCGGTAATCACCTGGTCTTCCTGACCGAGCGAGGTGGAAAACACGGCTCCCTGCGGGAATTTTGATGACATCAGTTTCAATCCCTCTTCCGGCGGAAGCTGTTTCAGAATATCTGCCTCTTCTTTTGAAATCATAATTTATCCATTTGAAGTATAACAAATATCCGATAAAATAATTATCCTACCAAACGAGTAGACTAATTATTCCAAAAAAACGACCGGGCTAATCCACCAGATCCATTAAAGTTCTTTGCTCAAGAATATTCAGTGAAGCGTCCCGGACTTCGATCAGCACATCGTGGAGGCCACAGTGGTCTTCGGTGCAGTCATCGCATTTTTCGTAAAAATTCAGGCTGACGCATGGCAGAAGGGCAATCGGTCCGTTGACCAGCCGGATGATTCGGGCAAGCTTTACGTTTTCAGGATTTTCCTTAAAAAAATATCCGCCGCCTTTCCCTTTTTTACTGTCGAGGATATCCGCTTTTTTAAGTTCAAGCAGGATATTTTCCAAAAACTTTAGGGGGATTTTCTTACGGTCTGCAATTTCGGAAATAAGAACCGGGCCGTCATTCCTTTTTTCTACCAGGTATGACAGTGCTTTAAAAGCATATTGGGATTTTTTAGAAAGCATTACCACAAAAATAAGGAAAAAAAATAATTAATAAGCCAACTAAAAAGGCAAAAGAATCAGGGAGAAAAAACCATTAAGATCTGATAAGGTTTTTAGGAACATTAAGATGAGCTTCGCTTTAAGCATAATGCTGAATAAGAATCTTCGATTTTATTAATTAACCTTACTATTTTCATATCTCTTAATGGCTTAAACGGTATTTCATCCGGCTCTTCTTACTTTCTTCCTGGCTTCTTCCCTTTAGCTCTTTTACTTTAAACTTGGCTCTTTCTACTTTTTCCCTACCTTTGTAGGATGTTCAGCAAACAGGAAGCACAGCAGTTAAAAAAGGAGTTTTGGACGGCTTTCGGGAAGTCTTTCCCGAGAAAATGGATTCTGTACGATACCAAAGTTAAGGACATGTCGTTTAAATTTTATGCAGACAATAAAAAAGCGGAAGTTTCCCTGGATATCGAAATGAAGGACGAAATTTTCAGGAATGCCTATTACGAGAAGATCTGGTCTCTGGAGGACATCCTGAAAGATTTTATCGGGGATTTCCATAAAGACGAATATTACACCCTGGAAAACGGTAAGGTAATGGCAAGGATCTGGGTGGAAAAACACCAGGTTTCCATCTTCAATAAAAATACCTGGCAGGAAGTATTCAAATTCTTTGTAGAAAAAATGGACGGTTTTGAACGGTTCTATTATGAATACGAAGATTTCATCAAGGATATTTAGTACCGACCGGAAAATCAGCAATCTATTTTAATCGTATGCTCGAATTAAGGGGGACGCTTACTATATTTTACAGCAGAACTTTTTTTACATTCACCAAATTAATCACAAACCTATTAAATACCATGGAAAACAACCCCATCTTTTTCGCAGACGGTGCAGACCCGAAAATGCTTGATGCTTACAGAAAAGCGCAGGAAACCTTCAGATACTTCTGGCGGGAGCAATCCTGGGAATACCGGAGGATTATTCCGGCACTTACGGTGTCCTGTGTAAAGGTGGCTTTCTCTCAGGAAGATCCGTCCTCCGACACCCCTATCGTTGAACATATGTGGATCAACGATATTAATTTCGACGGTGATTTTATCAAAGGATACCTCATCAACAATCCGAATACGCTGACCAATGTTGCGGTCGGGGATTATGTGGAAATTTCCCTGAATGAAATCAGCGACTGGCTTTTTGCCATGCCCCAAAAGACAAAAAAAGCGGCCGGGCTTTCAAAGTTATTTTCATCTTCTTCAAAATCACCGCTTCCGAAAGTATACGGAGGATTCACCATTCAGACCATGCGTTCGGATATGTCCGCTGCCGAAAGAAAGGCTCATGACGAAGCATGGCAGATGGATTTCGGAGATTTTAACGATATTGAAATCGTTTACGAACAAAAAGAACATCCTGACAACCTCATCGAACATCCGATGAGCAGAAATATGAGGGATGAACTTGTAAAATTCATCAATGAGAATCCTGATGAAATTACAGATCAGGACAGTAACGGCTACACCCTTCTTCACACCGAAACCATTGCCGGAAACCTTAGCTCTGTGGAAGTGATCCTGAAAGCAGGAGCCGATAAAAATCTAAAGACGAACTCAGGAAAAACCGCTCTTGATTTTGCCAGGCAGCTAAAGTGGGAACACCTGATTCCTGTTCTGGAAGATTAGATTCGGATTAAAAGTTTGGAAAAGGGAGCTGTAGGCTGAATGTTTTTTATTTTTTCTGGAATTTATTTTTAAATAATGGGAATTTAATGTAAATCCGGGCTATTCGGATATTCAAATTATTGAAAATCAATTTAGTAACAGTAAATCTACATAAATAGATCTATTTCCTGCCACCACTTTAATTCTTGTGACCACAATCATAAATCATAATAAAGAGAATTATTATTTTTGACGCAATCGGTTATCGCTCTGATTATTAGGACAAAAATTTTGTTGACCTACAGCAGCGGCAAACTCATGCTTAAATTATTTAATTTCTTTTATGATGAATTTTTACACTCCCAGGAATCCGGGAATCTCTTTATCCCTGGTTCTTTTACTGATATTCCTGACGGGCAAAGCCCAAGTGGGAATAGGAACAACTACTCCCGACGCAAGCGCTGTACTGGATCTGAACTCTACGACACGGGGAATGCTGGCCCCGAGAATGACTACTGCACAGCGAACCGCCATCGTCGCTCCTGCAGATGGGCTTATGGTATACGATACCACGGCAAAACTGTTCTACTATTATGCAGGCTCTACAGCTTCATGGTCTCCTATCGCCAGCAGCCTGACCGGAAGATCTAATTTCAAGCGCATCAAATCAACCGATGTGCTTTCAACGGTACTGGCTGCGGAACGGGCGGCCGGCAACGGGACCAAATATGTACTGGATGCCAATACCCTGTATGAAATCAACGGCCAGATCAATTTTGACCTGCCCATCGATATCAACAATGCCTACATCTCTGGGCTGGATTCTGAAAACGATATCATATCGCGGACTGCCGGCAACATTTTCGACGGAGCTACGGGAGGCAGCATCAGAAGCTTAACGATGACGGCTCCCGGCGGTACAGTCTTCAATCTTAACGCCACGGCTACCCAGAATCTGGTCGTCCGGGACTGTATCGTTGCCAATTCCAACAGCGTAGGCACCATTGCAGGATACGGATTGGTGTTCGCAAGCATTATCCAGTTTACAGGAAATACAAACGGGATCACCTACAGCAACATCACCCAGCTGCTGCTCAGCAATATGGGCTGGTTCGGAAACAACAGCGGGACTTACGAACGGCTGACCGGTACTTTTACGCTGGTAGAAAAACAGGGAGGCTTCAGCCAGGTAAACGGTACTGCCATAGGATTCGACGTTTCTGCTTCCGGTCTTACCATTACCGGTGATGCGGTGCTGGAATCCGTAGTCTTTACAGGCACCAATACGGCAGGCTATGTAAGGGCTTATACAACCGGAACCTACACCGGATACAACTTCAACAACAGCTGGAATGTACGTGCTGCCGGGATCCCGACGGAGACCGATGCCAATGCGGTAGGCGATTTTACGGTAGATTATGCTGTGGGCAGTGGAATCGGGGTAAGCTTTAACACGTCGAATCCCAGTAATATCGTAAAAATAGGAACGGCTTCTTCCGTATCTACCTCCTCCAATTTATTCAGGTTTGCCACAGACGGCGTACCGAACCGGCTGAGATACGTAGGTAAGAAGAAAAGAATTTTCCAGGTATCGGGATCGGTTTCCTTCCAGGTACCGGCCGCAGGAACGTATATTATTTATATTGCCAAAAACGGCACGGCCCTTACCCAATATAAAGTTTACGGCCGGGGGTCTGCGACCAATGACATCGTTGTACTTCCGATCAACGGGACGACCGAATTAAATACAAATGACTATATTGAAATATTTGCCCAGCGGTATACCGGATCTACCGGTGATATTGTGGTTCCCAATATGAGCATTACGATTAAGTAATACAAAATCAGGTAGTAAAAACATAGAAATGAAGATGAGGGCCGGAATTTTTATCAGAATCACTAAAGGCATTATGCTTTTCACCCTTCAAAATTACGCTTTGTAAATTTCTAATATTTCAGGAATTAATTGATATCCGGTAAAGCCGTCTTATGATGGCTTTACCTTTTCATTTCATAAGGATATTTTTTAATTTTAGAGGCGATGGAAAAATTTGTCAAATGACAAATGATGAACGCTAAAGTTTACCTAAATTGCCTGTATGAAAGCATTATTTGATTTTATCCTGACCTTCGGGAACCTCAACCCGCAGCAGATGGATTTTATTACGGCAAAAGCCCGGGAAATCACCATTCCCAAAGAAGAATATTTTTCTGAAGCGGGTAAAATAGCCAGACAGGTAGGATTTATTACCGAAGGCATTCTCCGGGTTTGTTATTACAACAATAAAAGCGAAGAGATCACCAAATATTTCATCGAGGAAAACAATTTAGTCGTTGATCTGGAAAGTTTCGACAACCAGATCTCTTCCAGCTCTTATGTGCAGGCCGTCACCGACTGTACGCTGATTGTCTTTGAAAGAAAAGACTGGCTGGAGCTGTTACAGACGATCGTAGGTTTTGACGCTATCGTCCATAAAATTATTGCAAGAGCATTGATGCAGAAAGTGGAGCGTCGAAGCCCGCTCGTTTCGGAAGACGCCACCACACGTTACCTGAAATTCATGGAGATCTACCCTTCTGCTGTCAACCGGATCCCGCTTTCGTATGTCGCATCTTATCTTGGCGTAACCCAGTCGTCGCTGAGCAGGATCAGGAAGAATGTGAAGCTGTAGAGGCTGGAAGCTGGGTGCAGGATGCCGGAAGTCTGAAGTCTGATGAGTATCGAAGTCTGATATCTGATTCTGGTATAAAATATTTAGCAATAATAAATTAGCAAAAAGCAGATAATAAAGAGAGAAGATGAAAACCGGACTCCCCTAACCTCCCGCATCCATCTTCCATCTTCCAGCCCCTATCCCACTCTTTTTGTCAAATGGCAAATGCCGGTCCGGGAAATTGGCGGAATTTTGCTCCAGTAATTCATTAAAATAAAAAACAATATGCAAACCGTACTTATTACAGGAGCGAACAGAAGCATCGGACTGGAAACCGTGAAACAGCTTTCAGGAAAAGAATTATTCATTTATTTAGGCAGCAGGAACCTTACCAAAGGGGAAGAAGTTGTAAAAGAGCTGAATGAAAAGGGATTTCAAAATATCAAAGCCATTGAGATTGATGTTACCAACCCGCAATCTGTGTTGAAAGCGAAAGAACAGATTGAAAAGGAGCAGGGAAAACTGGATATCCTGATCAACAATGCCGGGATTCTGGGTGTTCAGCCACAGACGGCAGAAGCGACAGCCGTTGCAGACATCAAGGAAGTTTTTGAAACCAATTTCTTCGGGGTTATCAATGTCACGCGGGCTTTTCTGGAACTGCTTAAAAAATCGGACTGTCCCAGAATCAGCAATATTACTTCAGGATTGGGTTCGCTCACCCTGCACAGCGATCCGGAATGGAAATATTACCACGTTAAAAGTGCAGCTTACGGACCTTCGAAATCCGCTTTGAATGCCTACACCATTGTTCTGGCCTATGAACTTCGGGACCTTCCTTTCAAAGTGAATGTGATTGATCCCGGTTATACCGCAACCGATTTCAACCATCACAGCGGACCGGGTTCCTTGGAAAGTGCCGCATCCTTTATCATCAAACATACATTAACCGATGAAAATGGACCTACCGGCCAATATTTCAGCAATGATATTGAGGACGAAACCGGAATCAGTCCGTGGTAAACCGGTCCGTACATTTACAATTCAGGAGAAACTTTCGGGTTTCTCTTTTTTATTTGGAGACAATTCAGCATATTTGATATGATCAAACCGGATTTTATGAAAAAAGCTTCTATCCTGTCAGCCTTCTTTTGCATCATGCTTATGATGTCCTCGTGCAACAGAGAAAACAAGGCTGCTCCAAAGGCTGTGGCAAACGGAGAAACAGCAGACCATCAAAAAACTCAGGTTTCAATACCGGTATTGAAAGGCGACTATTGTTTTTTAAAAGCTGAAAATAAAGATACGACCTCTGTACATCTTACCATCTCCGGTAATAAAGTGAACGGCGAAATGACTTGGCAGCCGTGGGAAAAGGACGGTGCGGCAGGTACGCTTTCAGGAAAACTTATTTCAGACAGTGAAATGGAAGTGTTGTATAATTATACGATTGAAGGCAGTAAACAGACGGAAACCAAGATCATGAAAATCGGTCAGGATAAACTGTACATCAAAGCCGGTGAACTTACCGATCCTGAAAATAATGGCAACCTGGTTTACAAAGACCCTTCGAATGCGGTCTATAATGAAATACTTAACAAAGTTTCATGTAAATAATATCCGGAACAGGCACACATGTTGTGCAGACTTTATTTATAATTCATTCTATGAAAACAAAATATCACTTTACCGCTCTGCTTACCTACGATTCTACGGAAAATGGCGGGCTTACTGCTCCTGTATCCTCAGACCACAGACCTATTATTAAGTTTCCGTTCGATGAAAACCTGTTTATTGCCATTCAGAAATTCAGCGGCGAGGAAGATCTGGTGTTTCCCGGGGACACCGTTACTTCAGAAGTTACCCTGCTTCAGCCGGAAAAGCTGACGGGAAGCCTGTACGAAGGAATGGATTTCGACTTTTTCGAGGGAGATAAACCGATAGGACACGGCACGATTACCGGACTTTACAATACCAGTCAATAAAAATACGCTCCTTAAAAATGAGGGAGCGTATTTTTTTAATTTGATTTATAGATTAAACAAATTGTTGTTGACCTTTCCACCAGAAATATTTAATTGGAAACTTTGGATATATTAAAGTTGGCCGTGCTGACATTGAAATTACTACTATCCAAATTAGCAGCATTCGTGACCCCAAAGGAAATTTTATCCCCTGCCTGCAGGGGATACAGCGCGTCTAATGTTTCCTGCGCTATAGCAACCGTCATGTTGTTCCCGATGGTTTCACTCATAAAATTGCGGGAATCAATCAGTGTTGAAACGGCATTTCTTGTACGGACTATTCCTACTCCCGCAGTAACTGTCTGTCCAAATAATCCCCGGCCGTATCTGAAAGTATAATTGATTTTGTACACTCCTGTACTTGGAACGATATAGGTGTTATCAATATCAGAAAATACCGCCGTAGAACCTACGGTCCTTTCGGAATTAACAAAATTTACAGCCTGGAAACCGGATGGAAAAACAGTGGCAGAAAATAATGTAACCCCTGCTGTTTTCCGGGCCGAATATACCGATGCCGGAATACCGGTTACGCCCCCTTGCGTTGCCAGGTCTGCGATAAGTTGTGGGTTTATTCTGGTTACCTCGAAATCGCCGCCTGTATTCTGGTTAACGGCCAGAATCTGGAATCCCGTAGTGGTGGCAGCCGTAGGCATCTGCCTGATTTTCATATTCCCGTTTACATCCAAAGTAGATTGTGGTGTAGATGTATTAATGCCTACCTGAGCCATCATTAACGATGAAGAGGAAAAAAGGCATAATGCCGCTGTAATCATGTTAGTTTTCATATCGTACAATTTGGCGCAAATATATCGATATAAAGCTAAACATCTCCTATTTTATGTTAAATAATTATTATATGAGGATTAAACCCTCCACGCAAAGATCATCCACTCACGATCCGGATACATCCTTCGCGGATCCGGTTACTTTTTTCTTTGGTTAACTTCCCATCTTTGTCCCATTAATTAAAACAAATATTTAGAAATGGAAACAAACAAAGTATGGTTCGTTACAGGAGCCTCCAAAGGATTAGGATTTGAAATGGTTAAAAAATTGTTGTCGGAAGGATTCCGGGTAGCGGCCACCAGCCGTACGGTTGAGTCGCTGGTTTCTTCTTTCGGGGAAGCTTCGGAAAACTTTCTGCCGCTGGGCATGAATATTAGCGATAATGATGATGTAAAACGATCAGTTGCCAAAACCGTTGAACATTTCGGAAATCTTAACGTCATCGTAAACAATGCGGGCTACGGCCAGATCGGAACATTGGAAGAGCTGACGGACGGCGAAGCCAGGGCAAACTTTGAGGTGAATGTTTTCGGAAGCCTGAATGTGATCCGCAATGCCATGCCTTACCTTAGAAAACAGCAATCGGGAAATATTTTCAACATTTCTTCCATTGGTGGTTATGCGGGGAATTTTCCGGGCTGGGGCATTTATTGTTCTACCAAATTTGCGGTAGCCGGGTTTACGGAAGCCCTGGCAGAAGAAGCCAGACCTTTCGGGATTCATGCAACCGTTGTTTATCCCGGTTACTTCCGGACAGATTTTTTAACCCAGGAATCGGCAAAAACCCCGGCTCAGACCATCGAAGCCTATGAATCGGCCAGAAATTCTGAACAGGCCCACCTGAATGAGATCAACGGCAACCAGCCGAACGATCCTGTAAAAGCTGCAGATGCTTTGATCGCCTTAAGCAAAGAGCAAAATCCGCCGGTCCATTTCCTGCTGGGTATTGAAACCAATGATGTTCTGCAACAGAAGATCGAAGCCATAACTAAAGATGCGGAAAACTGGAAAGATCTTACGGAATCTACTGCCCTTTAACATTTTATCTTAAAAATTAGGCCTTATTGTCCGAATGTTAAAAGCTGTTTAAATTATTTTTGAATAGACAGAAAGGAAGACACTGCTTAACTTAATTCAAACAGCTTTTAATTATTTATATTTTCCATGGCTATCGGCACAAATTATGAAGTTCTAACCGAAGTAATTTCCGGCAGGAAAACCGGACCGATTGGTCATTCGCCAACTGACCCGGAAAAAGTTTAAAATGAAACTTCGTACAAAAATGAAAGCAGTAGTTATCACAAAATCCGGAGGACCGGAGGTTTTAGCATTAAAAGAATATCCGACACCCGAAATATCGGGAGATCAGGTATTGATAGAAGTAAAAGCGGCAGGGCTTAACCGCCTGGATGTTTTCCAGCGTGAAGGAAATTATCCGGCTCCGGCTGGTGTTCCCGACGATATTTTAGGGTTGGAAGTCGCCGGAACGGTGGTTCAATGCGGACCTGAGGTAACCGGTTTTAAAACCGGTGATAAAGTCTGTGCTCTTTTGGGCGGCGGCGGGTATGCGGAATTTGTCAGCGTACGTGAAGGCCAGTGCCTTCCGGTTCCTGAAGGGCTGGGTTTTGCGGAAGCGGCCAGTTTGCCTGAAACGGTTTTCACCGTTTGGTCCAATATTTTTCAGAGGGGAAATCTTCAGCCCGGAGAAACCCTTCTGCTTCATGGCGGGAACAGCGGCATCGGCATCACCGGAATTCAGGTTGCCAATGCTCTCGGCTCGAAAGTAATAGTCACCGTCGGTTCCGAAGAAAAAGGGAAGACCTGCCTCGATCTGGGAGCGGATTCTTATATTAATTATAAAACCCAGAATTTTGAAGACGAACTGCAAAGTGAAGGTGTAGATGTGATTCTGGATATGATCGGCGGTGACTATTTAGCTAAAAACATCAACATCTTAAAACCCGACGGCAGGCTTGTCCACATCAATGCCGTAGACCAAAACCCGCCCCGTCTCGATATCAAGAAAGTAATGACCAAACGTTTAACGGTCACAGGAAGCACCCTCCGGAGCAGAGGATACGAATTCAAAAAACAACTGGCAAAAGAAGTTCAGAAATACGTCTGGCCGTTGATCGGATCGAAACAGCTCAAGCCTGTAATATTTAGGACTTTTCCTTTTTCGGAAGCTTCTGAAGCACACCGATTATTAGAAAACGGGACGCATACCGGTAAAATTATTCTGGTAAACTAAACTCAAATTAGAAAAGTGATTTGATCTAAAATAATTCATTGATATTTATATCATTATCCAACGTCGATCTTATTGCAATCAGTCTGGTCTGATGATGACAACAAAATTAGCTTTAGCCAAAATTATTACATTTTGGCTAAAGTTGATTATCATACATGATTAGGTAAATGGGCCATTTACTTTTCTTTTGTTCTACAACAAACAACCTGTTATCATGAAATATTTACTTTCGAAAGACTATAAAAAATAGTTTTTAAATGAAAGTAAATACGCTGGCCTTAACTCATAAACCAATATAAAGCTTTACATATATCAGTAAAAATCAGCTTCTTTCAAAAAAAATTGTGCTAAAATCAGACCCATGGCGGTCCCGCTTTTGATGCTCCTATTTTATCACCAACAAAATATAAATATATGTTAGCAATGAATTTCCGCGGATCTTTCCGCGTGCGTGCAGACCGCAATATGCCTGAGCCGCAGATAGAACATCCGGAAGACGCCATCGTGCGGGTCTTAAGATCCTGTATCTGCGGCTCGGACCTGCATCTTTATCATGGCCTTGTTCCCGATACCCGTGTCGGTACTACGTTTGGCCACGAATTTATTGGGGAAGTGGTTGAAATAGGTTCTTCTGTACAAAAACTGAAAGTGGGCGATAAGGTCATGGTACCTTTCAATATTTCCTGCGGAAAATGTGCTTTCTGCAAGCAGGAACTTTATGGCAACTGCCATGAATCGAATCCGATGGCGACTGCGGTAGGCGGTATTTTCGGGTATTCCCATACAGCCGGAGGCTATCAGGGCGGGCAGGCAGAATATGCCCGCGTGCCTTATGCAGATGTAGGCCCAACCGTAATTCCCGACTGGATGGATCCTGACGATGCCGTGCTGCTTACCGACGTGGTGCCTACCGGCTATCAGGCGGCAGAAATGGCGGGTATACAAAAAGGCGATACGGTAGTAGTTTTCGGTGCAGGACCCATCGGCATTATGGCCGCTAAATCAGCATGGCTTTTTGGTGCAGGACGGGTTATTGTAATCGACGAGCTGGAATACCGACTCGATTTTGTCGCCAAATATGCACAGTGCGAGGCTTATAATTTTAACAGCATCGGCGACCCCGTGGTCTTTATTAAAACACAGACCGATTCTCTGGGAGCAGATGTCTGCATCGATGCCGTAGGCTGCGAGGCAAAAGGCAATCTGACGAATACGATCCTGGGAACAAAGCTCCTTTTGCAGGGCGGTTCTACTACGGCGCTGCACTGGGCCATTAATTCGGTAAAGAAAGGCGGAATTGTTTCTGTTGTAGGCGTCTATGGTCCTACGGATGCCTTGGTACCGATTGGTAATGTGGTGAATAAAGGGATTACGATCCGTGCCAACCAGGCAGCTGTAAAACGTCACCTGCCCAAGCTGATTGAACATGTAAAAAACGGTATCCTGGATCCGAAACAGATCATCACTCACCGGGTTCCCCTAGAAGAGGTAGCCGATGCCTATCATATATTTTCACGCAAGCTGGACGGATGTATCAAAACCGTGCTTATTCCGCCGACTGCATAACAAGTTTTTAACTAAAAAATATTACAACATGCTTACAGACGAAACAAAGCCGTCCGACTTTAAAAAAAGCGAACAGGCAGATTATACGCATATAAGAGGCTGGGGAATCGATGCAGATCCTGAAAACGATCCCGTCTACCCTATGAAGAAACGGACCAACGAAGAACATGAAGGTTATGCATGGGAACGCCCGGAACAACAGCCTGAAAAGGTTGAAATTCTAAAGTCCGTAGAGCGGCCGAACCTAACCGCTACATTCGGTACGGCATCGCCTCCGGA
Organism: uncultured Chryseobacterium sp.; assembly: GCA_913777465.1. Classification (GTDB taxonomy): domain Bacteria; phylum Bacteroidota; class Bacteroidia; order Flavobacteriales; family Weeksellaceae; genus Chryseobacterium. The sequence goes on from CAJYRQ010000087.1 coordinate 40,846, forward strand.
AGGCGTGAACGGAGCCATCCGAAAAATGGCCTTCCGTTACAGTGAATCCAGCTATGGCCGATGGCTTCCGCTGGTGTTGGCAGACCGTGTAGGAGCAGTCGAAGGAATTATTGATGACTTAAAAAACGGTCATGTCCCCAATATTTTCGCCGAACGCGGCTGGGGCGCCGAATGGAAGTACAACAAGAGAAACTTTCTACTGAAAATAGCGGCAGCCACTGCAGTAACGGCCGTTGCCATCAGCCTGCTATCTTCAAAAAACAAACACGAAGATTAGTTTATTAGAGCCGGAAGAAATTCCGGCCATTTTATATTTTAAAATTCTTCGGATACATCCTTTACATACAACATTGTTCAACTTTGTCAAAGTTCTGAACTTTGACAAAGTTTTTCAAATAAGTCTTCAGCTTCCTATCTCATATTTTAATTAAATAACTTAGCTTCTATGAAAGAAACTTTCCGTTTTAATTCCATTTCTGATTTCCATACATTCTGCGGTTTGCCAAAGCCGGAACATCCGCTGATCAGCCTGATCGATTACAGCAAGGTGCAATACCCGGTGAATGACGACGAAATGAAATGGATTCAGAATTATTACTCGATCGGACTCAAAAGGAATGTGAACGCCCGGTTCAATTACGGCCAGCAGGAATATGATTTCGATTCCGGCGTGCTTTGTTTTGTTTCTCCGCTCCAGTTTCTTCGTATTGAGATGAAGCCGGATGTGGAAGTGGAACCGACCGGCTATCTGCTGCTGATTCATCCCGATTTTCTCTGGGGAACTTCTCTGGCAAAAAAGATGAAATCCTATGAATTCTTCAGCTACCGGATCAACGAAGCCCTCTTCCTGTCGGAAAAAGAAGAAAACATTATTGTCGGCCTCTTTAAAAATATAGAGAAAGAATACCAGAACAACCTCGATAAATTTACCCAGGAACTGATTGTCGCCCAGCTGGAACTGTTCCTGATCTACTCCGAACGTTTTTACGAACGCCAGTTCCTTACCCGGAAAAAATCAAGCCACGAACTACTTGATAAGTTTGAGGAAGTCCTTTCCGGTTATTTTGAAAGCGGAAACCTTCTGGAAAAAGGGATTCCTTCCGTAACCACCATCGCCGACCAGCTGAATATTTCGCCCAATTACCTCGGAAGTCTGCTGCGCATCCATACCCAACAGAACACCCAGCAGCATATCCAGAACAAGCTCATCGATTATGCCAAGGAACGCCTGAGCACCACTACCCTATCCGTCAGCGAAATTGCCTATGAGCTGGGATTTGAGCATCCGCAATCCTTCAGTAAATTGTTTAAGCAGAAGGTGAAGCAATCGCCGGGTGAGTTTCGGAAGTTGTTTGGCTGAAAAATAATAAGCATCCCTAAATCAGAATAAAAATGATCTAAAAGAAGCAGATATTGTTGTTTGCTTATGTTTTATCTCACTTTATTATGGGTTAGAAAAAACTCCGGAACATCAGCTTTTAAGGACAACAAAGAATAATAAGTCAAAATATTCTTATTCAAAACACCTATCTGTTAATACTTTACATTTAAATTTTAACTAAAAAAAATCACTTCCACGTGAAAATAATCAAAAAAAAATATTTACCTTAGCTTCAGAAGCGGTATCCGAAAAGCTTAAACAGAGTAGGAAAAACTAAAACAATATTACCATGAAAAATTTGAAAAAACTTTCAAGAAATCAGATGAAATTCGTATCAGGAGCTATTGCTGCGCCTTGTGACGGTTGGAAACTTTGTCATGCCAATGATGACGGAAGTTACGGCTGGGGAATGTGCCCGCCTTCCACCGGAGGAACAAGCTGCCATAACTATGCCTGCGGAGGAGGATTCTGGTGCTAATTAAATCTTGAGAATGAATGGTTGAGATCAACTGTTCATTCTCTTAAAATGATACTTTTACAATCATCACAAACTACAATCATTATGAAAAAAATATACTTTCTTTTTCTAATCCTGGTATTCGGGACCGGATTTGCGCAACAGGCAAAGAAAGAAGTAAGGACAAAAGATAAATTTGAATCCAGGCAGCCACAGGATCTGTCTGTTCCACCTCCGCCTACAATTGCTTTTCCTGCCCAATATCCAGGGGGCAATAAGACCTTCATCAGCAACGTCAGCAAAAATCTCGATAAATCAACTCTGAAAACTCTTGGTAAAGATTTAAAAACAAAAATCATTCTTAAGATCGGTGCGGATGGAAAGGTGCTGAACGTTTCTACTTACGGAAGCAACGAAACCTTCAACAGTGAAGTTAAGAAAGCTGCTGAAAAGGTTACAGCCGGTACGCAGTGGGATCCCGGAAAAAACAACAAAGGCGAAAAAGTAATTGATATTGTAAATCTGCCTTTTGCCAACAGCAACAAATAAAGATGTGAGCTGATAAAAGGAGTCGGTCCCACAACTAAATGATGTGGGTTGAGAATCAAATGTATGAAAATCATTCTCGGAGGAAGTCGAGAAAAATCATAAAAAAAGTCCGTTTTCACTAGTTGTGAGACGGACTCTTTCTTTTTAAAAGATTAATCAACTGATCCCATCAATAGTTCGACTGGATAATGTTGTTGATCAGGCCGTTTTCGTTGGGATTATCACCACCGTTATTATAAAAATCGAGTGGGATGATGCCGAATCGTTTTTTCCCGGAATAAGGGGTATAATTTCTCAGCCACGGATTCATCGCTGGATCTACGCCTAATCCGCCCCACGCATATTGGTAAGGCGTATGTGCTCCGACGGCAATGCTGTTGAAAGTAACATACAGGATCTGCTGATTGGCAGCATCGGTTTTCACTGCTTTTTCCAGATTGGCTTTCACTTCATCAGCCTTTTTATGGGTGTCGTTGCTCTTATAATTGTCTTCAATATAAAATTTCTGGCCCTGGACATTTGCAGATTCAAAGGTCGCATTATCTTGCCAAGCACCAAAACTTACGCCCACAGCATTTTTATCTATGCCCGAGTTCCCAACATTAAGATCGAACCGGTAAAAGAAGATGATCTTGCCTTTTGCGTGCTGAAGATCAGGAACGGTATTCCCTCTATAATACAGGGAGTTGTATTTGTTGAGATAGGTTATAAAGTTAGCGGAAATATCCGACCCGTCTTCATTTTTTACCGACATCAGGATTACTTCGGAAGGATTTTCTTTCAGGAAAGCATCACAGGCATTGAGCACTTCCCCAAAACTTACATCGCAAGGGACAAACCCGTGGTAAAGGACCAGCGGATCGGAAGAGTTGGAACCGTTTACCAGCCGGATATCATAAAAACGGATACCGTCTTCCAGCTGCGTTCTGATATTATAATTCTGGCATCTCGCTCCTACAACTACGGAAGGAATCTTATAAGTTCCAGAATCATGGGTACCGGGAATGCTTAAAGACAGCAGGGAGGTATCCGGATCAATTTTGCCCATCCATTGCATCATATTCAGGGAGAAAAAGAATTCGTTTACGCCCGATACGGCAATATTGCAGTTGAAGTCAGTACCGGAACTGGTAGACAACCTATTAACCGTCCCGATTTCCTTCAGCTGCTTACTACCGATCCACCAGTTGTTCTCAGACTTCCAGTTGTGTCCCTGTCCGATGACGATATTGGGGAGCTGGCAGCGTTTGTTCCTATAATCAAAAGAAATAGTACAGGTAAAGGCAAAATTCAGTTCACCCGGCATGCTTTCGGAGGTGCTGCATCCGATGGCACTGCCGCCGGTAATCTGGTTCCTGAACCAGTCGGCTACCCCGCTGCTGCCTTTTCTTCCTGCCCGTACCGTAATTTTCCAGGTATTGTTTCCGGTTCCGGCTACAGAAGGGGTATTTTCCCAGGGCTGACCGGAAGTAATGGAATGACCGGTAATGGAAATCTGAAGGTTGGTGACTCCCTCCATCATATAAAGGATAAAATCGTTGTCGCGAATTGTTGGCATATTATTTAGGATTTAAGTTTACGGTCTTATGTTGATGCAATCTTCATCAGCACTTCAAAATTAGGAGGAAATATTTTCTTTCAACTGAGGGTAAATACTGATTTTTAAAAACGGGGGTTTGTACTAAGTTAAGTGGGAGCCAGATTAATGGCCGGAAGAAGGAAGCTGGATGCCTGAAGTCTTCTAAGTTAAAATGAACAGGCTCTTAATTTATTATCCTGATCAGGAAAAAAGGTTGGCCTCATCTACTTATTGAAAATCAACTTTTCGTCAATATTTTGTATTTCATTTTAAAATACAGATTAAAAATTAATTTGTAATTTTGATTTAAATAAATAGTTATGGATCTTCAAACTCGAAAATCAAATTTAATCACATATCTTGCTCAAATACAGGATGAGCATTTCTTCGATAAAATAGAAGAATATATATTGGCAAGATTAAAAAGAGAAGACTACCTCAAGGCTCTTTCGTTTAAAGAACTGAATAAAAGAATTGATCAATCATTGGAGGATTCTAAAAGTAATAACATGACGGAATCTAATGACTTACTTTCTGAAATAAAGCAATGGCAATAAAAGTTTTCTGGACAAATTTTGCTAAGGAACAATTAAGTAATATTTTTGATTATTACAAAACAAAAGCAAACCAAAGAACAGCTAGAGATCTGGTTACCGGAATAGTTGAAAAAACAAAAACTCTTGAATTTCAAAAAGAAGCAGGACAAAAAGAAGAACTTCTTTTATCAAGAAAAGAAAATTTCAGATACCTTATCTATAAAAATTATAAAATTATTTATTGGTTTAATACTGAAAAAAACAGAATTGAGATTAACGATATTTTTGACACTAGGCAAAATCCTGTTAAAATGATTGATGAAACACGGAATACGGAATAAAAAAAGAGAAGCCTAAAACTTCTCTTTTTCAATATCATTTACTCAAACTTTCTTTTCCTCAGCCAGAAGAACAATCCTCCCAGGATTCCGATGATGGCTAACGGCAAAAGCAGGTTGAACCATTGCCAGTTTGTTTTCTCTTCGGTAATCCTTTGGCGGTCCAAAAGCCTTTCTTCGATGTTCCGGTTTCTCAGCTCCATCAGATTGCTGTCGTCCAAAAGATAGTCTAAGGCATTTCGCAGGAACTGCTCGTTTCCGAACTGTTCGTTGGTCAGCAGATCGACACCTAATGGAAGCGGTTCGCCTTTCAGTACCTTGTTCCGGCCTACGTCTCCGTCGGCAATGATGATCATTTTATTTTCAGGGCTTGTGGTCTTGAACCCCGGATATGATTTCCTTTCGATTCTTGAAGCATACGCCGAATTGAACTTTCCTTCCAGAGACACTGCATAAATTTTCGGGGTGCTTGGTTTTTCCATCTGCCCAAGACTGTCGACACTGGAAATTTCTTTCAGGTCTACGTAATTCGGAACCTGCTTCAGCAGGGTACGTTCGCTGGATTCAAATAATACGCGGGTTTTGATATTCTTTCTTCCGCCTAATGTATCGATGGAAGTCGGGAATTCAAACTTTACCGGGTTGATGTTTTTGGTGATCGGGTTATCTTTTTCCGCAATTCCCAGCGGGAAATACGGCCATGGAAGGCTCGTGTACTGCGGATTTCCGCTCACTTCTCCGGTCACCAGTCTCAACAATGCAAATTTCTTTACATCCTTCACTAAGGCCGGATTGATTCTTACCCCGTAATTGAAGAAAAAGTCGGTCATATTGATGTCCACCGGGAAAGGCATTACCTTCTGGGACCTCATCAGCGTATCCATTTCAGCATTCACGGCATCGATCATCCAAAGGGTTTTCCCGCCGTTCATGATGTACTGGTCCAGAATTACTTTTTCACCGTCGGTAAAAGCTTTTCTCGGTTTTGCAATGACCAGGGCGTTCATCTGCTTTAAAGTAGGAACATCCGCCAATGTAAGTTCGGTATTGTTTTTAGGAATGATCGGGCCGGCATCATAACTTTCGGTAGCCAGCTGCATAAAGCCCTGGAATTCCCTCGGATTCAGTTCGTCCTGGTTCACGAGAATCCCTATTTTCTTTCTTTTATTGGCGGCAATGTTCTTAATATTGGAAACGAGATTGTATTCCAGGTTTTCAATGGATTTAGTCAGCTGCTGATCGGCATCGATTCCCGTCTGCTGAACCACCAATGGAATGGAAACGCCTTTTTTATCATATTTTACCACCGCATATGGGAAAAGCATGATCTGGGAAACCTTTCCGTCCTTGATATCCGGAAGCATGGAAGGCTGCATGCCCATTGCCATCAAAGTATCTTTTGACATCTTGGTTTTGATAGGATCAATAAATTTAAAATCGATCTTCGGATTTATTTTCCTGAATTCTTCCAGCATAAACTTCGTTTCGCTCTGCAGCTGCTTGAAGCTTGCCGGGAAATCCCCTTCCAGGTAAACATCCACCACCAAAGGCTTGTTTACCGATTCCAGAACCTTGATGGTATTATCGGAAAGGGTATATCTTTTTTCTTTGGTTAAATCCAGCCTGATGCCGGAAACTGCAAGAATAACGGCCAGAGGCAGGACAATGAAAAGTAAAATTCCTAACGGAGACTTAAATGATATCTTCTTCATAATTCTACTTTTTTTTATTGATAAAATGATTTGACAATGCCAAGGCAACCCCAATGATGAAAACGAAATAGGCAACATCCTTAAAATCGATAAGCCCTCTCGTAAATCCTAGGAAATGCTGATAAAAACCTATGTTCTGCAAAATGAAATCTGCTCCTCCCAATAATTTGTAGCTAGCCAGCTGCTCAATTCCGAAATACAGGATAAAGCACATGAAAACCCCAAGCAGATAAGCCATGATCTGGTTTTGGGAAAGCGACGACGCGAGAATCCCCACACCGGAAAAGGCCGCGATAAGGATTATTAACCCTACATAACTGCCGAACGTCATTCCAAGATCGATATTTCCTTCCGGAACACCTAACACATAAACAGTGTATAAATAAATCAGCGAAGGAATCAGGCAAAGAATCCCGACGATCCATACCGAAAGGAACTTTCCGAATACAAGATCCGAAACTTTCAGAGGCTGGGAAAACAGCCAGTTCAGGGTGCCGGTCTGCTGTTCTTCCGCAAAGGTCTTCATGGAAAGCGCCGGAATGATGAACATCAGCAGCCAGGGAACCAAAACGAAATAGCTTTGTAAGGAAGCCATCCCGATCTCAAAAATGTTGGAATCGTTTTCGAAAAAAAACAGAAACAGCGTCGCGATCAGACTGAAAGCTGCGATAATGATCCACGCGCTCCAGTTGCCGAAATAGCTCCAAAGTTCTTTTTTTAAAATTGCAATCATAGTTTTTATTGTCAGATGTTGATTGTTAATGGTTGTCAGTTAATTGTTGATCGTTTTAGATTTTTTATATTTAACCATAAACGGCAACGGTTAACCGATTATTTATTTTTCTTGTTTTTATTCACCAGTTTCACGGTCATCATAATCAAAAATACCAGAACGAAAAATCCGGCAATTAATTGCCACCAATATTCAATAACCTGCGATTTTAGAATCACGGTAAAAACGACCAGGAATAAAATAAAGGTTGCGATTTCGTTGGCCTGCCGAATTTTGATATTGGCCGTTTCGAGAGTATTTCCGTTAAGTTCTTTTAGCTGAAGGACTTTTTTCCAGCACCAGTAATGATAAATGGCCAGGCCGACCAGGAAGGTCAGCTTCAGATGAAACCAAGGAGTCTTCATCAGTCCGGTGTTCAGAAAAATCATGACCAGACCACAAATTGCCATGATTACGCCTGCCGGAACCGTAATGATGTTCCATAGCCGGCGGGCCATGAAAATATACTGCTCCCTAAGAATTCTTTTTTTATCTTCTGCAAAAGCATCGGTGTCTTTATAATACACGAATATTCTTACCAGGTAAAAAATCCCTGCAAAATAGCTTACCATGAAGATAATATGAAGCGCTTTGATGATGGTGTAAAGCATCTTAAAAATTTGTTTGCAAAGATAAGTTATTTCACAAAAAAAGAACGTTTAATATGAAAAAATGACGGGGAATAAAGAAGCCTTCTGATAAATTAAAAAAGAATGTTTTTTCTGCCATTTAAAATTTAAAAACAAATTTCATATCGATATTGGCCATAAAACGCATTCCACTCTGTTCACGGTCAAATTGTGGGAAAAACGGAAAGGCATCCAGAGGTTCAGGGCTTGGATCCCGGCCTTCTATGTTACGGTAAGTAATGCTGCGGTGGGTAATGCCAATTCCTATTTTAGGCATGAAGCCAAACCATGAGGATTCCCGGTGAAGCAGAATGCTGTAGTTGATGCTTAGCCCTTTCCGTATTCTTTTAAAATCAGCGGAAGTAAAGTTGTAATACTGTCCGCTGTGGTCATAATATCCCGCGTCCGTTCTCTCGGATCTATGATTCAGGTAAGAAATTTCTGCTGAAATAAAATGCTTCAGCCGGGAATTTGGATTCAGGCTGTAATAAAGCTCCGGTTTTATTTCAAATATTTTAAAATCCCCTTCAAATCCGAGATTGTATGGAGTCATTCCTTTCTGTCCGTAAGCGAGCTCTGTCCCGATCCACCATCTTTTGTTCAGCTGGTGCATGTATCCGGCATTCCACCGTTGGTCGCGCAGGGGTGCAAATCCGCTGACGGTAAGTATTGAATGATAATTTCCCTGTTTATACTGCTGGGATTCTACCGGCTGCTGAAGCGCTTGTGGTTTTTGTGATGGTGGCGGCAATTCCTGTGCGGAAACAGCTGTTCCCAGAATAAACGGAATGCAAAGGAGTATTCTTTTTCTCATGGTTTTATTTAAGATGGTTCAAAAATATAGATTTTCTGCCTACCACAAAAATATTTCAAAATGAGTAAGAAAAATATTCTGATGTTCCCTATTGCTTTACCATTGAGATACTGTCGGTCTTCTGTCCGAGCCGGTAATTTTTTATATAAAGCAGCTTTCCGTTTTCACCATAATATTTCCATGGCCCAAAATAAAACCAATGCCTTTCACGATCTGAAATTTCCAGCCTGGACTGCCCTTTTTCCATGATGCTGCCATTGGGAAAATACTTTTTGGTTTTGGTTACCTCTTTCTTGATCACATCTTTCTGAAATTTCCTTCCATCAAAAGAAGTTTTCCAGATTCCCACCTTTTCGCCGTTCCTGTATCTTCCGGAAGCCACCAGCGAGCCTTCATCTGCTGAATATTCTTCTACCCATTTTCCGTTCCGTCTGTTAACTTTCCGGTCGTCCTGAATATATTGATTAAGTCTTGTCTTACAGGAAATAAAGGACAGCATCATTAAAACGGGGATATAAAGTTTCTTCATAAAAAAACAGGATTTCCGCAAATATAAGAAATCCTGTTTTTATTCTACAAATGTAGAGCTATTTATTTTTTAAGAAATCACATTCAGTTCTTTTCCTACTTTCTCAAAAGCGGCAATGGCCTTATCCAGATGCTCTCTGGTATGAGCCGCAGAAAGCTGAACCCTGATTCTTGCCTTTCCTTTCGGCACCACCGGATAGAAGAATCCGATTACGTAAATTCCTTCATCCATAAGCTTTTCCGCCATTTTCTGGGCTAAAGGCGCATCGTAAAGCATCACCGGTACAATCGCGGCATCACCATCAGGAATATCGAAACCTTTGGCTTTCATTTCAGTTCTGAAGTACTCGGCATTTTCCATCACTTTATCCCGGAGTGAAGTATCTTCGGAAATCATATCCAATACTTTCAGTGCTGCCCCTACGATTCCCGGAGCAAGTGAATTGGAAAACAGGTACGGTCTGGAACGCTGTCTCAGCATATCGATGATCTCTTTTTTACCGGCAGTAAACCCGCCCAAAGCTCCACCCAAAGCTTTTCCTAAAGTTGAGGTAATGATATCTACCCTGCCCATGACGTCATTGGCTTCGTGCGTTCCGCGGCCAGTCTTTCCGATGAACCCGGTAGCATGGGAATCGTCTACCATCACCAGGGCATCGTATTTATCGGCCAGGTCACAAACTCCTTTCAGGTCGGCTACGATACCGTCCATCGAGAAAACACCATCGGTTACGATAATTTTAAAACGGTGATTTTTTTCGGAAGCGGCGATCAATTGTGCTTCCAGGTCCTCCATATTGTTGTTTTTATAGCGATATCTTGCCGCTTTACATAGGCGAACTCCATCGATGATTGAAGCATGATTCAGCTCATCCGAAATAATGGCGTCCTCATCCGTAAACAAAGGTTCGAAAACCCCGCCATTCGCGTCGAAGCAGGCAGCATACAGGATCGTATCCTCAAGACCTAAAAAGTCGGCAATCTTCTGCTCCAGTTGCTTGTGGATATCCTGGGTTCCGCAGATGAAACGTACCGAAGACATTCCGTAGCCGTGGGATTCAATCATATCCCGGGAAGCCTTCATCACGTCCGGGTTATTGGATAATCCCAGATAATTGTTGGCACAGAAATTCAGAAGTTTCTTTCCATTGGCTTCTATTTCCGCGCTCTGCTGGGATGTGATGATCCGTTCTTTTTTGTAAAGCCCGTCGTTCTCAATATTCTGTAGTTCGTTCCGTAAATTTTCAAGATACTTTTCAGAGATCATTTCTAGTAATTTTTATGATGTGCTAATTTAATAAAAAAAGCCGTTTCCTCTTTATGAAACTAGGGCAAACGCATGAAATTATGAGATTAAGTCTTTTAGATATTGTACATCATATGCAGCTCTTACCTTTCGCTTCTTGAGGCTTAGTTTATCATCATGCTCCTTGAGGATTTGCAAAGCAAACTTTCTCATGGTAGAGAGGTTTTCCGGAGCATATCCTTTTCTTGCTCTGCAGGCATCTTCTCTGAAAGTGACATCCAAATGCCAGTGAAGATGGTTTTCTATTCCCCAATGT
>CAJYRQ010000088.1 GCA_913777465.1 uncultured Chryseobacterium sp.
TTTACATTAAATTAACATATTGCTAAATTATTATATATTTGCTAAAAAGATATAGGTATGGAAAATCAATGTCCTAAATGCAAGAGTATCAAAGTCGTGAAAAGCGGAATTATCAATGAAAAGCAGCGCTTTCTCTGCAAAGACTGCGGGTATTATTTTACCGTAAAAAAATTAGGAAAACAGATTGATGACTATTACGTAACCAAGGCTTTACAACTGTATTTGGAAGGATTGAGCTTCCGTGAAATCGAACGGATTATAGGGGTTTCCCATGTCACCATCAGTTCGTGGATCAAAAAATACAACATCACCCGGCCGCCTCATTCGGAGTTTCATCCCGTCTATAAAATCCTGAAACAGAATGAACTCATTGAATATATGTCGAAAGAAGAAAATATCAAAAATGCAGGACTCATCATCACCCAGTTTGCCGACAAATATATGCTGATCAAATGGGAACGTTTTAAAAAGTAAAGTTAAAAGTTATGAATTTTAAGTTATTAACTATGAATTTTGAGTCCTGAAAATTAGACACTTATATTATAACTCATAATTGATAATTCATAATTGATAACCTATCACTATACCCTTAGCATTAATATATATTAAATTTTCATAACTAAATTATTAATTACAATTTGGCTTTCATAAAAAACAACGCCAAAAATTGATAATTTATGAAGAGATTACTTACTTTTATCGGATTAGCTTTAATCGGCAATTCTTTATATTCCCAGGGATCGCCGGATTATGGAAGTGGATTGAAACTCAACCTGAATCAACAGGGCGATAAATATGTACGGTTTATTTTATGGGATCAGTTCTGGCTCAGAAATACAGAAATGAACCCGGGCAGCATGGTAGGCGGAGAAGCTACCGACAATTCCTGGAGCCTGGGAAACCGCCGGCTTCGTGCCCTGGCTTACGCACAGATCTCCAAAAGATACATGATCCTGCTCCATTTTGGAATTAACAATCAAACCTTCATCAATGGCGGTGCGCCGGGTACCACGGGTACCGGAGGAAACGGCAACGGGAAAAAGACCCAGCTGTTTTTCCATGATGCCTGGAATGAATATGCGGTGTTCTTACCCGGAGAAGCAGGAAAATTCAGCCTGTCCCTGGGAGCCGGACTGCATTATTATATGGGACTTTCCCGGATGACCATGGCTTCCACCCTGAATTTCCTTACCGTAGACTCCCCTGTATTTACCTGGCCGCTGATCGACAATTCCGACCAGTTTGCCCGTCAGTTGGGGATGTTCGCCAAAGGAAAATACGGCAAGCTGGAATACCGTTTCAGTCTGAACAAACCTTTTGCCACCGACCTTACACCGGCCAACGTTACAGATCCGGCAAAAGCGGTAGCCGTAGACAACAACGGAAACCCGAATTTCTCAAAAGCAGGTTATATAGAATACCAGTTTCTGGATGAAGAATCCAACCTGCTGCCTTTTAAAGTAGGTTCTTATTTAGGGACGAAAAAAGTTTTCAACCTAGGCGCAGGGTTTTACCACCAGAAAGACGGGACACGGACTTCTGTGAATTCAAATATCGAAAAGCATGACATTACCCTGGTGGCTGTTGATGCCTTTGCCGATATTCCTTTGGGAAATGCCAAAAACAAAATGGCCGTCTCTGCTTATGCCGGTTATTACAATTATCAGTTCGGACCGAATTACCTGAGAAATCTGGGAACCATGAACATTGCCGCTTCCGATCCGAGTTTTATCGGCCAGAAAGCCATTGCCGGACCCGGAAATCTTCAGCCTGTCATTGGTACCGGAAATATGATCTATGCGCAGGCCGGATTGCTGCTGCCGAGCCAGGCAGAAAAACCCAAAATCAGGATTCAGCCTTTTGCGGCCTATACACACAAAAGTTTCGAAGCTTTAGATAAATCATCTTCACAATTCGATATTGGCGCCAACTGGTTCCTAGACGGCCACCACGCCAAAATTACCACCCAGTACTCCACCAGGCCGGTGTATACAAGCCCGACGGAAAGCCCTTCTTCAAAAGGGGAATTCATCGTTCAGTTCCAGATTTACCTGTAGAAATTGCCCGGCATCAGCCATCAGAAATAAATTTCAGAAAAACCAAATACCAAATTTTAACCAACACTAAACCAAGCCATATGAGCGAAAATCATCACGATGCTTACCAAAACATGACTGAGAAGCAGAAAAACCGCACGATCTGGAGCGTTATCACCGCCTCCTCACTCGGCACCCTGATCGAATGGTACGACTTCTATATCTTCGGAAGCCTTGCCGTCGTTTTAGCAACAAAATTTTTCCCGGCAGACAATCCTACCGCCGCCTTTTTATCCACGCTGGCTACCTTTGCTGCAGGATTCGTAGTGAGGCCTTTCGGGGCACTTTTCTTCGGAAGACTGGGAGATCTGATCGGAAGAAAATATACCTTCCTGGTGACTTTACTGATCATGGGATTCTCCACTTTCCTCATCGGATGTATACCCAGCTATGAAACCATCGGGTTTATGGCGCCTGTCCTGGTCCTGATTCTAAGATTATTACAGGGATTGGCATTGGGCGGAGAATACGGAGGCGCCGCTACCTATGTGGCAGAATATGCCCAACCTCACCGTCGGGGCTACTGGACTTCCTGGATCCAGACCACGGCAACCGCAGGGCTTTTTATTTCACTGATTATCATTTTAATTACAAAAAGCACTTTATCCGCTGAAGATTTCGACAGCTGGGGCTGGCGGGTTCCGTTCTGGATCTCAATCCTGATGGTAGGTGTTTCGTACATTATCCGGAAAAACATGAAGGAATCGCCGCTTTTTGCCAAAGCCAAAAGTGAAGGAAAAACATCAAAAAACCCGTTAAAAGAAAGCTTCGGCAATAAATTCAATTTTAAATTCGTCCTGCTGGCCTTGTTCGGAGCAGCCATGGGACAAGGGGTGATCTGGTACACGGGACAGTTTTATGCCATGAGTTTCCTGCAGAAAGTAATGAACATCGAATCGGCACAGGTCGATAAACTGATGGCGATCGCGCTCCTGATGGGAACTCCATTCTTCGTATTTTTCGGATGGCTGTCGGATAAAGTGGGAAGAAAAGCCGTCATGATGACGGGGATGCTGGTTGCGATCCTGGCCTACCGCCCGATTTACGATAAAATGTTTAAGAGTGTCGATTTAAAATCGAAAACCGTAGCCGAAAGCGGCCTGGTTGAAAAAAGAACGGCCAAAGTACACGACAAAATCGCAACGGACAGCCTGATCACTTTCCATAAAGAACTGACGTACACCGACGGGACCCTGATGAAAAAGGACAGTATCGTCCACTGGTCACCGGCAGGACCTGTCATGAAAGACGGAAAAGCGGAAGAACCCAAAGTTACCCAATCCGTTAAAATCAATACCGAAACGAACATGCTGCTGATATTTTTAGTATTTGTCCAGGTGATTTTCGTAACGATGGTTTACGGCCCTATTGCTGCATTTTTAGTAGAAATGTTCCCGGTAAGGATCCGTTATACATCGATGTCGCTGCCTTATCACATCGGAAACGGCGTTTTCGGGGGACTGCTTCCGGCGGTAGCTACTTACCTGGTAACAACGGGCAAAGAAGCGGGACATGCCACCTGGTATCTGGAAGGGCTCTGGTATCCGATAGGCGTTGCTTCCGTATGTCTGCTGATCGGAATATTTTATCTTAAAAACAAGAACAACAATATTCACGATTAAGTGCTGAAGCATTCAAATTTTTATTAATTTTAAATCTACTAAAATGAACGGACTAAAAAAAATATTAGGTATACTCTGGATCGCTATTGCACTGGTGGTAGGATATTTCGGGATTACGGTATTGGGAATCCCCAAAATAAGCTCGGGAAAACAGGAAGATCTGGTTTTCGGGATCATTATCCTGTTTGTACTGATGCCGATTATCTCGGGTGGAATGGCTATTTTCGGCTATTATGCCCTGACCGGAGAATATGCCGATGAGAAAAGCTAAATAATTAATAATGAATGATAATTGATCTGTTGACGGAGGTCGAGACACCGTTGATCAATTATCATTCATTCATTATTTATCATAAAAAAGATTTTATAAAAAATAAATGACGGATAACGTTTCACAAATGACCAATCATCATTTATCAATCATCAATCATGAAAAAGAGACACGAACAAAAACTGATTATTCTGAGCATCGGACTCCTGATTGCTTTCAGCATTCCCGTATCACTGCTGTTCAACAGTTCCCGGGAAGTTTTCGGTTATCCGATGATTCTTGTTTATATCTTCGTAGTCTGGACGCTTTCCATCATTATTTCTCTGGTAATCGTAAAAAAATATGATGAGTAGTGTTGCCCTGTTCACCGTGGTCTTGTTTTACCTGGCCCTTTTGTTCCTGGTCGCTTATCTGGCGGAAAGGAAGAAGAGCAAGCTGTGGATCAACAATCCTTACATTTATGCGCTTTCCCTGGCAGTTTACTGCACAGCCTGGACGTATTACGGAAGCATTGGTGTAGCGGCAACCGGCGGCCTCAATTACCTGCCGATTTACGTTGGCCCAATTATGATTATTCCTGCCTGGATTTACATCAATACCCGGATTGTACGGATTTCCAGGGTTAATAAAATCAGCAGCCTGGCCGATTTCATTTCGTTGCGGTACGGCAACAGCAGAAGCCTCAGCGCCATTATCACCATTGTCTGCCTTCTGGCCATTGTCCCTTATATCGGACTTCAGATCAAAGCGATCTCCGAAACGTTCCATCTGGTTACCGAAACGGAAATTTCAAAGAATATTTTAACCGACAGCGCTACATTTGTTGTTCTTTTAATTGCTTTATTTTCATCCTATTACGGCACCCGGTATGTCGATGCTTCTGAAAAAAGGCTGGGTATTATTTCAGCCATTGCTTTCGAAAGCTTTTTAAAACTGTTCTTCATTATTATCCTGGGACTATTCGTTATTTATTTTGTGTTTGAGGGATTTTCGGACATCTATGAAAAGGCCAGCCGGTTTGCCGATTTTAAGCAAAAAAATACCTTCAACGGGATTGAAGGAGCCATGAACTGGATGGTGCTGTGTATGATCTCAGGAACAGCCATCTGCATACTGCCACGCCAGTTTCATACCGGGATCGTCGAGAACCGGCAGGAAAAACATATCAAAACGGCCATCTGGTTTTTTCCGCTTTACCTTTTGATTTTCACCGTATTTATTTTTCCAATCGCCTGGGCGGGAAGGCTGATCTTCAACGGGCAAAACGTCAATCCGGAATTTTACTCTATCTTAATTCCGCAGCATTTCAACAATACCTGGATTACGGTCTGTGTCTTCCTGGGCGGGCTGAGCTCTTCCATTTCGATGATCATTATTTCAGCCATTACCTTATCCATCATGCTTTCCAACAACCTGATCATTCCTTACGGACTGCTTGGAAAATTTAAGGCAGAGAACGAAATAAAGAATACCCGTAACATCACCATCATCCGGAAGTTCAGCATTTTTGCGCTGATTGTTATGGCATTTGCCTTTTACAAATATTTCATTTTAAAAACGTCACTGGATTCGGTAGGTCTGATTTCCTTTGTGGTTATTGCCCAGCTGGCACCTGCCTTTTTCGGGGCCATCTTCTGGCGGAGAGGAAGCTACAAAGGCGCGGTTGCCGGGTTATTGGCCGGGTTGGTCATCTGCTATTTCGGTTTAATCATTCCCCAGTATTATTTTTCTTTTAATCAGGAGCTGAAAGGGGCTTTGAGGGATTTGTATGAGGCTTTCAGCTTTTTTACCATTCCTTTTCTGGAAAGGATCCCGGAAATTTTCTTTTGGTCTATTTTAGTAAACACGGGACTGTTCAGCATTATTTCCGTGAGCACAAAAGGCGATTACCGGGAAAGGAATTTCGCGGAATTATACGTGGACATCGACAAATACATCCAGAATCACGAAAACGCTTTTATCTGGCGCGGAACGGCCTATGTTTCAGACATCAAAAGTATCCTGGAGCGTTTCCTGGGAAAAAAGAAAACCGAACAGGCACTTCGGATCTTCAATCTGAAATACAACATCGATTCGCAGGCTGAAACGGCGGATTCGAGATTCATTAAATTCTCGGAAAACCTGCTCGCCGGAAGGATAGGCACCGCTTCGGCAAAAATTTTAATTGAAGGGGTTACCAAAGAAGATAAAATTTCGCTGAAAGAAGTACTGAATATTCTGGAAGAATCCAAAGAAACGATTACCCTCAACAAAAAACTGACAGAACAGTCGGAAGAGCTGAAAAAATTATCGGACGACCTGAGAAACGCCAACAGAAATTTAATTATTAAAGACCAGCAGAAAGATGACTTCCTGGATTCCGTTGCCCATGAACTGAGAACGCCGATTACCGCCATCCGGTCTGCCGGAGAAATCCTGGCTGACGATGATGATATTCCACTGGATATCAAAAAAGAATTCCTGAACAACATCATTACTGAATCTGACCGACTAAGCGAGATCATCAATGACATCCTGTATCTCGATAAGCTGGAGCATGGTGAAATTGCATTGCACATCAAAGAAAACAACATCCTGGAGACCTATAAAAAAGCTTTGAATCCGCTCCTCCATCTGATTCAGCAGAAAAACATCCACATCAGCGAAGTGAATCTTCTCAACCGGGTTTTTTTTGAATATGATGAAGCCCGGATGATCCAGCTGTTTCAGAATATTTTAGGGAATGCCCTGAAATTTACGGATGAGCAGGGAACAATTCAGACTAAATTTTCCGAAAAAGAAAACCGGCTGGTCATCACCATGTTCAATACCGGAAAACATATACCCGAAGAGGATCTGGAAATGATTTTCGATAAATTTTATCAGTCCAAAAGCCAGAATATCCTGAAACCGGCCGGCAGCGGACTGGGACTGGCGATCTGCAAAAAAATCGTTCAGGCCCAGGGCGGAACCATTAAAGCGGAAAACAGCGGATTGGGCGTTACCTTGACGGTGACTTTGGCGGCTGACAGAGACAATGAAGAAAACTGAACCCTCCGGGTTCCCATTTAATAAAGAAAAGAAAACATGAAAAGGATCATTATTGCAGATGACGAGCACAAGATATTGATGTCATTGGAGTACAGCTTCAGGAAAAACGGCTACGACGTCTTTATCGCCAGAGACGGAACCGAAGTCCTGGAATTTTTAAAAACCATGGTTCCTGATGTGATCCTGCTGGACATCATGATGCCGAACCTGGACGGGTACAGCACCCTGGAGATCATCAGACAGGATGAAAAACTGAAAGAAACCAAAGTGATTTTCCTGAGCGCGAAAAACAACCCGAAAGATATTGAAAAAGGGCTTGAAATGGGAGCGGATGCTTACGTTACCAAACCTTATTCGATTAAAAAACTGATGCAGCAGATCGGAGAGATGATGGGAGAATGATTGATTGCCGGTAAATATGCTCGGATTAATTTTAAAAGACAAAAGTATGACGGATACGGAACATTTATTTAAAAGAAGCATCGAAGACAAAGAGAATTTCTGGAAAGAGCAGGCCGAGGAAATACAGTGGTTCAAATTTCCGGCACACATTCTTTCGAAAGACAAAAACGGTTATCCCCAATGGTTTTCGGACGGGGAACTGAATATGTGCTATCTCTGCATCGACAAACATATCGAAGACGGTTTTGGGGAGCAGACGGCAATTGTTTACGATTCCCCTGTGACCGGCCAGAAAAAAAAATATACCTTCAGCCAGGCCCAAGAGGAAATCTCAAGGCTTGCCGGAGGGCTTGCCTCATTAGGGCTTCAAAAAGGCGATACCGCCGTAATTTACATGCCGATGATTCCGCAGACGCTTTTTGCGATGCTGGCCTGCGCAAGGCTCGGCGTCATTCACAATGTGGTATTCGGAGGTTTTGCCCCGCATGAGCTGGTGGTGAGGATTGATGACTGCAAGCCAAAAGCACTTATTACCGCAACGGCCGGCATCGAAATTTCCAAACGGATTCCTTATCTGCCTCTGGTAGAAAAAGCGATTGAACTTGCCCAGGATAAGGTGGAAAACATTATCGTTTACAACAGGAAACTGGCCGATAATCAGCATGAAATGTTTGATGGACTGATCGATTACGAAGAACTTGTTCAACAGTCGGAACCGGCAGACTGTGTTGCCGTGGAATCCACTCACCCACTCTACTTACTCTATACTTCCGGAACCACAGGGAAACCGAAAGGCATTACCCGCGATACCGGCGGGTACGCCACCGCTTTACAATTTTCCATGAACTATATTTACGGCGTAAAACCGGGCGAAACCTATTGGGCTGCTTCCGACTTCGGCTGGGCGGTCGGCCACAGCTTTTCCGTGTACGGACCGCTGATCAACCGCAACACCACAATTATTTTTGAAGGGAAGCCGGTGATGACGCCTGATGCTGGAACTTTCTGGAGGATCATTTCGGAGTACAAAGTTTCAGTCATGTTTACGGCACCCACTGCCATCCGCACGATCAAAAAAGAAGATCCTGACGGAGCGTTAGTCAAAAAATACGATTTAAGCCATTTTAAAAAGCAGTTTCTCGCCGGGGAAAGATGCGATGTCGCCACGCTCGACTGGTTTGAAAAACACATCGGCGTTTCTGCCATCGACCATTGGTGGCAGACCGAATCGGGCTGGCCGATGCTTGGGCTGATGACTTCTGACGGAAACTATCAAATCAAAAGGGCATCTGCCGGAAAACCGGTTCCTGGCTATGATATTAAAATATTTGATGAAAACGGACTGGAACTGGATGCCCATCAGGAAGGCTATCTGATTATCAGGCTTCCGCTTCCGCCGGGCGCATTGCTTGGCATCTGGAATGATAACAACCGGTTTCAGAGCAGCTATCTGTCGCAATATAAAGGCTATTATTTTTCAGGAGACGGCGCGATAAAGGATGAAGACGGCTACATTTTCATCACCGGAAGAGTGGACGACGTCATCAATGTGGCCGGCCACCGCCTTTCGACTTCCGAAATGGAGGAAATCGTTTCCTCCCATCCCGATGTGGCCGAATGCGCCGTTGTAGGTATTGATGACGATCTTAAAGGCCAGGTTCCTTTTGCAACGGTTGTCTTAAAGAACGGCTCCGGTATTTCCGACAATATTATAGAGAGAGAAATCGTAATGATGGTCCGGGAGAAAATAGGTGCAGTGGCCTGTCTGAAAAATGTAATGACCGTAAAACGCCTGCCGAAAACACGCTCCGGAAAAATCCTGAGAAAGCTGATCCGAACTTTGCTGGACGGAAAGGAATTCCAGGTTCCATCGACGATTGATGATGAAAAGATCATCGAAGAAATTCAGCTAAAAATCAAAGAATATAGGGCATTAACAAGAAATTAGATCTAAATTTAAATAACAAAATTCAAATAAAAACGAAAAAGGGATATGAGAAATTACCTGATAGAAGATTTACCGCATTATTTTGAAGAATATAAAAAGTCGATTAAAAATCCCAAGAAATTCTGGGATAAAATAGCCGATCAGAATTTTGTCTGGTACCAGCGTTGGAGCAAGGTCGTGAAATACGATATGAATGAAGCGAAAATCACCTGGTTTAAGAATGCCAAATTAAATATCACCAAAAACTGCCTGGATCGGCACCTTTCCGTACGGGGTGACAAAACCGCCATTATCTGGGAGCCGAACGATCCGAAGGAGGAAGCCCAGCATATCTCCTACAGCGACTTATACACGAGAGTCAATAAAACCGCCAATGTCCTCAAAGAAATGGGTATTGAAAAAGGCGACCGGGTGTGCATCTACCTTCCGATGATTCCCGAACTGGCCGTTACCATGCTGGCCTGTGCCAAATTGGGTGCCGTGCACTCCGTTATTTTTGCCGGATTCTCTGCCTCTGCCGTTTCATCAAGGGTAAATGACTGTGAAGCGAAAATGGTGATTACCTCAGACGGAAGCTATCGCGGAAACAAAGTACTGGATCTGAAAAGCATCGTGGATGAAGCCCTGGAAAAAACACCGAGCGTAGAAAAGGTTCTTGTTGTTAAAAGGACAAAGAACGAAATCAAAATGAAGGCAGACCGGGATTTCTGGATGGAAGAGCTGTATGAAAAGGCTTCCCCTGATTTCGTGACCATGATCATGGATGCAGAAGATCCGCTTTTCATCCTGTATACCTCAGGTTCTACCGGGAAACCGAAAGGAATGCTGCACACCTGTGCCGGATATATGGTGTATACTGCTTATACTTTTAAAAATGTATTCAATTATAAAGAAAACGATATTTACTGGTGTACTGCCGACATCGGCTGGATTACCGGCCACTCCTATATTCTTTACGGACCTTTGTTAAACGGAGCCACCACCGTCATTTTCGAAGGGGTTCCGACCTATCCTGAACCAGACCGTTTCTGGGAAGTGATTGAAAAACATAAGATTACTCAGTTCTATACCGCTCCTACCGCCATCCGTTCTTTAGCGAAAGAAAGCGCGGAATGGGTAGACAAACATGACCTGAGCAGCCTGAAAGTAATCGGATCTGTGGGTGAGCCGATCAATGACGAGGCCTGGCATTGGTTCAACGACCATGTCGGAAGGAAAAAGTGCCCGATCGTGGATACCTGGTGGCAGACGGAAACGGGAGGGATTATGATTTCACCATTGCCATTTGTTACCCCTACCAAACCCACTTACGCTACCCTTCCGTTACCGGGCATACAGCCTGTACTGATGGATGACAAACGCAATGAGATTATGGGCAACCAGGTTACCGGAAACCTGTGCATCCGTTTTCCGTGGCCGGGAATTGCCAGAACCATCTGGGGTGATCATCAGCGTTACAAGGAGACTTATTTCACTGCTTTTCCAGGGAAATATTTCACCGGTGACGGCGCTCTGAGGGATGAGGTCGGCTATTACCGGATTACAGGACGGGTGGATGACGTGATCATCGTTTCCGGACATAACCTGGGAACCGCACCTATCGAAGACAGCATCAACCAGCACCCAGCCGTAGCGGAATCCGCTATCGTAGGCTATCCTCACGACATCAAAGGCAATGCATTATATGGTTATGTTGTGCTGAAAGAAACCGGGGAAAGCAGACAGCGGGAAAACCTGAAAAAGGAAATCAACCAACTGATTGCCGACCAGATCGGGCCGATTGCCAAGCTGGATAAAATCCAGTTTGTTTCAGGACTTCCGAAAACCCGTTCCGGAAAAATCATGCGGAGAATCCTGCGAAAGATTGCGGAAGGCGACTTCAGTAATTTCGGGGATATCACCACGCTTTTAAATCCTGAAATTGTGGAAGAAATTAAAAACGATAAAATTTAATTAAAATTAAAGAATTATAGGGGCGGGCTTTTAAAGTCCGCTTTTTTTATTGTCCTACTGATTATTTATTCAAGCTAAAAGATATCTTTATTAAAATTTATCAACTCATTTTAAATTTTACATTTTTTATTAATGATGATAAAAACAGTCGAATTTTAAAAATAAGACATCAAATATTAATTTTTATTAAAAAATATTAAATTATATTAAAAATTATATTACCTTTACCACCGATTTAAAATTCAAGACATTGTGAATATATTTTCACAGACGGTTAGAATCATATCGTTTGCAAGATTATCTGGTCCTGAAATTTAAATTGCATCCTAATCCCGTACAGGCCTGAAAATTCTGTCGCCATAAAGGATTCTGAACCGAAACTTTAACTATCAAGGATAAAATCTATAACCTGAGTCCGCAGAGCTTTCTGCGGATTTTTTTAGCTTTGAAAAATGGAGAAAATTTCGTATTTTCGTTTAAATATAGGCTGTTACACAAATGAGTTACGACTTAGAACAAGAAAACAAGGAGATTCTCGCAAGATACAAGGATCTGATCTCTAATACATACCGGACTTTGGATGAGGAAAACAACAAACTCATCCGGAAAGCATTCGACATCGCCCTGGACGCCCACAAGGACCAGCGCAGAAAATCGGGTGAACCTTACATCTACCATCCCATCGCCGTTGCGAAAATCGTAGCGACGGAAATCGGTTTGGGAGCAACTTCTATTGCCTGTGCCCTTCTCCACGACGTAGTTGAGGATTCCGACTATACGTATGAAGACCTCAAGAAAATCTTCGGGGAGAAAATAGCGAATATCGTTAATGGTCTGACGAAGATCTCCATCATGAACCATCAGAACATTTCCGTGCAGTCTGAGAACTACCGGAAACTATTGCTGACGCTTTCTGAAGATTTCCGGGTGATCCTGATCAAGATCGCCGACCGTCTCCACAATATGCGGACCCTCGAAAGCATGGTGCCGGACAAGCAGAAAAAGATTGCCTCCGAAACGGTTTATATTTACGCCCCGATGGCCCATCGTCTGGGATTGTACAACATCAAGTCCGAACTGGAAGATCTTTCTCTGAAATATAATAATCCGGACGTCTACAAAGAGATTACCGAAAAGCTCGAGCTTGCCAAGGAAAGCCGGGAACGGTATATCGAAGAGTTTAAAACGGAAGTTTCCGAAAAGCTGCATGAAGAAGGCCTGCATTTTAAAATCAAAGGACGGGCGAAAGCCATTTCCTCGATTTACCGGAAAATGCTGAAGCAGGGTGTTTCTTTTGAGGAAGTGTATGATAATTACGCCATCCGGATCATTTATAAATCCGATGCCAAAAACGAGAAATTCCTGGCGTGGAAAATCTATTCTATTGTAACCGATGTCTACCACAGCAACCCTTCCCGGATGCGAGACTGGATTACCCAGCCGCGTTCCACAGGTTATGAAAGTTTACACTTAACCGTTCTGGGACCCGATAAAAAATGGATCGAAGTACAAATCCGTTCGGAAAGGATGGATGAAATTGCTGAAAAAGGGGTGGCTGCCCACTACAAATACAAAGAGGGCTACAAGCAGAGCTCGGAAGACCGGAATTTTGAAAACTGGGTTACGGAAATCCGTGAGGTGCTCGAACAGCAGCAGAACCTTACGACTTCGGAGCTTCTGGATAACATTAAGCTTAATCTATATTCAAAAGAAGTATTTGTCTTTACGCCCAAAGGAGAAATTAAAATTTTACCGACGAATGCCACAGCACTCGATTTTGCCTTTTCCGTTCACTCCGATCTGGGAATGAAATGCCTGGGGGCAAAGATCAACGGGAAGCTGGTGCCGATTTCCTATGTCCTTCAGAACGGGGATCAGGTGGATATTCTATCTTCCCAGAACCAGAAGCCGAAATCCGACTGGCTCGAATTCGTGGTGACGTCAAAGGCCAAATCCAAGATCAAGAGTTACCTGAACTCACAGAAGAACCAGCTGGTAGATGACGGGAAAGAAATCTTACAGCGGAAGCTTCGCCATGCCAAGATCAACTTCAATGACGACGAGATCAATAAGCTGCAGAAGTTCTTCAATCTTAAAAGTTCCCAGGAGCTGTTTCTGAAATTCCAATCCAACGAACTGGATGCAAGCAGTTTAAGGAAATACATCGAAAGTAAGAACGTCTTCAACAACCTGCTTTCAAGATTCAGGAAATCCCCGGCAAAAAATACGGCTTTCATAGAGCCGAAAGAGCAGAATCTTGACATGATTGTCTTCGGGAAGGATGAGGAAAAGCTGAATTATACCTATGCCAAATGCTGCACGGTAATTCCGGGCGACAAAATCTTCGGGTTTATAACGATTTCCGACGGAATTAAGGTCCATAGCGACAACTGCCCGAACGCCATCAACCTCCGTGCCCAATACGATTACCGGGTAATCCCTGCCAAATGGGTGAATGCGGAAAGCTTCAAAAACAGGGTGAAGATTGAAATTGAAGGGCTTGACCGGATGGGAATGATCAATGATATCACGACGGTTATCAGCGGTTCGATGGGAATGGATATGAAAAGCATGTCGATTGAATCCAACGACGGGATTTTCACAGGAACGATTATTCTGGAGGTAAAAAACAAGAGCCAGCTCGAGCAGACTTTTACAAAACTGAAAGACATCAACGGCGTTTCAAGAATCAGGAGAATATAATTTTATAATTAAAATCTACAGGATCTTCCGGGATATTGACTGTTCCGGAAATATTCTGATTTTATGCATTGCAGCCTAAGCTTTGCCTTGGACTTATTGAATTCTGAAAATTACCTGATGAAAGGTAATTGTGATTTAAACTTAATCAGATATTTTCCTCATTCTTATTTTTAAGATTTTTCCGGCGGCTCAGCAGCGTTTTGCTGTCGATCTCTTTATTTTTGCTGTTTTTCTTCAGTTCATCGGACAGCAGTTTTTCAATTCTTACCTTTCTGATAGCCATATTCAGCTCGTTTCCGAAAAGCAGCAGGTAAACATTAACGTTGATCCAGATCATCAGAAGAATCATACTTCCGATGGAACCGTACAGAACGTTGTAACGGGCGATATTTTTTACATACAACGCAAAGATATAGGTTGTCACTACAAATAATACGGTAGTCAATATTGCTCCCGGAACCGCCTGCCGGAACCTAGCGATCCGTACCGTTCCCAGCCAGTAAAATAAAGTAAGCAGGATAAAATAAAAAATAGGAAAGGAAACAAATCCGATAATCTTCGAAAGGTTTTTGACCAGCCATGAGATGTCCTTAACAGGCGTAAAGAGCTTCAACACGAATTCCGAATAGTAGACTCCGAAAAGCGACAGGAAGACAATGGAGATAAAACCAATGGTAATGAAAAAGGATAAGATAAATTCTTTCACATCCGTCATTTTTTCATCCGTATTCTCATTGAATCCGTTGATGAGGGAAAAAGTTCCGTTGGTGGCAAAGATGAGGGCGAAAACGATGGTCAGATTGCTGATCCCTTTCATATTCGGGACAATGCTGTTTTCGATATAATCCCGGACGTCGCCTTCAATATTGGACGGGAAAATATTATGCAGCAGGACATCAAAAATATAAAACTGCAGCTTGTCGTAATGCGGCATATACGGCAGAATCGATAGCAGGAAAAGAATAAACGGAAAGAGACTGATGGTAAAGCTCCACGAAATGGCGGCTGCCTTACGGCCTATTTTATCTTTAAAAATTCCGCGGATATAGATCTGAAACATCTGCCAGAGGGAGATTCCCAGTACAGGAATGTGGATACCGTCGAAAAACTCTTGGATTTTCAAGATAAATTTAGGAAGTTTTGCGCTCATTTTTTATTTTAATATAACCGTTCTGCCCAGCGTTTCGGTATCAGCCATCAATGCCCCCGCCAAAGCAGGCCATCGGTGGAAATACGGAAAATACAGGAAGGAATTTGTATTCTGCATCGGACCGGTGTTCCTGCAAAAGTAATGATTTTTTTAAAATTGAAATTTCTGCTTTAATTAAGGAATGATGACTTTCTTTAATTTATGAATATCTTTGTCATTTAAAATTCAATCTAATCATGCAGATCAGCTTACTTTGTATCGGAAAAACAGACGATAAGGAAATCACTTCACTCATCAATTATTACCTGAAACGTCTTCCGAAACACTGGAATTTCGAGATCACCGAAATCCCGGACGTAAAAAATGCAAAAAACCTTTCGCCCGACCTGCTTAAAAAAGAAGAGGGTAAACTGTTTTTAAACCATATCGACCGGACAGATTTGGTCCTGATTCTGGATGAAAAGGGAAAGCAGCTTACGAGCAGGGAATTTGCCGGTAAAATCGACGGCTGGATGAATTCTTCGGTGAAAAAGATCCACCTGCTGATTGGCGGGGCTTACGGGTTTTCGGACGAAATGTACTCTCGCGCCAATGAAAAAATGTCTTTGTCTAAAATGACGTTCACCCACCAGATGGTCCGGCTTTTTATTGTAGAACAGCTCTACCGTGCCGATCAGATCCTGCAGGGAAAGCCTTATCACAACGACTGAGATGAAGATTCATGCCCGGGTATAAACCCGAATTATTTCAACCCATTTTCAATTATATCTGACTGATTTGCAGCAAAATAAACCAAAAAAAAAAAAAAAAAAGATCACGAGTTTTAAATAAAGTTTGTCATTCACGAAGTGAAAACAGGACCATTTCATATCCGAGACTACTATCGATAGGTTGACAGAAGAAACTTCCGGCATCCGGCATCCCTCTTCCAGCCTTTAATCCGGTTTGTCGTTCGGGTTCATGTTATTTTAATAAATCCTCTTATAAAACTGCCGACTGCTTGGAGATGACTCTTTTCGCAAGGGTACCGAAAATGATTCCCAGAACGGATCCTGCGAAGGCTCCGACCAGAATATCTCCCGGGAAATGTACCCCAAGGTAGATCCTGCTGTACGAAACCACCACGGCCCACACAAACAAAACGTAAGGAAACCACCGGAGCTTACGGCCCAGCAAAATGGTAAGATACGTCGCCAGGAAAAAGGTATTGGAAGAATGGGAAGAATAAAACCCGAACTGCCCGCCGCATTTCACGATTCTCATGACATGCTCCAGGCTGGGATTATGACATGGCCTCAGCCTTTCAAAGCCATGCTTGAAAACACCGGCCAGCTGGTCGGAAACTGTAACCCCAATAGCAACGAAAATAAGGATAAAAACCAAAGACCGAAGTTTGTAGTTTTTAAATAAAAAATAAAAGAAAATAATATACAAGGGAACCCAGATCCATGTGCTGGAAATCAGGATCCAGAAATGATCGAAGCGTGGGTCTCCCAAATTATTGAGAAACAAAAAGACTTTTTGGTCTTCCTGAATAATCTCTTCCATCCTATCTGCTTACAGGCCCTTCGTATGTTTCGTCATCAGAAGGTTTGGGTTTCGGAGGTTCATTAGAGGCCAAAGGATCAGCAATTACATCCTTCTTAACATCATTCATCGGATTATAATCTTTTGCTGCATCTTTTACTTTCTCGATTTCACGTTTGATCTCAGAAACAGGGTTATCCGTTTCCTTCATAATCTCGGTTTTGATATCTTCGACGGCGCCGCGCATTTTACGCACCCCTGAACCCAGATCCCGTGCAATCTGAGGAAGTTTATCCGGTCCGAATAAGACAACAATTGCAATAGCAATCAGTGCCATTTCTCCAATGCTTAATTCCATATGGTAAAATTACGAAAGATATATGAAATTGGATGTTAAATATTAAGTTTTAATGAAATAAGTTTCCAACTATAATTAATGATCACATTTTAATTAAACCCTATGGAGTATAAATTTCCAAAGTCTGCAAATATATCTTCTAATGCTTTTTCAAGAGTTTCGAAAGAGAGATAATGCTTTGCAC
>CAJYRQ010000089.1 GCA_913777465.1 uncultured Chryseobacterium sp.
GATTTTCAACTCTGCTGATAATTCTGTAATGGGTCCAGCTTAATTCGGTACGCACTGCGTTCCAAATTGGAAATGCCATGAAAAAAGCCCGCATATTATTAAGATTCCTCTCATTAAAACCTTTCCCAAATTCCAATGATATTTGTGCAGCAAGATTTTTTAGAACTGATTTACCATACTTAGCCCGGAACTCACCATTCTGCTCATCTTCAATGATAAGCTTTCCAATTTCCCAATACATTTTCAGCAATATCGTATTACTGCTTCTGTAAACTTGGTTTTTTGCATCAATAATAATTTTAGCGATGGAACTGTAAAGCTCCTGATTGAACTGTGGTCTTTCTATCATTTACCAAAATTACAAAATTTACTTTAGTCAGTCAGGGGACGTCGGATCGTTATCAAATACAAATGATGGACCTGATATAATAAAAACACTCCAAACATTCAGCAATTGCTTTTATAAATTGGAAGCAAATATTAATGGTTTTAAACTAAGACAAAAGCGATCCAAGCCCAAATGCGAATGTTCACTTTTTAGTACTATATGGAGATTCCTGCGGCATTACAAAAAGGTCAGTGTACATCGGCAGTGTAAGAATTATAAAATCAGTTCAGCGACTTGTACTCACTTGGGGAGACACCGACTTTACTTTTGAACAGTCGGGTAAAATGCTGCGGGTATTTAAAGCCTAAATTGTAGGAAATTTCGCTGATGGATTTGGCCGGATCGAAAATCTGGTCTTTCGCCGCATCAATAAGCCGGTCATGAATATATTCCTGCGCTGAAACGCCGGTTTCCTTTTTGATCAGGTCGCCGAAATAATTCGCCGACAGATTCAGCTGCTCGGCAAAGTAATTGACCATCGGCAGACCGATATGCTGTGGTTTTTCGGAGCGGAGATAATCATTCAGCAAAGCATCGAATTTCCCGATGATTCCCTGGTTCACATGGTCCCGGGTAATAAACTGCCGGTCGTAGAACCGCATGCAGTAATTCAGGAACAGCTCTATATTGTTGATGATCAGCGATTTGCTGTGCTTGTCGATCGGCTGTGCGATTTCATGTTTTATGTTTTTTAAACATTCCAGAACAGTCTCCCTTTCTCTTTCGGAAAGATGCAGCGCTTCATGAACATCATAGGAAAAGAAATTATAATCTTTGATATTCTTTCCGAGAGCAGTTCCCTTCAGCAGATCGGGATGGAAGATGAGCGCAAAACCGGCAGGCTGCATGTAGGTTTCTGTATTATAAATTCCGTATGTCTGTCCGGGAGCAATAAATACCAAAGTCCCTTCCTGATAATCATAGCTGTGCTTACCATACTGCATGTCGCCGCACATTACGTCTTTCAGGAAAACAGTGTAGAAGCCGAACCTCCTGGTGAACTGGCAGATGGGGTTGGATTTTGAGAAATCAACCACACTCACCAGCGGATGAAGGGTTTCATGATTCAGCATTTTATTATATTCCGATACGGTATTAAAAACTTCAACACCCTGATTCTGCATGACTTTATATTTTAAGGATTCAAAATTACCACTTTCTCCGAAACATTCTGCACAGCCGGTAAAATTGGTAATTGTTTCCGTAATTTATATAAGCTGATTTTATGTGAAAGGTTCGAATTTTGTAGCCATAAAATCAGATTCTGAGGATAATATTCAGTTCTTGGAGTTAACAGAGGATTATCTTCAAATTACGAAGATCAGAATTACATTTAATAGCAAACTAAAAAAATATAATTAACATTAAACAAATGAGCACATTCACAGTAAAAGCCTATGGAGCAGAATCCAAAACTGCCGATCTTCAGGAATTAAAGATTGAAAGACGGGAAGTTACCGCCAAAGACATTGAGATTGAAATTCTTTATTGCGGTGTATGCCACTCCGATCTCCATACCGCCAGAAACGACTGGGGCGGATCGATGTATCCTGTGGTTCCCGGACATGAAATTGTAGGGAGAATTACCAATATAGGAAGTGAAGTTTCCAGGTTTAAAGTGGGCGACCTCGCTGCCGTTGGTTGTATGGTAGATTCCTGCGGAGAATGCGAAAGCTGCAAGCACGACCTGGAGCAATATTGCCAGAAAGGATTTACCGGAACCTATAACGGAAAAGACAAACACCTGGGCGGCCAGACTTTCGGAGGATATTCCCAGAAAGTGGTTGTGAACGAAGGCTTTGTGCTGAGCGTTCCTGAAAACCTGGATCTGGCAGCCGTGGCCCCTCTCCTGTGTGCAGGAATCACTACCTGGTCTCCGCTGAGACACTGGAATGTCGGGCCGGATTCCAAAGTTGCGGTAGTCGGTTTGGGAGGTCTGGGACATATGGCGATCAAGCTGGCCAAAGGGCTAGGTGCGGAAGTGACTTTATTTTCAAGGACGCCCGGAAAAACGGAAGATGCAAAAAAACTGGGTGCAGACCATGTGGTCATTTCCACAGAGCAGGAACACATGGATTCCGTACAGGGAAAATTCGATTTAATTATCGATACCGTTCCTTACGAGCACGACATCAACCCTTACCTGCAGACGGTTGCGCTGAACGGAACACTGGTGCTGGTAGGATTTGTCGGTCAGTTTGAGGAAACCAAGCCAAGCACGGTACCGTTGATTTTCCAGAGACGTTCGGTAGCCGGTTCTCTGATCGGGGGAATTGCCGAAACCCAGGAAATGCTGGATTTCTGCGGTGAACACAATATTGTTTCAGACATTGAACTGATCAGGATAAGCGAGATCAACGAAGCGTATGAAAGAATGCTGAAAAGCGACGTGAAATACCGGTTCGTGATCGACATGCAGTCTTTATAGGTTTTTGCCTGTTTTTAACAAAGCTCTCCGGTTTCGGGGAGCTTTTTGTTTTGAGGCTGAGGGTAAGTTTTAGATTAAGGTAAACTTAAAGGCTGAGGGACAGATTAGAGTAAGAATAAACTCAAGTATTGATAAATACCATTCAAATTGTTACATTGTTACATTGTTACCTTTATTACATTAATTCTCTTTCAGTATCGTTTTAAGCACCTTCAGTTTTCCGTCGGTCGGCTGATCGATTTTCAATCCTAATATATCGGCAACCAGCGGGTATACGTTGACGTTCTGAAATTCGCCGATCTCGAGGTTATTTTTGAATACCGGGCCCCAGGCGAAGAAGGTGGCTTTCATTTCAGGAACCCTACGCGGATCGTAGCCATGTTTCCCAACCAGGCCTTTTTTTCCTTTTTCGAGGAATATTTTCGGTGCTTCCGGGATAAGAATAATCTGTCCGATCCTGTTGTAACGGTCGTCTTTTGTGGCAAAATGAAGATATTCAGGGAGTCTTTTATCAAGATATACTTCATAATCTCCGGTTTTATTTCGTTTCAGTTCTTTATAGCTCTTCCGGATGTCCGCAGGATTTTTAACATAAACCCTCAAAATGGTTTGGGAATTATAGTAATCGAATTTATTTTTATCCAATAGCAGAGAAGGAATTTCTAAAGGATGCTCACCGTCTACTTTGATCATGCCATGATCTGAAACAAAGACGAAATTTACATTCTTCAATCCGAGGTCATTCACCTTCCGGACCAGATCACCAATGGCCTGGTCCACCAAATGTACCGCCTCTTCGGTTTCTCCGGAATCGGGCCCAAAATGATGGCCGGACGCATCCACTTCCGGAAAATACATGGCGATAAAATGCGGTCTCCGGTCCATCGGCATCTTCAGCCAATTGATTACTTTGCCTACTTTTTCAGAAGGTGTAAATTTTTCGTGGTAAGGATAATAGTAGGAAGGGCGTTTTCCTCCGGCAGCACTTGCGGAACCCACCCACATCATGGAAGCGGAAACCATGCCCTGCTTTTCGGCCAGTGCCCAGAGCGGGGTTCCGCCGTACCAGCTTCCGTCTTCCGCCGTTTTCCTGCTGCCCGCCTCATAATTTTCCTTTCTCTTATAATCATAAAAATAATTGTCGATCAAACCGTGATGGGCAGGATACAAACCGGTAACCAGCGTCCAGTGGTTCGGAAAGGTAATGCTTGGGTAGCTTGGCAACATGTCTTTGGCCCGCACTCCTTCCTTTGAATATTTCAGGAGATTTCCAGAATGGTATTTTTCAGCATAATCGTAGCGGAATCCATCGGTGGAAATCATAATAACATATGGTTTGGTCTGTGCTTCCACGCTGTTGTAACGGTCTGGAACAACAACCTGAGCCGTATCAGCATTTGCCTTTTGCGCTGAAACCGCCAGTGAAAAGATCAGCATTACGAATAATATCCCTTGCTTCATTGCTTAAATTTTCTGCAAAGGTAGTCTCCCTGTCTTTCACAGGAAAATTTAGCCGGTTAAAAAAACATTAAGAGCCTGTTTAAGTTTTAATTCAGCAAGCCTTCCGTCATTTCTCTTAATTTCTGAGTTAAATAAACTTTGTTTATTCTTCACTTTAATACGATGATTTCAATTGATTTAATTGAATATTACCGGGCAGGCAGCACATTGATTTTTTCAAGCTAAAATACCTTAAATTCTTAATGTTAAAGGTCATTAATAAAAAAGCCACTTTTCAGTGGCCTTTGTCTTATTTTTTGATTAGTTGTTCGAAAACGGTGGAACCGTCTTTCAATGTGATTTCCAGATAGTAGTTTCCGGATTTCAGTTCGGAAATATTGATTTCTTTTCCATCTATTTTTACAGACTTCACTTTTCTTCCCGTTGCTTCGTAAATATCAACATTTTTGATTTTCTCTGCGCTTTTAAAAGTAAAGGTCTCTTTGGCAGGGTTTGGATAAAGCACCACTTTTTTAGGTTCAGCCGCTACTTCGCCTGTTGCCAGAACGGATCCCATGGTAAGTGTTGCCAGGCCTCTCGTACCTGCAGCATGATAAGCGATTGCCTGACTGCCGCCGGTTCTTGCATAGAAAATATTGATGCTTCCCGGAGCATTCTGGATGGCAAAATCGCCTGATCCTCCAGCAAGGGAACGTGTGGCTACTACCGTTCTGGTACTTCCGGAAACCGTATTTGAAGTCTGGGTCCAGTCCTGGGATGGATCGGCGGTAGGGGTATTGTATCCTACAAAAGTATAATCCCGGTTTGCAGAGGAATTATAAATAAATCCGTCTGATCCGGACGCCATCCCTACATTTCCGAAACCGATTCCCAGCATCGAATTGCTGTCACCGGTCAGGGTAATGGTAACCGTCGTGGCATTGGTATCCAATTTCACCGTCATTCCCGCAGCGGGAAGACTTACTACCCCTGAGGAATAAAACTGCGCGCTGAATAAGGATGCCGCAGCCATAGATAAAGTAAGTAAAACTTTTTTCATTCGTTAATTTTTAAGCAGATTAATAATTTCTTTATTGTTTGTTTGTAATGCATATTCGAAAGGCGTCATTCCCTGAGCATCCTTCAGAGTTTTATCGGCTTTGTGCTTCAGCAGCAGTTCCGTCATTTCCTTATTGCCGAATTTTACGGCCCAGAATAAGGGTGTAGCCCCGGAAGCGTCCGCAATATTAGGGTTGGCTCCTTTGCCGAGAAGATATTCCGCCAGCTCTTTGTTGTATTTTACGGAAAGCCCGGATAAAGCTGTTCCTTCCTGGCTTTTGTAATTAATGTCTTTCACATGGTCCATCAAAAATTTAGCCACCTCAACGTTCCCCCTGTAGCAGGCAAGAATAAGCGGTGAGAAGCCGGCATCGTTGGTCTGGTTGATGATGTCCGGGTTCTGTTTCATCAGTTCTTTTACGTCGGCAACCGTCCCGCTTCTGGCAACATCGTAGATGGATTTTGCTTTCTCCTGAGCAGACACGAGTGCCATACTCAGGAACAGGCTTAAGAATAAAATAATCTTTTTCATTGTTTTGAAAAGACATAGTTGTACTGAACATTTACACTTTCGGCAATTTTTTTAGTCACCATTTTCGGGATGGTTACTTTATGATCGGCCGGCCTTACCACAAATCCTCCGGACATGTATATCTTCCCGTCTTTGGCATATACGGAAGCCGTAGAATTGTAAGCTTTATCGACTCCATGGAAGTTTAATGTTCCCTGAACCGTATATTTCTGCGGAGAGGAGGAAAGCTTTGATTTATCGAAATTCACAATTTTTCCTTTGAATGTCGTCTTAGGGTATTTTGCCGTTTCCGCATAGCTTTCGTTGAAGTGCTCTTCCATCAGCTTTGTTTTGAAGTGGAAATTCTTGACATTGGAAACCGAAGCAAATTCTCCCGTATCGGCATTGATTACCGCTACGTTGTTGTCATCCTGTGCAAAAACGTCTTCAAATAAAGGAACCGATGCTTCAAAAGATACTTTTCCTGTTTTCGCTATATATTTCTGGGCTGTTGCAAAGTTGGCAAAAAGCACCGCTGCAATAACTAAAATGAGATTTTTCATAAGACTGGGTTTTAATTTTCAAGAAGCCCGTCGGCTTTCCATTTGTTGATGATATTGATTTGTGCCGGAGACAGACTTCCGCCCTGCGGCATTTTCAGAGGATCTCCGTTGGCACGGCTTATCCTGTCGATGATGCTGTTTATGTTGATTTTAACCTGGGTATAATTCGTAAGATCCTTGGGTCCCGGCGAATGGCAGCTTACGCAGTTGGCATCCATAATCGCTTTCACATCTTTATTATAGGTTACAACCTGTGTAATCGGCGTATTATCAGAAATCTCCTCGTAGGTCCTGCTCTCACATGCCATTAATAGTATAGCCGATGCAAGGGTAAATATTAATTTTTTCATACTTAAAATACTCTGTAAAGGTTAAACCCGAAGAAAATCTGTCCTTTTTCCCATTTTCCTGCCGCGTTGGTCAGGTAGCCGATATCGGAATTAAGCTGGGAATTGGTAAATAAAAGCTGGAACACGTGCCCTCCGGTTTCTATATCCATCCCTAATGAAAGCGGGTTTTTGTAGAAACTGTGGCTGTCGAAATTCACAAAGTACTCGGCGTTGATGGAAATTCTTTTCGAGATTTTGTATCGGCCGCCCAATCCTGTAAGAAACTGGTTTTTATCTTCAATCATCGGTTCGTAAAGGTTCTTGTGAACATACGATGGTGTCAGCTGTAATGAAAAATTATCGTTGAATCTCCGTGAGATCAAAGCCTGGGTAAGATAGGAAAGCCTGTCGCCGAACTGCAGGTGCGGGTAATTGTCTTTGCTCAAATCGGTATTCACGGCCATTACATTATATCCTACAACATCTACAGGAAAATTTTCGCTTTGTTTTACCAGCTTATACTTTACAGCGCCTTCAAAAGTTTTAAGATTGGTTTCACGTGAAAGGCTTACGGAAATATCTTCCGTAATTCCGTAGATAACTCCCAATTTAGTAGAAGCATCATCCAATCCGAAAAAATCTTTGAATCCTTTGCTTACATCCCCAAAACGGTGGGCGACCACGATGTACCACTCATTCTTTGCCGGAAGCTTGGTCGATTGTCCGGTAACGATCTGGAGTGCTTTGAATGCAGGTTGTTCCGTGTCCGGAGTTTTGGTTTGAATGGTGTCGATATCTTTCAGCAGATCGTCCTGTGCAAAGGCAAAACCGGTGATGAACATCGACAAAAAGAGGAGTGTTTTTGTCATACCCATTATTAAAAAATTAGTAGGACAAACTTAGAAACTTAAAGAGTGAAAATTGTGTGATAAAAGTCACCGACCGGACTGTTTTTATCAATCACAATTATTACTGTTGTTTAATAAAGAATATTAGCTTTGTCTAACATTTTCATTTACAGGGATTTTTATGCCTTCTTTGGTCTGAACGAGTTCACCTTCATTCTCCATTTTTTTCAATACCCGGCTGATTACTTCTCTTGAAGTCCCCAGATTTCCTGCAATTTCCCGGTGGGTGAGCCGTATCGGATTGTTCCCGGTTATGGAAACCTGCTGCCGGATATAGTTCATGACCCTTTTATCCAACCGGTGAAATACCGCATCGTTTACCATGCTCATGACATCGGAAAACCTTTTGTCGTATTCATGATAAAACACTTTGTTGATTTCCGGGAAACGGATTAGCCATTCGTGAATCACGGAAACAGGGATCAGCATGATTTCTGAATCTTCTTCGGCCACGGCATACACGCGGCTGGTGTAATCGGTAAAAATGGAGGAAAACGTCATCATACAGCTGTCGTTTCTCCGGATGTAATAATAGACAAGCTCACGACCGTCATTCAGGGTAAAAACCCTGATGGAGCCGTTGATCAGAAACGGAACGAATTTATTCTTCTGCCCTTCCCTTACAATTTCGGTTTTGGCCTTAATCTGGGTCATTATAGCATGCTGATCGATTTCCTTTAAGAAATCATCACCCATAAAGCCGAATTTATTAAAAATAAATTGATTAGTCACCATATCTGTTGTATCCTATTTAACGGCAAAGATATAAAATTGTAAAATGTGGATGGTATTTTTTTAATCTATCGGCATTATTATTTTGCTTACGTATGGATTAATCTTTAAAACATGACGGAAGCAAAATAACGGGTGCTTAATAAAAAAGCTGTTTCATTGGATGAAACAGCTTTTTTATCAGGATCAGAACCGGTATTTCAGATTCAGACCGTAAAAGAAATAGGCTTTACTCGGTCCGGGATTGAGATCCGTCGCAACTCCTTTCGGATACCCGCTGCCCGTATCCGAATCATTAATACTGTTTCCTAAGAACAGGAAGGTATAATTGATCTGGCTGGTGAGGTTATTACCCATAACATAAGCATCAAGATCGAATTTGCCGAAGGATTTTTTATAACCCAGTTTAGAATTAAGCAATCCGAAACCTTTTACAAGATTGGTATTGGCGAAATCGGTATAGACATTCCCCAGATAGTTGTAGGTATTCACCAGATAAAAACCGGGTTCTGTATAAAGATCCAGACCGATGGCATATTTATTTCTAGGAACACCTACTACCGTTTGGTGATTATAAGTTTGCTCTGCTCCTAATAATCTTGTTTTGAAATCTTTATATTTCGCATCATAATAAGACATATTAATGAAAGGGACTACTCTGCTGACAAAAGAATTATCGTTTTTATACTGATAACCGATGCTCACTTCCAGACCGCTGTTTTTCTGGCTTCCCGTATTCGCCCAATAAGTTTGGTTATTGGAATTAGGAATGGCCAATTGGGTTAATTTGTTTGAATAATCAATTCTGAAAACAGAAACCTGATAATCCAGTCTGGTATCCATCAGCAGACCATGCACGCTAAAATCCAGCATCTTGGCACGTTCCGGCTTTAGATCATTATTGACAGTATTGGTAAAGCCGATAAAAGAAGAAGTTGCCGTAGGCGCATTATAGCCTTCACTGTAGCTTAAATTGAAGATATGGTGCTTCCATTCTTTCTGTATGGCAAAATGCGGTGTGTAAGCCGTTTCGTACTGTTTTCCGAATGACTGGTCTTTTTTCCCTGTAATCAATCCGGGAACCGCAAACAGGTCTTTCCGGTCATAATTGGTTTTATTGGCGCTGATACCTGCTAAGAAAGTTACGCCCCAGGGTTTGTATGTTAAATAATCGATTGCAAAATACGTTGCCTGGTTGTTGTTGTATTTAAAATAGGAAGCCCCGGAAATTCCAGTAGTTTCCAGAGGATTTGTAACAGATCCTGTAAAACGGTAACTGGATGTTGTAGACATGGAATTCTGAATCTCGGTCCCGAAGTCGAACCGGTTTTCGAAATCTTTAAACTCATTTTTCAGGGTAAATGTAGAACGCAGGCCTACATTTGGTGAGTTTGTTATTCCGTAAGCTCCTGCAGAAACACTTTCGATATTTCCGTTGTAATAAAACAAAGTAGTATAATTTCTAAGGTTCGGAAGAATATTTACCGAGTTGCTCAGCCCTACCCGGGTAGATTTTATCTTATTCCCGGCATCTTTACGGATATAAGCAAGATTCCCATTATCAATTCCCGCATAATAATCGTCATAGGAAATCTGTCCGGAAATCCGTTCATAGGAATAGGCCTGGCTTCCGAAGAAGCTCAATTGGTCGGTTTTTCCAAGCTTCACCGTTCCATTGACATTAAAAAAATTTTTCAATCCGCTTCCGTTCGGCCGGTAGCCTTCCGTTTCAAGGTGGCCGTAAGCCGCATTTACCGAATAGTTTTCATCCGCCACATTAAGCTGCGTGCGGGACTGGAAGGTTTTGAAAGCACCTGCCAGAACATTTTCAGAAACGCTGACTCCTCTGGTGAAATCCGGACGCGTGTAAAAACGGACTACTCCCCCTACTCCTCCGCCGTACATTGTCGCTGCAGGACCTTTGATCACCTCAACATTATTAACGTAAGCAAAATCGACATCATCCAGCAGGGTAATTCCTTCGGCATTGGTAAGCGGCATATTGTTCCAGTAGGCTTTCACTCCCCAGTTATTGAATTTCTGGTCGTTTCCATAGCCGCGGACAACCAGACGCTGGCCTCCGAAGTTCGTCCTTTTATCCACCTGTACACCCGGCATGGTGGATAAAGTCTGGTCGATGGCAGCAGGATTATTTCTGTTTAATTCTTCTTCAGAGAGCGTTTCTACGGATTGTGCATGCCTCTTAAATTCCGCACGTTCCTGCTTTATCTTTTTTCTTCCCTGGATAGCTACTTCTTCAATATTACTTTCCGGAGACTGTTGGGCATTGGCAATGATACAGCCTAATAGAGCTGCCATGCATATATATTTTTTCATTGATTTAAAATTAATTATCTGTCGTTTAAAGTTTTTCAGGAGATAAAACTTTCTTCCGGAGGCGGAATTATAACCGACAAATCATAGGTAATTTCCAATTGATTTAAATAATCTGATTCCGGTTTGAAACAAAAGGTAAAAAGATCCGGTTGTCCGGACTCGGAAAAAATAAAAAAACCTGATGCTTTAATAATTTTCTTATGTTGTACAGGTATATTGAAATGCCGCCAGGCGTAAACCTTTTTTGTAATGAAAAATCCTGAGAACTTCAGAATAGAGTTGATGACGATCTCTTTTTTATCAATATAACAATGGTAATGTTTCTTTCCGTTTTTAAGATCTATTTTAATGATGTCGTACGAAAATCCATTCAGGACAAATTCATTTTCTTCTTTCCACTCAACATTTACCAATTCCTTTTCAGAAAAAGAAACGGTTTCGGAACTACTGATCCTATGATTTATAATATGATACCTGGTGCTTTTATAAAGCTCACTTTTGATATAAGAAATGGCAGAATACACCGTATTCATCAATACGGCCAGGAAAGGAATAAAAAGGAAAGCAAAAAATAGTTTTTTTATCAAGAAAAAAGAAATTATGGTCGTCGCGGGATTAATTCTACCTCAGATTCTGCCAGGGTAAATTCAGGAATTAAGATTCTGTATTTTTTTCTGGAATCATTTACCGTATATTCGATCCAGCTGTCTTTTGGATCCACGTTAAACGGTTTTTCAGCAGGTACTCCCGAAGAAGGATAAGTAAGATTATTGATCTCATCCGTCATCTGGAAATTACCTTTTACGCTAACTGCATTTCCTGAATCAGTCTGCCTGAAGCTGACGGTATTTCCTTCCGCCCTGAAAGTTTTAACAGTAATGCGGTCTTTGCTGCTTTTAGATTTTAAAACTACCGTGTAAAGCATTCCCCGTATTCCCGGTCTTCCGCCCGACCAAGCTGATTTTTCAGCAGATACCAAAGCGACCCCGTTGTTCTGATATGGAGAAACCGGCGCTTTACATGAAAGCGCCAGTATCCAGAGTAGTATTGTTAATAGCTGATTATTCATTAATCATCGTCTCCTTCATCTTTTACTTTGCCCAGTACCAGATAGTTTCCGCTGTATACCGTTTTTCCTTTGGTTTCAGCCTTCAGAATATAGCTTCCCGGTGTTAAACGCTGACCGAATTCTTCATCGGACCTTACATTCTTTTTTGTATACACCAATCTTCCTGATGCATCGAAAATACTTATGTCTACTTCGTTGTATTCTGCCATATCGAATCGAAGATGCGAAATTCCCTTGGATGGATTCGGATATATTCTTATCCCGTCTTTTTTGGATTTTACTTCACCGGTTGCTAAGTTGACAATCGTGTTTTGTGTCGTCCATGCACCTCTTCCGTAGGTGGAAACCAATACGGTTCTGGTAGACGGACGGTAATCCAGATTCGTCACCCTTACGTTTCCGATATTCCCGGTAATGGAAGCCCAGGTTGGAGATGAGGAAAGAAAATTCGTAGTTCCCCATACGCCCATTTCGGTACCCAAAATAACTTCGTTGGCATCATCAGGATTTCTTAAAACGGTTCTTACCGGCATATCCGGCAGGTTTCCTTCCTTGTTCTGCCAAGTTGATCCGCCGTTTGTTGAGAAAAATACGCTGGTAAGGTTATAATTAGACAGCGTCACGATGATTTCATTTTCATTGGCCCCGAATTCGATGTCAGAGATGGTTCCTACAGCCGGTGTGGTAAGCAGAGAAGAGGTATACGATGTCGTATTGGCATTTGTCACTTTAAAGATTCTTCCAAGGTTGGTTCCTACAAACAACGTAGTGGAAGCCGTGGTATAAGGAGAAACTTTCATCCAGGAAATCTGCTCATTCGTCTGTGCCGTTCCTAATGTCATGGTAACATTGGTGAACGTTGTTGAAGTTGCCGAAAGACCAGCCGTTCTGAATAGGGTTAAGCCTGCACGGTACGAATAAAATACATTGTTGATCCTGTCTAACGCAATTTCATTTACAAAATGCCCGTACGCATTTCTGTTAGCACTTGAAATCAGATAGTAAGTACTGCTCGTCAGTAAATAATGATTATTGTAAACATAGCTGGCAATTTCATAATTATCCAGATCATCATACTCGGTGTACATTCCGTCGCCGGAAGTAGCCGCCTGGCTGGTCAGGAAATTATTGGCCTGCGGAGCACCATAAAGCCACCATGAACCGTTATCCTGGGCTCCCGCCAGCATTTCTTCGTCAGCCGGTGTTTTTATAGGATTCAGCATCGCAGTGTAAAACTGCGTTACATTATATCTTGTATTCCGGGCTGCAAAACCGCCTGCTGTGGCAATATTATTCTTGTTGGCTGCAAAATAGATTCCGCCGTCATTGCCAAACATCATCTGGTTGGTCGCGTAGTTGTTGAACGGATTGAACACGATTTCGTGCTGGTCTGCGTGAACCTGGGTAACCGGCAGGTTGGCCATATTGTTATTGTTCGACCACTTTGAAATCTGTGACCAGCTTGCTCCTCCGTTGGTTGATTTGTACAGATCGATTCCCCCGATATATACGATATTGTCGTTCAAAGGATCGGCAGCAATAATAAGGTCATAAAAAGACTGACCTCTGGTAAAATCATTGGCCGGAATACCGGTATCCGTAGCTGTCGGAAGCGTAATGGTTGCTAATGGGTCATTGGTTGCTTCCCACGTTGTTCCGCCATCCGCAGATCTTGCAATACGGATCGGCTCAGAAGTACTGTTGGCTCCCTGCATAAAGGCGTAAACTTTATTGGCATCGGTTCTTGAAAGCGTAAAATTTACCCTGGAGCCCGCGTTCCCGACATTATATACTTCAGTAAAGGTATTTCCGTCTGCTGATTTTAAGATCCGTCCTCCTGAACTTATATTGGAAAATACTGAAGTTCTTGTTGAAACCCAAACCGAATTATCCGCTCCGATTTCGA
Organism: uncultured Chryseobacterium sp.; assembly: GCA_913777465.1. GTDB lineage: Bacteria > Bacteroidota > Bacteroidia > Flavobacteriales > Weeksellaceae > Chryseobacterium. The sequence goes on from CAJYRQ010000089.1 coordinate 13,671, forward strand.
TCTGCTGAATGGAATATCCTGTCGAGCTGATTGCTCCCGTAGTAGTATTAGTGGCTAACAAACTGGTGTTTTTTGTAAAGGTTGTTCCGCCGTTGGTTGATTTATATAACCCGGCCTGGTTCAGACCGTTAAATGCTCCGTCATTGTAAGCACCGCTGACTCCGGCATACACTTCAGAGACCCCGGCATTATTCCGCACCTTAATATCATTGATGTAAAAATTTCCGTTTCTTATGTTCCCGGAATAGGTTGGGGTAATGGTAAAAATCTGGGTCCAGGTATTTCCTCCGTTGGTAGATTTCCAGATTCCCGAACCTATAGCATCAGATGTTGAAGATTCACCGGTTCCTACATAGATGATCTGCGGATTATTGGGATCATAAGCAATGGAAGAAATAGAGGTGTTTGCCCAAAAAGTGCTTAACGGTGTCCATTCATTGGTGCTAACGGAAGGATCCTGATTTACCCAAAGCCCGCCGGAAACCCCTCCCGCAAAAACCCTTTTGCCGGCAGGATCGTTGGGATCATACATAATTGCACGGGTTCTTCCGCCCACACTGTAAGGACCTCTTTCAATCCATGGTTCATTGACAATTTTTCCTGTAGAAGATCCGCTTCCCGGAATAAAAGACAGCGGTTTCGTGGGTGCATATCTTCCCTGCTCAATTTCCTGATTCAGGGCAGCAAGCTTATAGAAGCCGTTGTCTCCGGTTACCGGATCCATTGTTCTTTTATAATCTTCTTCGTTATAAGCATTGGGTGGAATACCTGCTGACTTTGACGCTTTATGCAGTTTTTTCAGGCCTTTGTCGTATTTCCCATAAAGCTCCTGAAGATGTTTCTGATTTTTATGGATGGAATTATCCTGGCTATACATAACTGTAGTTGTACACAGCACTGCACCAAAAATAAAATATCGTTTCATTTTATATATTTTCTGCAAATATAGCCAAGTGTAATGATAATTTTATTAATTTGTGCAAAATTTAAATAAATTATCAACCGATCCGATATATAAATGAAATTAACCAAAAGTCTAAACAATAAAAAATGCCCCGGATAATCGGGGCATCTTCTTTTTTTATGTAAGAAAAAATCTTAAGCTTGTACGTTGTTTCCTCCTAATACGAAAGGCTCAACTTCTTTGATTTCTCCGAATTGCTGCTCATAGTTTGCAATGTTCTGCTGAAGAGCAGAAAGTACTCTCTTAGCGTGAAGCGGAGCAAGAATAACTCTTGATCTTACTTTAGCCTGTTGTACACCTGGCATTAACTGGATGAAATCTACTACGAATTCAGATGGAGAGTGGTTTACCAAAGCTAAATTAGCATAGATACCCGCTGCTACCATTTCGTTCAATTCGATGTTGATGTTTCCGTCTTGTGGATTTTGATTGTTGTCCATTTGTTATAAATATTTTTTAATTCGAAATTTTGAGGTTGTGAAAATATAAAAATAAATCCAAACCTCAAATTTCCGAATCATTAATTTTAGTTAAGATCTTCGAATTCTTTTTTAGAACCTACGATCACATTCTGGTATTCCTTAAGACCTGTACCTGCAGGAATTCTGTGTCCTACAATTACATTTTCCTTAAGACCGTTCAGATCATCTACTTTCCCTGCTACGGCAGCTTCGTTCAGTACTTTTGTTGTTTCCTGGAACGATGCGGCAGACATGAAGGACTTCGTCTGAAGAGCTGCTCTTGTGATACCCTGCAATACCGGTGTTGCTGTAGCCGGTAAAGCTTCTCTTACTTCTACCAGAGCCTGGTCTTCACGTTTCAGCTTAGAGTTTTCGTCTCTCAGTTCTCTCGCCGTAATCATCTGACCCGGCTGGAATACTTTGGAATCTCCTGCATCTACCACTACTTTAAGACCGAATACCCTGTTGTTTTCCTCAAGGAAATCGTATTTGTGCTCAAGGGCTCCTTCAAGGAACTGGGTATCCCCACCATCCACGATTGATACCTTGGTCATCATTTGTCTTACGATGATTTCGAAGTGCTTGTCGTCGATTTTTACCCCCTGAAGACGGTAAACTTCCTGAATTTCATTTACTAAATATTCCTGAACCGCTGTTGGACCTTTGATTCTTAAGATGTCGTCCGGAGTAATGGAACCGTCGGAAAGCGGCGAACCTGCTCTTACGAAGTCATTCTCCTGTACCAGGATTTGGTTGGATAATTTAACTAAATAAATTTTTCTTTCACCGGTTTTCGCTTCAACGATAAGTTCCCGGTTACCTCTCTTGATTTTTCCGTAAGAAACCACCCCGTCGATTTCTGTAACCACCGCTGGGTTGGATGGGTTTCTTGCTTCGAACAATTCGGTAACTCTCGGAAGACCGCCGGTGATATCCCCTGCTTTTGCAGATTTTCTCGGGATCTTGATTAAGACTTTACCAGCCTTGATCTTCTCACCATCGTTTACCATTAAGTGGGCTCCTACCGGTAAGTTGTATGCTTTCTGCTCAACCCCTTTGGAATCTACTACTTTCAGAGTAGGTACGGCTTTCTTATTTCTGGATTCGGAGATTACTTTCTCTTCAAAACCTGTAGCTTCGTCGATTTCCAACTGGAATGAAACCCCCTGGATGATATCCTCGTATTCTACCTTACCGGAAGTTTCAGCAATGATTACCGCGTTGTAGGCATCCCACTTACAGATTACATCCCCTTTCTTCACTTTATCACCCGGCTTCACAGCTAAGATGGAACCGTAAGGTACGTTGGCTACCATTAATGGCGTTCTGGATTCGTTATCCGCCACCAATCTGAATTCCGTTGAACGGGAAACCACAACCTCAGCCGTGTTACCGTTTTCGTCTTCAGAAGTAATGGTTCTGATCTCGTCCATTTCAACGATACCGTCTCTTCTGGCCACGATGGATGGATTTTCGGAAACGTTTCCTGCAGTACCCCCCTGGTGGAAGGTTCTCAACGTAAGCTGAGTACCCGGTTCCCCGATGGACTGTGCTGCAATTACCCCTACTGCTTCACCCATGTGGATGGTTTTACCTGTTGCCAGGTTTCTACCGTAACATTTAGCACAGATCCCTTTCTTCGCTTCACAGGTTAACGGCGAACGTACTTCTACCGCTTCCAATCCGGCTTCTTCAATTTTTCTGGCTAATGCTTCATTGATCACTTCATCAGCATTGATAATCAACTCATCGCTTTCAGGATCATAAATATTATGTAACGATACCCTACCTAAGATTCTTTCGGAGATTCTTTCAACAATCTCGTCATTTTTCTTAAGCGCGGTAACTTCTGTACCTCTTAAAGTTCCACAATCGTCCTCTGTAACGATAACGTCCTGTGCAACGTCTACCAACCTTCTCGTTAAGTAACCGGCATCGGCCGTCTTAAGAGCGGTATCCGCAAGACCTTTACGGGCACCGTGGGTAGAGATAAAGTATTCCAAGATCGAAAGACCTTCCTTAAAGTTTGCAAGGATCGGGTTTTCGATAATCTCCGCTCCGGTAGAACCGGCTTTCTGCGGTTTGGCCATCAATCCCCTCATCCCGGATAACTGACGGATCTGTTCTTTGGAACCCCTCGCCCCGGAATCAAGCATCATGTATACAGAGTTGAAACCGCCCTGGTCGGTTTTCATTCTGCTCATGATCATCTCCGTTAATCCTGCGTTGGTGTTTGTCCAAACGTCGATTACCTGGTTGTAACGTTCCGTATCGGTAATAAGACCCATGTTATAGTTGGCTCTAATTTCGTCTACGGTTTCGATAGATTGAGCAATCATCTGCTTTTTCTCAACAGGTACCACGATGTCTCCCAATGAGAAAGAAAGACCTCCTTTGAATGCGTTTGAATACCCTAAGTCTTTCATGGCATCCAGGAATTTCACGGTTGTAGGGAAATCCGTATCTGCAAGGATCTTACCGATAACGTTTCTCAATGATTTCTTTGTTAAAAGCTCATTGATATATCCTACCTGCTTCGGTACAATCTGGTTGAACAGGATTCTACCTACAGAAGTTTCGATCAGTCTGGTAACGATTTCTCCGTCTTCTTTAACCGGAAGCCTGCATCGTACTTTAGCATTTAAAGATACTCTTCCTTCTGCATAAGCGATTTCCGCTTCTTCAGGAGAATAGAAGGCAAGACCTTCCCCTTTCACTTTCATCTCTTCGGTAGAGCTCAATTCTTTGGTCATGAAATAAAGACCAAGAACCATGTCCTGAGAAGGTACGGTGATCGGAGATCCGTTCGCCGGGTTCAGGATGTTCTGAGAACCCAACATCAGTAACTGTGCTTCAAGGATCGCTTCAGGGCCTAACGGTAAGTGTACCGCCATCTGGTCACCATCGAAATCCGCGTTGAAGGCCGTTGTTACCAACGGGTGAAGCTGGATGGCTTTCCCTTCGATCATTTTAGGCTGGAATGCCTGGATCCCCAGTCTGTGAAGCGTAGGTGCCCTGTTCAGAAGAACCGGGTGACCTTTCATCACGTTTTCAAGGATATCGTATACTACAGGTTCTTTCCTGTCGATGATTCTTTTAGCTGATTTTACGGTTTTTACAATTCCTCTTTCAATCAGTTTTCTGATGATGAACGGTTTGTAAAGTTCCGCTGCCATATCTTTAGGGATACCGCATTCGTGAAGCTGTAAGTTCGGACCTACAACAATTACCGAACGCGCCGAGTAATCTACCCTTTTTCCCAATAGGTTCTGACGGAAACGACCCTGCTTACCTTTCAGTGAATCGGAAAGGGATTTCAACGGTCTGTTGGATTCAGATTTTACCGCTGAAGATTTTCTTGTGTTATCAAATAGTGAATCTACGGATTCCTGAAGCATACGCTTCTCGTTTCTCAGGATTACTTCCGGAGCTTTGATCTCCAATAGTCTTTTCAGACGGTTGTTTCTGATGATTACCCTTCTGTAAAGGTCATTTAGATCGGAAGTTGCGAAACGTCCACCATCTAACGGAACCAATGGTCTCAATTCCGGCGGGATAACCGGAAGCACACGCATGATCATCCACTCAGGCTTATTGATCATTCTTGTGTTGGCACCTCTCAATGCTTCTACAACGTTCAGTCTCTTAAGAGCCTCCGTTCTTCTTTGTTTAGAACCTTCGTTGTGTGCTTTGTGTCTCAGGTCGAAAGACAAGGCATCAAGATCGATTCTTTTTAACAATTCCTCAACCGCTTCAGCACCCATTTTGGCGATGAATTTGTTCGGATCGGAATCATCAAGATACTGGTTCTCGATCGGAAGGGTTTCCATAATGTCCAGGTACTCTTCTTCCGTCAGGAACTCCATATTTTCGAAGTCGGAACCATCTAATTTCTTAGCAATACCCTGCTGGATCACTACATATCTTTCGTAGTAGATAATCATATCCAACTTCTTGGAAGGGATTCCTAAAAGGTAACCGATTTTGTTCGGTAAAGAACGGAAATACCAGATGTGAGCGATCGGAACTACCAGGTTGATATGCCCGATTCTCTCTCGACGTACTTTCTTCTCCGTAACTTCCACCCCACAACGGTCACAAACGATCCCTTTGTAACGAATTCTCTTGTATTTACCACAAGCACATTCGTAATCTTTTACGGGACCGAAGATTTTTTCACAGAACAAACCGTCTCTTTCAGGCTTATGCGTTCTGTAGTTAATGGTTTCCGGCTTCAGAACTTCCCCTCTCGATTCCTGAAGAATCGATTCCGGAGAAGCTAAACCGATGGTTATTTTATTAAATCTACTTGATTTATTTTTATTTGACATTTTTTTTGAATTTGAGATTTGAGATTTGAGATTTGAGATTGATGAATCCCTACAATTTATTCTGAATATTATTTAAAATCTGCGAACAGAATTTCCAATTTCAAATAAATTAATTTCAAATCGAATTTATTCCTCAAGTCTTACGTCTAATCCAAGACCCTGTAACTCGTGAAGCAATACGTTGAATGATTCAGGGATACCCGGTTCAGGCATCGATTCACCTTTTGCAATGGCTTCGTAAGTTTTTGCTCTACCAATCACGTCATCCGACTTCACGGTCAGGATTTCTCTCAGGATGTTGGATGCTCCGAACGCTTCAAGAGCCCAAACCTCCATCTCTCCGAATCTCTGACCTCCGAATTGCGCTTTACCTCCTAACGGCTGCTGCGTAATCAGTGAGTAAGGACCGATAGAACGGGCGTGCATCTTGTCATCAACCATGTGACCCAGTTTCAGCATGTAGATTACCCCTACGGTAGCTGCCTGTGTAAATCTTTCTCCGGTACCACCGTCATAAAGATAAGTATGACCGAATTTAGGAAGACCTGCTTTCTCAGTATATTCAGTAATCTGGTCAAGGCTTGCTCCGTCGAAGATCGGCGTGGCAAACTTCAATCCTAATTTCTGACCTGCCCATCCAAGAACGGTTTCATAGATCTGTCCGATGTTCATACGGGAAGGTACCCCAAGCGGATTCAGTACGATATCTACCGGTGTTCCGTCTTCAAGGAACGGCATATCTTCTTCACGAACGATTCTCGAAACGATCCCTTTGTTACCGTGACGTCCTGCCATTTTATCCCCTACATTCAGTTTACGTTTCTTAGCGATGTAAACTTTAGCAAGCTTCATGATTCCTGCAGGTAGCTCATCTCCAATGGAGATCGCAAACTTCTCACGGTTTTTAACCCCCTGGATATCGTTGTACTTGATTTTGTAGTTGTGGATCAACTGCTTGATCAATTCGTTTTTATCGGCGTCAACCGTCCAGTCTGAACCGCTAACGTTTACGTAATCTTCAACGGAAGTCAATAATTTGTGAGTGAATTTCACCCCTTTGCCGATAATTTCTTCATCAAGGTCGTTTTTAACCCCCTGAGAAGTTTTACCGCTTACGAGTGTATTTAATTTTTCAATTAATGTATTTCTCAACTCATCAAACTTAGCTTTGTAAGTGTTTTCAATTTCTTCAAGCTTAAGTTTTTCTTCCGTTCTTTTCTTTTTGTCTTTGATGTTTCTGGAGAACAATTTCTTATTGATCACCACCCCTCTTAGTGAAGAGTCCGCTTTCAATGAAGCATCTTTCACGTCACCGGCTTTATCACCGAAGATCGCTCTAAGAAGTTTTTCTTCCGGAGTCGGGTCGGATTCTCCTTTCGGAGTAATCTTACCGATCATAATATCACCAGGCTTTACTTCAGCTCCGATTCTGATCATCCCGTTTTCATCAAGATCCTTGGTTGCTTCTTCGGATACGTTCGGAATATCTGCCGTAAGTTCTTCCATACCCAGTTTGGTATCACGAACTTCTAGAGAATATTCATCCACGTGGATGGAAGTAAACCAGTCTTCACGAACTACTTTTTCGTTGATTACGATCGCATCCTCGAAGTTGTATCCTTTCCAAGGCATGAACGCAACCACAAGGTTTCTACCAAGGGCCAATTCTCCTTTTTCAGTAGCATACCCGTCGCAAAGCACCTGTCCTTTTTCTACCACATCACCTACTCTTACGTTAGGTCTCAGGGTAATGGTTGTACTCTGGTTGGTTTTTCTGAACTTAGTCAGGTTATATGTTTTGGTAGCAGACTCGAACTGTACTAAATCCTCGTCTTCGCTTCTTTCATATTTAATCGTGATCTTATCGGCATCCACATACTCTACGGTACCGGTACCTTCAGCATTGATCAGGATTCTTGAATCTCTTGCCACCTGCTGCTCAAGCCCTGTCCCTACGATCGGAGCCTGTGGCTTCAATAACGGAACGGCCTGACGCATCATGTTGGATCCCATCAATGCACGGTTCGCATCATCATGCTCCAGGAATGGAATCAATGAAGCGGAAATACCGGAAATCTGGTTCGGTGCTACGTCGATAAGGTCAACCTGGCTAGGTTCTACTACCGGATAGTCACCATCCAGCCTTGCAATAATCCTGTCTGTTTCGAATTCCCCGTTATCGCTCAGCTCAACGTTTGCCTGGGCAATTACTTTCTCTTCTTCATCTTCTGCATTCAGGTAGATCGGATCGGAATTAAGATCGATTTTGCTGTTTTCTACTTTTCTGTACGGCGTTTCGATGAAACCAAGCCTGTTGATTTTCGCATAGATCCCTAATGAAGAGATCAAACCGATGTTTGGTCCTTCAGGAGTTTCAATAGGACAGATTCTTCCGTAGTGGGTATGGTGAACGTCACGTACCTCGAACCCTGCTCTTTCCCTTGATAAACCTCCAGGCCCCAGGGCAGACAATCTTCTCTTGTGAGTAATCTCTGACAGTGGGTTAGTCTGGTCCATGAACTGGGAAAGCTGGTTCGTTCCGAAGAACGAGTTGATCACCGATGTTAATGTCTTAGCATTAACAAGATCCAGCGGAGTAAAGATTTCGTTATCTCTAACGTTCATTCTTTCCTTGATGGTTCTTGCAATCCTTGAAAGACCTACACCAAACTGTCCTGCCAATTGTTCACCCACAGTCTTAATTCTCCTGTTGGATAAGTGATCAATATCATCAACATCAGTTTTTGAATTGACCAGCTCGATCAGGTGTCTTACAATTGCGATGATGTCTTCTTTGGTAAGAACCTCAGTTGTTGTAGGAATATTCAGGCTTAACTTTTTGTTTAGTCTGTAACGTCCTACTTCCCCTAATGAGTATCTCTGCTCGGAGAAGAATAATTTCTCAATGATTCCTCTTGCTGTTTCCTCATCTGGCGGATCTGCATTTCTTAATTGACGGTAGATATATTCTACCGCTTCTTTTTCAGAGTTGGTAGGGTCTTTCTGTAATGTATTCTGGATGATGGAGAATTCATTGCTGTTCTCTTTGTGAATCAGAATTGATTTCACACCGGCATCCAGGATCAGGTCAAGATGTTCTTTTTCAAGAATAGTTTCCCTGTCTAAGATGATTTCGTTTCTTTCGATAGAAACCACTTCGCCTGTATCTTCGTCTACGAAGTCTTCGAACCATGTGTTCAGTACTCTCGCAGCCAATGTTCTTCCTTCTACTTTTTTCAGGGCAGCTTTAGAAACTTTCACTTCTTCAGCAAGGTCGAAGATCTGAAGGATATCCTTATCAGATTCATAACCGATCGCTCTTAATAAAGTAGTTAGAGGTAACTTTTTCTTACGGTCGATATACGCGTACATTACGCTGTTGATATCGGTGGTGAATTCCATCCAAGATCCTTTAAAAGGAATGATTCTTGAATAGTATAATTTGGTTCCGTTAGCGTGGTAGGTCTGTCCGAAGAATACACCAGGTGAACGGTGTAACTGCGTAACGATAACCCTCTCAGCACCATTGATGATGAAAGAACCACTAGGCGTCATGTAAGGAACCGGGCCTAAATATACATCCTGCACCACGGTCTGGAAATCTTCGTGCTCAGGGTCTGTACAATATAATTTAAGTCTTGCCTTCAAAGGCACTGAATACGTCAGTCCTCTTTCCACACATTCGTCGATGGAATATCGTGGTGAATCTACCAGGTAATCCAGGAATTCCAGTACAAACTGGTTTCTGGAATCTGTAATAGGGAAGTTTTCCTGAAAAGTCTTGTAAAGACCTTCACTTCTCCTGTCTTCAGGAAGGGTATCCAGCTGGAAAAACTCTTTAAAAGACTCGATCTGGATATCCAGGAAGTCCGGAGTGATGATTTTTCCTTTCGCTGATGAGAAATTGATTCTCGGATTTCCCTGAGTTGCTGTTTTTGTTTTACTCATAAAACTTTTAAGAAAGGGTTAAAAAATATTTTGATTCATTAAAAAATATCAGAAAAGAACGGGAAACAAGGTTAAGCAATTAAGGTTAAAGTGTTTTTGGCGCTCACAGGAGACCTTAAGCTTTTTACTTTGCATTGGTTCTTTCTAACTGCAACACTGGTATATCTTTTCACAGCGTAATGCAAAATATTTTTATTACTTCTGAGGCTGTAATATCCTGCAACCATAAATACGAAAGCCCTTCCATCTTAATGAAAGAGTCTGGATTTTAGTATTTTAAAGATTTACAATCAATTATTCGCGCCAAAAGAGTTAGCAAAGGTACAAAATATTTTCATCATATACAAACAAAGTACTTTAATATAAACAAGTTAAAGTCTGTTAATGGTATTCATACAAAAAGCCATCCTTTCCGGATGGCTCTTGCATATCAATTATAAATACTGAATAAATCGGATCTTATTTCACCAGTACCTTATAGGATTTTACAGCTGACTGAGTCTCAATCTTGATGATATAAAGCCCTGCAGGCAAAGCATTGGTAATTTCTACGTTGCCTTTGAACTGACCACTTTTAATGAGCTGCCCCTGAGCGGAAAACAGACTGTATGTCCCTTGCTGCTGTGATCTTATGGTAAGGCTTTCACCGGATCTTACCGGATTAGGATAGATCTTAACATCATCTGCCGCTGCGGTAATACCCGCATCCAAAGCTTTAGATCCCTTCATCTGAGCATTTTTCGCCTGCACTGCATAAGGAGACAGCGGAGAATCCGGAGCACCCCGTTTTACAAGATCTGTATCTACCACAGCCTGAATACCATCTTTATCCTGATCATTGATCCTGGAAATAAATCCGCCGCCAAGATCATCGAGATCGCTTTTACCAATAGCATACAGATCATAATCTGAACCGTTGGAAGTGAGATCCAGGAAATCAGGCTTATCGTCTCCGTCCGTATTTTTAATCGGGTATTTCATCACGCCTGAATCCGGAGATGTTTCCAGGATATCGGCAATGCCGTTTTGCCCTACAGCTATGTTAGCATCAATAACACCATTATGATCTGCATCGATCTGATCGATAACCGAAACAGGAATACCTGCTTCAAACAGATCCAGTATACCATCGTTATCAGAATCGAGGTCACGATAGTTAGGAACAGAATCTCCAAGGACAGAAACGAGCAATATATCTCCTTCAGTATCGTCATCTTCATATTTTCCGTTTGCGTCAGCATCTTCTATTGAATCCGGAATACCGTCATTATCGGAATCCAGGTCGCAGGCATCTACAATTCCGTCTCCATCAGTATCCAGAACCGGAGACTTGTCACTTACCGCTGTACAGCCTTCAGCACAATCCGGAATACCGTTCCCGTTGTTATCAATGCTGTCATTACCGTTCGGGCACTGGTCAAAGCAGTTCGGAACCCCGTCATTATCATCATCCCGGCTGGCAAAAGCATTGTAGATGTTATAACTCTGAGGAATACGCAGTGCGCTTCCGCTATTAAACGTAATCTTCATCCTGTTAAAAGGCTTGGTTGACTTCCCGCCTACATAAAACTTATTGGAATCCACAGTAAAGAAATTTCCGCTGAAGAGACTGCCTGCACCGGTAAAGGTTTCCGTCACGGTAGTACCGTTGTAAAAAGTCACTGTTATATTCTCTAAAACACTGATTCCGATCAGGTTTCCTGCTTTTTCAAGCGTGAATCCGGCATATGTATTGGCAGGCAGCATGGTGCTTGTACTCACGGTAGCATACGCAGAGAAAATACTGAACAGGGAGGCTGCCGGCACAGTAGCCGTTGCATAATTAGACGGGTTATTGTCCACGATAGCTCCCGGATTAGTCAGTTTCGCAATGATAATTCCTAAAAAGCCCGGTCCCGAAGTCCAGTTGTTGCCAGTCACAATATTTCCCGTAATAGCCGAACCGCTGGTCTGGATCTTATCATCACATTCGCAGGTTAAAGGCTCTTCAAACGCATAATATACTTTAAGCGCCCCAAAATTGATACCGGCCGTCTGCGTTATTTTCAAACGCACTTCATTAAATGGCTTGGTCGTGGTAACCGTCACTTTCTGTTTGCCTGTACCGAAACCAAGAACCTTGATGTTAATCAGCCCTCCGCCATCTAACAGGGTTTTGGAATCCTGAAGCTGGCCGTACAAATAAGTTTCAATGGTAATGTTTTTCAGGAACTCAGCGCTAACCAATTTCCCTTCATCATCGGGAGCGATGACAAATCCTGCCCTGTTCCCTGCGGGATATACCTGGTTTTTGTCCAGCACCCCAACGGAATACGATCCCAATATTCCTGCAGGAAGCACAACGGAACCATAAGAATTCTTGTCACCGTCACCGATTCTTTCCCTGTTCTGCACGGATGAAAGCGGAGCAATAAAACTGCTGCTTGCGGAAATATTACCGTCTACCCCGCTACCGGCGATGATATCATCACAGATTCCGTTATTATCCACAGGAACTTTGGCAGGATCAAACGCAAAGGCATAGTACACATTGAGCGCACTGAACAGTGACATCACATTGGTCTGATACAACCTTACTTCATTGAAGTCTTTCGTCGTCTTAAGATGCAGGAAAACCCGGTTTTTACTTCCACCGAAAGCAGGCACGGAAAGCAGGGTACCGCTGGTCGTGCTTTCCTGAAGCACTCCGTTTTTATAGGTACTGATCCTTAATGAACTCAAAAGATCAAGCGTGAAAAAACTGGTCCCCAGATCCACATTAAATCCGGTAATATATCCCGCCGGATATACAGCATTGTTATTTTTAACGGAAATCCCGTTTCCGCTGACAACGGATATAAAGTTGCCTAAATTAACGTTGTTGTTAAGGTCCGCGTCAACCACCGCGTTCATACTTCCGTTATAACATGCCAGGCAAATCCCCGAATTGTTGACCGGTTTTGCTTCTACTCCCAATCCACGGATGGGCTCATATCCCTGCTGTGAAAATACTGTTGCCGACATCAGGAATGCCATGAGCATTGCCGAGAGTCTCTCAAATAATTTTTTTGTCATTGTTGTGTATTTTTATTTAAAATTGTGTTTGAATTAAAGCGTCTGCCAGGCGAAAGCACCGGCCCCGGTCTGTTTGCAGCCTACGAAACTTCCTGTATTCCCAGACAGTTCATAAATAATGGTTCCTGCATTGGATGCATCACAGGCCGGCCTTGTACTGGCTTTGATCAGGATGGCCTTGCTTACTTCAAGGTCAGCAAAATTATTTGCATTGGGAACCATATTCACTCCCACATCGGTAATGACACTCCCTACAGCGCCCTGGCCGGAAAAGACATGTGCTGTATTTCCATATACGGACTGGCTTGCAGATGCCTGTGCAGAAAACCCTAATGCCAGTGCATAACTGCCGCTGGCTGTAGCATTGGCCCCAAACGCTACCGTATTGGTGGTTGCGGTATTTCCGCTCCCTACAATTATACCGCCGCTATTGGTATTACCATTCCCGAAGGTGATCCCGGATGAATTGACGATATCATTTCCGTTTCCAAAGATTAGGGTAGTGGCACCGGTAGCAGTATTGCTGTTCCCGATTACTTTGGCACCGTTAGCTGCCGTATTTTTCATCCCGATGGCTACCCCCGGAAAGTTTGCTGCCTGTGCAGAAACCGTATTATCCCTTCCTAAAGCGATGTTGGAAGAAGTAGTGTTCCCAAGAACGTTATTGGAGCCCCAGGTAAAAGAAGCATACGGCCCGGAGGCGTTCATATTCCCGCCCTGGAGATTCCCGTTAGAATCCAGGATACCTTTTACATTTTTCTTCGTGGCCAGAACAAGCTTCTGGTCATCTGCCGTTCCAAGATAATTTCCGGATGTAATGTCGGTTCCAAGAGTAGCCGTAGTAGGTGAAGTTCCTGTGTTTCCGGTCGTATGCCAGTCTGCTCCGAATTGTGCCCATTTAGAACCGTCAAAATAGTAGTATCCGGCGGATAAAACACCGGCAGTCTGGCCTCCGGGATTACTGTCTGCTGCAGTTACATACACTATAGCCCCTGTCTGGGAAGCGGTGTAGGTTTTCTGCCTCAGCTGGTCACCGGAAAGCCTTGGGGCAATAACCCCGTCTAATTTTGTCGTTACAGACGGAAACCCTACTACATCAAGGGTTGCCTGTGGATCCTCTGTATTGATTCCCACTTGTGCGCATGCCCAGAAACTCAAAGACAATGCTGCGATTGTAAATAATTTGTTTTTCATTTTCTAATGATATTTGTTGTTTTTATATTGGTTCCAAACCACACGTCAAGACCCTTCTTTCTTTTTAGGGAAAAAACAGTGGTAAGACGGTAATGCAGGTGGTAGAAATAAAGGTGGTGAACCGGTAGCAAGTGAGAAACTGCTCCGTAATTTTACTTACATCATTGCATGCCCCTTAAGAGGCCATACTACAGATCGAACTTCTTTGGCTTATAATGAATAGGCATATACAGAGGTCCTTTTTCCTGATGGATATCTGAAATCATCGACATTCATGCAGTATAACGGCTGCAACATACTTTTTCGATAAACATATGGAGGCGAGTCAGCAGATGAAGCATTTTTATGTGGTGATTCTACAGGTAATTTATGCTTAGCTCGGTATTGCAGGTGCACACTTCCGGGCAGCATAGAACTATAAGGTAATGCAATGGGCCTTCGGGATCGCAGCCCAGGCTCCGTACTCAGATTCCCTATAACCGATATGGCCCATATCCCTATTGAACAGGCAACCATATGACTGTAGGAAAGAAAATAAATTCTTTTCAATTTGTGTTTTTTTGTTAACACAAATATAGTAAATTTTTAATATAAAAAATATTTTAACAATATTTTTTTAC
>CAJYRQ010000090.1 GCA_913777465.1 uncultured Chryseobacterium sp.
GATTTGCTTTTGTAGCAAGACAGCAGCATATTGTTACTGATACCTCCGATTTTTTTGTGGACCTTGTATTTTATAACTACTATTTGAAATGCTTTATACTTGTTGATCTGAAGACTCATAAGCTTACCCATGAAGCGATAGGTCAAATGGACATGTATGTAAGGATGTATAATGACCTTAAAAAGGGAGCAGATGACAATCCTACGATAGGAATTATCTTATGTACCGAAAAAGATGAAACGGTCGTAAAGTACTCTGTGATATCAGACAATGAGAAATTATTTGCAAGTAAATATAGAACATATTTACCTGACGAAATAGAATTGAAACAGTTAATTGAGGCAGACAGAGTAAAATTTCAATTGGACAATCAAGATTAAATATAGAACTGTTTTAAATCTCACAAAACGATTATTTAATAGAATATAAATTTTATTTTCGGCATGACGACCCAGCAGCATTCAGGAATTCTTACTTTTCAGACCCCATCCGGAAAAATTTCAGCCGTACACGAAAATGGCGTGATCCGGGCAAAAAGCATCCGGTATGCCCGTTCCGAAAGGTATAAGAAACCGGTACCGATAGAAGTAGGACTTCATGAGATTCCCGAGAAAACCCCGGTCTGCCCGCAGCACATCAGTCCGTTGCTCGAAAGGCTGATCCAGAAAACGGACGTAGAACAGTTTGAACCCGATGAATCGCCGCAGTTCTTAACGATTACCTGCCCTGAAAATGTCACTGAAAATGAAAATCTTCCGGTTGTCGTCTGGATCCACGGCGGATCTTACGAAATCGGCTGCGGTGACCTGCCCACTTCCGACCCGTCGGTTTGGGTGAAAGAACAACGGGTGATTGTCGTCTCCGTGTCCTACCGGCTCGGACTTTTCGGCTTTCTGGGCGGCAGTGAAGAACGGCCGGCGAACCTGGGGCTGTTCGATATCATGGAAGCTTTACAATGGATCCGGAAAAACATCAGCAGCTTCGGAGGCAATCCTGAAAACATTACGCTTTTCGGGCAGTCTTCCGGCGGGGATGCCATTGCCCATCTCATGATTTCCGAAGGCATAGACGGTTTGTTCCAAAGGGCGGTTATTCACAGCGCGCCGTTGGGATTCAGGCGGAAAAGACAGAAAATGTCGCTGGAGTTTTTCCGGAGGACGGATTTTCTGAAGGATGAAAAAGATCCTTTAAAAATGGTTGATGAATATGTCAATTTCCTGCCTTCATTCCGGAAATACGGCTTAAAAACGGCCATGCCTTTCTGTACGCAATATGGTTTTGCACCATTGTGTACGGAAGAGGAAAGCCTTTCACAATGGAAGAGAAATGCAAAAAAATATGATGTGCTGATCGGAGCCAATCAGGATGAAACGGCCTTTTATGTGAAAACCGCGCAGGAGGGACTGTATACCTATCTTCATAAAAGAATTCTCAACAGCATCGTCCGGAAAACAACGGAATCCATTTATGAAAAGCCCGCAGATGTATTTGCCCGGAATTATGCTGAAGGCGGAGGAAATGTTTACCGGTTTACTTTAAAATCCACTTTACCAAATAATACCATCGGCGCATCGCATTGTGTTGATCTCCCCTTAATTTTTGAAAATAAGGAAGCCTGGAAACATTCGGAATTATTGAAGGACGTTCCATGGGAATATGTTCAGGAAAATGGCAGAAAGCTCCGCGCACTTTGGGCTGAGTTTGCGGCGACGGGAAAAATCGCTGAAAACCGGGAACTGCCTGAGATGCTGGAAATCCGAAAAGTTTAGTTGACAGGCAGAAAGAAGGAAGCCGGATGCTGGAAGCATTTTCAGTTAAGATACTTCTGAGCATCTTGAAGGCCAAAATGTTTTTTGTACCGTTTAAAACCTTCAACAGATAAAAAATTAAGCCTCCGGCTTCCTTCCAGCCCGTTAATCTATTCTTCCAGCCATACGCTGACGTTTCCGGCAGGTACAGGAAAAGTACCCCAGCCGTTTTCGTCGATGGTTACTTTATCTTCAGATCTTCCTAAGACATCGTAAAATGTTTTTCCGATATATCTTTCGCCCAGCTCCATCGGTTTTTCATAGGCCTCTTTATTGCTCAGGACTACAGCACATCCCGAGTGCTCTTCATCACCGTAACGTACCCATCCCAGGCAGTTGGCATCTTCAAAATAATCCCGCTGCTCACCGTAGGCATGGTCTTTCCTGGCTTTCAGCAGTTCTTCGATGCCATCCACTTTGTTCAAAAAGATTTCCTGATCGTTACCTTCTTTGTCTTTGTCTACGTAATGGCCGCCATAAAGGTCAGGATAAAATACACATGGATAACCATCTATTCTTAAAAGGATTAAAGCATAAGCCAGCGGTTTGAACCATTCTTCCACGGGCGCTTCCAGATCCTGCAGCGGCTGGGTATCGTGGTTATCCACCAGGGTTACCGAATGCAGGGGATCTTCTTTGGTTAAGGTTTCATCAAAAATCCTGCGAAGGTCATACGAGCCGCCTTCTTTTGAGGCATTGTGGAAATTATGGTGCAGAGAACTGTCGAAAAGACTCATGCAGCCTTCGGTAGCCTCAATGTATTTTCTCAGCAGCGGCAGGCGTCCCGGAGCCCAGTATTCACCGACGGCAAAGATATTTTTACCGGTGTTGGAACGCAGCATGGTAAGCCACTCTTTATAAAATTTATAGGAAATGTGTTTTACGGCATCGAGACGTACCCCGTAGAAATCCGTCTGATCAAAATACCATTTGGCCCATTTATTCAGCTCTTCCCGTACAAAAGGGTTGCGGTGCTCGATGTCATTGAACATCAGGTAGTCGTAATTTCCTTTTTCATCATCGATCATTTCTTCCCAGCTGTCGCCGTATTCGGATTTAATCATGTAAATATGGGAGTCCATCCCTTCGGCATAATCCACTCCGGTAAAACACGTGAAGTTCCACTCGAAATCTGAGTATTTTTTATTTCTTCCCGGAAAGGTAAATTTGGTGTACGACTGGATCTCGAATTCATCGGAAATAATTTTTTCGCGGTCGTTCTCATCTACTTTTACCACTTTGAACGTTTCCAGCTCATCGCCGCCGCCTTTGTGGTTGAGGACAATATCAACAATTGTCTTAATGTTGTGCTCCTTTAAAGTGTTGATGGCCTTAAGATAATCATCTTTGGTTCCGTATTTGGTGGCCACGCTTCCTTTCTGGTCGAATTCCCCAAGATCATAAAGGTCGTAAGTGTCGTAGCCTGTGGAGTAACCGCCGCCGGCACCTTTGTAAGCCGGTGGTAACCAGGCGGATGTAATGCCGAGGCCGGCTAAATATTCTG
Source organism: uncultured Chryseobacterium sp. (assembly GCA_913777465.1). Taxonomy (GTDB): domain Bacteria; phylum Bacteroidota; class Bacteroidia; order Flavobacteriales; family Weeksellaceae; genus Chryseobacterium. The sequence goes on from CAJYRQ010000090.1 coordinate 3,313, forward strand.
CATCATTTTGTGCCTGCTTCCATAGCTTTCCGTCTCCGTCGGAGTACCAATGGAAGTACTGAATCATCGTTTCATTCATAAAATTGTAAATTTGGTTACTACAATTTAGTGAAAAAAAACGGATTATTAATTATCAAATTCCTCGAAAGGGATTTTCAGCTGTACGGAAACCTGCTTTTTTTCTTCCGTATTCAGGTGGGAGAGGGAAAGCCCCAACAGCCGTACCGGTTTGTCGAAAGGCCGTAGCTCCCACAATTTTTTCCCGGTCATCACGTATTGTTCCGGAACAGAAAAATAATCCTCCTGCGTCATGCTCCGGGTATACAGGGAAAAGTCTTTGTACTTGATCTTCAGCGTGAGGGTTCTTCCCAGAATGTTGTTTTTCTGCAGGCGGCTGTGCAGTTCTTCGCTGAGACTTTCCAGCTTTTCATTCACCTGCTGTTCTTCAAAAAGGTCTTCGGAAAACGTTCTTTCTACAGCCACGCTTTTCTGGATCCGGTGCGGTTTTACTTCCGAGGTATGGATCCCGCGGACCACATTGTAATAATGGGCTCCTGATTTCCCGAACAGCCTCGTTAAATCCTCAAGGGATCTCTTCTTCAGATCTTTTCCTTTATAAATACCTAGACTGAACATTTTATTGGCCGTCACTTTCCCTACGCCGTAAAATTTTTCTACCGGAAGTTCTTCCAGGAAAGTTTCGATCTTGTCGGGATGAATGGTTTTTTGTCCGTTCGGCTTATTGATGTCGGAGGCCACTTTCGCCAGAAACTTATTGATGGAAATGCCCGCCGAAGCGGTAAGCCCGGTTTTTTCAAAAATTTTCTGGCGGATCTCTCTGGCAATCAGGTTGGCAGATTCCATGCCTTTTTTGTTTTCCGTAACGTCCAGGTAAGCCTCATCGAGCGACAGCGGTTCTACCAGGTCGGTATACTCGTAGAAAATTTCCCTGATCTGTCTCGATACTTCCTTATACCGCGGAAAGCGCGGCGGTACAAAAATAAGATCCGGACATTTCTGCTGGGCTGTCTTGCTCGGCATGGCAGAACGGACCCCGAATTTACGGGCTTCGTAGCTGGCTGCTGCCACCACGCCGCGGTGTTGTCCCCCGACAGCAATGGCTTTTCCCTTCAGCGCAGGATTATCGTGCTGCTCCACGGAAGCATAGAATGCGTCCATATCGACATGAATGATTTTGCGGGTGGGAAAAGGAAAATCCATGCCGCAAAGATATGGATTCCTATCAGAGTTTAAGGTTCAAGGTTTAATGTTCAGGTTTAAAGATATCTCCACCTTATTTTAGAAGTTTGTCGATGGTGGCCTGGATCTCAGGATCGTCCGGAGTGATTGCGTAATATTTGGCAATGGCCGATTTTTGGTCGATCACCATGTACCTCGGGATCCAGTTGAGGTCGACGTAATTGTTGAAATCGTTTTTCCATCCCGCAGCAAACCAGTAATTTTCCTTGTCTTTCATATCAAAACGTTCGAGGCTTTTTTCAAAACCTTCTTTGGAGCGGTCCAGTGAAAGAAATACAAAGTCGATATTCTTATTGTTTTCTTCCAGTTCTTTGGCTTTTGGAAGTGCGTTGAGACAATCCCTGCACCATCCGGCCCAGAAATCGATGACGAGTACTTTTCCTTTATGCTGATCCAGGATGTGCTGAATGGTTACTGTTTTGCCTTCTTCATTTTCCAGTTTTTGCGCAAGGGCTTCTTTGGAAAAACTTTTTTTCAGGACTTTCGGTGCCTGTTGCGAACAGCCGAACCCGAAAATTCCCATCATTATTAATAACAACAGTTTTTTCATGTTCAAAAAAATTATTTATGCAAATCTAGGCCATAAAAAGGAAATTCGAAGCTGCTTTTCATGAAATACTGATAATGCGTAAGATTGAGGATTTCTATTGATGATCTTTCACCAGGCCTTTCACAAGAGCAATCACGTTCGGCATCGCTGTATTGGCGGCGTTCAGCACTTCTTCATGGGAAACGGAAACGGCAATATCCGGCCCGCCGAGATCGGTAATCACCGAAACGCAGAAAACATCCATTCCCATATGTTTGGCTACAATAACTTCAGGAACGGTGCTCATGCCTACCATATCACCGCCGATCGCTTTGATCATGCCGTATTCTGCGGGAGTCTCAAACGTAGGACCCTGAAGAGCCACGTAAATACCCTGATGAACGGGAATATGATTTTCAGCAGCCACTTTCTCAGCCACTGAGATCATTTTCCGGTTGTAAGGTTCGCTCATATCCACAAAGCGGGGACCGAAAGAATCGATGTTTTTGCCACGGAGCGGGTGCTCGGGCATCATGTTGATGTGGTCTTTCAGAATGGCAATATCACCGATCCGGTAATCGGGGTTGATGCCGCCGGAAGCATTGGAAAGGATGAGGTTCCTGATGCCCAGCAGATGGAAAACCCGTATCGGGAAGACAACTGCTTCTATGGAGTGGCCTTCGTAATAATGGAAACGGCCGCTCATCATGAGGACCTTCCTGCCTTCCAGCCTTCCGAAGATCAGTTTTCCGCCGTGTCCGGCAACGGTCGTCTGCGGGAAATTCGGGATTTCATGGTATTCCAGTATCTGGATGGCTTCTACTTCGTCCTGCAGTTTTCCCAGCCCTGAACCGAGAACAACGGCAAAATCAGGAATATCTTTAATACGGCTCTTGATGAATTCCGCGGTCTGTTTAATTTTTTCTAACATAATCCAGGATGATTTGGTTGAATTCTTCCTTTTTATCAATGATTACATTGATCGGCCAGTAGTAAACAATATCCCGAAGATAGTCAAAACTTTTAAGACGAACGTAGTCTTTTTCGGTGGTTAAGATTAATTTGTATTCACCTAACTTCTTGTATTCGGCAACGATGGTCTTGATATCCGCTTCCGTGAAATTATGGTGGTCCCGGAATTTCAGATGCTTCACCCGCTGCGAAAATTTCGCCAGGTGGGTAAGCAGGGGTTTCGGGTTAGCAATTCCTGTAATCAGGAGGATGTCGTAGTAATTCAGGTTATTGTCCGGCAGCATTTTCTCCCTTCCGTATACGTTTTCGTCGTATCCGATGGAGGAGAAGAACACCTTTTGGGTACGGTCCGGCCGTATCCTTGAAATATAATACTGCTTGGTTTCTTCCGTAAGTTCATCCGGGCATTTGCTCACCATAATGATATCTGCCCTTTTGGAACCGGTTCTCGATTCCCTCAGGTCTCCGCCCGGAAGAAGATGGTCTTTGAAGTACGGGTCGTTAAAATCCGTCATCAGGATATTGAAGCCAGCTTTGATGGCGCGGTGCTGCATTGCATCGTCCAGGACAAGCACGTCCAGGTCCATATCGCTGATTACTTTTCTCGCGCCGGGAACCCGCTCTTCGGAAACGGCAATCACGAAACGGTTTTTAAAACGTTCGAACAGCTGCATGGCTTCGTCGCCTACCGTTTTGTAGTTGCTCTCATAGTTGGTTACGGCATAGCCTTTCGTAAGCCGGCCGTAGCCGCGGGAAAGCACACCGGTGCGGTAATGTTTGGATAAAAACTGGGCAAGATACATCACCATCGGCGATTTTCCGCTTCCGCCCACGGAAAGGTTCCCGACACAGATGATCGGGGTATTGAATTTCGTCGATTTAAAAAGCCCCAGATCATACATGGTATTCCGGATACCCGTTACCAAGTGATAACCTAGGGAAAAAGGATAGAGGTACCATCTTTTCATACCTTGCAAAAATAGGAATTTTCACAGGGATTTGAATCAATATGGTAGCTTCTTTTTCATATTTATTTTAAAAATTCTGGAGTTGATTATCATTAAATTACAGTATTTTTGCAGACTTATTTTTATTACAATGAGGTATTTCATTGAATTTTCCTACAACGGCAAGAATTATTTCGGCTACCAGATCCAGCCGAATGCCATTTCTGTGCAGGAAGAAATGGAAAAAGCACTTTCCACGATTTTACGTGAAAATATTAAAACCACGGGGGCGGGAAGAACGGATACCGGGGTTCATGCCAGGAAGATCTTCGCCCATTTCGATACGGAAAAAATTCTGGATCAGGATCTTCCGAGAAGACTGAACAGTTTCCTTCCGGCAGACATTTCCGTAAAAAGGATTTTCCCGGTAAAGGATGATTTCCACGCCAGGTTTGATGCGACATTCCGGACGTATGAATATTATATTTCGCTGGAGAAAAATCCGTTTACCGAAGAATCGGCATGGCAGCACTGGAGGAAACCGCTGAATGTAGACAAAATGAACGAGGCCTGTAAAATTTTATTCGAATATGAAGATTTTACAAGCTTCGCCAAGCTTCACACCGACAACAAGACCAACCTCTGCAAAATCTACAAAGCAGAGTGGGAGCAGAACGGAAGCGAACTTAAATTTACCGTTTCCGCCAACCGTTTTCTCCGGAACATGGTAAGGGCAATCGTCGGAACCCTGGTGGAAGTAGGTACCGGAAAGCTGAAGCCTGAGGACGTAAGGAAAGTAATTGAAGACAAGCACCGCAATTCGGCAGGAACTTCTGCGCCGGCACACGGGCTGTATCTGGTGGATGTGGGTTATGAATTTGACTGAAACTCATTTTAAATTTGATAACTAAAACGCAAAGAAAAACAAAGAATTGATTTTCAGTGATTAAATCAAGTTAAACAAAGGCGTTTCACTTATTTTAGAAATACAAAGATTAAAAAGGACATGCGGTTTAATTGTAAAAATCTGCTTAATTTTCTGAGGATATCAAAAGATGATTATCTTTGATGTTCTTATTTAATACATTAAAAACTAATATCATGATTGGAATTTTAATTTTAATTGCTGCTTACCGCTATTATGCCGGTCTTGCAGGACGGTTCGGAAAAACAAAATGGCATTACGGCCTCCTGGCTTTGGGGATTTACCTCGGAACCCAGTTTGTTTTCGCATTTTCTTACGGTATTTACGCAGGCCTTACGGATCCCTCTTCTCTTGATGACAGTAATTTTATGGAATTTTCGGCACTGAACCTGGTCGGCTGGCTGCTTTCCATAGTAGCGGTGTGGGGATTTTATAAGATACTGGAAGATAAGTTCAGGAAGGAAAGCCTGAAAAAGCCGGCACTTGAAATCGAGGAAATCGGAAAAAAGGAGTTGTAAAAAGCATGAACTCCAATTAGAACCGTATTAAAATCTGGAAGAGGGAAGCTGGATGATGGAAGACCTTCCGTTAAAATACTTCTAAAAGTCTTGAAGTTCAAATTTTGTTTGTTTAAAACACGGACAACGAAATAAATACCATATAATTCACATTAAAAAGCGGATGGCTCTGTGATTACACACAACAAACTTCCAGCCTCCGGCATCCCTCTTTCCTCTTCATCTGTCCCATAAATAACGGTCATCACAAATTTTCATCACGAATTCATCCTGCCGTAAAGGCTGACAATTCAGAAAGTCTTATTTTTGCATAGAATTTTATCTCATTCTTTTCTTCAATTCGTACAATGAAAAAACAAGATACCTGGGGGATTGTGAAGCGGCTGTTCTTTATCGGAATGAAGTTCCGCTCATGGTTCATCCTCACGTTAATTATCTCCGTTATACTCGCCATGGTTTCTACCTACCGGCCCTACCTCACGATGGAAGTGGTGGATAACGACATTACCCGGCTGAAAGATAAAGCTTTAATGATGAAGCACATCTATCTGCTGGTAGGGTTGGTGTGTGCAGAAACCATTCTCAACTTTTTCCTGGTCTATTTCTCGAATTTCATATCGCAGAATGTGATCCGGGACATCCGCGAAAGGCTGTACAGCAAACTGATTTATTTTAAAACTTCATTTTTCGATAAAACGCCGATCGGGCAGCTGGTTACCAGAGCGGTCGGTGATGTGGAAACCATTGCCACGGTATATACCGACGGCTTCCTGATGGTATTCGGCGATGTCCTCAGAATTGTCTTTGTCCTGATTATGATGTTCAGCACTAATGTTCACCTGAGTTATATCACACTGGCAATTTTGCCGCTGATGATCGTGATTACCCGGTTTTTCCAGAAAAGACTGAAAAAAGCATTCGGGGACGAAAGGAACTGGACCTCCAACCAGAACTCTTTTGTACAGGAAAGGCTGGCGGGAATGCCGATCATTCAGGTATTCAACCGTCAGGACTCCGAGTTCAAGAAGTTTGATGACATCAATATTACCTTAAAAAGCGCATTGCTGAGAACGGTATTTATTTTCTCGCTGTTCTTCCCGGTGGTTGAACTGATTTCCTCGCTGTTCATCGGTTTCATCCTCTTTTACGGAGGCTACATTACCATCAGTGCGGGGGTCGTGATTGCTTTTATCCAGTATATTTCAATGCTGATCCGGCCTTTGCGGCAGATCGCCGACCGTTTCAACAACATCCAGCGCGGTATCGTAGGAGCGGAAAGGGTTTTGGGACTGATGGATGAAGACAATGCCATGACCAATGAAGGAAAAGTACAAAAAGACCATTTCGATGGAAAGATTGAATTTAAAAATGTGCATTTTGCTTATGACGAAAAGCAGGAGGTACTGAAAGGAATCGATTTCAAGGTGAATCCGGGAGAAACAGTAGCTATTGTAGGAGCCACCGGAGCCGGGAAATCTACGATCATCAGTTTAATTACCCGATTATACGATATCAATTCCGGAAACATCCTGATTGACGATGTGGACCTGAAAGATTATGAGCTATATAACCTGCGAAGCCATATCGGGGTGGTATTGCAGGACGTATTCCTGTTCCACGGCAGTATTTTCGAGAACCTTTCTTTCGGGGACGAAAGCATTACGCTGGATAAAATAAAAGCGGGAGCCCGGGAAATTGAGGTTGACGAGTTCATCGAGCAGCTTCCGGGCGGTTACGATTATGTGGTGAGCGAAAGGGGATCGTCGATTTCTTTAGGACAAAGGCAGCTTTTGTCGTTTCTGCGGGCGTACCTGTCGGATCCGAAAATCCTGATCCTGGATGAAGCCACTTCTTCCATCGACCATGAAAGTGAAAAGCTGATCCAGCGGGCAACGGAAAAAATTACAAAAAACAGGACTTCCATCATCATTGCCCACCGGCTTTCAACGATTGAAAAAGCAGATAAGATCATCGTAATGGAGCACGGTAAAATTGTAGAGGAAGGCAGGCACCTTGAACTTCTGGATAAAAACGGGTATTACTCCACTTTATACAAAGCCCAGCTGCGACATGAGATCGAGCTGGAAGAAGAGGAAAGCAATAAATAGTTGTTTTGAGTAAAAACTAAGGGTTAAAATCAGTAGCGATTTTAACCCTTTTTATTTATTTAATCTCATAATTCTTTTTGAGGAGGTCTAAGAATTCCTTTTTGGAAATCCCTTGTTCCGAAGTGAAACGGATATTCATCAGGCCCTCATCGGTCGTCAGTTTACCTTTGCCATAAATACAATCCAGCAGATGCTGAAGATCATACCGGTCTGCTTTCAGGCTGTAAATTTTATCATCCTGAATGTCGGCTTCAAAAGAGGCCGTATCGCCGGGAAGCAGAAAAGCTTCCTGTTCGATCCTGATGCTGTAGCGTGAAGTATGAACATTAAAAGGCGGTGTGAAGAAGAGGATTACGAACGGAACAACAATGGCAAACAGCAGGTTCCACACCGCATGATACAGCAGGCTGTACAGAATGTTCAGCCGCACACGGATGTAGCTTAAGATAAATCCGCCAGAAAGCTGTGAAATAATGATCAGCGGGGATAAAGCATAGAACTTCCATGAGTCGTTGGCATAATTATCAAGATGAACAAAACCGAATGCCACTGCGGAAACATACACCAGGTACGGAAATATTCTATTCCATTTCTCGCGGCTGATAAAACGGGAAAAAAGCCGGTGGTATCTCAGCGAGTACCTGAAAAGAAGTTCCTCCAGCAGCGGTGCCGTAACGGCTGCAAGCCAAAACAGGTCTATTAACGTAAAACCGCTTAAAGGATAGGCTTCCTGAACGGTTATAAAATTCTCTACCAGGTAATCGCTGGGGAAAACAATGATAAAGTGCAGTACGATTTCAATAAGCAGCAAATTAAAAATCAGCAATAATCTGTTTCTGGAAGAAATAGGGATCTGGGTATCGTCGGGTTTCTTTACAAAATGCCATAAGCCGCCAGCATCGATTTTCAGTCGGAGAAAGTAATTCACAGTAATTTTTACCAATAGGTTTTAAGGAAAGAGAGATTGTTACAGTTTCATTTTCTTTTTAATTTAAGATAAAAATTAGGACTCTTATAAATAGCTGATAGCAATTAGCTTTTTGCAACTGGCTTTACAATCAGAATTTTAAAATTCATAAACTATTATTAAATTATTTCAAGTACTTAAACTTGATTTTTATACCACCCTGAAACCGATAATTTTGAGATGGATTATCAGATTTTATCTTATTGATTTAACTAAGAAAAAAATTAAACACTACCAGGAATCATCATTTGAATAGGGTTCAGAAAAGCTTTATTCATCAGTTATGCAAGAGAATTAAGAAAGTTTAAATCTGTATAATATACATTGATTTTTGAAAATATTTTTGATTATGGTAAATAAATTGAATAATTTATGGGAAAACGTTATATTTGTGTCAAATAATTTGTTAACTTTATTCTGAAATTAAACAGACCCCCTGTGCTTTGGTAGGGTCTTTGATGTAAATAAGTACTTTTTAATTAAAATATCAAAAATAGATGAAAAATATCCAAGACGAATTTCAGGTTTTTAAAGACGAATTGAGAAAGTTGAATATCGAAGTACAGAAAGTGGTGAAAGTTGGGAATGGCAGTATGGATTTCCACGAAGTCTTTTACAAGTCGCCACGGTATGAAGATGTAAAGAGCGTGTATGTTCAGCGGCATAATCTGGACAATATTCTGGCAAAATTTAAGCAAGCCTACCATTAAAATAAAAATGCGGTCCGAAACTTCGGGCCGCATTTGTTTTTATAATCGTATCTGCATGGAAGACACTTCGGAATTACCGCATTTTTCAGTGCCTTAATTCTCCTGACATACATAAGCTGGATATCAATATTCCGTAATACAAAACCAGGTTCAGGACCAGATACTTGATTTCGGTTTCAAGGATATTCTCCCGGTTGATAAAGACAACGCCCTGTCTGATGAGGACTACTACCGAGATCAGCACAGTGATAAATGATACCGCCATGATTCCACTTACCATTCCTTCATACCCGTCAAATCCGTAACTGAATTCCCTGAAAAAGAAATGCTGAAGACTGAAAATAATGATAAAAAGATAAACACAGGACTGGATTTTACATATGGTTAACGCTTTCATTTCAATTTATATTTAAATACAACAGAATCCCCGTTTACCGATACCAGCATCGAATCGAAATACTTTTTATGATCAAAACCTGCCATAAATTCGGCAGCGTAAGCTTCTACTGCCTTGATATCAACCGGGACACTGTCCTCCTGCCTGGCTTCCATTCTGAAATGCTCCAGTCTGGAAATCCGGTGGTGCCTAAGATCACGAAAATACCAAAGGGTATCTATGGTTTCACTGGTATCCATATCGATATGATACTTTTTGTTCAGCTGCATCATGAGTTCAGCAGTCTTCTGGCTCGGCTTATAGCGCGGCATTCTTCTCATTCCCCAGGTAAAAGGATTGAGGTAAATCACCATCGGCAGCAGAACCAACAGAATAAAAACGGCGGTAAAAAATTTTTTCATTAGGTTAAACAAAAAACCGCTCTAAGATAGAACGGTTTTCTGAATATTCAAATTCTTTTTCTAGAAGCGGTATCCGACGGATAATCCGCTGCGAAATCCCAGCCACGGCCCGTCCACATTTACTTTGGCTCCGCTGGAATTGGTTTCCACCGTGTAATTAACGTAAGGAATATCCAGGTCTTCGATTTCCTTTTTCAGCCTTGCCTGCATATCCGGCGTCAGCACCACATCACTGGTTAGGATAAAGTCGCCCTGGCCTTTTCCGTAATGGGCTCCGGCAATCCATAAATCCAGCACCAGGTTCCGGCTTTTTGTAAGAAAGAACTGGGCACCAATCATCAGTCCGCCGCTGTTTCCGTGGGCGCTTCCGTTTCCTTTCAGCGGAATTTCGTAGGTAATCCCGTTGAAGGTATAGTCATAATAAAAGTCGAAGGTATTGGACGTCACTTTGGAATACCGGTAATATGGCGCCAGATAAAAACCTTTTCCGTAGCCGGCTCCCAGGTAAAAACGCGGTTCGATGGTGAAGTTAAAGGATTTTACTTCAAGGTTCTGGAATCTTTTTTCATCATCATCATCTAAAAAAGAATTGATGAAGGGTACCTTGCCTTCAGGCATGGCCCCGAATCCCATATTCACGGAAAACCACTGGTTGAAGGCTCTTTCGTAGGAAAGGTTGATATTCCGGAAGGCGTAAGCCGTTACATTGGTTTTGATGATGTTCAGTTTATCCGAATAGTCGGAAACCGGAGCTTCCTGCGCTGCCAATGCTGAAGAAATAAAGGGAAGCAATAAAAGGTATTTTTTCATAATCATATATTTAAAGTGTTGCTGAGGTGCAAGCAAAAAACGGGCAAATAATTGCGGAATTTACAGGCATATAGCAAAATTAATACTTTCCTGATAAATTATACATTCTGCGTCAGGCATTAAATTAATATCTGATGTACTAATTTCTCAAAAGGTAAAAAAAGGAAATGAGCCGGAAACTGAATAATCATACCGCCGCGTCGGCACTTTTTATTCCCAATTCATTATTGAGTTTAATACCCATAAAAAATCCGTCCGGGATTTCCGGGCGGATTCTGTTATCTGCAGTAATGGAGATTTTATTTTTTGATGAACTTTGACGTTTCCTTCTGCTGGTTGTTTTTTCCGGATACTTCAATAAAGTAGGAAGCGGCGGGAAGGTCAGAAACCTGTATTTTTCCGGCCTGTATGTCTGAAGTTCTGATCAGTTTTCCGTCTACGCTGTAAATTTTTGCCGTTGAATACCGGCCGGTTTCCCCATGGAAACCGATAAAATCCTGCGCCGGATTCGGGTACACCTGCAGTCCTGTTTTTCGTACAGCCGTTTCTCCTGTTGAAAGAACTGCAGAGCTCAATACCTGTGCACCATCAGTCGTCTGGTTATTGATGTTGGCTACCGGCACATTAATTACCGTCTGAATGGTCGTCAGCAAAGGGAATTTTCTTGTGTTGCTGTAATAGGAATAAGAAGTGTTGGTAATTGTTCCTATCGGGAACAGGAAGCTGGTGTCGTTCGGTAAATGCAGATTGAAGGCCTGAACGGATTTTACCCTTAACACGTTGGTAAATGTGGTATTGCCAAGAATCAATGTTCCCCAGGCATTGGGGTTAATGGCAATGGTTCCCCTGCACAAGCCGCTGATGGCAGTGGATGAGAAGGTCCCCTGTGCAATATCCGTTTCCGTTGTTGTCGTATATTGGGTAGGATAGCTGATAAACGTTCCGTTGTTGGCCGATAAATTCAGGGTGGCATCCGGGGTTACCAATCCTGTAATTTCAAGCTTGGAAGCGGTTTGTTTGTAAAATACCGTATTGCCGGTACCAACCATTTTCAGCGTAGATCCCGGAAAAATGCTGATTTCGCTGGCAGTAGGCGTGGAGTAAGCTGTTGTAGACGATCCTGCAAAGATCAGCGAACCGTTGTTAAAGGTTGTATTAGGTCCTGTAGCAGAATTGTCCGGAGTTCCGATAACACCGAGATATGCCACGGTTTCACCGGCAACGGGATCGTTGAATGCTTTGGTAACCGTAGTCTGGGCCGATAGGATGCCTGCAGATGCAAAAAGAAAAAGGAGAGCTTGTTTCATAAAATTTTTTGTTTTAAAGATAAGCAAAAAAGGCACCGTGGGATTCAGGTATTTTATGGATTTTTAATGTGTAAATAAATGATTCACAGTTTAATGAATTTTTTTCTTGTCGGATCCGCTTGTATGACTAGGTTTTAAAGCGTAATGGCTGCGTCCGGCTGTTCGTATTGAGAAAGATTAAATATTTTACCAAGTTTTTGAGAAGCGTTGATGAAGGCGATAAAAGCGCAGAGTTCCGAAATTTCATGATCGGTAAAATATTCCCGGAGCATATCAAAATGTGCCGGCAGAATCGACCGGTGATCTTTACAGAAAAGTTCAGCAAACGCTATAGCTGTGGAAATTTTTACCTGAGCAGCATCGAAGTCGGGCCGGCCGGCTTTTACCATGCAGTATTCGCAGCCGTTTTCGAAAGCCATGGCACGCCTGATCTGTTCGAGCATATCTTTGTCTAAAACGCTTTCTTTCCACAAAGTATCTTCCAGGATATTCCAGGACTTCAGGATGGCAGGGTTGTATCCAATCAGTTTCTCAAAATGTGTGGTTCCGTTACCGGAAAAAGGGATGGTTGTCATTTCAATTGTTTTACGGAAGCAAAATTCAGAAATTTCAGGACAAATGAAAAACGGATTTAAGCGAAAAAGTAATAAATTTTCCTTGATTTAATGGTATTTTAAATATATTCCAGTGAAAATAATATTAGATGATTTCGATTACCGGATTTTAAGAATCCTGAGTGAAAATTCCCGGTTGAGTTATGCGGAGATCGGGCGCAAAATTTCCCTGTCTCAGTCGGCTACAAAAGAAAGGGTGCTAAACCTGCTGGATAGTGGGGTCATTAAGCAGTTTACCGCGGAGGTGGATTATGAGAAGCTGGGCTATCCGCTGAAGGTGGTTATCAGCCTGAAGTTTAAAAATGATGAGTTCCGAAGGTTTATCGACGACGTGCATCAATTTCCGGAAATCCTGAGCTGTAAAAGGGTAACAGGTGAATTCTGCCTGATTACGGAATGTGTACTGAAAGACAGCCGGCATCTGGAGCAGCTTATCGACCGGCTGATCTCTTATGGAATTCCGACAACGGCCATTCAGCTTTCCGAAGTTAAAACGAAATCTTTTTTAAATACTATGTAAACGTTATTCAAGATGAACAGGCAGGAAGAATGGAGCCGGAAACTTTCAGGTAATCCAGCCTACCGATTTTTTCCAGGCTTCCATTTTTTCATTTCTTTGTTTCAGATTGGAGGGAGGCTGTTGTCCTTCTTTCTGAGCGCGGTTTCTGATGCTGATGATTTGGTCATCTAGTGAATTCAGGCCAAGTGATTTCCTTCTTTCATTCACCTTATTCAGGTCATCATAAATATTCGGGCTCAGGTTTCCGTTATCGTCCCAGTCGAACTGGGTTCCGTACAACTGCGGCCTTCCCTCAAAAACGGCAATCCTGTCGGACAGATAAGCAATGTTGATTTTCTCAATACGGGTTTCAGGATTCGAGTCTTCCAGCAGTTTCAGGCATTTCCTCATAAAATCCGGCCGGGCGATGGCATGCTGGATCACCATCCATGCTGCGTCAGCAGCTTCTTCACCTACTTTTTCAGCCGTGGGATATCCGATATGGCCAATGATTTCATCCAGCATTTCCGCGTTTTTATGATGAAGAGCCTGCATGCCTTCATGATACCCATTGCCAAGTTCTGCTTTGCGGATTAACTCATCCCGAAGTTCAAGATCGGCATTCTTAAGACTGATGATTTTTTCAGCAACGCTTTTGAAATTCATAAGACAAAATAATATTAATCCTGATAAAAATCCTCCCTGCGTATGGCATACACCAGCTCATCCTGTAATTCCCCGTTTTTGATGAGGATTTTCGGAAAGCGGGCTTCCAATATGAATCCGTTCTTTTCAAGGACTTTCTGAGAGGCGGTGTTGCTGCCGAACGGGCGGGCAAAAATACGGTCGGTTTCATCATCATTCCGGAAAGCAAAATCCACGGCCTGTTGAATGGCCCGGCTGATGATTTCCATTCCCCAGAAAGGTTCTCCCAGCCAGTAGCCAAGCTCAGCGTTCTTGCGGTGGATATCGTACTGAAGATGGATCCCGATACCGCCAGCCGCTTCGCCATCGACCTCAATGGCAAAAATATGAGCGGACTCCGTTGTAGTGGCAAATTCAATAAACGCCATGCCATCCGCTTCCGAATAAGGGTACGGAAACCTATCGGTCATGTTTCGGGCTATATTAAAATTATTTGCATATTTTACCAGGCTGTTGAGGTCCTGCTTTTCCCAAGACCTCAGCTTAAATTCTTTTTCCATATTAATTTCATGTAAAAGCAAATGTAGGGAATCTATGCGTCCTGCTATTTAACAATGAATTAAATTTTTATCGGCCGTGTAGCTGAAGACTTTAAAAATTTAAAATTATTTCTTAACTAAATTTACCGTTTAAAGTAAGCTGGATTGATTCAATAATTAATTTCACATAGGTTTCGCCATCTTCTCCTTTAAGCTCCTTATTATATACTCTTTTCCCGACAACGGATTTCAGAAAATCCCGGATGTCCCCGGGATCGCCGGCAAATTCAGCGCGCAGGTAATTGGATTGGCCAAAAGCTTCCGGATCAATAAAATCTGAAATATACAGGTTGAATTGGTCCAGGATATCTTCCAGGGGATATTGGGAATCTTCACCGTCTTCCAGTTCAAAACTTAGGGCAGTTACACAGATATTTTCTTCGGTATTTCTGTAAATATGGAGATCTGTGGATTCATAAACAGGCATATCGTACTTTTCAAGCGTGATCGGTTTAATATTTTTCATTTTGAGATATTTAGTTTAACAAAAAATAAGAATATAATCAGGGATTTAAATAAAATTTACCTTCAGAATGAAAGCAAAATCATTTGATATTTAAGATCCGGAGTATTAATACCAACATAAAACTTCCCGCATCCGGCTTCCTTCTTCCAGTCTTAATTTAATAAAAATCTTCAAGTTCCAGTTTTTTGATCCGGGCAACAATGGCTCCTTTGGTTCTGCCCAAATGATCGGCAATCTCTTTGATCGGACAACCGTCGCTGAACATACCGGCCAGCTCATCATCTTCATCCTGCGTCCATGGCTTGTAAGCACCTTTATGGGTAGTCCTGATCTTTTCTACAGAATAAGTTTTCTCTGTTTTATCCTTGGTTTTTATACCTGTAAAAGTTTTTTTCGGCAGTACGTCATCTTCCTCTTTTACTTTTATCACATGAATGGATGGCGATTCCTGAATAAAGGTATCCGGCAGCAGGGTTTCAGGAATGGAAAGGTTACTCTTAGCCCTCGTTACCGCAACATAGAGCAGATTGATTTCTTCATTGGTTTTAGGGATATTCAGTTCAAAGTTTTTCTTGTCTTCCTTAAGCTTTTCCAGTCTTTTTTCGGAAATAAAATCATTCACCAGCTCCACCGAATCGTATTCCATCCCTTTGCAGCGGTGGACGGTGGAGAAAATCATATCCGCATCCTCTTTGTCGTTGTTTGCGACATGCCTTTTCTTGATGGTGTTGATGATTTCCGGGATTTCACTTTCGTATTCCTTGATAATTTCGACCATCAGGGAAAGCTGAACGTCTTCCGTTTTTTCGATATAATCCTCCAGTTCGGCCAGATCTTTCATCGACCGGATGAGCTCGTCCCTGATCAGGTGGCGTTTTTGGGTGTATAGATTCAGGACATCATAAAGCGAAGCACCTTCATCCGCATAGGTGTAAGAGCTGATATTGCCTTCAAAGTAAATCTGCCTGGACTTTTTGTTTTCCGTAACGTATTCTATGGCTTTCAGCAGCAGGCCGAGGTTGGTTCTCGCCAGCGTAGCCCTGGTTTTTATTTGTTTACTTTTACCGGCTCCCATTATGGAAACGGAATTTGTAAAATTTTCATAAAGATGTGTTTTCAGATCCAGAACTTCCGAAGCGAGATCGGCAATGTCCTGTCCGAACCGGAAACTGGTGGAAAGATGATGGGTAGTGAAGTCTGCTTTCTCCAGGGAATTCACGGCATACCGCCAGCTGTAGATCTGCTGATGGGTATCGCCGACGATTACTTTTACAGCCTTCTGGTTAAAGAAAAGATCCAGCATCGCTGGTGAAGCATCCTGGCCTTCATCGAAAAGGATATAATCATAACCAAGCTCAGGATTAAGCAGCTGGAATTTTTTCAGGTAAAAGTCGTGGGTCACCTCAATTTCCCCTTTGTCCATTTTACTCAGCAGCAGCCGGGTCTGTGCAATGATATAGTCATAAAATGTTGAAACGAAGGCTTTGGCTTTCGGATCGGTAACGGTATCGAGGTAATTCAGTTCCTGCACTTTCCGCTTGTCGCTGTTGCAGAAATAGGCAATGCATTTGTTGATGTGGTTGGCGACAATATATTCGGCGTGTTTTTCACCGTTGCCCTGCAGGTTGAGCAACGCGGCGATCTCATGGGTTTTGTAGCCCTGTGCCCGGACTTTGTAATTGTACTGGAAGACGATATGACGGAACGCCAGCGAATGGGCAGTTTCCACCCTGACGTTATGAAGTCCTCTGTCGGCAAACTTTTTAGCCGCTTCGATCCGCACGGCTTTATTGAATACCAGATAGAGGATTTTACTTCCGGCCGGGCGCGTGCCGGCGTATTCGATCACGGTAGTGGTTTTTCCCGAACCGGCTACAGCATTGATTTTAATGTTTCCGGACGAGTTGATGATGTCCTGTTGTTCTTTTGTTAAATTCATCGGTGTTGTGTTTTTGGTGTATTGATCATATTTTGATAAGACGGGATGATGTATCGGTTTCTGATTACCACAGCTGATAATTTTCCAGTCTGAAATTTTTCATTAAACTTTCCGCATCCGGCCTTCTTTCGTCATGCCGGTGAATATCGGCTCCTGCTGAAATGAGTGTTCTGAATATTTTCCTGAGCTGTTGTAACAAAATACCGTCGGACAGATCTGCATTTGGATGGCTAATCATCTGGTTGGCATCCAGAATGGCGCGGTGCAGGCAATTGTTACCGTACGAATCCATTGCATTGGGATCTGCTTTTTTATTCAGCATCTGTTGAAACAGGAAATATGCCTGATCAAACCGCTCCTTATTTTTCTGAAGCGTATAGGTATTAAAGATCATTGCCCGGATACAATCGTGAAGGACGGGGGCCGTCCACTCATTGATGGCTGAAGTTTCGATGAAATTGACATCCGCTCCTTTTTCAATCAAAAGTCCTGCGATATCGAAGTTCCCGGTTTTGAAAGCGACCTGCAGACCGGACTGGCCGTCGTTCTTCTTGGGCGGCGCAAAACTGCATACGGTAAGATAAGCCTTATCGGATTCAATAAGTTCCGCTACTTTTTCAATATCGCCATCCGTAATGGCCTTGAAATAGGTTCTGATATCTTTCTTCTTCATCCGGCAAGTCTCTTAACATTTACTCCAGAAATTCTTCATTGATAAAGTCATATCCTTTATCCATCAGCATGTTTAGGTATTCCTCAAAACTACCGGCAATGACGGTCAATTCATCCGGATCATGGACAAAGCGTACAATCTGTCCTTTTGTCCCTTTTTCAGAGGGACTGAAATCGATAAACAGCTGCGAGGTGCCGCCGTTGTTCATACAGTCCGAAAAATGGAGCCATTTCAGATCTGTTACCGTAGAGGCAATCTTTCCGTCCACATCCACCTCATCATATTCCCGCTCGATATAATCTTTATAGTATTTGGCTGCCAGATCCCGGTTTTCGATCATCTCCCCGGAAGACAAAAGATAATACGGATATTCTTCCATATCGGAACCAAGAAAGTAAAAGGCTATTTTCTCTCCGGCATATTCCCGCCAATAAGTTCCGTCTACATATTTCAGGAGATCAATCAACGCTTCAGGAATATCCGGGTAAAGTTCTTTAAGCTTCCGGATATTTTCTTCGGCAGCACCGTGCTTTATCTTTTCAAAATGGTCCCAGCTTTCTTTTCCCTGATTTTCGGCATAGGACTTCTCCAGTCCGGCAATGTATTGTTCTGCGATCGGATTCATGTTTTTCCTTTAAATTTACGGAATTCCGTTGACTTTTTTATAAGAGGATTAATCTGAAATAGGAGGCTTTGACTAATTTTTGACGCGAAGACTTATTTTCTCTGTGCTTGAATCAGCGTAGTAAAAAGAGGATCAGCAGACTGATTCAGTGAAGCTGCCCTGTCAGTTTTGCAAAGCGGATGTATTCTTTGAATTAAACCGATTCCGCCATTTACTCTTCCTTCTCAAAGCGGACACCCTGCGCCTGCAGATACTCGTCCAGGTCTACTTCAAACGGAAGGTAATATCCGTTCTCCAGGTCATACACGGCACTGCTGGAATCCGAAGCTTCCAGAAATCCCAGGACTTTCGAGCGGGTCTGCTCTTTGGCCTTTTTCCAGCACTGCCTCAGGAATTCGTGTTCCAGCCCGGACTGGTTTTCCCAGTAGCCGGAAAGATCGGGAAGGCTGTTTCGGTCTGTTCGGGAATTGTCTGAAAAATCATTTTCTTCAAGCATTTTTTTGCAAAGCTCCTGAAGGTCTGCCTGTGTATAATCTTTAAATCCGTGCTCCTTCAGGTGAAGCTCTGCGATGTGAACGGTTTTGTCGGGTGCGTAATAGGCATAGTTTGGCATGGCAAAGAGGAAGCTTAAAGGACTGGCGGCGTAATAATACAGGCCAATCACTTCCACTTTCAGGTCATCGTCCCTGAAGGTGTCGGTTGAATTCAAAACCTTTACCAGAAAATCGGTCACCGTTTTTTCTCTGGGGAAAAGGATGGTTTCCTGAAATGCCTCATTCATTTTCGCTTCTAAATTCTTCATAATTTATTAATTTTTTCCTTACAGGAAATTAAACTTTGTAACGAAGTTAAAAATTTATCTTGGTATGTTTAATACCCTTGATTTTTACATTTCGAAATAATATAGTTGCTTAAAATGAAAAGCACTAAAGGTAATCCCAATAGTGCATTTATTTATCAAAAGTTTTAGTCTTTTAAAACTAATTGCAGTTGCCATTACATGGCTGTGTCAGGTTGGCATCCTGCGTAGTAAAAATAAATTGGTATTCATTATAATTCTCTTTTTCAGCTGTTTTGGTATAGTTATCAAATCGCAGGATAATATTTCTTGTATTATTATCTGTTGATTTCCAAGTCTTATATCTTGAATTTCCATATATGATCTTTACACTGTCTGCATAAAAAATAATATCATCAATAGACCCAAAATTATTCTCTAACTGCTGACTGTAGGTCTTATCCTTAAAAATATCATGTTTTATTTTTTTTCCCTGATGATAGGAAAATATATTTATATCATCATTGCTTTTATTTACATAAGTTTCCAACTATAATTAATGATCACATTTTAATTAAACCCTATGGAGTATAAATTTCCAAAGTCTGCAAATATATCTTCTAATGCTTTTTCAAGAGTTTCGAAAGAGAGATAATGCTTTGCAC